>NZ_CP115841.1:721666-1443333 GCF_013318015.2 Agrobacterium tumefaciens | reverse complement strand
TACTATTCACGTACCTGAATAGAATAACCAAATCGTGTCAGGAACGCTGAATTTGAAATGGACCGACTCCATGTGAGAGTCAAGACGATTATCCCTTGCGGCCTCTTCACGGTCCCATCGCGTTGCATGAGTTTTCAATAATCGAGGCAATGGGCTCAACAAAGATGAATTTCCCTGTTGCGGACTGCGGGTGAACCGTGTATTCCCCAGCCATCGCCTCGGCGGAGTGTAGCGCAGTCTGGTAGCGCATCTGGTTTGGGACCAGAGGGTCGGGAGTTCGAATCTCTCCACTCCGACCATTTAAAGCGAAACATTCGCTTGTCGGTGTAACCCCTTCAAATAAAAGCTTCCGTTCAGTCCGCTGAAGGTCCGGCCAATGTGCTTTCGGCCGTGCCGATCGTCATGACATTGCCGCGCCATGCAACCGCGCTGCCGATCCAGCTGCGTACCCAGACGAATGGCATGATGACATCCCGCGCGACCATTGCCGGAAGGCTATAGAGTGATACCGGCCACCGGTTGAGAGCTGTGAGCGCCAGTTCCGGGCCGTACATGATGGCGAGTACGGCAATCGCGGTGACGGCAAGGTTCGCATCCGCGGCAACGGCGGCAGCGAGTGCGAAGAGGAGCGGGGGAAGCGCGCCGGTGAGGATTTCCGGGGCGAAATATTGCGGGAAGGTGACGCGCCGCAGCCGCGCCCAGCGGGTCTGCCGCGACCAGATCTCACCGGCATGGCGCTGTCCGAGCGGCTGCTCGAACGGAGCCGACACCAGGTGTACCTTGCGACCGGCATTTCTGACCAGCTTCGTGGAAGCGGCATCTTCGGCGATTTCGGCGGCGAGCGCGCGGATGCCGCCGCGCTCTTCCAGGAATGGCTTGTTCCACAACATCGATTTGCCCTGCGCGAAACCCATGCCGATGGCTTCCGCCGCATATTGCCAGCGGCCTTGCGAGCCGTTGAGGAAGGCGCATTCCACATGCGCCCAGAAGCCATCCGGCCGGGAGCCGAGTGGCGGCGAGCAGACCAGTCCGCTATCCGGCCGCCAGGCCGACATCATGGTTTCGATATAGGATTGCGGCATCAAAACATTGGAATCGGCCAGAATGACCCATTCGTGCCGAGCAGCACGCCAGCCCTTGACGCAATTGTTCAGTTTGGGATTGGCGCTGATGCGATCATCGCCGATGAGCAATTGCGCTGAAACTGCGGGGAAGGCCGCGCTTGCCTTGCGCACTTCCTCGATCACGGGATCGAACTCGTCGGCGACGCAGAACAGCAGCTCATAGTCCGGCCAGTTGAGCTGGAAGGCGCGCGACAGCGTCAGCGGCGTGAAAGTTTCGATGCCGCGCAGCGGCACCACCAGCGATACCGGCGGTTTCTGCCGGACAAGTGCGTTGTCCGTATCGCGTCTTTTCAGCCGCCAGCCTGCCAGAACGACGCCGAGAAGATTGAAGGCGAGGAGCAGAATTGCGCAAAGGGCAAAAACAGTTTCCATGCTGGCCAGTTCCACTCCCAAGCTTTCAGCGGTTTACCCGCCAACCGATTCCATGGAATTCGTCATTGCGGATTATAACGTTTGCATGACAGTTACATGTCATGTTCTGCAGCCGGGATCCGACTTCGGTCGTTCATGCGCCTCTGGCGCACGGGTCGATGCCGCGTTTGTTACCGAGAAAGCGTGAACGGTTTTTGCAGACTACCTGTTCGCTAGGGGAGACGGTTGTTTGCCTGGTTGAATGCGATAACGACGAAGCGGGCGTGTCGCGCTATCAGGAATAGTCGCGTCGAAACACCGATTGTAAGACAGAAATCTATCCGAGTATTGACTGCCGGTGCATGGGGGTAATTAAGACGGTGTATCTCACAGCAACCTCCCGATACGTGTTCGCCCGGCCATTTGAATAGGACGACGCTCAGGCTTCAATCAAACGGGCGATCCACGCAGGTGGATTGCCCGTTGTTTTGACCTCTGGAGGCATGTTGATGAACGCAGATCAACTTCCCGCTCATCCGATTGTTGTCACGTAAGTGATTGATATTTATTCGATAATATTCACAAAGCCTTCCGCGTGACGACCTAGTGGATGTTCAGAATATGCGCGTGGTTGCTTGCGACTAGAAACGATTCCCGCGCTTTTTCGATGTCGCATTTTCCGGCGATAGCATCGAGACAGTTTCTGCGTGCGTCCTCATATTCCGGTCCGTGTTCGTCCGGCCAGCGGTACATCAGCATGTCCAGCGCCACCAGAGGGCTGTAGATTTCCACCGCTGCGGATAGCGGCAGGTGGATCGCCACCGGCTTCATCCACGAGGCGTGGTGACACGGCTCCGTTTTGTTAATCAGCATGTCATTCTCCTCCCTGTTTCATGCGCCTTGACGGCAGATTTCACTCCCATGCGCGAAATGCTCACCTCACGAAATGGTTCCCGATCACCTAAAATGTGATCGGGAAGGGGGTTCCAATTTGCCAAGATGAATGGAAGATGAACGAATTGATGAACCGGAGATGAACAAAATCGTGATTCGGGCGTTGTAATAGCCAAGAAGGAGAACGCACATGTTCAATTTGTCAGGCATTCAGGAAAGCTTCTTTGGAGACCGCATGGCGGGTGTGTGCGAGGCCATCACCTCTGCGCTGGCTTTCGAAAACGGTCTCGAGAAGTCGCGGATTTCCGCAACCGTCGAAAATGACGTGATCTATCTTGAAGGGACGGCTGATTCGGTCGAGGCAATCGACATTGCCATCAATCTTGCCGCATCCATTTCCAATTGCCGGATTTTGAGCCATATCGAGCCGGTCTACTGAGATCTTGACGGCCGGGCGAAACGTCGTCCGGCCTTTTCAGACGCAGTAACGCGGCAATGTCATTTCCGGTTGCCGATTTGTGCACTGCGAACCACATCGCCCGGTTTGATGCCGTAGCGTTTGGCAGTGCCGCCATTCAGTTCAAGCACGAATTTGACCGACCCACGGGAGCTGATGATCGCTTCTGAATGTGGCACGGCGTTTTCGTGGATATGGGTTATGCGCCCGTCCCGGGCGATAAACAGCATGTCGAGCGGAATGAGAGTATTCCTCATCCACATGGCCACGTCCCGCTCCTTGCCGAAATCGAACAGCATACCGCTTCCAAGCGGCATGGACTTTCGAAACATAAGGCCCTGTTCGCGCTGGGCGTTGTCCAGCGCCAGTTCCGCAACAAATTCGTGGGTTTCTCCGGAGGCGGTCTCTATCGTCAGCGGTTCGGATTGAAACGTCTGCTGTTGTTGAGCCTGTGCTGCGCTTGAGAGCGTGAAAAAAAGAAGCGCCAGAACGGCGCTCTTCATCAAGTTGCGAAACACAGCGGCCATCAGTGCGACATCCCGATCGGGGCCGGGTTGTCGGGGTGGATTTCCGCCGCCATCAAACCCTTGTCGCCATCGCCAAAGCGCACCAGCACCACCTGGCCCGGACGCAGTTCCGTGAGGCCGAAGCGGCGCAGCGTCTCCATATGCACGAAAATATCTTCGGTGCCTTCGCCGCGCGTCAAGAAGCCGAAGCCCTTGGTGCGGTTGAACCACTTGACGATTGCACGCTCAAGCCCGCTTGACGGCGTGACCTGCACATGGGTGCGAACCGGCGGCAGCTGCGACGGATGAACGGCGGTGGACTGATCCATCGACAGGATGCGGAAGGCCTGAAAGCCGCGGTCACGCCGCTGGATGAGGGCAACGATGCGCGTACCCTCGAGAATGGTCTGATACCCATCGCGGCGCAGGCAGGAGACATGCAGCAGCACGTCCTGCATGCCGTTGTCAGGCACGATAAAGCCGAAACCCTTGGCAACGTCGAACCATTTCACCGCGCCGGTGATTTCGGTCAGGTCCACGGCATCGGCCGAAAGGTCCTCGACATCGACTATCGTTTTCGATGACATCCTATCAGCCATATCCTGCCAACCCCTCGATTACGCGCCACACACCGGTCAACTGATTCCTGTGTACCAGATTAACATCTTGGTAACGGTTCCACGCAAGCCCTAGTTTTTGATTTGCGTAGCTGCTTTTATGTCGCCGTCCTTGTCCGGGGCTTGCGATCATGCGTTTATGGCCCGGAAAAGTGTATTGGAGAGGAAGAAAATGCGGTATCTGCACACGATGGTTCGCGTCAAAGACCTTGGCGAATCAATGAAATTCTATTGCGACCTGATGGGTCTCGAGGAAATACGCCGGATCGAAAACGAAAAAGGCCGTTTCACTCTGGTTTTTCTTGCAGCGCGCGACGATGTCTCTGCGGCGCGGGAAAAAAAGGCGCCTTCCCTTGAACTCACCTACAATTGGGACACCGAAGATTACACCGGCGGCCGCAATTTCGGGCACCTAGCCTATGAGGTCGACAATATTTACGACTTCTGTGCCCACCTTCAGCAAAATGGCGTCGTGATCAACCGGCCGCCGCGTGACGGTCACATGGCCTTCGTTCGTTCGCCCGACGGTATTTCTTTCGAAATCTTGCAGAAGGGCGAAAGCCTCGCGCCAGCCGAACCGTGGATATCTATGCAGAATACGGGTTCCTGGTAGGGGTTTTCCCGACCAGAAGCGACGATTTCGGTCACTCTTGCCTTGTCCGGATGGGTTGAGGCATAGTCCGCGAATCGAAACGGCATGTCCTGTTTTGAAAAAGCAGACGATTCCGTTCCCGTGCTGCTGTTGTAAATGCAAGATACGGAGGCCACCCATGAAAGCTGTCGATAGCGCGAAAGGACGCGTTGCCTGTCAGCGTCTTGTTGTCGCGGTTTCGTTGCTCGGGCTTGCCGGATGCGTTTCAGCGGTGACGGATGACGACATGGCTGCCAACAGCAAAAAGCCGGCGATTTCCGCCGAGCAGAAGGCGCAGGCGGCATCGGCGGTTCATAATCCGGCCGCCAAACAGCAGCAGGGGCATTATGTGGATCCCGCCGTGGCCTCCGCAACCGGCGGGGCCGTTGCGGCCCAGCCGCAGGCGCCCGGTGGCCCCGCACAGGGTTACGGTGCCGCCGCCGATATTGGCGGCCTGACGACGCAGCCGACGGCGATTTCCGCGGGTACATCAAGCATATATTCAAGCAGACCTGCCGTTGCGGCGGGAGCTACAGCCGCCGCGGGCGCACCTTCTCAGGGGATCGCGCCCGCCGTCAGCAGCGTCTATTCGGCACCAGTGCAGGCGACACAGCCGCAACCGGTATCCGCAACGGGACAAGTGCCGACTGCCGTGCCGGTACCGGCAGAACAGCACAGCGAAAACCGTCAGGCTGTTCCCGTACCAGCGCCGCAAAATGCGTCGGAACAGCTCGCAGTTGCTTCAGCGCAGTCTTCTGGAGCCGGGAAACGGGCAGGCGAGGGGCAGGAAAGTGAGGGCACAGTCGTGCCGCTGGCAGCTTTCTTCGCCGGTGCGGCCAAGAAGCGCCTTCCGAAAATGATCGAAAACGGTACGGCGGAGAATACGCAGGTTGCCGCGCTTTCCGGCGGGTCGGACAGGACGATGGGTATAGCGCTTTCCGGCCGTTCGATGATGTCTGACGAATTCGACGATGCGCATCTCGAAGACGAGGATGGCCAGCCGGCCGGCCTGATGAAGCTTGCCTCGCTCTCCGGCCTCACTCGAGTTTCTCCGAACGGGCTTTTCCTGCAGACCGATCATGTTGAAGTCGGTTGTTTCAAGCCGGAACTGGTGCGCATGATCAAGGATGTCGAGCGCCACTACAACAGCCCGGCCATCGTCACCTCGGGTTATCGCCCGCCAAAGGGCATAAGGCAGGGTTCCAAGCACTACACCTGCGATGCAGCCGACATTCAGATCAAGGGCGTTTCCAAATGGGAGCTTGCGTCCTATCTGCGCTCGATGCCGCAGCGTGGTGGTGTAGGCACCTATTGCCACACCGAATCGGTTCACATGGATACGGGCGAAGCCAGAGACTGGAACTGGCGCTGCCGCCGCACCGCCCCGCGTAAATAATCTCGCGCCGCATTCTCGAACCGTCAAAGCTTGCGCGTTGCTCGCCCGAAATTTCGCCGGCGTGGAAATCACGGCATGCAGACAGGGTGCGCCACATGCTGTAGGAGACGGTTTCCCGACTCTATGCGCATGGTGCTTTCCGAATGCTGCCGATATCCGCTTTTCCCGTTTACATCATCTCCATCGCCAGAGCGCGCGCCCGTCTTGAAAAGATGCTGAACGGAGCATCAGGTCTTGGGCTGGATTTGCGCCCGGTGGAAGGTGTTGACGGTAAGACCATTCCCGCTGCCGAATGGACGGATTTCAACAGGCGCGGCTTTGAGCTTCGCAACGGCCGTCATGCCTTGCCTGGGGAGTATGGCTGTTATGCCAGCCATATCAAGGCACTGGAGATTTTCCTCGCCACGGATGCGCCGGTTGCCGTGATCGTTGAGGATGATGTTACCTTCACGCCTGACTTCTCCGATCGGGTCAAGGCAATGATCGCGATCATGCCTGAGAATTCCATCGTAAAGCTGACCAATCACCGCCACAGAGGTTTCAGAGCCAGGAAGACCAGCGCTCTCGGAGACAAGCTGGGGCGCTGCATATACGGGCCACAGGGATCGTCGGCCTGCTATATCATCTCACGCGGTGGAGCGGAGGAGTTTCTGAAAGCGGCAAGGGTGATGACGCTGCCTTTCGACCGGGCGCTGGAATGCGGCTGGGGTTACGGCACGCATGTCTACGTCACCGAAAAGGATTTTCTGCCTTTCGGCGATCCGGACACGCTGGTCGGAACGCGCGCGGAATATCGCGGCAGCAAATTCGCCCGGTTGAACCGGGTGCCAGCCTATCTCTCCAGTTTTTATGACAATATTGCGCGGTATGTGTACGCCTATCTGTAGAGGGAGGCCGCTTAACGCACGAAATCTTCCCTCTGGACCGCTTTGCGGCCCGTGAGGCTTTCTTTTTGGATGCTGAAGAAAATCGGCTTGGTGGAGTCCGTTCCATTTTCGTGCGGATGGATCGTTGAGCCTCCCGGCTCCCACCAGTTCGGGTGTTTCTGGATCAGAGACCAGGCGTAGATCCGCTCGCTTTGCCATTGCTCGTTATCTTCAAGCTCCTGATAGAGGCCATGGAGAATTACGCTTGTCCATGTGCTGGTGTTTTTGACCTCATCAACCTGAAGGCAAACATGAGGGTTCAGGCGCATATTCTCTATCTTGGCTCCCATCATCGAGAAGCTGTAGACTCCACCCTCGTGAAACACGAAATGGATCGGCACCAAATAGGGCCTGTCATGATCGATACAGGCAAGATGCCCGAAGCTCATCCGGGAAAGGAATGCGATGCATTCCGCCGATGTCATTTCTTCCAGATGGACACTTGATGCCATGATGATCACTCCGTTCTGGGCAGGTGACAACGATCATCTGATCGCGCCGCCTTCATTTTCCCATCTCTCGACAGCCGGGCTTCCGGATTTTTGGGTAGACCGAAATATGTCCCGGTTCTTATGGTGAGGAGCCGACGCAGCCGGGATTGGTTTACGCCTGCCGGAACCACGCCGAATGGCGGCGATCAGAACTCGCCTGCACGCGTCGAGTTTCGACGAACCGCATAACGTTGCAGCATCTTTTTCAAGCCTGTCGATCGCCTTGACGAGCAGGGGCGCACGATCTGGATCGACATTTCGTTTTCGATTGATGGAAGACATTTCGTCCTCCTTTGGTTGGGGCCAAGGCAGATGCACCTTCACACAACAGCGCCCGCTTCAAATGCTGCGATTGATTTATTCTGCGCTCTATATGAGGGATGCGCAAGCACATAGCTTGTCTGGAAACCATCCATGAAGTGCTGCAGCTGCTACTGTACCACCGGCACACAAAGCGCGTTCCGTTGCACATGGAATCGGCGCGCGGGCGCGATTTTCCGTATTTTGTCGTAAATTTTCTAGCCTGGTTGTTTCAGCACGAGTTTTGTCAAAAGGTCGATCTGCTGCTGCTGTTTATCGACGAGGGCTTTCAGCTCGATAGAGCGCATCCGATCGAACTTATCGTGCAGCGCCATTATTTCGATCTCTGCCTTCAGATTGACCTCGTAGTCATGTGCGGCGTCGATCCGATCCTTGGCCGCATGTCGGTTCTGGCTCATCATGATCACCGGCGCCTGAACCGCTGCGAGCATGGATAAGATGAGGTTGAGGAAAATGAACGGGTAGGGATCGAAGGCGTTCGAAGCCGCGATGATGTTTGCGCTCAGCCATATCGCAAGCAAAGCCGCAAATATAAGGATAAAGGTCCAGGAACCACCGAATTTGGCAACCGCATCCGCAAGCCGCTGGCCGGGCGTCAGTCTCTCGTCGAAAACCGCATTCGCGTCCGCCGAGATGGTGCGCCTTGCTGCAAGACGACGAAATATTGCTTTTTCCCTGTCCGGCAGCAGCTCAAGCGGTTTTCCCAGATAACGGCTCGCTCCCTCCGCCAGATCCTGAGGTATGAGCATGTCACTGTCGTCTTCGATATGGGTTGCCATTGCTCTTTCTCCCTTGGCTCGCGCCAATCCGACGACCGCCTCCGGACCGAAGGTCGCCCCTACACGGATCAGGTATTAGCACACGCCATCGTACCATGCTTTGCATTGAGTGGCCTTATCGGCCGGTTCGCGAGCCAGGGGACGGCGTGTCGGGGAGGGCGGCGATTTGCGTTATTCTGGGAGGCAGTTTCAGGGACGAGATCTGTCGTAACGCAACTTCAAGTCACGCGGCGCAAGCGCATATCGTTACCGCCAGCGAACATATCGATGAGCATTATGCGTCTTAACTTACTGATATCTTTGATGAAGGTGGTGAGAGCGCAGGGATTCGAACCCTGGACCTACTGATTAAAAGTCAGTTGCTCTACCGGCTGAGCTACGCTCTCCCGTGTCGGGGCTGGGATGCCCTTCGGAAGTGCGCGGAACATAGGTAGAGCGATCCGTTCGGTCAACCCAAAAAAAGCGCTTTCTACAATCAATCCGGTTTTTTTTGTCGCACCCCCGAAAAGGTGATTGGAGAGAGGGGGCGGCTGGGGATAAAAGCGGCTTCAGACATGTCTGGCAAACGGGTGAAATCGTTTTGCGGCAATGGCATGCGCCAAAATGAGAGCGTGAAACGCGGCGAATCTCGGGAATCGCGACGTACCTTGCTTATCTTTTTGCGCGTGACGTTATCCCAAAACCGATTCCCGCTTTTGGGAGACATGCGTCAATGCGGAGTTCTTTCTTGTCGATTGCCGATATTTCCCTGTTCAGCGCGCTTCTGGCCGGTGCCCTTTCATTTCTGTCGCCCTGCGTCCTGCCGTTGGTGCCGCCTTACCTCTGCTATATGGCCGGTGTTTCGGTGGAGCAGTTCAGGACGGAGAATACCGCGCCGCGGCCTGAAATCCGCAGGGCCGTGCTGTTTTCGGCTTTCTTCTTCACGCTCGGTTTTGCCACGGTCTTCGTGGCGCTGGGTGCCGGTGCTTCGACGATCGGCACGCTGTTGCGCCAGAACCTCGATATTCTCGCCAAGATTGGCGGTTTCATCATCATCCTGATGGGTCTGAATTTTCTCGGCGTTTTCCGCATTGGCCTGTTCTCGCGCGAGGCGCGGTTTCAGGGGGCGGGCAAACCGGCCACGCTTTCCGGCGCCTATGTCATGGGCCTTGCCTTTGCCTTCGGCTGGACGCCCTGCATCGGTCCTGTCCTCGGCGCGATCCTCGGCATTGCCGCCTCGCGTGACACGGTTGGCGATGGCGCGATGCTGCTTGCGGTCTATTCGCTTGGCCTTGCGGTGCCGTTCTGGATTGCTGCCGCCTTTTCCGGTTCCTTCATGCGTTTCCTCGTCCGTTTCCGCCGCCATCTCGGTCTTGTGGAAAAGCTGATGGGTGTGTTGCTGGTGCTCACCGGCCTCGCTTTCATGACCGGTTTCATCACCAATGTGGCGATCTGGTTCCAGGAGACCTTTCCGATCCTGATGAAAATCGGCTAAGCCTCCCCGCGTATTTCATACGCGTGGGAAAGACTGTGGCCGATATCGTCGGATTGCTTTTGCCGTTTTTCGGCCTGATCTTCATCGGCTACGGCGCGGCGCGCATAACGAAACAGCCGGTCGAGGCGATGGGCTGGCTGAACACCTTCATCATTTATGCGGCGCTTCCGGCGCTGTTTTTTAAGCTGGTGTCGAAAACGCCGGTGGAAGAACTGACGCGCATGGATTTCGTTGCCGCCAGTCTTGCCTGCACCTACGGCATTTTCTTGGCTGTGTTCCTGATAGGCCGGTTCGTGAGAAAGAACAATCTCGCCGAAACGACGATCCAGAGTTTCGCGGCAAGCTACGGCAATATTGGCTATATGGGTCCGGGGCTTGCGCTTCTGGCGCTCGGTGAAAAAGCGGCAGTGCCCGTCGCGCTGATCGTCTGTCTCGAAAACGCCGCCCATTTCATCGTCGCACCGGCGATGATGGCGGTTGCGGGCGGTGACAAGCGCTCTGCAGCAAGGCTTGCGCTGGATGTGGCGCGCAAGGTCATTACTCACCCGTTCATCGTGTCGGTAATCGCCGGTTTTCTGGCCGCTTCGCTGTCATGGCAGCCGCCGGAGGCGGTGCAGCGGCTGGTGGACTATCTGGCGCAATCGGCGGCACCATGCGCTCTGTTTGCCATGGGTGTCACGCTGGCGCTGCGGCCAATGAAGCGGGTGCCGGTCGAAATCAGCTATATCGTCCCGGCAAAGCTTATCCTGCATCCGCTTGCCGCTTATCTTGTGCTCTCGTCGCTCGGGCGGTTCGAACCGGTATGGATCTATTCCGCCGTGCTGCTTGCGGGCTTGCCGACCGCGACAAATGTCTTCGTCATCGGTCAGCAATATCACGTCTGGCAGGAGAGGGCGTCGGCGACGATCCTGATTTCGACGGTGCTTTCGGTCTTCACGCTGACGGGCGTGGTTTATTTCATCCAGCCTTTTTGAAGCTGCCGAACAGCAGCGAGGGCAGGGCCTTCAGCCCGCGCCCCGGCTCGATGCCTTCGCGCATGACCATGCTTCTGAGCGTGCCGATGCCGGATAACACATGCAGACCAGCCGCGCGCGCCATCTGCACCGGCAGTAGATCGGAAAGCAGCGACCGGTTGAGGAGATCGACGCTGAGGGTGCGGGTGTAGACATCCGCCCGCCGCTTGCGGTCGAAGCTGCTGCCGGCATCCGCCGCAATCGGGCGGTCGGAGACGGCGCCGAGCAGTTCGGTGAGGGCGATGATGTCGCGCAGGCTGAGGTTCAGACCCTGTGCGCCGATGGGCGGGAAACCATGTGCAGCCTCGCCGATCAGGGCGACGCGGCCCTTGCCGAAGCGATGCGCGGTCATGGAAGACAGTGGCCATGCCTGCACGCTGTCTTCCACCGTAACGGCGCCGAGCATGGATTGCATGCGCTCCTCCACCCTGAGGCTGAACGCTTCAAGCGGCAGTGCCGTCAGCTCTTCCGCTTGCGCTGGAGTGACAACCCAGACGAGGCTGGAGCGGTCGCCGGGCAGGGGAACCTGCGTGAAAGGGCCCGTGGGCGTATGGAATTCTGTCGAGACATTTCCGTGCGGCCGGCTATGGCTGAAGTTCAAAACGATGGCCGTCTGCGGATAGGACCAGGATTTGACGCCGATTGCGGCTGCATCCCGCACCATCGACTTCCTGCCATCCGCGCCGATCAGAAAATCGGCGGAGAGCGCTTCACCATCGCCAAGTGTTACCGATACACGGTCGTTGCCGATATCAATCGTCTCGGCGGTGGTTTCGAAGCGGGTAATATTGTGTTCCTGTTCGACCGCTTCGCTAAGCACGCCAAGCAGCGCCTCATTGGGAATATTCCAGCCGAATGCATCCAGCCCGATTTCAGAGGAGCGGAACTGCACGGTGGGCGCGCGCAGCAGGCGGTCGGTGCCGTCAATGATCTGCATGGTGGAAAGACGGGCTGCGGCAGGGGCTATGCGCGACCAGAGGCCAAGGCGGTCCATGAAGCGGATCGACTGGTCCATCAGCGCCGTCGTGCGCCGGTCCTTCTTTTCGCTGGAGGGCGCAACAAGCGCCACGTGGCGGCCCGCCCGCGCAAGCGCTATGGCCGCAATCTGGCCCGCAAGTCCCGCACCGGTAATGGCGATATCGAAGTGTCTCATGGTCCTGATCCGTTGTTATTTCCAAGGCATCATAAAGGCTTTGCGCGGGTAAATCCACTTTGACCCCGGAACATCCCGGCGTACACATTCGTTGGTTGTACCGCTATATTAGTCCTAGGATAAGCCAGATCAGCCGGTTGCAAAGCGTGGTGAATGGCCGCATACCGGAATGAACAGGGCGGATGAAAAGCGGGGCGCAGACGCTGACCATGAAAATTTTCAACTACAAGCGTGTTCCCTACGCGGAAATCCGCGCCTTTTCCGTTCATATTTTGACGGCATCCGGGTCGTTTCTGGCTTTTCTTGGCGTCGTCGCCGCTTCCGAGCACCGCTTTGTCGACATGTTCTGGTGGCTGGGGCTTGCGCTGCTGGTGGATGGCATTGACGGACCCATCGCCCGCAAGGTTCGGGTGAAGGAAGTTCTGCCCAACTGGTCCGGCGATACGCTCGACAATATCATCGACTATGTCACCTATGTGCTCTTGCCCGCCTTTGCGCTTTACCAGAGCGGCATGATCGGCGAGCCGCTGTCCTTCGTGGCGGCTGGCATGATCGTGGTGTCGAGCGCCATCTATTATGCCGACATGGGTATGAAGACGGATGAATATTTCTTCTCCGGCTTCCCGGTGGTGTGGAACATGGTGGTGTTCACGCTGTTCGTCATGGATGCCAGCGCCACAACAGCCATGACGGTCGTTACCATCTCGGTGTTCCTGACATTCCTGCCGATCAATTTCCTGCATCCGGTGCGCGTGAAGCGATTGCGACCGCTTAATCTGGCAATCGTGTTCGTCTGGTGCGCGCTTGGCGGTTATGCGTTGCTGATGCATTTCGAAACGCCGTCCTGGGCGGTGATCGGCTTCGTGGCGAGCGGGCTTTATCTCTATTGCATCGGCGGAATATTGCAGTTTTTCCCCGCGCTCGGCGCGAAATAAGAAAAGCGTAAAGCCGTTTATTGCTTGTGCAAATTGCATTTAAGCAACGTCTTTTTCAGTTGTGCGCAGCAGCAAAACAGTTATCAATAAATCATGATCGCGCAGCATTGCATACGTGTTGTAGCCTGATTGGGAACAATGACCACGGTTGCTGAAATGCTTCGAAGAAAGCATGGGTAGCCGGTGTAGAGAGGGAATTCGTGACTGGAACTATGGCGCCGGAGGCCGTGCCTCTCCTGTCCGTTCGCAAGCTGACCAAGCTGTTCGGCAATTTCGCCGCATGCAACGGCATCGACCTCGATATAGCGCCGGGCGAAATCCACGCGCTTCTGGGTGAAAACGGCGCGGGCAAGTCCACGCTCGTCAAGATGCTGTTCGGCGTGCTCTCGCCGAGCGAGGGTGATATCGTCTGGCAGGGTCAGCCGGTTTCCATAGGTTCGCCAAGCGAGGCCCGCAGGCTCGGCATCGGCATGGTCTTCCAGCATTTCTCCCTGTTTGAGGCGTTGACGGTTGCTGAAAACATCGCCCTGTCGCTAGACCCGAAAATTTCATTGAAGGAAATCGCCAAGGAAGCGGAACAGCTTTCGCGCGCCTATGGCCTGCCTCTCGATCCCAATGCGCATGTCGCCGATCTTTCGGTTGGCGAGCGCCAGCGTATCGAGATCGTGCGCGCCCTGTTGCAGAACCCGCGCCTTATCATTCTCGACGAGCCGACCTCGGTTTTGACGCCGCAGGAGGCGGACAAGCTGTTCGAGACGCTGGCGAAGCTGAAGGCCGAAGGCCGTTCGGTGCTTTATATCAGCCACCGGCTGGAAGAGGTGCAGCGTATCTGCGACCGCGCCACCGTTCTGCGCCATGGCAAGGTTACGGGCGCCTGCGATCCGCGCAAGGAAACACCGGCATCTCTGGCGCGCATGATGGTGGGCAGTGATGTCGCAAGCGTTTCGCGACCGACGGGCGACGCCCTCGGTCAACCGCAGATCGAAGTCATGGGGCTTTCCGTTGCGCCACGCACGCCCTTTGCCGTGGCGTTGAAAGCGGTTTCCATGACTGTGCGCGCCGGCGAAGTGCTGGCGATTGCCGGGGTTGCCGGAAACGGGCAGGGCGAGTTGTTCGATGCGCTTTCGGGCGAATATCCCGTCTATAATAATGATGCGATCCATCTCCGCGGCAAGCCGGTCGGCCGCATCGGCATCAATGGCCGACGGCTGATGGGCGCCGGTTTCGTACCCGAGGAGCGCCACGGCCATGCCGCGGTTCCCGGCATGAGCCTTTCCGACAATCTTCTGCTGGCGCGGGCGCGCTCCGACCGTAAGGCCTTTCTGACGGGCGGTTTTCTGCGCATCGTCAGGGGTTCAGCTATCAAGGCGGCGGCGCGGCGCATATCGGAAACCATGGATGTGCGCAAAAGCGGGGCAGATCCGCTGGCGGGATCTCTGTCGGGTGGCAATCTGCAAAAATTCATCGTCGGGCGAGAGCTGGATCGTCAACCGGCCGTGCTTGTTGTCAACCAGCCAACATGGGGTGTGGATGCGGGGGCGGCGAGCCGTATCCGGCAGGCGCTTGTCGATCTCGCCAAAGCCGGCTCTGCCGTCATCGTCATCAGCCAGGACCTCGATGAAATCTTCGAGGTCGCCACCAATATCGCAGTCATTTCCGATGGGCAGCTTTCGCAGGCCTATCCGGTGGAAGACATGACGCTTGAAAAGATCGGCCTGCTGATGGGCGGCGTCCACACACAGTCAGGAGCCGCCCAGCATGCGCATTGAGCTTGAAAAACGGGCAGGGATCTCGAAGCTATTTACCCTTCTCTCGCCGCTTCTGGCACTGGTGCTGACGCTGCTCGTCGGCGCCATCATGTTCGCCATACTCGGTAAAAATCCGCTTGATGCGCTTTACGCCTTTTTCATCGAGCCACTGCTGGAGGTCTGGTCGCTGCATGAGCTGGCGATCAAGGCCGCACCGCTGATCCTGATCGCGGTTGGCCTGTCTATCTGTTATCGCTCCAACAACTGGAACATCGGCGCGGAAGGACAATTCACCATCGGCGCGATCACCGGTTCCATCCTGCCGGTGCTTTATCCGGACTGGCATTCGCCACTCATCCTGCCGTTGATGCTGGTTATGGGCGCCATCGGTGGCGCACTCTATGCCGGTATTCCGGCGCTGTTGAAGACGAAGTTCAACACCAACGAAATCCTCGTCAGCCTGATGCTGGTCTATGTCGCGCAGCTTTTTCTCGACTGGCTGACGCGCGGCATCTGGCGCGATCCGGGCGGCTATAACTTCCCGCAGACGAAACCCTTCAACGAGAGCGCAGTGCTGCCGGAAATGCTGGCATCGGGCCGGGCGCATTGGGGTTTCGTGTTTGCCATCGTAGCGGCCATCGCGCTGTGGTTCATGATGCGTTACATGCTGAAAGGCTTCGAGGTTACGGTTCTTGGCCAATCGGCGCGGGCAGGGCGTTTTGCCGGTTTCTCATCGAGCCGCATGGTCTGGTTTTCGATGCTGCTTTCCGGCGCGCTTGCCGGGCTTGCGGGCATTTCGGAAGCCTCCGGCTCCATCGGCCATCTTCAGCCCAGCATTTCTCCGGGTTACGGCTTCACCGCCATCATCGTCGCCTTTCTAGGCCGCCTCAATCCGCTCGGTATCATCCTCTCCGGGCTGGTGCTTGCACTGACCTATCTTGGTGGTGAGGCGGCGCAGCTTTCCATCGGTGTGTCTGACAAGGTGACGCGTGTGTTTCAGGGGCTGATGCTGTTCTTCGTACTCTCCTGCGATACGTTGATCTTCTACCGCATCAGGGTCGTCTTCACCGGCAAGGCGCATAACAGCCAAGGAGCGGCATGATGGATATGCTTCAGGCCATCCTTCTCACGGTCATCACTGCCGCCACACCGCTCGTCCTTGCCGCCTCGGGCGAGCTGGTGGCGGAACGCTCCGGCGTCCTTAATCTCGGCGTCGAGGGCATGATGATCATGGGTGCGGTCTGCGCTTTCGCTGCCGCGCATATGACCGGTTCGCCCTATCTTGGCATTCTGGCCGGTATCGCGTCGGGCGCGGTTTTCTCGCTGCTCTTCGGTTTCCTGACGCTGACGCTCGTTACCAACCAGGTGGCGACTGGCCTTGCGCTGACCATTCTCGGTCTTGGCGTTTCCGGCATGCTGGGCGAAAGCTTCGTTGGCCTGCCGGGCGTCAAGCTGCAGCCCATCGTCTTTCCGGTGCTGTCGGAGATACCCTTCATCGGCCCCTTGCTGTTCCGACAAGACCTGATCTTCTACATGTCCATCGCGCTCGTTGCCGGCATAAGCTGGTTTTTGTTCAAGAGCCGCACGGGTCTCAAGATCCGCGCCATCGGCGACAATCACGGTTCTGCCCATGCGCTTGGCATCAACGTCATCCGCACACGCTATCTGGCTGTCATGTTCGGCGGTGCGTGCGCGGGGCTTGCCGGCGCGCAGCTTTCGCTGGTCTATACGCCGCAATGGGTGGAAAACATGTCGGCCGGGCGCGGCTGGATTGCACTGGCGCTCGTCGTCTTCGCGTCCTGGCGTCCATGGCGGGTGCTGGCAGGCGGTTATCTGTTCGGCGCTGTCACCATCGGGCAGTTGCACGCCCAGGCATTCGGCATTGGCGTGCCGTCGCAACTGCTTTCGGCGCTGCCCTATATCGCAACTATTGTCGTGCTGGTCATCATCTCGCATAATCGCCGCACGACCTTGATCAACACGCCGGCATCGCTGGGCAAATCCTTCGTGCCGGACCGGTGAGAAAAACTTCCAGTCTCCAAACCAAACAGGGGTAAAAATGAAAAAACTGGTCATCGCACTTGCTGCTTCCATAGCGGCTCTTGGAGGCGTCGTTTCTTCGGCTGAGGCCGCCGACGCAAAGAAGGTCTGCTTCATCTATGTCGGCAGCCGCACCGATGGCGGCTGGACGCAGGCGCATGAAATCGGTCGCGAAGAGCTGCAGAAGCATTTCGGCGACAAGATCGAAACGCCGTTCCTCGAAAGCGTTCCGGAAGGCCCGGATGCCGAACGCGCCATCGAGCGCATGGCACGTTCCGGCTGTGAGCTGGTCTTCACCACTTCCTTCGGCTTCATGGATGCGACCGTTAAGGTTGCCCAGAAGTTCCCCAAGGTGAAGTTCGAGCACGCCACCGGCTTCAAGACCGCCGAAAACGTCGCAACCTACAATTCGCGTTTCTATGAAGGCCGCTACATTCAGGGCCAGATCGCCGCAAAGATGTCGAAGAAGGGTGTTGCCGGCTACATCGCTTCCTTCCCGATCCCGGAAGTGGTGATGGGCATCGACGCTTTCGTTCTTGGCGCGCAGTCCGTCAATCCTGAGTTCAAGGTCAAGGTCGTCTGGGCCAACACCTGGTTTGACCCCGGCAAGGAAGCCGATGCCGCCAAGGCGCTTATCGACCAGGGCGTCGATATCCTGACGCAGCACACCGATACGACTGCTCCGATGCAGGTTGCAGCCGAGCGCGGCATCAAGGCCTTCGGTCAGGCTTCCGATATGATCAAGGCCGGTCCGGAGACACAGCTGACCGCGATCAAGGACACCTGGGGCGCTTATTACATCAAGCGCACGCAGGCCCTGCTTGACGGCACGTGGAAGTCCGAATCCATCTGGGACGGCCTGAAGGACGGCATCCTGACCATGGCGCCTTACACCAACATGCCTGATGACGTGAAGAAGATGGCTGAGGAAACCGAAGCCAAGATCAAGTCGGGCGAGTTGCACCCCTTTACCGGTCCGGTGAAGAAGCAGGACGGTTCGGAATGGCTGAAGGCGGGTGAGAAGGCTGAAGACGGCGTGCTGCTCGGCCTCAACTTCTACGTTGCCGGCGTGGACGACAAGCTGCCGCAATAATGTGACACGCAGGTACTAGCTGCTAACGGGACCGCGCATGCAATTCATGCGCGGTCTTTGTTATTTTGATGTGTTTTATTGTTCGAACGAAGTTTGGCTTTGCTTTTCACGCGCGTTGATGTTTTTCACTGTATTCTGCGTTGAAAATCGGGCTGCTTTCCTGGATTACACAAGTCAGGCGCGATTTTTACATCTTCAACCGAACGGAAGGACATGGAATTTGCAGCGCGGAATGCTCGATGCGGCGATCGGTTTTCGAAAGTTGCGGACAAATCATGCTCAGGTCGTTCACAAGCTCGGTCTCGATATCGTGTCCGGAGTTTTCAAGACGGGTGACATCCTGCCGGGCGATGCCGAGCTGATGGAGCGGCTGAAAGTCTCTCGAACGGTGCTTCGCGAGGCGATGAAGACGCTCACCGCCAAGGGCATGATCTCCCCCAAGGCGCGCATCGGTACCCGTGTGACGGAGCGCGAAAGCTGGAACATGTTCGACAGCGAGGTGCTGCTCTGGCACTTCGAGGCTGGTGTCAGCGAGGAATTCCTGCTGCATCTCTACGATATCCGCCAGGCGTTCGAACCCTATGGCGCGGGTCTTGCTGCCGCCAGGGCAAAAGACGCCGATATCGCAAGGCTTGTCGCTTACGCCAACGAGATGGGCAACACGGCTTATTCCAAGGAAAAGCGCGCGCTTGCGGATATGAATTTCCACGTTCTCATCACCGAAATGTCCGGCAACCCGTTCATGCGCACCGTCGGTTCGCTGATAAAGGCGGCGCTGGCGGGCATTTTCCGGATGAGCAACCCGGAAGCCGATCCCAACGAGATTTCCGACGTGTCTGCCTCTCACCTGCGACTCGTTGAAGCGTTTCGCCTGCGTGATGAGGGGGCAGCCCGGCGCGAGATGGAAAGGCTGATTGAAAACGGCCGTCAGCAGATACTCGAATTCACGGCCCGTAACTCCCGCCCATAGATCATGCCAGCCTGCCGCTGATCACGTTTGATGAAAATCGGCGTGGAAATTTGGTGGAGATTTGCATGGTTTCTTAAGTGGGGCGCCGTTATAGCAGTGCCGGAAAGAAATCACCCATACGCCCGTCCGCAGTGCTGGCCGGCGTAAAGTCAAACATTGCCCCTGTCCGGGCCGCCTGTGGCCGGTGACGGGGTGTTGGAGGTCTTATGGAGCGCAGCTCTCTAGCCGTTATTCTCGCAGCGGGCGACAGCACGCGCATGAAGTCTTCGAAGTCCAAGGTGCTTCATCCGGTCGCTGGACGCCCGATGATCGGGCATGTGGTGGAGGCTGTTGCTGGAGCGGGCGTCGGCGCGGTGGCGCTGGTGGTCGGGCGCGATGCCGACAATGTCGCTGCTGCGGCAAGTCTCAAGGGCCTGCAGGTCGAGGCTTTCCTGCAAAAGGAACGCAAGGGCACCGGGCATGCGGTTCTTGCCGCACGCGAGGCGATCGAACGCGGTTTTGACGATGTCATCGTCGCTTATGGCGATGTGCCGCTCATCACCTCAGCCACGCTCGACAGGGCGCGCGAGGCGATTGCCGACGGTGCCGATGTCGCCGTTATCGGGTTCCATACTGACCGTCCCACGGGTTACGGGCGGCTTCTGGTCGAGAATGGCGAGCTGGTCGCGATCCGCGAGGAAAAGGACGCCACCGACGAGGAGCGCAAGGTCACCTGGTGCAACAGCGGATTGATGGCCATCAACGGCCGCAATGCGCTGGATCTGCTGGATCGGATCGGCAACAGCAATGTGAAGGGCGAATATTATCTGACTGACATCGTCGAGATCGCCCGTTCTCTCGGCCGCCGCGCCATTGCCATCGATGCGCCGGAAAAGGAATTGACCGGCTGCAACAACCGCGCTGAACTCGCCTTCATCGAGAGGCTCTGGCAGGAGCGCCGCCGTCACGAATTGATGGTCGACGGCGTTTCGATGATCGCGCCTGAGACAGTATTCCTTTCCTTCGATACGAAGATCGGTCAGGATGTCCTGATCGAGCCCAACGTCGTTTTCGGTCCCGGCGTGACGATCGAGCCGGGTGCGATCATTCATGCATTTTCGCATCTGGAAGGGGCCTATCTGGCCCAGGGTGCGGTTGTCGGTCCATTTGCGCGGTTGCGTCCGGGTGCAAACCTGCACGCCAACGCCAAGGTCGGCAATTTCTGTGAGGTCAAGAAGGCCGAGATCGGCGAGGGCGCAAAGGTCAACCATTTGACCTATATCGGCGATGCTTTCGTGGGTGCAGGCAGCAATATCGGCGCGGGTGCCATCACCTGCAATTATGACGGTTACAACAAGTCCGAAACGCGGATCGGAGCCAACAGCTTCATCGGCTCGAATTCGTCGCTGGTTGCTCCCGTCTCCATTGGAGAGCGGGCCTATATCGCCTCCGGCAGCGTGATTACCGATGACGTGCCTGCCGATGCGCTGGCTTTCGGGCGCGCGCGCCAGGAGGTGAAACCGGGCAGGGCGGTCGCGTTGCGCGAGCGGGCGAAAGCGCTGAAGGAAGCGAAGAAAAAATCCTCTTAGATGACGTTACCGAGCGATACTGAAAGTGACCGGCGGGATAATTGCCGATTTCAGAGAAACGGTTAAAGCATTTCCAGTAAAGGTGCGCAGCGGTTTTACGTCCGGAAATGCATCAGAAAAAAAAGGTGGTGTATTTTCGCATTTCAGGGAAAGGCGGAAATACTCTGGAAGTTTCGGTGAAGAGATCGCCGTCTGGAGAAATATATGTGCGGAATTGTCGGAATTGTCGGAACGCAGCCCGTTGCTGAACGGCTTGTCGATGCGCTGAAGCGCCTCGAATATCGCGGTTACGATTCGGCGGGTGTCGCCACCATCGAAAATGGCGCGATGGACCGTCGCCGGGCGGAAGGCAAGCTGTTCAATCTGGAAAAGCTGGTCTCTGAAAAGCCGCTGCCAGGTGTCGTCGGCATCGCGCATACGCGCTGGGCGACGCACGGCGTGCCGAACGAAACCAACGCCCACCCGCATTTCGTCGAAGGCGTTGCCGTCGTTCATAACGGCATCATCGAAAACTTCTCCGAATTGCGCGAGGAACTGAGCGCCGAGGGCGCAACCTTCACCACCCAGACCGACACCGAAGTGGTGGCGCAGCTTCTGGCAAAATACACCCGCGAAGGGCTTGGCCATCGCGAGGCGATGCTGAAGATGCTGAACCACGTGACCGGTGCCTATGCGCTGGTGGTGATGTTTCAGGACGATCCCCATACGCTGCTTTCGGCGCGCTCCGGCCCGCCGCTTGCCGTCGGTTACGGCAGGGGCGAGATGTTTCTGGGGTCCGACGCGATCGCGCTTTCGCCTTTCACCAATGAGATCACCTATCTGGTGGATGGCGACTGCGCCATCGTGACCCGTGACGGTGCGGAAATCATCGATTTCTCCGGCAACCCGGTGAAACGCGAGCGCCAGATTTCGCAGGCGACGGCTTTCGTGGTCGACAAGGGCAACCACCGCCATTTCATGGAAAAGGAAATCTATGAACAGCCGGAAGTCATTTCCCATGCGCTCAGCCACTATGTGGATTTCGCCTCCAAAACCGTGAAGGATGCCGACACGGCAATCGATTTCGCCAGGCTTTCCGGCCTTGCCATTTCTGCCTGCGGCACGGCCTATCTTTCCGGCCTGATCGGCAAATACTGGTTCGAACGTTACGCGCGCCTGCCGGTGGAAATCGATGTCGCATCGGAATTCCGTTACCGCGAGATACCGCTCGTTCCCACGCAGGCCGCGCTGTTCATTTCGCAATCGGGCGAAACCGCCGATACGCTGGCGGCCTTGCGTTACTGCCAGCAAGAGGGACTGAAGATCGGCGCAGTGGTCAATACACGTGAATCGACCATGGCGCGCGAATCGGATGCGATCTTTCCGATCCTCGCCGGCCCGGAAATCGGCGTGGCCTCCACCAAGGCCTTCACCTGCCAGCTTGCCGTGCTCGCTTCGCTCGCGGTTGCCGCGGGCAAGGCGCGCGGTACGCTTAAGCCGGGCGAGGAAAAGGAGCTTGTGCAGCAGCTTATCGAGATGCCGCGCATCATGAGCAAGGTGCTGAACCTCATCCAGCCGCAGATCGAGGCGCTGTCGCGCGATCTGTCGCGCTTCAAGGATGTACTTTATCTCGGCCGCGGCACCAGCTTCCCGCTGGCGCTGGAGGGCGCCCTGAAGCTCAAGGAAATTTCATATATCCATGCCGAAGGATATGCAGCCGGCGAGCTGAAGCATGGGCCAATCGCACTGATCGACGAAAACATGCCTGTCATCGTCATCGCACCGCATGACCGCTTCTTTGAAAAGACCGTTTCGAACATGCAGGAAGTGGCCGCGCGCGGTGGCCGCATCATCTTCATCACCGACGAGAAGGGTGCCGCTGCCTCCAAGCTCGACACCATGGCGACGATCACGCTGCCCAATGTCGACGAGCTGATCGCGCCGATGGTCTTCTCGCTGCCGATCCAGCTGCTGGCCTATCACACCGCCGTCTTCATGGGCACGGATGTGGACCAGCCACGCAATCTGGCGAAATCGGTGACGGTGGAATGATCATCCGGCCGGAGCGGCAAGGTGAGGAAGAGGCGATTGCTCGCGTTACGGAAGATGCCTTCCGTAACGTCGATTACAGCGACAAGACGGAACATGTGATCATCGAACGGCTTCGCAAGGCCGGTGCGCTGGCTGTTTCTCTGGTTGCCGAGGACAGCGAAGGCATCATCGGCCATATCGGTTTTTCACCGGTAACACTGTCGGGCGGCGAGACCGGCTGGTTCTGTCTTGCGCCCTTATCGGTGGCGCCGGACCGGCAAAGGCAGGGTGTCGGCTCAGGGCTGGTTCGGGAAGGGCTTGCCGCGCTGGACCGTCTGAGTGCTTCTGGCGCAGTTGTCGCTGGCGATCCGGACTATTACGGCCGCTTCGGTTTTCGCCATGTTGAGGGCCTGAGCGGCAAGGGGATTCCTGACGAATATTTCACAGTTCTTCGCTTGCATGGCGGAACTCCATCCGGCATTGTCGGTTTTCATCCGGGTTTCGATAGCGACAACGCTTAATTCCGAACGGTAAATGACCGATATTCCAGTCAAAATTTCATTCGCAGCC
The DNA here is from genome assembly GCF_013318015.2 of Agrobacterium tumefaciens. NCBI lineage: Bacteria > Pseudomonadati > Pseudomonadota > Alphaproteobacteria > Hyphomicrobiales > Rhizobiaceae > Agrobacterium > Agrobacterium tumefaciens. The sequence continues at coordinate 1,420,266 of NZ_CP115841.1, read as the reverse complement.
CGTCTGCGCAACAGCTTCCTCACGGGCGTCCTCATCCTTGCGCCTGTCACCATCACCATGTGGCTGGTATGGAGCTTCCTGCAATGGGCGGATAGCTGGGTTAAGCCCTATATTCCCGCCCGTTACGATCCCGAGCAATATTTCGATGTGGCGATCCCCGGCTTCGGCCTGCTGATCGCCGTCATCGGCATCACACTCATCGGCTTTCTCGGCAACAACCTCATTGGCAAATGGATCGTCGGCGTCGGCGAATCCGTTCTCAACCGCATGCCGCTGGTGCGGCCGATCTACAAGAGCATCAAGCAGCTGTTCGAATCCGTCCTGAAAGAGCATTCGAACTCTTTCAAGAAGGTCGGCCTGATCGAGTTTCCGTCACCCGGCACTTGGGCGATGGTATTCGTATCCTCGGAGGTCAAGGGAGAGCTTGCCCATCGCTTCAACGAGATGGGCCAGGAGATGGTTGCCGTCTTCCTGCCACCGACTCCGGTGCCGACGGCGGGTTTCCTGCTGTTCGTGCCGAAGGACAAGATCGTGATGCTGGACATGACACCGGAAGACGCGGCGAAACTGCTGATTTCAGGTGGACTGGTGGCTCCGGATTTCACGCCGCCGAAAATGATTGCGCCGGTTTGAGCCTTACAGGAGGCCGCTGATATCTGTTTGCGAAAAGTCGTTGCCGACATAAAGCAAAGGGCAGCCTTCAGCTTTTGCCAGCTCATAGGCAAAGCAGTCTCCGAAATTCAGCCCGGCGGGGTGGATACCCTTTCCCCAGATGCGATGGCTTCCGAAATGCCACGGATTGATTTAGCAGTAACGGGTTTGATTTCGACGCTCAGCCCTTCGATCAGCATCTCGAGTTCCCGGCTGCGGCCACGTCTTTGCGCTACGATCACAGCTTCGGCAAGCGTACCGGCGGATATCAGCAATGGTTCATCCGTATCGAGAGCCATGGCACATGCATCTGCTGTGGGTTCATCAAGCAGGATTGCAAGCAGAGCAGATGTATCGATGACCATCATTTTGGAAGGCCGTGCTCGTCGTAAAGGAAATCCTGACTATGCGCGGCATCCGGGCCATCGTCGCTCTTGGTCGCGACGGCCGCGCGCACTTTATCAAGCACGGCCCTGCGGGATTTTTTATCCGCCACAACAACCACTGGAACCAGCCGCACTGCTGCATGACCATGCCGGGTGAGAATGATTTCGTCCCCGGCCTCGGCGCGTCGTACCAATTCTGTCAGTTGGCCTTTTGCATCAGTTACGGATATCTGCATGGCTAACCTTAAGCGTTAAATCTCGCTTTAGATTAGTCTATTGAATGGACCAAATCAATCCTCGTCATCGAGATCATCCACCTCTGTTCCCGTCGTGGTCGCATGGAACACGGGGACGAAAAGCCGCATGTAGACCAGCCGCACGCTCCAGCCCTGTTCCAGTGCCTCTGTCCATGCCTTCTTGCGGCCTGGCTTTTTGAAGGCCTTGCCGATCGCTTTCTTCTGGCTTTTGGCGAAGGTGTCGGGTTGCAGGATGTTTTGCGGTGAGCAGAGCGCGTAGCCCTTTCTGAAGGCGGGCGGTGGGCGGCGTGGGTCGATCATGTTCATGGCGGTTCACTTTCAGCCGGCGTGCAGGAAGCGGATAGCTTCGTCGCGGCGGTGCAGATAGAGCAGGGTGCGCAGGCTTTCGCCGCGCGGGCCGGTCAGTTCGGGGTCGCGCTCGATGACATAGGCGGCGTCCTTGCGGGCGATTTCCAGGAGATCGGCATGGGCTTCGAGGCTGGCGATGCGGAAGCCCGGCGTGCCGGACTGGCGGGTGCCGAGGAGTTCGCCTTCGCCGCGCAGCTTCAAATCCTCTTCCGCAATCAGGAAGCCGTCCTCGCTGTCGCGCAGGATGGAAAGTCGGGCGCGGCCGTTTTCGCTGAGCGGCCCCTTGTAGAGCAGGATGCAGGTGGAGGCCTCGTCACCGCGTCCAACCCGGCCACGCAGCTGGTGAAGCTGGGCCAGGCCGAAACGTTCGGCATGTTCGATGACCATGATCGTGGCGTCCGGAACGTCGACACCCACTTCCACCACTGTCGTTGCCACCAGCAGCCGGGTTTCGCCGTTCTTGAAAGCCAGCATGGCGGCGTCCTTCTCCGGGCCGCTCATGCGCCCATGGATGAGACCGATATTGGCACCGAGCATCTGCGAGAGAACCGCATGTCGTTCTTCCGCCGACATCAGGTCGGACTCTTCCGTCTCCTCCACCAGCGGGCAGATCCAGTAGGCCTTCTTGCCTTCCTTCAGCGCGGCGCGCAGCCTCTCGACAATATCGCCGATGCGTTCGGTGGGGATCGTCACGGTCTGGATGGGTTTTCGTCCGGCCGGTTTTTCGGTGAGTTTCGACACATCCATGTCGCCGAAGGCGGCCAGCACCAGCGTGCGCGGAATGGGCGTGGCGGTCATAACAAGCATATGCGGCGTGATGCCCTTGGCGGTGAGACGCAGGCGCTGGTGTACGCCGAAACGGTGCTGCTCATCCACCACGGCCAGCACGAGGTTCTTGTAACTCACGCTGTCCTGGAACAGCGCGTGGGTGCCGATGACGATCTGTGCCTCACCGGAGGCCACGCGTTCTTCGATCTCGCGACGCTCCTTGCCCTTGGTGCGGCCGGTCAGCACCTCAACCGTAATGCCCGCGGCATTGGCGAGTTTGGAGATGGTGGCGAAATGCTGCCGGGCAAGAATTTCGGTCGGGGCCATCAACACCGCCTGTCCGCCGGCCTCGACGGCGGTTGCCATAGCCATCAGCGCCACCAGCGTCTTGCCCGCGCCGACATCGCCCTGCAACAGCCGCAACATACGGTCCTCGCTGGCCATATCGGTCAGGATATCTTTCACCGAGGCATTCTGGCTCGGCGTCAGGGAGAAGGGCAGTTGCGACAGGATTTTTGCAGCAATGTCCCCCTTGGCGCGGATCGGCTGGCCCGCGACCTTGCGCAGTCTTTGCCGCACCAGCGCCAGTGACAGCTGCCCGGCCAAGAATTCGTCGTAGGCGAGCCGTCTGCGTGCCGGGGCCTGAGGATCGATATCGGCGCTGTCGCGTGGGTCGTGCAATTCACGGAAGCTCGATGCCACGTCTCCGAACCCCTGACGGGTCTTCAGGGTCTCGTCGATCCATTCGGGAAAGACCGGCAGTTTCGAAAGTCCGCCTTCAATTGCCCGCCGCAGCACCTTCGGAGACAGCCCGGCTGTCATCGGATAAACGGCTTCGACCAGCGGCAGGTTCTCTGCCTCGGAGAGCTTCACCATGAAATCCGGATGCACCATGGAGGCGCGGCCGTTGAACCAGTCCACCTTGCCGCTGACGAGAACCTCTTCATCGACGGGCAAGGCCTTGGAAAGCCAGTCTCCCTTGGCGCGGAAGAAGGTCAGCGCCAGTTCCCCGGTCTCGTCATGCAGGAAAACACGGTAGGGCGCGGAACGATTGCCCGGTGGAGCTGGCTGATGCCGGTCGACACGTCCCTGGATGGTGACAATGGCGCCGGGAGCGGCAAGCGCGATGCCCGGGCGGTTGCGCCGGTCGATGACGTTTGATGGTGCGTGGAACAGAAGATCGATCACGCGGGTGTCGTCGGCATTTTCCCGGCTCAGCAGTTTGGCCAGAAGGTCGGCAAGCTTCGGCCCCACACCGGCAAGGGTGGAGACGGAAGCAAATAGCGGATCGAGAATGGCGGGACGCATGCTCAGCAAAATCGGGGAAGGGGACGCGTTATGCAAGACGTGGCGCCCGACAAAGGCTGTTTATCACCGGCAGATTTTAGCCGCCGTGGCATTATTTCGATAAAAACCGGTTCCAAGCGTTCGCCTCCTGTTCTATAGGAGGGCGCAATCAACATCCTGTTGAATAGCCAACCGAAAGGTGAATGCGATGACTGGACTGGTGCGCACGAGCGCCGACCTCGATCCGAGGCGCAGGCGGATACTTTACCGCTGCTGGCACCGGGGCATTCGCGAGATGGATCTGGTGCTCGGGCAATTTGCGGAAGACAATATTGCCGGGCTTTCCGACGATCAGCTCGACGAGCTGGAAATCATCATGGCGGAAGAGGATAACGACCTCGTCAAGATGGTGACGGGTGCCCTGCCGGTGCCGGAAAAATTCCAGACCCCGTTGTTCGAGAAGATCGCCTCTTACCGTCCCGATTTCGATCTCGTCACAGCCGAAACCCTGAAGGCCTGAAACATGATAGCCGGATTCGATGCAAAGCTGGTGGCGTCGGCCGATACGCCGCTGACCATCGGAAACGTGCCCTCCGGCATGGAAGCCCTGCTGCTCGCCGATATGGCGCGGGCGGGAACATCGGTGGCTTACGTGATGTCGGACGGCCAGCGGGTCGCCGATCTCGAACAGATTCTTGGTTTTGTCGCGCCGGATATTCCGGTGTTGACGCTGCCGGCCTGGGATTGTCTGCCTTATGACCGCGTGTCACCGAGTGCGGACACCTCGGCGCGCCGGCTCGCGGCACTTGCCGGCCTCATCAATCACGCCAAGAAACCGCATCCGGCCATCGTTCTCGTCACCGTCAACGCCATGCTGCAGAAGATGGCGCCGCGCGACGTTATCGAGAGCCTGGGCTTTTCGGCCAAGCCCGGCAACCAGATCCGCATGGAGGACATCGCCGCGCGGCTGGAGCGCAACGGTTTCGACCGGGTGGCGACGGTGCGTGAAGTGGGTGAATTCGCCGTGCGCGGCGGCATTCTCGATGTCTTCGTGCCGGGCACCGAAGAGCCGGTGCGGCTCGATTTCTTCGGCGATACGCTGGAAAGCATCCGCACCTTCGATCCGGCCAGCCAGCGCACCATCGCACAGGCGCGCTCGCTTGATCTCAATCCGATGAGTGAAGTGACGCTGACGCCGGATACGATCGGCCGGTTCCGAAAGAATTACCTGTCGCTATTCGGTGCGGCGACGCGCGACGATGCGCTTTATCAGGCCGTCTCCGAAGGTCGCCGTTATGCCGGTATGGAGCACTGGCTGCCGCTGTTTTACGAAGAGCTGGAAACCGCCTTCGATTATCTCAGCGGTTTCCGTATCGTCACCGACCATACGGCGCGAGAGGCGGCGAAGGAACGCTCCAAGCTGGTCCTCGATTATTACGAGGCGCGGCGGGCTTCGGGCGAGACCAAGGGCTCGACGCAGGGCGCGCCTTACAAGCCGGTATCGCCTGGGCAAATCTATCTCGACGGCAAGAGCTTCGAGGCGGCGCTTGCGAGCGTCAATGCGGTGCGGCTGACGCCCTTCAACGAACACGATAGCGAAGGTCGCCCGGTCGCGACGCTTGATGCCCATGTTGGTCCGCGCTGGGCACGTCCACCGACGGAAGGCGACAGCGAAGAGCGGGTCAATGTTTTCGATCTGGCGGTAAAGCACATTGCCGAGCGCCGGGCCAAGGGCTGGAAGGTTTTGATCACCGGCTGGTCGGAAGGTTCGCTCGACCGGCTGTTGCAGGTCTTGAACGAACACGGGCTTGAAAAGATCAAGCCGGTGACATCGCTGAAAGAGGTGGAGAAACTCGGCAAGGGTGAGGCGGCTTCGGCGGTGCTGAGCCTCGAAGCCGGGTTTGAGACCGGAACGCTCGCTATCATCGGCGAGCAGGATATTCTTGGCGACCGCATGGTGCGCCGTTCCAAGCGCCGCAAGCGCGGCGCGGATTTCATCGCGGAAGTGGCGGGGCTGGATGAAGGCTCGCTCGTGGTTCACGCCGAACACGGCATCGGTCGCTTCGTCGGTTTGCAGACCATCGAGGCAGCGGGCGCGCCGCGCGCCTGTCTGGAACTGCATTATGCCGACGACGCCAAGCTGTTCCTACCGGTCGAAAACATCGATCTTCTCTCGCGTTATGGTTCTGATGCCGCGGAAGCCACGCTCGACAAGCTCGGTGGCGGCGCATGGCAGATGCGCAAGGCCAAGCTCAAGAAGCGCCTGCTCGATATGGCCGACGAGCTTATCCGCATTGCAGCCGCGCGTCTGGTGCGCCACGCGCCGGCGCTTATCGCACCGGACGGGCTTTACGACGAGTTTGCCGCCCGTTTCCCCTATGACGAGACCGAGGACCAGCTGAACGCCATCGACGCTGTTCGCGACGATCTCGGTGCCGGGCGGCCGATGGATCGCCTGATCTGCGGCGATGTCGGTTTCGGCAAGACCGAAGTGGCCTTGCGCGCCGCTTTCCTTGCCGCCATGAATGGCGTTCAGGTGGCGGTGGTGGTGCCGACCACGCTTCTGGCGCGACAGCATTTCCGTACCTTTTCCGAACGGTTTCGCGGTCTGCCGATCCGGGTGCAGCAGGCCTCGCGCCTTGTGGGTTCGAAGGAGCTTGCGCTCACCAAGAAGGAAGTGGCTGATGGAAAGACCGACATTGTCGTCGGCACCCATGCGCTGCTCGGTGCGGGCATAAGCTTCGCCAATCTCGGCCTGCTGATTATCGATGAGGAGCAGCATTTCGGTGTGAAGCACAAGGAGCGGCTGAAGGAGCTGAAAAGCGACGTGCATGTGCTGACGCTATCGGCAACACCAATTCCGCGCACCTTGCAACTGGCCATGACCGGCGTGCGCGAGCTGTCGCTCATCACCACGCCGCCAGTGGACCGCATGGCGGTTCGCACCTTCATTTCGCCCTTCGATCCGCTGGTAATCCGTGAAACGTTGATGCGCGAGCATTATCGCGGTGGCCAGAGCTTCTATGTCTGCCCCCGCCTTGCCGATCTCGCCGATATCCATGCATTCCTGCAGTCGGATGTGCCGGAACTGAAAGTGGCGGTGGCGCACGGCCAGATGGCGGCGGGTGAACTCGAAGACATCATGAACGCCTTCTATGACGGCAAATACGATGTGCTGCTTTCGACCACCATCGTCGAATCCGGCCTCGACGTGCCGACCGCCAATACGCTGATCGTGCATCGTGCCGACATGTTCGGTCTCGCCCAGCTTTACCAGCTGCGTGGCCGTGTCGGTCGTTCCAAGGTCCGCGCCTTTGCGCTGTTCACCCTGCCGGTCAACAAGGTGTTGACGACGATGGCGGAGCGGCGGCTGAAAGTGCTGCAATCGCTCGACACACTCGGCGCCGGTTTCCAGCTTGCCAGCCACGATCTCGATATTCGCGGCGCGGGCAATCTGCTTGGCGAAGAACAGTCCGGCCACATCAAGGAAGTCGGCTTCGAGCTTTACCAGCAGATGCTGGAAGAAGCTGTCGCAGAAGTGAAGGGTGACGAGCAGGTACAGGATAGCGGCTGGTCGCCGCAAATCTCGGTCGGCACCTCGGTGATGATCCCGGAAGACTACGTGCCGGATCTGCATCTGCGTATGGGTCTCTACCGCCGTCTCGGCGAGCTTGCGGATATAGGCGAGATCGACGGCTTCGGCGCAGAAATGATCGACCGTTTCGGCCCGCTGCCGAAGGAAGTGCAGCATCTCCTCAAGATCGTCTACATCAAGTCGCTCTGCCGCACGGCCAATGTCGAGAAGGTGGATGCCGGGCCGAAAGGCGTGGTTGTGCAGTTCCGCAACAAGGAATTCCCAAATCCGGCAGCGCTTGTCGGTTACATTGGCAAGCAGGGCTCGATGGCGAAAATCCGCCCGGACCACAGCCTGTTCCTGAACCGCGATCTGCCGACGCCGGAAAAGAGGCTGGCGGGTGCGGCGATGGTCATGACGCAATTGGCGGAACTGGCTCGGTCGTAGATTTAAGCCTTTGGCGGGGGAGGTGGGTGCGGCTTACCCCCTCTGCCGTGCCGGGCATCTCCCCCACAAGGAGGGAGATCGGCAAGACGCGCTGTCACCACTTCATTCTCTAACGTTGACATAGGCAAAACCTTGCCGCATATCGATCTCCCCACCTTTGGGGGAGATGCCCGGCAGGGCAGAGAGGGGTAAACCACACCCATCTTCGGCTCATTTCCGTTAGCCAATCCCTCGAAAACTACACTCACTGCCTTCAGCGAAAATTACCGCGATGTAACGAGACGGACATGTATCGGTAGTCTTCGCGGGCGTAATCTTTCCTTCATACCCGGTGCGGCGGATCGTAAAGCCGCCGGGTCTTGAAGGAGCAGGACGATGTGGACCAACATCAACAGGTTTGCCACCGCTGGTCTGGTTGCTTTGACAATTGCGGGCACCACAATTGCCACCACCAGTCAGGCGGAAGCGCGCAATAATTTCGGCCGCGGCCTTGCCGCCGGGATCGCAGGAACGATCATTGGCGGAGCGCTCATCGCCGGGGCAAGGCATCCCGGTTACGCTTATGGCCCCGGTTATTATGCACCGGCCTACGGTCCACCCGTCTACGCCGCGCCAGCTTATGGACCGCCTGTTGTTTACCAGCCGGTTTATCCTCGCTGCCACGTGGCCTGGCGACAGAACGCCTGGGGCGACATGTATCGGGTCAGGGTTTGTGATTGATCGAATGCCATGCCAGCGACGCAAACATGCGTCGCTGGTTCTCATGCATTTTCGACTTTAGCGCTCGTCTTCCGGCGTGATCCCGACAGCCACATTCTGGTCGGTCGCGGCGATGGAGGCGGGAAGCGGCACTTTTCGCTGCTTCTCGCGGATCAGCGTCAGCAAGCCGGAGCCCACGATCAGGGCGATGCCCATCAACATCCAGCCATCAATGCGGTCGCCGAAGATCAGGTAACCGAACAGGATGGCCCAGAGCATCTGGCTGTATTGCGTTGGGCCGATCATGGCGGCGGGCGCATATTGGGCAGCATACATGACAAGCACGTTGCCAAGCGCGCCGAGTAGGCCGTATCCCGCCAGTAGCAACCATTGTTCGCCGCCCGGCATGATGAAGGTCGGCACCATGGCGATGCCGCTGATGGTAAGACAGCCCAGGACGCCGGCCCCATACAGCGAGACGTTCTTTTCCGACGGACCCATGGCGCGGAAGATGACGATGCTGAGCGCGCCGCTGAAGCCGCCGATGATGGCGCCGATATGGCCGATGCCGAGTTCACGGAAACCCGGCCGCAGGATGACCAGCACCCCGAGGAAACCGATGATGACCGCAGACCAGCGGCGAATGCCCACCTGTTCCTTCAAAAACACCACCGACATGATGGTGACGAACGAGGGAAGCAGGAAGATCAGCGCAAAGGCTTCGGCCATGGAAAGATGGGTGAAAGCGGTGACGCTGCCGACGGCACCCGTACCGGCGGCAAAAAATCGGATGATCCATAAAGGCCGGTTGGTCGTCTTCACCACATCCACCCAGCGATCATTGCGCTTGCGGATGAAGGGCAGGGCGATGAGGCCGAACAGGGCGCCGAAGAAGGCCGATTCGATCGGCGAAATCTGGCCTTCTATGAGTTTAACGCTCGCGTCGCTCCACGCGTAGGCAGCGAAGGCGGCAAAGGCAAGCAGAATGCCTTTCAGGGTCTGGTCGGACACGGGAAAACACCAACAGTTTATCGATTACGGCAAGCTGCCGGTGTTCGACCGTCAGTTCATCGACTTATGCTCGTCCGCCTTGATTTTTGCAATATCCCGCAGTGCAGCAATCAATACATCAGGCGTTTGTGCACCGCTGATGGCGTATTTCTGGTCAACGATAAAGAACGGTACGCCGGAAACACCCATTTGCTGCGCCGCGTCAATTTCGGCAATCACCGTGTCCTTGTCCGCATCCGACGCCAGAAGTCGTGTTACCACCTTGGCTTCCATGCCCGCCTTTTCGGCGATATCGGTCAGCACGGCGTGATCGCCGATATTGCGGCCTTCCTCGAAATTCGCCTTGAACAAAGCGGTGACGATCCTCTCCTGAACGTCACGGCCTTCAGCATGGGCCCAGAGCGACAGGCGATGTGCGTCGAGCGTGTTCGGGCCAATCTTGATTGCATCGAAATCGTAGTGGATTCCTACCTGTTTGCCGAGTTCAACCAGCGAGGCATGGGCCTGCTCGAGACGCTCCTTGCCGAGCTTTTCCTCAAGCGCGGCCTTCTGGTCAACGCCTTCAGGCGGGTAATCCGGGTTGAGCCGGTAAGGTCGCCAGTTCACGTCGACGCTGATTTCGTCCTGCACCTCGGCAATGGCAAGATCGAGCCTTGCCTTGCCCAGATAGCACCAGGGGCAGACCATATCCGATACGACGTCGATAACGATGCGTTCCATGGCTTTATCTTCCGTTGTCTTGGACCGGGCAGGGGCGGGTTATTGCGCCCGCGCATCCCACCAGGTCTGTTTCTGATTGCCTGATATCGGGGTCATATCCGGGCGGTCGATATATTTCCAGCGGGCTATCCATTGCGCGCCGATGTAGTAGAGCGGAATGACATAGTGGCCGGCGACGAGAAGACGATCATAACCACGCACTGCCGCCTGAAAATCCTCCGTGGATCGGGCCTGCAACAGGGCCTCGATCATGCGGTCGATGTCGGGGCTGGCCGCACCCGCATAGTTGAAGCTGCCCTGCGCATCCCGCGACAATGAACTCCAGCGGTTGAGCTGCTCGGCGCCCGGCGAGAGCGATGAGGGCAGGGACCGGATGATCATGTCGTAATCGAAGCTGTTGGAGCGTGCCTGATATTGGCCATCGTCAACGGAGCGGATGCCCATGGCGACGCCGATCAGGTTCAGCGAACGCTGATAGGCAAGCGCTATGCGTTCCTGCGCCGGGTTCTGCGTCATGATTTCGAATGCGAGCTGGCGGCCATTGGCGTCGGACATCTTGCCGTTCTTGATGCTGTATCCGGCCTCTTTCAGCTTATCGACGGCGAGCTTCAGGACCTTGCGGTCCGCGCCGGTCCCGTCGGTGGTGGGCATGGCGTAGGTTCCCGCCAGAAGTTCCGGCGGCATGCTCTTGGCCGCATCGCCAAGCAGCGCAAGTTCGCGCTCATCTGCGGCATTGCCATAGGCACCGAGCGCGGAGTTCTGCCAGTAGCTTTGCGTACGCTTGAAGGCGCCGCCGAGAATGTTCTTGTTCATCCACTCGAAATCGAGTGCATAGGACAGGCCCTCGCGCACCTTTTCGTCTGCAAAGACCGCGCGGCGGGTATTGAAGACAAGGCCGAACATGCCCGATGGCAGACGTGGCTGGAACACATCCTTGACGATATCGCCGCGATGAACGGCGGGGAAGTTGTAGGCCTGGCCCCAATGGGACGTATCGGAGGTGCCGTTGATGGCGTCGCCTTCGGGATAGATGTCGATATCGCCTTTCTTGAAGGCCTCGAACATGGTGGTGACCTGAAGGAAATAGGTGATGCTGATCTCGTCGTAATTCTCGAAGCCGACCTTGCTCGGGATATCCTTGCCCCAATAGTCCGGGTTTCGCTCCCAGATGATTCGTTCACCCGGCCGCAATGTCTTGATTCGGTATGGACCCGACCCGACAACAGCGCCAAGGCCCGCCTGCTCGAATTTTTCCGGATCGATCGCGTGTTTCGGCAAAATCGGGGTGGAAGAGGCCAGAATGAGCGGCGTTTCGCGGTTCGCCCTGTCGTTAAAGGTGAAGCGGACGCCGTGTTCGCCGATCTTTTCCAGCTTCGCCACGCCGTCGAGGCGGCTGTTGAACGGCGGACGGCCTTTTTCCTTCAGGAGATTGAATGTGAAGATAACATCGTCAGGCGTCACCGGCTCGCCATCCGACCACTTGGCCTTGGGATTGATGTTGAACTGGGTGAAGGTGCGTTCCTCGTCCCACTCCACGGTTTCCGCAAGCAGGCCGTAAAGGCTGAAAGGCTCGTCGCTCGAGCGCTGCATCAGCGGCTCGTAAAGGAGATTGCCGAATTCAGGGTCCCAGACGCCGCGCGCCGTGGTGCGCATTCCCTTGAGAACAAAGGGGTTGAGGCTGTCGAAGGTGCCGACGACACCGTAGGATATGCGACCACCTTTTTTCACGTCCGGATTGACATAAGGGAAGTGCCGGAAGTCGGCGGGAAGTGCCGGCGTGCCGTGCATGGAAATGCCGTGAAGCGGCTGCGCCACGGCAATTTCCGGAGAAAGCAGGGCCGTTCCCCAAAGAAACAATGCGGGGATGAGGGCCGCAAGCTTGCGCATGTCACTATCCTGTCTCAACTGTCGGTCCGTTTTGTCGTCGTGGTCGATTATCGTCATGATTGGTTTTTTGTTATGATTCTGGCGAATATGTAGCACAAGCCCATGGCTGGACCCATGCGAGGGCGGGAAATCTTGGGTTGCCTCAAGAAAAAGTTAAAGAAGTGCTGGATATCGCCGCGAACGGCATGTAACAGGGTGGCCGGAAGAGACGGGTCACGCATTTGCCTCATTTAAACGACAGTTGAACGGGCAGAAGGATACCGCCATCGGCGAGCAGGACCCGCGGTTCTGTTCTGGCAGACATTCAGGAGACGGAACTCTTATGATGCAAAAGGCAAACACATTCACCCGGACAGCTCTGTCCGCTCTCGTTCTTTCCCTGGGCGCGGTTTCCGCTCCGGCCATCTCGCAGGCACAGGATGCTCCCGCCAATCAGGGCGCTGGCGCTCCGCCGCTTGGCTGGTTCAAGACCTGCTCCAAGCAGGAAGACAACGATGTCTGCGTCGTGCAGAACGTGGTTCTTGCCCAGAACGGCCAGATGATCACTGCCGTCGGCCTCATCACTGTCGAGGGCAAGGTCAACCGCAAGCTGCTCCAGGTTTCCGTTCCGACCGCGCGTCTCATTCCCCCGGGTGTGATGATGCAGATCGACGGTGGCAAGGGTCAGAAGCTCGATTACGCTGTTTGCCTTCCCGACAAGTGCACGGCTGAAGTTCCGCTGACGGACGCCATGATCGCGTCGCTGAAGAAGGGCAACGAGATCGTCTTCACCTCGATCAACTTCCGCCGCGCGCCGAACCCCATCAAGATCGCGCTTACCGGCTTTACCGGCGCTTATGACGGCGCGGCTATCACCCAGTCGCAGCTCGCAGAAAGCCAGCGCAGCCTTCAGGAAGGCATGCAGAAAAAGGCCGAAGAGGCTCGCAAGAAGCTGGAAGCTGCTCAGGACGCCGCAAAGGGCGCGCCGAAGCCCTGATCTCTTTACGAGAACACGAAAAAACCGGTCTGTTTTCAGGCCGGTTTTTTTATGCGCGGTTTTGATCCGACATATTTTCAGTCAAAGCGCACAGCGCCCTTATGATTGTTGTCAAATCGGGCGTGCGCTAATGCGCCAGCGACATCTTCGGCCGCCACTCGCCGTTGGGCGCCTTGTCGAACATCCGCTCGATATTGCGGTTGCGGAGCGGCGCCTCGTTTTCATCGTGGACGAGGTTCTGTTCGGAAACGTAAGCGACATATTCCGTCTCATCGTTTTCCGCCAGAAGATGGTAGAAGGGCTGGTCGCGCTCCGGGCGAATATCGGCGGGGATGGCGTTCCACCACTCTTCCGTATTGGCATATTCCGGATCCACGTCAATCACCACACCGCGGAACGGAAACACCTTGTGGCGGACGATCTCGCCAAGCGTAAATTTTGCGTCTCTTTGTTTCATGGTATGAACTTCCTTTCCCACTAATAGTTGGGTGCGGAATGGGAAATATCAAGGGCTAGCGGTAGTCGGCCCTTTTTCCCGTGATGCTCTTAAGCGACCCTGCGGCCGATCGGTGCGGTGGCGATGACGACGCCGCCGGTAACCAGCACGATGCCGATGGCGTGATATGTTTCAAACGTTTCACCAAGGAAAAGCGTGGCCATGACAATCGAGACGGGCGGCATCATGTAAAGCGTGATGCCTGCCGTGGCGGGGCCGAAAACGCGGACCGTATGGGTGAAGCAATAAAAGGCAAGCAGTGAGGCGAACAGGATGATGCCGCCGATCTTGGCCCAGGCGATGGTCGTGGCCGGCAGCAAGCCACCATGCGCCAGTTCCACCGCTGCCGGCGGGAGCAGGACCAGCGCGCCGGAGAAGGCGATGAGGCCAAAAAGGCTGAACGAGGCCATCTGCCGCGCCGCGGGATCGCGCAATAGCAGCGAATAGACCGCAAACGCAATCGCTGCCGTCAGAATGGCAAAATCGCCAATGTTGAATTTCATCTGCCAGAGAGCGGACATATCGCCCTTGAGCACGATTGCCGCCACGCCCGCAAAAGCGATGATCATGCCCGCCACTTCGAGCCTGCGGATCGGGCGGCCCTGAAAGATGCGCTGGAACAGGATGATGAATAGCGACGAAGTCGTATAGATCAACGTACCGTTGGCAGCCGTCGTCATTGTGAGGCCCCAATAGACCACGCCACCGCAGACGCCCATGCCGAGAATGCCAAGAACGAGCCAGAGCAGCGTTTTCTGGCGCACGAAGGCGAGGCAGTTCCGCCAGTCGGCGATCATGAACGGAGCGATGATGAGGCTCGATCCGATCCAGCGAATGAAGGCGGCAATGAAGGGCGAGACCTCTCCGATGACGCCGCGGCCGAAAATGATGTTGCTGGAGAAAAAGAACGGTACCGCCAGAAAGATGAGCCAGTCCGTGAGGCGCGTTTGCTGAGAGGCTGGCTTGATCGACATTGTTCGCGACATGGCTGGGCATCAAAAGAAAACGGCGGCTTTCCAGGGGAAAACCGCCGAGCGGGAAGGGACGCCTCTAAAGGCGTCCCAAATGCCGGTCAGGCAGAGTAGTACATGTCGAATTCGACCGGATGCGGGGTCATTTCGAAGCGCATGACTTCCTGCATCTTCAGCTCGATGAACGAGTCGATCTGGTCGTCGTCGAACACGCCGCCGGCGGTCAGGAACTTGCGATCCTTGTCGAGGCTTTCCAGCGCTTCGCGCAGCGAGCCGCAGACGGTCGGGATCTTTTTCAGTTCCTTGGCAGGAAGGTCGTAAAGGTCCTTGTCCATCGGCTTGCCGGGATGGATCTTGTTCTTGATGCCGTCGAGGCCGGCCATCAGCATGGCTGCAAAACCGAGATAGGGGTTCTGGGTCGGGTCCGGGAAGCGGACTTCGACGCGCTTTGCCTTCGGGTTGGAGCCGAAGGGAATGCGGCACGATGCGGAGCGGTTGCGGGCGGAATAGGCCAGCAGAACCGGAGCTTCATAACCCGGCACCAGACGCTTGTAGGAGTTGGTGGTGGGGTTGGTAAAGGCGTTGATGGCCTTGGCATGCTTGATGATGCCGCCGATGTAGTACAGGCAGTTTTCAGACAGGCCGGCATATTCGTCGCCAGCAAAGGTCGGCTTGCCGCCCTTCCAGATCGACTGGTGCACGTGCATGCCCGAGCCGTTGTCGCCGAAGATCGGCTTCGGCATGAAGGTTGCCGTCTTGCCATAGGCATTGGCGACCTGATGCACGACGTACTTGTAGATCTGCATCTTGTCAGCGCTGGATACCATGGTGTCGAACTTCACGCCCAGTTCGTGCTGCGCGGAGGCGACTTCGTGGTGGTGCTTTTCGACGACGACGCCCATTTCAGCGAGAACCGTCAGCATTTCGGAACGCATGTCCTGCAGGCTGTCGATCGGCGGAACCGGGAAGTAACCGCCCTTGACGCGCGGACGGTGGCCAAGGTTGCCGGTTTCGTAATCCGTGTCGTCGTTGGACGGCAGTTCCGATGAATCCAGCTTGAAGCCGGTGTTGTAAGGGTCTGCCTTGTATTTCACGTCGTCGAAGACGAAGAATTCCGGCTCGGGGCCAACGAAGATGGTGTCGCCGATACCGGAGGCCTTGAGGTAGGCTTCGGCCTTCTTGGCGGTGCCGCGCGGGTCGCGGTTATAGGCTTCGCCGGAAACCGGGTCGAGAATGTCGCAAAGGATGACGAGGGTCGACTGGGCGAAGAACGGATCGGTATGGGCGGTTGCCGGATCGGGCATCAGCACCATGTCGGATTCGTTGATGGCCTTCCAGCCGGCGATCGAGGAGCCGTCGAACATGACGCCATCGGCGAACATGTCTTCGTCTACGCAGACAACATCCATGGTGACATGCTGCAGCTTGCCCTTGGGGTCGGTAAAGCGCAGGTCCACGAACTTGATGTCGTTATCCTTGATCTGCTTCAAGATATCGTTTGCGGTCGTCATTTAAACGTTTTCCTTGAGTGTGGTGGTGACGAGGTGAAAAACCTGAGCCTCCCCGGCTCAGGACCTGGTTCCGATTATATGGCGTCCACGCCTGTTTCACCGGTACGGATTCGGATGACTTCCTCGACGTTGGAAACGAAAATCTTTCCGTCGCCGATACGTCCGGTCTGTGCCGCATTGCGGATAGCCTCAATGACGGCTTCCGCATTTTCGTCCGCCAGTACGACTTCGACTTTCACTTTCGGCAAAAAGTCCACAACGTACTCTGCTCCGCGGTAGAGTTCCGTGTGGCCCTTCTGACGACCAAAGCCTTTTGCTTCCGTGACCGTGATTCCCTGAAGTCCGACTTCCTGAAGGGCTTCCTTCACTTCATCGAGCTTGAAAGGCTTAATGATCGCTTCGATCTTTTTCATGAGAAAATATCTCTCCGCTTCTCCCGTTAAAGCAGGTTATTCCCGCTCTGCCACAAGAATGCACGTATTGTGCCAGATCGGAAGCGGGCTTGAAGAAAAAACTTCGCTTGCCCGGCTTTCTGGCACAAAATGCATTCGCTTTTTGTGGTTTTCCAGCCAATTTCTCGCCAAAACCCGAAAAATCCGTCATCAATTCTGTCGGTTTTCCTTATTTTAGTTATGTTGAATATTTTGGAGTGCGCTGACAGCGTGTTGTTGATTTGTTTATATTTTATGCATTTGATTATTATTTCGCCGCAGCCATTTGCTTATTTTTGTATCGATTGCCTTTCCGGCGTTTTGAAGGGATGATCGCTCCATGAAATCCCTATTGAATCTCTCTCTTATCGACCCTGCCGTGATGGCCCGCATCGATGCGGCCTCAGGCCAATCCGGCATTCCCCTATACGATCTTATGGAGCGGGCAGGGCAGGCGGTCGCTGCTTCGGCCCTTCGCCACTATCCGGACGCGCTGCGTTTCGTCGTGCTCTGCGGAGGCGGCAATAATGGCGGTGATGGTTACGTTGCGGCACGCTCGCTTGTGCAAAGCGGGGCGACAGTTGCGGTTCATCATCTTGGCCACGTCACGGCCATGAAAGGCGATGCCCGCACGGCTTTCGAGGGCAGCGGCGTCACAGCCCTGCCGCTTGGCGACTATGTGCCCATGGCGGGTGACGTGGTGATTGACGCAGTGTTCGGTGCCGGATTGTCCCGCGAGATTCCGTCGGAGCTTCGGCGCGTGATCGATGCGGTGACGCAGGCAGCCGTGCCGGTTCTCGCCGTCGATCTGCCGTCTGGTCTTTGCGGCAGGAGGGGCGTGCCTCTGGGCGCATCGTTCAAGGCGGTGCGAACCGTAACCTTCATGGCGCGAAAACCCGGCCATCTGTTGATGCCGGGGCGGGAACTGTGCGGGACGCTTGAGGTGTTCGATATCGGCATCCCCTCCCGTATTCTCGCCGCTCATGCGGGATCGGTTGCGGAAAACGATCCACTTGTCTGGCGCGACGCCTTGCCCCGCTCCGAAATGGAAACGCATAAATTCCGCCGTGGGCATCTGACCGTCTTTTCCGGACCGCCACATGCGACGGGAGCAAGCCGCATGACGGCAATTGCAGCGCTGAAGGCGGGGGCGGGCATCGTCACCATCGCCGCGCCGAAGCAGGCGCTCGACGTGCTTTCGGTGACATTGACGGCGGTTATGAGCTCCGGTCTGGATGATGCGGACGATCTGCGCCACTGGCTGGACGACAAACGCCACGGCGCTTTCGTCCTCGGTCCCGGTTTCGGCGATCTCGAAAAGGCGCGGCAATTCGTGTCCCTGCTCGGGGAAAAGATGGTGGTGCTGGATGCCGATGCGATCACCGCTTTCAAGGACTGCCCGGAAACCCTGTTCGACCGGATGATTTCAGGCGCGGGGAAATTCGTATTGACGCCGCATGAGGGCGAGTTTGCTCGGCTCTTTCCCGCTCTCGCCGCTGACACGTCACTGAGCAAGATCGAGAAGGCGCAGACCGCATCGGCGCGCAGCGGCGCAGTGCTGGTCTACAAGGGGGCGGATACGGTCATCGCCGCGCCGGACGGCCGCGCGCTGGTCAATACCAATGCGCCGTCGAGCCTTGCGACGGCGGGGTCAGGCGATGTGCTGGCTGGCATCATCGGCGCATTGCTTGCGCAGGGAACGCCTGCCTTTGAGGCTGCCGCTGCCGGTGTCTGGCTGCATGGCGAGGCGGGCAGCAGGGCGGGTGTAAGTATGACGGCAGAGGATCTCGCCCACGCGGTGCGGCCGTTTGCGTGACCTTGAGTTGGTGTCCACTCCGTCACCCCGGACTTGATCGCAGGAGATACCTTTCACTGCGCAGACGCGCCGTGGCTGGATGCCGGATCTAGTCCGGCATGACGGAGGGGAGGTTTTCCTCACTGAGGTGAGGGCTTTTTCGCGCTCGAAGTTTAAAGCCGCGTCAGTGCGCGGCTTTGCCCTGGCTCGCCGTTGCCATCCGTGAAGCGCTGATCAGCAGCTTGCGTTCCGCCCGTTCCTGTTGCGGCGTGCGATTGTAGATTTCGCGATAACACTTGGAGAAATGCGAAGCGGAGACGAAACCGCAGGCAACGGCAACCTCGACCACCGGCATGGCCGATTGCACCAGCAGGTGGCGGGCGCGGTCCAGGCGGATTTCAAGATAGTAGCGGGCGGGTGAGCGGCCCATTTCCTGCCGGAAGAGACGCTCCACCTGTCGGCGCGACAGATCGGCCGCATCGGCGATGTCGAGCAGTGACAGCGGCTCGGACAGATTGCCTTCCATCAATTCGATGATCGACAGGACCTTGCTATTCTGAACGCCGAGGCGCGCACGCAGCGGCAGGCGCTGGCGGTCGTTGGGGCTGCGCACCCGGTCCGTCAATTGCTGCTCGCAGACGCGGTTGACAAGATTTTCGCCGAAATCCTGACCGATAAGGCTCAGCATCATATCGAGCGATGCGGTGCCGCCGGCGCAGGTATAGATGTTGCTGTCGACCTCGAAGAGATCGGCATAGACTTCCACCTGCGGGAAGGCTTCGGAAAAACCAGGCAGGTTCTCCCAGTGGATCGCACAGCGTTTGCCGTTCAAGAGACCGGCCTGCGCGAGGATATGCGCGGCGGTACAGAGGCTGCCGATGGCGATGCCGCGATTATAGGCTTCACGCAGCCAGGCATTGACGGATTTGTTGATGTGCTGGTCGACATCGATGCCCGAACAGATGATTGCCATTTCAACGCGGTTTTCGCCGCTGACATATCGGCGCTCATCGGCAAGACAGGTGTCGACCTCAAGACAGATGCCGCTTGATGACATGACCTTCTGGCCGTCGAGCGAGGCGAGGCGCCATTCGTAAGCCTGATAGCCCAGCATGCGATTGGCGATGCGAAGCGTTTCAACCGCTGCGGCGAACGGCAGCATGGTAAATTGCGGAATGAGAAAAAAGACGATTGAGCGTTTCTTCTGGGAGTTCCTGCTCATTTGCCCGTGCTCCGTTGCGAATACGCAATTCCTCCCTTGGAATCGGTCTTCTGGATGTCCTGTTTCCGACATCTTTAACGAAAAATACGCCGTGAAATCCGGGCTGTCAAAAAATAGCTTTTGAAATATGCAAAATTTGCGACAAGCCTTTTTAAAGGGCGTCGTGTCGCATGTAAAACAGGCAGGTCATTTTACGCCTCTGCCGGGGCGTCTCGGGATTGACGGGGATGGCTCGCAAGTCCTGAGACGGTTGCGAGCCATGGGGTTGCGCATCATTTGCGGACGACCCTGATGCGATTGCTGTCGGTTGTCGGCCATCCAATGTCCTTCAATGTTTCAGGCGGCAAACCTTCCAGCGCGCGGAGCATTCTTGCGCGCTTCCATGACGTATGGAGAGCGGAAATCTGGCCGGACAGGCGCTGGAGCCAGCTACCGGTCGAGGGGCGTTGCGATGAACGGCTCGCTGCGGGGTGATAATGTATCATGGCCATGTCTTGATCCTTTCGTGAACCACGATCCTGTTTACGACTTCGGTATGCGCTTACATATCTCATCAAACAAGAGAATGAATTTGATGTCATCCATCAGTTCTAGGAATGACTCGCGCTCGCCGCCTGCCGGACTTTCTGTCTATCCGTGATGGGCCAGCGCTTCATTCCGACAAGGCGTTAGTTGCCCTGTCATTCGATGTCCCGGATGGTGCGCCTGTGTTGACATTCAATCAAACGAAATGATATCCATCTATAAATCAAAATATTTGAAGGTTCGTGCCATGACCGTAACTTTCCGCCAACCGCTGCCGCTGCTGGATAACGACATTCTGAGAACCTTCGTCGCGATTGCCGAGACCGGGAACTTCTCCACCGCTGCAGAGGTGGTGTTCAGAACGCCGTCCGCCGTTTCCATGCAGATAAAGAAGCTGGAGGAACAGCTGAAGACGACGTTGTTCCTGCGCGATGCCCGCTCGGTGACTTTGACGGCGCATGGCGAAACGCTTCTTACCTATGCGCGCCGCATGATCGCGCTGTCTAACGAGGCCGTGTCGCGTTTCGTCATGCCTGAACTGTCTGGCGTCGTCAGGCTCGGTGCGCCGGAAGATATTGGCGAGCGCGGTTTGCTCCCGGGTATCCTCAAGCGTTTTGCCGAGGTTTTCCCCGGCATCATGATCGATGTCACGATCGATTCCAGTTCCAATCTCTACAAGCGCATGGATGAACGGCGGCTGGATCTGGCACTGGTCAACTGTGCGTCGCATCCGCTGCGGGATACGGGCGAGGTGCTGATGCGCGAACGTCTCGTCTGGGCCGGGGCGAAATGCGGTACGGCCTATCTGCGCGATCCGCTGCCCATATCGATCTGGGAAGAGGGCTGCATCTGGCGTTCGGAAGCGATCAACTCGCTTGAAAAGCGAGGTCGCAATTTCCGCGTGGCCTATCTCAGCGGCCATACCATGGCGCAGCGCGCAGCAATTGCCGCCGATCTCGCCATCGCGCCCCTGCCGCGCTCCTATGTGCAGAACGACATGGTCATTCTGAGCGACAAGGAAGGCCTGCCGGAACTTGGTTATTTCGATATTCGCCTGATCACGGGCGAAAGACCCTCGCGCCCCATCCTTGCGGTCGCGGAAAGCATCCGCAACGCCTTTGTCGAGGTCGCCAAGGCGGCCTGAGGTAGATCTTTATAACGAGAATGCGCGACGGCGACCGTCCGTCGCGCCATAGGCAAAGGTGGGCCTAGATCGCTACCGTGCCCCGCCTTGCGGAAAAGTCCGCATCGCCGATTTGCCAGCTTCCACGACCGGCCAGCCAGTCTGCCGAATTCTGTAGCCCACCAAATGGGAAAACGTGTATTTGCCGGATCGGCCCTGCGGGATTTGCCTGCCAGTGCCGTTCGATAGGGCCGACCACGCTTTCCGGTGAATGGCCCTTGGCCAGCGTCGTCAGGGAGAACGCGTTCTTTTTCAGATAGGCAATGGAATTGCCGACGCCGCAGAGTGCTGCATATTTCAGCAGCGTCGTGATCCTGGCCGGACCGGAGACGCCGATATGCACCGGCAAGTCGATGCCGGAGGCGGCAAGTCCTTCCGCCCAAGCGATGAAGCGCGCGGGGTCGAAGCCGAACTGGGTGACGATGCGCATTGCTGCATCGCTTCTTTCGGCAAAATCATACTTCAACTTCAAGGCGGCCGTCGCCGTCTCATCGCTGAAATCGGGGCTGCCTTCGGGATGGCCGGCGATTGCAATCTGATTGATCCCGCAGCGATCGAAGATGCCGGTCGACAGCATATCCATGCTGGATGTGAAGGGTCCAGCCGGCGTCGCGACGCCACCGCCGACTACCAGCACATCCGACACACCCGCTTCGCCCGCCAGCCGCTTCACCTGCTCCTCGAATTGCACGCGAGACGATATGCGCCGTGCCGCGAGATGCGGCACTGGTGTGTAGCCGAGATCGCGGAGGTGTTTTGCAGCGTCGACCAGCCTGTCCTGCGAGGCCTGTCCGGTGTCTGTCAGATAAACACGCACGCCCTGTGGAAAGATACCGGCAAGACTTGCCGGGCCGAGCACCTGTGCGGGTGAGGCTTCAATGGAGGCGGCAATGGCGGGAGAGGTCGAGATATCGTGCAATTTGAATTTGGTCCTTTTCCTTATCATGCACCGCTTTTTTGCCCACGTCTTTGCCTGTTGCGGCAAGACAGCCCTGCATCTGCGACGAAGCTTGATTTCATGCGTTTGGCTGGCGGCAATGGCTGGTTGTTCTCACCAGACACGTTTGGTGAGGCCGTTCCACAGCCATGTCCAGATCGTCGGCGGAAACCGCAGCACCGATTTGCCAGGCAAGGGCGGTTGCGGCGCAAGGCTGCCGGAAAGGGCGTCCTCGATAGCGCTGACCGCAATATCGACCGAGGCGGCGGTCAGAAGCAGGGGGTAGGTGGCAATGGTATCGGAAGGCGAGGGCTTCAGCCGCTTTTCGTAAAGGGTTGCGCCGGTATCCACGCCCTTGTCGACCAGATGCACGGTCGCACCGAAATTACCCCGGTCCTTTTCCACCAGCGCCCAATAACCGCCCATCTGGCCGCGATAGGCGGGATTGATGCCGGCGTGGAAATTGATGACTGGGCAGCGCAGAGCTTGAAGGGTTGCCGGTGTCAGAAGGCGGCAGGAAATGGTGAAGATCGCCGCCGGTTGCAAGGTGTTGATGGCCTTGTGGCACTCTTCGTCGTTCAGGGAGGCAACATGTGTAACAGGAACTGCCTGGCCGAGATCGGCAGAGAGGCCATGTTCGGCAATGATCTCATTGGTGCGCCGAACAGTGAAGCGTTTGCCGAGCCGGGAGGCGATCATCGTCGCCATCTGGCCTGCGGCTGTCATCCAGCCGAGCCGCCGTGCCCGTCTTTTCAGAATGGCCGATTTGCTTTCCGCCTGCTCCACGATGACATGGATATCCGGAAACCGGGCGGCCAGCGCATTGATCATGACATTGGGGTTCAGCCCCCCCGCCGTCATCACCAGTAGCCGATTGTTTATCTCAGTCATGTCACCCACACGATTTTCCCGATCATGATCCCTGCGCCCGAGTTTCCCTCGCGAAGTTCACAACCATGTTAATTTTCACCGACGGGATTTTTTCAAACGCCGGTGGAACCGATTTCCAATGCTCACGTTATTGTGACGCATATCACATCGGCGCTTGCCTTTGGACGGCAAGTCATAGGGGAGTTATTTCAAATGATCACACGTATTCTTTCGACAGTTTTCGTGGCTTTGTTGACCGTCGTGACCTTGAGTTCCTGCGGTAATACCATTCGCGGCGTTGGCCGGGATACGGCAAATGCAGTGGACGCCACGCAGGACGCAGGTCGTAGCGTAGACCGCGCCGCGCGTCGCTAAGTCTCTCCCCTCCAAGGTCTGGCGTCTCCCTGAATGAAGGGGACGCCTTTTCTTTGACCTGATTTCACCGTCACAGTTCATGAAGTAAGAATCGCGCCGTATTAAGATGGGGCGAGAGGGCATGAGCGGGCGTGATGAAAAGACTGGTGACGAAAAGACTGATTGGCTTGCTGCTGCCATTGCTTTTGCCGTTTTCGGCTAAGGCGGGCGGACAGGTGGATTTCTGCAAAACCATGGAGCATGCGGGCGGACGTTACATCGTCTGCAGTTTCGATCCGGCGAAAAGCATGATCAGGATTTACGACCGCGATCATGTCTCGGGTGAGGGATATCGCTCCTTCTCCGATCTCTCCTCCGCCCTGTGGCGGCAGCACATGTTCAGCATCTTCGCCATGAATGGCGGCATGTATCATTCCGACTATTCTCCCGTTGGCCTTTTTGTCGAAAATGGCGTCGAACGTTCACCGATTATTACCGGCGGCGGGTGGGGCAATTTCCATCTTCTGCCGAATGGCGTGTTTTATCTGAAGGGTGCAATGGCGGGCGTTCTGGAAACGCAGGCCTATGTCTCTGCCGGCTTGAAGCCGGATTTTGCCACCCAGTCCGGCCCGATGCTGGTGATCGATGGAAAGCTGCATCCGCGATTTCTGCCCGATAGCGACAGCCTGAAACGCCGCAACGGCGTCGGCGTGTCGCGCGACGGCATGGTGCATTTCGCGATTTCGGAAAACACCGTGCGTTTTTACGACTTCGCGACGTTGTTCAGGGATGCGCTGGATGCGCCAAACGCGCTGTATCTCGACGGGACGATTTCCAGTGTCGACATTCCTGCGATGAAAAGGCGCGATTCCCTGTTTCCCATGGGGCCAATTATCGCTGTCGTCGACAGAGTGCCTGACTAAGTCAGATCGGCGCCTTGGGGTAGGCCTTTTCGAGGCCTGCCGATGCCGTCAGTCCCTTGCGGAAGGCCAGATAGGCAGGATGCTGGCTGGCCTTGGCCGCTTCCGTGATGCGTATCTGCAGGCGGGCAGGGGCGTTACAGCCCAGCCATTCGCCTGATGTCTCAAGTTTCAGACTGTTGAGGAAGCGGGCGTTGGCCTGTTGATCGAGATAGAGATTGAGGCCGGCCAGCAGGTTTTCATCCTGCAACACGTTTTCCATCAAAAGCAGCACCCACGCCTTGTCCTCGCTTGCAAGCGAGGCAAGTTTCGATGCGACCGTCTCGCGGTCCGGAAAAGATGATGCCTGCTGCATGTAATGACGAATCCCGTTGCCGTTTTCTGTCGATAAGGCACAGCCGAAAGGCTTTCAAGGCACAACAGTCCGGACACTGAAATTCAACTCTGGAATGCCGATTGCCGCTGGCTTCAACAGGTGTTTGTGCGAAACCTTCATAAACCGGTTACACTTTGGTTCAAATTGAGGCGAACGGCAAAAAGGGGTAACCCGAAAGCCCCGATCTAACGCCTTGTTTTTTCACACACCTATGCAACTGACGAATGGCAGCCCGTCAAAAACGCCTTCATTTAGCCGCTTTTTGCATTTGCGTTCTGCGCCGGATTTTAATAAATGCTTCCCCCAACGGGCCCGGTCTTGAAGATCGCCCGGAGAGTGAATAGCTGGAGTAATCATGGAAGAAACCGCTCAGAAATCCTGTTGGGCCGTCACCTTGCGCGCGCTTGCAGGCTTTGCCGCATTTCTCGCATTGACGTACATTTTTGGCAGCCCATAAGCACTTCTCATGAATGACGGGTTTTGAAACGGCGCGGTTTCCTCTGGAAACCGTGCTGTTTTCGTTTCTGCGGCCTGTATGTCGCAGCTGCAAAAGCCGGTGCCGCTCTTTTGTGGCGATCCGTCGCGGCTTTGGATATGATGGCGGTGGAATCCATTCTTATTCAAGGTAAGCCTCATGTTTCTTTCGGTCTTCGACGTCTTCAAGATCGGTGTCGGTCCTTCCAGCTCGCATACGATGGGGCCGATGACGGCGGCGAACCGCTTTCTTGCGCTTATCCTCGGTGATGAATGGCCGCGTCCGGCGGGTGCTTCCGTGTCGCGCCTGAAGGTCAGCCTGCACGGTTCGCTTGCTTTTACCGGCATTGGCCACGGCACCGGCCGTGCGGTCATCCTCGGCCTGACGGGCGAGCGGCCGGATCTCGTCGACCCCGACGCCATGGACCCGATCATCGAAAAGGTTGAAAAGGCCGGTACCGTGTCGCCACCCGGCCACCCCTCCTATGAGTTCAACCCAGCCGAGGATCTGGTCTTCGACAAGAAGAACCCGCTGCCCGGCCATGCCAACGGCATGACCTTTTCCGCCTTCGACAATCAGGGCAGGCTGCTTCTCAAGCGCATCTATTATTCCGTCGGCGGCGGTTTCGTCGTGACCGATACGGAACTGGAGGCGATCAAGCAGCGCGGCAAGACCATCGATAATGGTCCGCGTGTGCCTTATCCGTTCGCCACGGCGCGGGAAATGCTTGAGATGGCGGGCCGCTCCGGCCGCACCATCGCCCAGATGAAGCGCGCAAACGAAGAAACGGTAATCTCCCGCGACGAGCTGAACGAGCGCCTCGACCAGATATGGGAGGCGATGAACGGCTGCATCGAGCGCGGGCTGAAGGTGGACGGCATCATGCCCGGTGGCCTGAAGGTGCGCCGTCGTGCCCGCTCCATCTACGAGAAGCTGAATGAGGAATGGCGCAGCAACCGGCTCAATCCTGTCATGGCGAATGACTGGTTGAGCGTCTATGCCATGGCCGTGAACGAGGAAAATGCTGCGGGCGGGCGCGTGGTGACAGCGCCGACCAACGGTGCTGCGGGCGTCGTTCCGGCCACGGTCCGGTATTTCCGGCATTTCCACGAGGATGCGACCGTTGACGATGTTCGCGATTTCCTGCTGACGGCGGCCGCAATCGGCGGCATCATCAAGCATAATGCATCTATTTCAGGTGCCGAGGTCGGCTGTCAGGGCGAGGTTGGGTCCGCTGCCGCCATGGCGGCCGCAGGCCTTGCCGCCGTCATGGGCGGTTCGCCAGAACAGGTGGAGAATGCCGCCGAAATCGCGCTCGAGCATCACCTCGGCATGACCTGCGACCCGATCGCCGGTCTGGTGCAGGTGCCCTGCATCGAGCGCAATGCGCTGGGTGCGGTGAAGGCGGTAACGGCGGCTTCCCTGGCGTTGAAGGGTGACGGCCAGCATTTCGTGCCGCTCGATGCCTGTATCGAAACCATGCGCCAGACCGGCAACGACATGAGCGACAAGTACAAGGAAACTTCCACCGGCGGTCTTGCCGTCAACGTTGTGGAATGCTGAGCGGGCAGGGCGTCAGGCATGGTCCACATGCTTGACGCCCGACGCAAAAAGGCATTGATAAGCACATGCCTCTACATCTTATAAAACTTTGCGTCGGCGCGGATTCACTCCAGGATTTGAGAGACTGGGTCGCGCATCGCTCGCTGACCGCGATCGCCGCTGGCCTTGAGCCGCACAGCGTCCACACCACGCGGATGATCCCGAAACGGCTTGAAGAATTGCTGGAAGGCGGTTCGCTCTATTGGGTCATCAAGGGCCAGGTGCAGGCACGGCAGAAACTTCTCGACATACGTTCCTTCAAGGGCGACGACGGGATTACCCGCTGCGATCTCATTCTCGGCCCCGAGGTGATCGAGACGTCGCCTGCGCCGAAGCGGCCGTTTCAGGGCTGGCGCTACCTCAAGGACAACGAGGCCCCACGCGATCTCGGCGGCGGTGATTTCGGCGGCGAGGAGATGCCCTCCGACCTCAAGCGGGAACTAGCCGAGCTAGGCCTGCTCTAATCGTCAATGGATGTGATTGAAATGAAAAAGCCGGCTTCCTTGCGGAGCCGGCTTTATCATTTGGGGAGACGGTATTTGCGTGGGTTTGGATGGCTTCAGTTGATGCCGCCAACCGCAGTGGTGGCGCGGCCATCCTGTATTTTCACCCAGCGTCCGGGATTGGCGGTGTCCTGACGCTTCAGGTAGGTATATTCGGTCTCCGACCAGTTCATGACCTTGTTGCGCATGTTGTCGAGGACGAAATCACCGCGATCGGTGCGAACGGTCAGAACTGCATGGCCTTCGCCATTCGGCTGCAGAACAACCGTGATCAGCAGGTTGTTGGCGGAGAAGCCCTTGTTCATCAGCATCTTGCGCTTCAGAAGCACGAAATCTTCGCAATCGCCGACCGTGGTGGGGTAGGCCCAGCGCTCTTCGACGCCGTAGATTTCCATGTCGGTCATCGGCGTGATCGTGGTGTTGGCGGTATAGTTGACGTCGAGCATCGTCTTCCAGCGCTCTTCGGTCAGTTTCATCGGGCCGTTGTCCAGCGATGTCGGCTGGCATTCGCTCTGATAGGTCTGGCAGAACTCGTAGTGGCCGATCGGCGGGTTGGCCTTGCCGATCACGCGCATGGCGGCGGATGGCGAAGCGCTGGCCTGATGGGCGATGGCGCTGACGATGAATGCGATCAGAAAGAAACCGAAACGGTTGTTTTTGTTCATTGCTTGTCTCCCCGTGTTGAGGAGACACTCGCATGTATATTTTGACCCCGCGGAAAGATGCGCGTGTCAATTTGAGCTTATATTTCAGCAAATTAGCGCTTGTTTTGAACTGTATTCGAGTTAGTTTTTACGCGTGTTTGAAGCAAATTTTATTACAATTTTACGCATCTCGACCTTAGGTTTTTGGTAGCCATTTAGGCCCCTGTATTGAAAGCGATTTTCGGCACAGAGATATTTTTGCGATGATGGGTAGTCAGGCCGCGGAGCGTATCGAAGACGCGGATTTCCCGTTTTGGGATTGGTGTTTCAAGTCGGGACAGGGCAAAAAGCCAGCGAAAAAAACTTCAAGAAAACTGTTTTTTTCTTGGAAAAAAAGCTTGGAGCGGGATTTTTCAGTGCGGTTTTGCGCGAGAACTAACGCGAAATGGAGCGCGCCGGGCACTCTGACCGGATAGCACGGAAGTCAGCTTCAGCGGAATCCAAAGTGCGGGAAAGCAGTATTTTAAACTGTCAGCGCAAATGCACGAGCGGCATTTTTGTAGACGAAAGCAGTGTGCTCCCATCATTCCGGCCTTAGCCGGAATCGGATCGATGTGCGCCTGTGTCGCGGGAAAAGCTTTTTCGGCCAAGAGACTTGGGCTGGCTGTATTCCGGCTCACGGCCGGAGCGCCGGAAAGCGATAGCCGTGACAAGATCTGGCGAATGCCGCACTTGCCGCACGGACATACCGCTCCACGGTATTACGAGAAATGACCTAGAGAAATTCGATCAGGGCGTCGGGCGACTGGACCCGGTCGAATTCTACCGCAACGCCTTCCATGAAGTGGCGTACGATCTTGCCGCTCATGTTCTTGCCAAGCTGGACCCTGGTGCCGAGTGGAGGCCGGTTTTCGATCTCGATGGCTGCGCCCGACAAGGAAAGGTCGATCAGCCGGCAGGCGAGAAGCACGCCGTCTTCCAGCATCAGATGTGCCCGGGTATTGCGTGGTGTCAGGCGGTCGTGGCGGCGGTCTTCCGGCAGGCCGAGCAGCTGGCGCTTGGCGATCCATGCGAGCTGGGCGGCCAGCTTTTCCCGCTTGCGTTCGGGCGCATTGATGGCAATGACGAAGCCTGACGCGGTAAGCGCCGTAACCGTTCCTTCGATGCGACCGATATGCTGGAGATAGGAGATGACGCGATCACCGTTGCGCGCAATGCCCGAGCAGGCGAACAGCGCTCTTTCGGCGGTCATCTCGGTTGCGGTGCAATCATATTCCTGGTGATCGGGCAACATGAGGCGGCCAGTGAAGGACACACGGACGGGATCGTCGAAGTGAACCTCTTCAACTGGACGCAGGGTTTGGGCAGTGTTGACCGAACGTGATGAGAACATGGCAGCGCAATTGTAACCAGTGATGATGACAAATCTCTACGCCGCCCGGGTTAACAGACTGTATTGTTTAACCCTTACAATTTTTGCAATCGTCAAAATCGTTACAGCTTTGACGTATTTCGTACGAAATTCCGGCGCGATCATACGCGATCCACCCTCACCATGCGGGGTGGGATGCGGCAGTCAGCGGGTTACCGCATGCGGCATGACAGCGGTTCGCGCATTTGTAGAATACGTTGTCGGCGCGATATCCATGCGTAGCAGGCGGCTGCTTTTCATGACGAGGCAACTGATCGGTGCTGCGAATTCGTGACGGGGCCGCTCCGGCAGCAGCGCTCCGAGCAATCTCGGGGCTGTGTCATTATCCGAACTTAGCGGCAAGAGCAGCATTTCGAAAGCAAGCGGCGCCGCGCCATGGTCGTCCTCCGCTTCGATATCGAACACCACGGGCAATTGATGTTGCAGGATGCCGCGTGCGACACGGCAGGGGAAGGTGGCACTTGCCGCCGGCCACAGATCCGAGAACGGGCTGTCGCGCAATTCCCGGCCGAACAGGTCGCACAGGTGTGTGCCTGCAAGGCGGAAGAATGGCGTTCTTTCTCCCTTGTCCACGAGGATGAAGAGGTCGCCGAGATGATGTTTCAGCTTTGCGGGATCGAAGTCTTCTCGGCGGGGCGCAGGTTTATTGCCGCGCAGCGTGTCCCAATAGGCATATATCTCCAGTCCGGCCATGCTTTTCATAGCATCGTTCTCCATGTTCGTTTTTGGGACATCATGTCCATTCGAACGTCTGTTACTTGTAGTGTAGCGAATTTCATGCCAACCGATTTTGTTAAGGTTAACAAATGGTTGAGATTGCGTAACGACCAAGGTCGTGGCATCGCTGCGGCCATGTCGGGGACATGCTCCCAGTCAGCACAATTGATGCTTTCGCCCGTAACTTTACGGCGGGCGCGCAGGCCGGACTGCCCCTGGGTACAGGCGCTTGAACCGATTGCGGTTTTTGCGTCGTGGCCCGAAAGGCAGGACGGCTTTTTTTTCGCCCGGGCTTCCTATATTGCTCGGGGGACGCAAATTTCCACAAAAACAGGGATGGAATCATGTCCAACGGCGACGGCGAACAGCCGCCGGTTTCGGAAAGTCAGGAACTGAAAGAGGACGCACATAATCCCGTCTTCAACCTGCCGCCGCTTCTGGTCGGCATATTGGCGGCGCTGCTCTTGGCCTTTGTGGTTCCGGCCTATCTTCTTTCGGAGGATGGCAACGGCTGGTTCATCTTCACCTTCGGCTTCATTCCGCTGCGTTACGCGGTGCCATTATCCCAGCAGGGGCTGGAATGGCTCTGGACGCCGGTGACATATTCTTTTCTGCACGGCGGCATCGAGCATATTCTTTTTAACGGATTGTGGTTGATGGCCTTTGGCGCACCGGTTCTGCGCCGGATCGGAACGCTTCGCTTCGTACTGTTATGGTGCATATCCGCCGCCGTTTCAGCTTTTGGCCACGCGGCGCTGAACTGGGGCGATGTGACGGTTCTGATCGGAGCATCTGGTGTCGTTTCGGCCCTGATGGGAGCCGCATGCCGTTTCGCTTTCCCGTCGCGCGGCGGCTACAGCGCCTCTTTCGGCCATCTGATGCCGAGGCAGAGCATTGTCGCGGCGCTTTCGAACAGGACCGTGCTGATCTTCACGCTGATGTGGCTTTTCGGCAATGTCCTGATCGCGGTCGGCGTGCCGCTGTTTGGCGATGTCGGCGGTGAAGTCGCCTGGGATGCGCATGTCTTCGGCTTTCTCCTCGGCTTCCTGTTCTTCGGCCTGTTCGATCGCCCGATCCGCGGGAACCTTCCCAGTGAGGGTGTGGAACACCCGCTTTAGGGCGATCACGCTCCTTGTCGGCCGTGGCGCAAATTTGCTTGTGCAGGTCCCATCCGGGATTGCATTCGCATAGGCCTCAGCGCACCATGTTCCATGATTTGCAACCGCGGAGAGACTTCGCCGCGTTGCAGATTGCTGACAGGAGGAGGAAGGCATGGCAACATTCGTAAAAGATCTTCTCGACCGCAAGGGCCGGAATGTCGTGACTGTGGGTCCGAGCGTAAGCATCGGCGAGGCGGCAGCAACGCTGAATGCGCACAAGATCGGTGCACTCGTCGTGACCGATGCCGACGGCGTCGTTCTCGGTATTTTCACGGAACGCGATCTGGTGAAGGTCGTGGCAGGCGAGGGCGCTGCCTCCCTTCTGCAATCCGTTTCGGTGGCCATGACGAAGAACGTCATCCGCTGTCATCACAATTCCACCACCGACGAATTGATGGAAATCATGACCGGAGGGCGGTTCCGCCATATTCCGGTTGAGGACGACGGTCGTCTTGCCGGCATCATCTCCATCGGTGACGTGGTAAAGGCGCGGATCGGCGAGATCGAGGCGGAAGCCGAACATATCAAGGCCTATATCGCCGGATGAGGTTTCGTTTCCGGCGCGTCCGCAATAGTCATTTCGAAACGACTCCGTCATTCCTGTGACACGCGCAGGAATGACGGCCTAGGAGGCTGCGGCTACCGCAAGCTGGAATGCTCAGCACGAATATTTGTAGTGTAAGTTAGCGTCGGAACGCCTGCTGCATGCGCTCCAGCTCGGGAACGCGGGCGCGTGTTTCCTCGTATCCCCTGTCGATGGCTTCGCTGGCGCGATGGAATTCCGAGAGGCCGATATCGTTGATACGGGGATGCAGCATGAGGTCGGGCGGGTCGCCCGCCAGGCGCGAGCGCGAAATCCGGTCCTGAATGATATTGAAGGCCTGCACCATGACGCCAGGCAGGCCGGGGCGCGGCGGACCTTCCAGGGAAGGTGCTGCGCCATTCGGGGGCGAAGAGGAATGTTTGACCACGGCAGAGCGGCCGAACAGATCGTAATTGAGATTGACGGCGACGACGAGCGCCTGCTCATAGGCCCTGCAGACCGAAACCGGCACGGGGTTGACGAGAGCGCCGTCGATCAGGGTGCGGCCGTTGCATTGCACGGGCTCGAAAATGCCCGGCAACGCATAGGATGAGCGCAGTGCGGTGACGAGGTCGCCCTGGTGAATCCAGACCTCGTGGCCGGTGCGCAATTCCGTGGCGACGGCGATGAAAGGGTGCTCGAGGTTTTCGACGCGCAAGCCTTCGAGATGCTCCTGCATGCGCTTAGTCAGCCGCATGCCGCCGAAGAGACCGCCGCCGCCGATCGTCAGATCGAGCAGGCCGGCAATACGCCGCATTGTCAGCGAACGGGCAAATTCCTCCAGCTCATCGAGCTTTCCGGCGAGATAACAACCGCCGACCAGCGCGCCTATCGAGGTTCCGGCAATCATGCCGATTTTTACACCGGCTTCGTCTAGTGCCCTCAGGACGCCGATATGGGCCCAGCCGCGCGCAGCACCGCCGCCGAGCGCAAGCGCAATCCGGCGCGTATCAACGACCTCGTTGACGATTGTTTCGGTGCTGCCAGCCGCAAGAGCATTGTGACGATTGCTTCCCCAGCCCAACATGACCGTACACTCCCTGCCTGCTCCCAGGACCCGGTCTGTTCCTCCCCGAATCCTGAATTATTGGTAGCAAATTGGTGAGGCGGATGGAAGGTGGCCGTTCACGTGCCAGAATAGGTAGTCGCCGGGTCGAAATGGCGGGTATCGTCGGTGATTCTGGTGACGGCATTGCCATCGGCCAACTCGACCGTGCGGTAGAAGCAGGAGCGGCGGCCGGTATGGCAGGTTGCGTCATGACCTGCGACGGAGACCTTCAGCCATACGGCGTCCTGATCGCAATCGGTGCGGAATTCCTTCACGGTTTGCAGGTTGCCGGAGGTTTCGCCCTTTTTCCAGATCTTGTCGCGCGAGCGGCTGTAATAGTGGGCGATGCCCGTTTCCAGCGTCAGCGACAGGGCTTGCGCATTCATATGGGCGACCATCAGCAATTCACCATCACGCGCATCGGTGACCACGGCGGTGACAAGGCCGTGGGCATCGAATTTCGGTGAGAAGAGACCTGAATTTTCAAGCACTTCCTTGTCCGCAGGCGCGGACGGAAACGAAATGGACATTGCTACCCCGGGGAAAAAGCGGAACCGTTAGCGGTTCCGCACCATGGTCATGAAGCGCACCTGCTCTGCCGGGTCGTTCTTGAAGGTGCCGGTGAAGCTGGTGGTGAGGGTCGTGGACCCCTGCTTGTTTACGCCGCGCATGGACATGCACATATGTTCGGCGTCGATCATGACGGCCACGCCGCGCGGCTTCAGAGTTTCCTCGATGGATCTTGCGATCTGCGCGGTCATGTTTTCCTGCGTCTGCAGGCGGCGGCCAAAGATTTCGACGACGCGGGCGATCTTCGACAGGCCGAGCACGCGCCCGGCCGGAAGATAGGCGACATGCGCTTTGCCGACGATCGGAACCATGTGGTGTTCGCAATGGGAGAAGAAGGGGATGTCGCGCACCAGCACCACATCGTCATAACCGCCAACTTCCTCGAAGGTCGTGCCGAGAACGTCCTGGACGTTCAGCTCGTAACCGGCGAAAAGTTCGCGATAGGCCTTGGCAACGCGCTTCGGCGTGTCCAGGAGTCCTTCGCGGGCGGGATTTTCTCCTGCCCAGCGCAGAAGAACGCGCACTGCTTCTTCCGCTTCCGTCTGGCTTGGGCGAGCCTCTGCCACATCGGGTTTTGCGCCAGCGCCGGGGAAATTCTTCACGATCGCATCCATTCCGTCTCTCCCGATGCGGGTCAAGGCCGCACCTGAACTTTGTTTTTCGTAGCGGGGACTTCGTCCACCGTTGCTGCTATCTGGTTGTTTTACAGCATTTTGGCAAGGCCGATGCTGATATTTCGGTATCGGAGCCGTTAATTTCATATCGGCTTGATGTCCAGAAAGCTCGTTAGCATATAATGGGAATGAAGGGCAGGAAAGCTCCACTGCGACAAACGCTGTGTTTGAAAAATATATCCTGTCCCGTTTTTGGGCATTCTTGAACGCCGGATACCTGATGATGGACGATATCTACAACAACCGAATTCTGGAATTTGCCGGAAATATTCCGCTGACCGGCGTGCTTGATGATGCCGATGCCAGCGCTGAAAAACACTCGCGGCTGTGCGGCTCCAAACTCAAGGTCTATCTGAAGGTGGAAGGCGGCATCGTCACGGCTTTTTCACATGAGGTTCGCGCGTGCGCGCTCGGCCAGGCATCCGCCTCGATCATGGCGCATCATGTCGTCGGCGCTTCCAGCGGTGAGATCCGGCAGGCGCGGGAAGACATGCTTGCCATGCTGAAACAGGGCGGCGAGGGGCCGACAGGCCGTTTCGAGGATATGCGGGTGCTTTCACCCGTCCGGGATTTCAAGGCACGCCACGCCTCGACCATGCTGACCTTCGAAGCGGTCGTCGATGCTCTCGACCAGATCGAAGCCCGGCCGGTTCTGAACGCTGCGGGTTAGGCGATGTGCGGTGAACCGGACTGCGGACATCAGAAGACGGGGGAGAAGGTCGGGCGATCCCGCAACTGGGGGGGAGTGTTTGCGAAGACCCCAGGCCGTCTTTTCGGTGTTGGCTTCATCCGGCTCTATCAGCTGACTTTGTCGAATTTCGTCGGCAATTCCTGCCGCCACATTCCTACCTGTTCCGAATATGGGTATGAGGCGATCGCCCGCCACGGACTTTGGCCGGGCGGGTGGATGACGCTGTTTCGCGTCGCGCGTTGCGGTCCGGGCGGCACCAGCGGGCTGGACCCCGTGCCGGAAACACTGGGCGCTGACAAGCACTGGTGGACTCCCTGGCGGTATTGGATGCTGCATCGATGACCTATGTCGCTCTTCTGCACAGCATCGTGCTCGGGGCGGGCAAGCGGCTCATCATGGCCGATCTGCGTGAAATGGCGCAGGAGCTGGGCTTTGAGGAATGCAGGACGCTGGTCGCGACCGGAAATCTGGTCTTCCGTGCACCGGAGGCGCCTGTCTGCGAAATCGAGGAGGCGTTGGAGCGCGCCTTTGAAAAACGGTTCGGCAAACATGTCGATATTCTCGTTCGCTCAGCGCCTGATTGGCTTGCCTTGACTGCCACAAACCCGTTCCCTGATGGCAATCCACCGGATGTCTGCGTAAGGGTGATGCGCAAGCCCCTTGCCGGGGATTATCTTGGAATCTTGGAGAAGTATTGCAAGAAGGAAAAGATCGCCATTGTCGGCGGTGACCTGTGGATCGACTTTTGCGGCAAGCCAAGCGAAAGCCGGCTTCTCTCTGCGCTGACCACGAAGAAGCTCGGCATTGGCACGACCCGCAACGCCAACACCGTCAATGGAATTGCCGAAATGCTTCGCTGAGCCGCCGTTCACCTTTGACTGGAACGGGAAAATTCTTTATCAGCCTGCCTGCCCATCTGCGAAAGAGGGCGTTCTTTTTATTCCAACACCACCCGCATTCGTTGGCGGGACTGGATCAGGAGCATTCGACGATGTCACAAACCGTTTCCCTTACATTTCCCGATGGTTCCGTACGCAGCTATCCCGCCGGCACGACCGGCCGCGAGGTCGCCGAATCCATCTCCAAATCGCTTGCGAAGAAGGCTGTCGCCATTGCGCTTGATGGCACCGTGCGCGATTTGTCCGAGGCAATCACCGATGGCAAGATAGAAATCGTCACGCGTGAGGACAGCCGCGCGCTGGAACTCATCCGCCACGATGCCGCCCACGTCATGGCCGAGGCCGTGCAGGAGTTGTGGCCCGGCACGCAGGTGACGATCGGCCCTGTCATCGAGAACGGCTTCTATTACGACTTTGCCAAGAACGAACCTTTCACGCCGGAAGATCTGCCGAAGATCGAAAAGCGGATGAAGGAGATCATTCAGCGCAACAAGCCGTTTACCCGCGAAGTCTGGTCGCGCGAGAAGGCCAAGGAAGTGTTTGCCGCAAAGGGTGAAAACTACAAAGTCGAGCTGGTCGATGCCATTCCCGAAGGTCAGGACCTGAAGATCTATTATCAGGGCGACTGGTTCGATCTTTGCCGCGGCCCGCATATGGCGTCCACGGGTCAGGTCGGTACGGCCTTCAAGCTGATGAAGGTAGCCGGCGCCTATTGGCGTGGTGACAGCAACAATGCGATGCTGTCGCGCATCTACGGCACCGCCTGGGCGACCCAGGAAGAGCTGGACAATTACCTGCACGTTCTGGCTGAAGCCGAAAAGCGCGACCACCGCCGTCTTGGCCGGGAAATGGACCTGTTCCATTTCCAGGAAGAAGGTCCGGGCGTGGTCTTCTGGCACGGCAAGGGCTGGCGCATGTTCCAGACGCTGACGGCCTATATGCGCCGTCGGCTTGCCAATACCTATCAGGAAGTCAACGCGCCGCAGGTGCTGGACAAGTCGTTGTGGGAAACCTCCGGTCACTGGGGTTGGTATCAGGAAAACATGTTCGCGGTGAAATCCGCCCATGCCTTTACCCATCCCGATGACGAGGATGCGGACCAGCGCGTCTTTGCCTTGAAGCCGATGAACTGCCCCGGCCACGTGCAGATCTTCAAGCATGGCTTGAAGTCTTACCGCGAAATGCCCGTTCGCCTTGCTGAATTTGGCAATGTCCATCGCTACGAGGCTTCAGGTGCACTGCATGGCCTGATGCGCGTTCGCGGCTTCACGCAGGACGATGCGCATGTCTTCTGCACGGAAGAGCAGATGGCTGCGGAATGCCTGCGCATCAACGACCTGATCCTCTCGGTCTATGAGGATTTCGGTTTCAGCGAGATCGTCGTCAAGCTTTCGACCCGTCCGGAAAAGCGCGTCGGTTCCGACGATCTCTGGGACCGTGCCGAAAGCGTCATGATGGAGGTTCTGAAGACCATCGAGGAACAGTCCGGCGGCCGCATCAAGACCGGCATTCTGCCGGGCGAGGGCGCTTTCTACGGGCCAAAGTTCGAATATACGCTGAAGGATGCCATCGGTCGTGAATGGCAGTGCGGCACGACGCAGGTGGACTTCAACCTGCCGGAACGTTTCGGCGCCTTCTATATCGACCAGAACTCCGAAAAGACGCAGCCGGTGATGATCCATCGCGCCATCTGCGGCTCGATGGAGCGCTTCCTTGGTATCCTGATCGAGAACTTTGCCGGTCACATGCCATTGTGGTTCGCGCCGCTTCAGGTCGTGGTCGCGACGATCACCTCGGATGCGGACGATTATGGCCGCGAGGTTGCCGAAGCACTGCGCGAGGCGGGCATGGCTGTCGAAACCGACTTCCGCAACGAGAAGATCAACTACAAGGTCCGCGAGCACTCGGTGACCAAGGTGCCGGTCATCATCGTCTGCGGACGCAAGGAAGCGGAAGAGCGCACTGTCAACATCCGCCGTCTCGGTTCCCAGAACCAGACGCCGATGTCGCTCGAAGACGCGATTACAAGCCTCGTGGAAGAGGCGACGCCGCCGGATGTAAAGCGCAAGCTTGCGGCGAAGAAGCAGGTTGCGTGACAAAAAACAACGGCCCCTTCGGGGGCCGTTTTCGTTACTGGCTGAGGGTATTGACGCCTATTCGAAATCGCCGGTCATGTCTTCCGGCGCCTGATCCTTCATCAGCACTTCCACATCGGCGTCCCGGCCTGACGTGACCTTGAAGTTGCGCTGGTAGACCTTGTCCTTGTTGCGGGCCATGGCGGTATATTCGCCTTCCGCCAGAACCATGGTCGAAAACGCGCTGACGCTTTCGTTCACAACGTCGCCGCCGCCGTTCAGCACTGACCAGGCCGTATCGGCAATGGCTTCGCCGCCCTGTTCGGAGACGAGCTTGAGCGTGATCTGTGCCGCCTGATGCTGTAGGGTCGCTTCGGTCAGCTTGCCTGCCTCCACCTGAATATCGGCGCGCACCAGCGCATTGACGTTGCCGTATTCGGAAACGACATGATAGGTGCCTGCATTGAGGCGAACGACGGTGTTGGGCTTGATGTCGGCCATGACAAGGCCGCGCTCGCCATCCGGTCGGGCGTCGGAGGAATAGACGGAAAATTTGAGCTGGTTAGCGGAGATCTGTTTGTCGGAACCCGCGATCGCATTCAGAACGAAACCGCCAGCGTCGAGAATCAGCACCTGTTTCTGGACATTACCGGAGCTCGGAACATTGAGTTTCTTGGTAACACCCGCGCGCCCGAAGGCAACGTTGACGAAATATTCGCCGGGTACCAGATGGAACTGCGCCGAACCACCCTCGGAGCTTGCCAGCATCGGCAACTTGCCGTCAGCGCCCGGAATGGGGCTGAAGACGCGCCAGGAAAGGCCTTCCTTCACCGCTTCGCCTTCACTCGTCAGTTTCGCTTCCATGTCGATATCACGGGCGGTGCTTGCGGGGGCATTCGGGGCGGTAGGAGCGGTGAAAGCATTGAGTTTCGGCATTTTAGGCGTGCCGCCAAGCTGCTTGAAGTCCTTGAAAGCGTCTTGCGAAAAGGCTGCCTGTGATAAAACGCCGATCGCGGCGAACGCAATGGCCAGACGTGCCGCGATTTTGATTGCCGACATTTTCGATACCGATTGACTTCTTGATTTTCCCGCATCACTTCAAAACCAATGCCGTGGCTATTTCAAGGCCCATAATTTCGCGATGACAGCACAATGGAAGAATTTTGATCATGACAAGTGACATCAAGCTCCTCGACTATCTCAAGGTTCGCCGCTCCACCCCCGCCCTGCAACTTGCCGAGCCGGGGCCATCGAAAGCGGAAATCGAGGAAATCCTGCGCCTTGCCGTGCGCGTGCCTGACCATGGCAAACTGGCGCCGTGGCGCTTCATCGTTTATCGCGGCGAAGACCGCGTGCGTCTGGGGGAAGAAGCGCTCCGGATCGCGCTTGAGAAGAACCCGGAACTGGACCTTCAGCAGCAGGACGCGGAGCGCACCCGCTTCACGCGCGCTCCCGTCGTCATCGCCGTCATCAGCACCGCCAAGCCGCATTTCAAGATTCCGGAATGGGAACAGATCATGTCCGCCGGTGCGGTGTGCCTCAATCTCATCTTCGCCGCCAACGCCAATGGTTATGCGGCGAACTGGCTGACGGAATGGCTTGCCTTCGACCCGGCCTTCCTGTCGGAACTGGGGATTGCCGCAGACGAGAAGGTCGCCGGATATATTCATATCGGCTCAACGACATTCCCGCTTGTGGAGCGGCCACGGCCGGAGCTTGCGGATGTGGTAACCTGGGTTGGGGATGTCTGATGTTCTACACCACCGACACCAACCAGCACGGCCTGCCGCACGATCCGTTCAAGGCTATCGTCGCGCCCCGGCCGATCGGCTGGATTGGCTCTAAAGGCCGGGACGGCTCTTTCAACCTGTCGCCCTATTCGTTTTTCAACGCGATTTCGGACCGGCCGAAGCTGGTGATGTTTTCCTCCAGCGGGCGCAAGGATAGCCTTCGCAATGTCGAGGAGACCGGTGTCTTCACCGCCAACCTCGTCAGCCGCCTCCTCGTCGACCGGATGAACGCGTCTTCTGCGCCGGTGAACTATGATGTCGACGAGTTCCGGCTTGCCGGTCTGACTGCCGTTGACGGGCGGGTGGTGGATGCGCCTTTCGTGGGGGAGGCGCTGGCCGTTCTGGAATGCCGCGTGACCGAGATCATCCAGCTGAAGGACATCGACGGCACGCCGGCGGATTCCTGGATGGTGATCGGGCAGGTCATGGCTATTCACATCGACGATGCGATCATTCGTGATGGTCGCATCGATATGGGACTGGCACGTCCGGTGGCCCGAATGGGTTACATGGACTACTGCGACGGCGGCAGCGACGTGTTTCAGTTGAAGCGTCCGTCTACTGCGCCGTAGAACTTCTTCGCCGGCAACTGTTAAATTTTATGGTGAACCAAACGTAAACTATTTGCGCCTAGAGTTTTATACATGGCGGCGGCAATGATGCCGTCGTCCATTGTTGCGAATGTGTTTCGAGGCTCAGGTGATCGTACAGGCATTTCTTCGCTGGTCTGAAAAGGCTGGATCGACCGAGCGGGCGAAGGCCGCCAATGCGCTTGGCCGTGCCTATCTGCATTCAGACATGGCGCGGGAGAACCGTGACGCCGCCTATATGGCGATGACCTATCTTCTTGACGACCCTTCTCCGCGCGTGCGGCTGGCACTTGCCGAGGCGCTGGCGGATGATCCCGATGCGCCGCGCGCCATTCTTGTTTCGCTTGCCGAAGACCAGCCGGAGATTGCCTGCACCGTGATCGCCCGCTCGCCGGTTCTCGGCGAGGCCGATCTGGTCGATCTTGCCGGGCGCGGCGAAAGCCTGACGCGCGCCTTCATCGCGGCTAGGCGGGGCCTGCCGCGCGGTGTCTGCGCAGCACTTGCCGAAGTCGGTGATCTGCCGGAAACGTTGATCCTTCTAGAGAACGACGAAGCCTTCATCACACCGTTTTCGCTGCGCCGCATTGCCGAGCGGCATGGCTGCAACGCCGACATTCGCGACCTGCTGCTGTGCCGAGAGGTGCTGCCCGCCGATACCCGCCATCTTCTGATGGCGCGCGTCAGCGAGGCCCTGGCAGGTTCGGCGCTTGTTCATGCCCTGATCGCGCGCAACCGCGCCGACAGTATTTTCCGCGAAGCGGAAGATTCCGCCACCATCCTCATCGCCGCCAATGTTTCGTCGCCGGAGTTGCCGGCGCTGGTGGAGCATCTGCGGCAAAGGCTGGAACTGACACCGGCGCTTCTCATCCATGCCGTCTGTTCGGGCAGGCTGGAGTTTTTCACGGCGGCGATGGTCAATCTCTCAGGTCTCGATGACAGCAAGGTGCGCGCCATTCTGGCGACCGGACGGCCGCACGCGCTGAAGGCGCTGTTCCAGTCCGTCGGTCTTTTGGGCGATGTGGTTGATGTCTTCATTGAGGCGACGCTGATGTGGCGCCGTGCCGCCCGATCGCATCTGTCGCAGGCCGCAGCCTCTGTATCGGCAGAACTGCTTGCGCATTTCCGCAACGTCGATGGTTCCGAAACGCTTTTCGAACTCTTGCACGCCGTGCGTAAACTGACCATTGCCGAGGAACGGCAGAAAGCGCGGCACTATGCGGAAGCGCTGACGGTCGAGGCGGCCTGAGGCTTACTTCTCGAACCGCTTGGCAATCCACGAATAGCTGTTTTCCACCATTCTGACCGGCGTTCCGAGCAGGTGCTTCACGCCTTCAGTGGAAGGCAGGATGCGGCTGACGCGGCTGATCGCCTGTTTTGTCAGGCTTTCTTCCTCCTTTTGCGTGACCTGTGCCGGTGGCTCCTCTGTTCCGGCCGGGGCCGTTGCGGCGGGAGGCTGCGTTGCGGGCGCGTTGCCCGCAGTCTGGGGCGTCTGCTCGCCCGGTGTCTGGCACACGGCCACCACGACCGGGTAGGACGCATTTGCGAAACGTTCCAGCTCTTTCTCCGACACGGCGTCGCATAGTTCGATGCTCGTCCAGCGCTGCTGCGAGGTGGCGAGGTAATGGCAATCGGTGGCGGTGTCGTCACAGCCTAGGAAGGTCATGAGAACGAGGGCTGTTTTCATGGTGTGTGTTGCCTCTGTCGGGAATTATGCTCTAGAAACTCATCTATCCCGATTGCAGTGACATTACGACGAAATACGCATTTTTTTGAGAGAAAGCAGGCATCGCATTGGCCCCCGAAATCAAGCTTGAAACACCCCGGCAGGAAGCGGTTCTGCGCCTTATCGATCTGTCTAACGTCTATATGGCGTCGCTTTATCCCGCCGAAAGCAATCATCTGGTCGATATCGGCCAGCTGGAAAAGGACAATGTCTCCTTTTTCGTGGCGCGGCATGATGGCCGTGTCGTTGGCTGCGGCGCGCTGGTGGAGGCGGGTGACGGTACGGCGGAGGTCAAGCGCATGTTTGTCGATCCGGAGGCGAGGGGATTGCGGATCGGCAAGCTGATCATGGATACGCTCATTGCGCGCGGCGCCGAGCTCGGGCTTACCGCCATCCGGCTTGAAACCGGCATCAGCCAGCCGGAGGCGATTGGTCTTTACCGCAAGGCGGGGTTTGTCGAGATTGAGGCGTTTGCGCCCTATAAGCCGGACCCGCTCAGCCTGTTCATGGAGAAGACGCTTTAAAGGCGAGGCGGGCGCTATCGGCGCGCTTTGCAGAACACTCGATGCCGCCCTTGGCGATGTCATCCTCGGCCTCGTGCCGGGGATCTGCCGACGTCTGGTAACATCGTTGGGTTGCAGATGCCAGGGACAGGCCCGAGCATGACGAATACGAGGTTTAAGACGCTGCTTTTCGGAACGCCGTCGCTTCGTTGCTATCCTCTTCACGCGCAACGATGTCGTCGAGCGGGTCATTTTCAGCTGTAGGGGTCGGCGGAACGTCGACGGTGGCGCCAGTGGAGATTTCCACCTCTCGCACCCATTCCCGCCAGATTGCCACCAGCAGCGCCATCAGCACCGGGCCGATGAAGAGGCCGAGGAAGCCCATGGTCTTGACGCCGCCGACGAGGCCGAAAAAGGTCGGCAGGAAAGGCAGCTTGATCGGGCCGCCAACGAGTTTCGGACGGATGGTCTTGTCGACGATGAAAAGCTCTACCGAACCCCAGATGAATAGCCCCAGGCCATAAGCGGGAGAGCCGCTGGCGACCAGATAGATCGATACGAGAGTGAAAGAGAGCGGCGCGCCGCCCGGGATGAGCGCCATGACACCGGTGAGCACGCCGAGTGTGACGGGCGAGGGGACGCCGGCAATCCAGTAGGCGATGCCGAGGATTATGCCTTCGCCGATGGCGATCAATGTCATGCCGGTGACGGTGGAGCTGATGGTGGCTGGCACGACGCGGGAAATGCGCTCCCACCGCGTCGGCAGTATGCGTTCTCCCACAAGATCGACCTGATGGGAGAAGCCGGCACCGTTGCGATAGACAAAGAACAGCGCGATCAACATGAACAGCAGGGTCAGCACCAGGTGGAACGCGCCGTTGCCCGCGGCGAGGATCGCCCGGTAGATATTGCCGATATTGGCACCGCTGACGAGCTGGATCACTTCGCCGATCGCACCCGGTGTGCCGATATATTTCACCCATTGCTCGCCGAGCCAGGAGCCTACGCCGGGCAGCGCCGCGATCCAGTCTGGCACGGGTGCGCCGACCTTGTTGACATGCACCGCCCAGCCGAACCATTCGCGGATTTCGCTGGCCGTATAGGAAGCGGCGATGAAGATAGGCACCACGAGGAAGGTGAGGATGAGGATGATGGCGATGGAGGCGCCGAGCGTGGTGTTGCCGCCCACCTGCCGCAGAAGCCGCGTATAGACCGGCCAGCTGGCGAAGCCGATGACAAGGGCGGCCAGAACCGGAACGAGAAAGCCGTGGAAGAAATAGATGCCCGCAA
Source organism: Agrobacterium tumefaciens (assembly GCF_013318015.2). NCBI lineage: Bacteria > Pseudomonadati > Pseudomonadota > Alphaproteobacteria > Hyphomicrobiales > Rhizobiaceae > Agrobacterium > Agrobacterium tumefaciens. The sequence continues at coordinate 1,376,695 of NZ_CP115841.1, read as the reverse complement.
GGGCGACGAGGACCAGCAGCCAGCGCGCAGCCGATATTGGCGGGATCAGGGCGATCCGCGTCGGGCTGGCAGGACCAAGCCATCTCGGTTCGCCACTGGGCTTACGGCTGTCAATATTACTCACGGCAGGCTCTTTCTCGCATTCTCCCCGAAGGGTGCATTCACTCTGTCACACCAATACATATAAGTGCAATATAGCCGTATCACATTACCGTTGTGTGTTTATCGCTCAGCCTATTGAACGATTTTGGTAAAAATAGAACATCGGTCTTGGCGCGCGCATTGAAATATGACAATTGAACTCCGTTTTTATTGCGGCCTCCGCTTGCCGCGCCCGCTCTTCAGGTCACGCCATGCTGCGCCGTTTCTTCGCCTATTACCGTCCCTATCGCGGTCTGTTCATTCTCGATTTTTCCTGCGCGGTTCTGTCGGGCGTGCTCGAACTCGGCTTTCCGATGGCGGTGAAAGCCTTCGTGGACGTGCTGCTGCCGGGTGGCGAATGGGGCATCATCCTCGCCGCATCGGTCGGGCTTCTCGTCATCTATGTGCTGAATACTGGGTTGATGGCGACCGTCACCTATTGGGGACATATGCTCGGCATCAATATCGAGACCGACATGCGGCGTCTGGCCTTCGACCATCTGCAGAAGCTGTCCTTCCGTTATTTCGACAACCAGAAGACCGGCCATCTGGTCGGGCGGCTGACGAAGGATCTGGAAGAGATCGGCGAGGTGGCCCATCACGGCCCCGAGGATCTGTTCATCGCCATCATGACCTTCATTGGCGCATTCCTGCTGATGCTGTCGGTCAATGTGCCGCTGGCGCTCGTCACCGCCGCCGTCGTGCCTGTCACCGCCTGGGTGACGAGCCGTTACGGTGGCCGAATGACGCAGAACTTTCGCGCGCTCTACGGTCGGGTCGGCGATTTCAACGCCCGTATCGAGGAAAATGTCGGTGGCATGCGGGTGGTGCAGGCCTTTGCCAATGAGGACCACGAACGCGCGCTGTTTGAGAAGGACAACCAGAAATACCGCCGCACGAAGCTGGATGCCTACAAGATCATGGCGGCCAGCACTTCGCTCAGCTACATGAGCATGCGGCTTACGCAGATGATCGTGATGATCTGCGGCGCCTGGTTCGTGCTGCATGGCGGCCTGACGGAAGGCGGCTTCGTTGGCTTCCTGCTTCTGGTCGGCGTGTTTTTCCGCCCGGTGGAAAAGATCAACTCGGTCATCGAGACCTATCCGAAGGGCATTGCCGGTTTTCGCCGCTTTACCGAGCTTCTGGACACGGCGCCGGATATCGTCGACGCACCGGATGCGATCGAGGCACCGGCGCTTTCCGGCGCCATTGAATATCGCCATGTCGGTTTCGGTTATGCCGAGGGCAAGCAGGTTCTCGACAATATTGACCTGAAGATCAATGCGGGCGAGACGGTGGCCTTCGTCGGGCCTTCGGGGGCGGGCAAAACGACGCTTTGCTCGCTGCTGCCGCGCTTTTATGATGTCACCAGCGGTTCGATCACCATTGACGGCATCGATATCCGCAAGATGAAGCTTGCCTCGCTGCGCAACCAGATAGGAATCGTGCAGCAGGATGTGTTCCTGTTTGGCGGCACGATCCGCGAGAATATCGAATATGGCCGGCTCGGCGCTTCCGATGTCGAAATCATGGATGCGGCGCGGCGTGCCCGGCTCGATGGCGTCATCGAAGCGATGCCGATGGGGCTCGACACCGTCATCGGTGAGCGTGGCGTGAAACTTTCCGGTGGTCAGAAACAGCGTCTTGCCATTGCCCGCATGTTCCTCAAGAACCCGCCTATCCTTATTCTCGACGAGGCGACCTCAGCGCTGGATACCGAAACCGAGCGGGCCATCCAGCAATCGCTGACGGAGCTTGCCAAGGGCCGCACAACGCTCGTCATCGCCCACCGGCTGGCAACGATCCGCGATGCGTCACGCATCGTTGTGGTGGACCAGACGGGTATTGCCGAAACCGGCGCCCATGCCGAGCTTCTGGCCGCCAAGGGCCATTACAGCCGCCTGCATGAGGCGCAGTTCAGCGGGCATCTTCAGGGTCTGAGTTAAGCGGCGCATCTTGCGCCGCATATCAGGCGTTCTCCGCTGTGTTTTCCTCGATGATGCCGGTATTCGGCTCTGGCTTGCCGGGATGACTGGTGACGAGATAACCCATGGCGACAGCGGCGGCGACGATGACCAGCAGCACCACGCCGCTGATGGTCATCAGCCAGTCGCGCGGCCTTCGCTGCGCCATGATATATTTCGGCCACCGGTAAGGCTGGTTCGCCACGCTGAATTTATTGCCGTCTCGCATGAACTTCCCCGGACTATCGTTGCTTCGTGACAGACAAACGCGGGCATGCACGCGGCTGTTCCGCAATGGCGGGGCAGAGGCGATGACAACGCCGTGAGGTTTTGCGGTAGGATTGGCCGTGGGTCCCCCTTGTTCGCGGGTCACTACGCGACGGAGAGGAGTCTTTTCAGCCCAGAGACTTTGGTTTGCTGGCTTCCGGCTCGAGGCTGGAATGACGGAGGAGGGGTCTCATTTCATTAAATCCATGACGCGTTGCGCCGATGGTTGCGTTCAGGCCGAATGTTACTGCGGCGTCTCGCGCCGGCACACAGCTTCGAAACTCCGCTTGCCAGTCCACACCCTTTTATGCGAATGATTTGCAATTGCATTAATTCAATTTCCATTTGAAAGTTCGCAAGATGGACAAGCCTGTCTTTGGATGGCGGCGGAATGGCGACGATCTCTCGCTGTCCGACGTTCACAGCTCGATCAAGATAAGCCCGAATGCCGGTACGTTTCGCCGGGCGATGGCGTTCTTCGGACCCGGATATCTCGTCGCGGTCGGTTACATGGACCCCGGCAACTGGGCAACGTCGCTCGCCGGCGGTTCCAAGTTTGGCTACACGCTGCTGACGGTGGCGTTGATATCGAACATCATGGCCGTCGTTCTACAGGCGCTCTGTGCCCGTCTGGCGATTGCTTCCGGGCGCGATCTGGCGCAGGCCTGTCGCGATGCCTATCCGAAACCGGTGGCGATGGTCCTCTGGCTGCTGGCCGAAATCGCAATCATCGCGACTGATATCGCCGAGGTCATCGGGACGGCTATCGGCCTCAACCTGATTTTCGGCATTCCGCTCGAACTTGGCGTCCTCATCACGGCGCTTGACGTGTTCCTGATCCTTTATCTGCAAAGGCTTGGCTTCCGCTGGGTGGAAGCGCTTGTCATCACGCTTCTCGGCGTCATCGCGGTGTGTTTCGCCATTCAGCTGGCGCTGGCCGATCCCGACTGGAGCCAGGTGATTCGTGGTTTTGCGCCGACGACGGAGATCGTCACCAACCCCGAGATGCTCTATCTGGCGCTTGGCATTCTGGGCGCGACGGTTATGCCGCATAATCTCTATCTGCATTCAGGGATCGTGCAGACGCGCGCCATCGGCGAGACGCTGGCCGAAAAACGCGAGGCGCTCAAATTCGCGACACTCGATTCAACCATCGCCCTGACGTTTGCTCTCGTCATCAATGCCGCGATCCTCATCCTCGCAGCGGCGACCTTCAACAAAACGGGTCAGACGAACGTTGCCGAACTGGGTGAAGCGCATAGTCTGCTCGCGCCGCTGCTCGGCCTTGCGATTGCGCCGACGCTGTTCGGGGTGGCGCTTTTGTGCTGTGGCATCAACTCCACTGTTACGGCAACGCTTGCGGGCCAGATCGTGATGGAAGGTTTCCTCAAGATGCGGCTTGCCCCGTGGCTGCGCCGCCTCATCACCCGAGGCATCGCCATCATCCCCGCCGCCGGCGTCACCATCGCCTTCGGCGAAAGCGGCACGTCTCAACTGCTGATACTGACGCAGGTGGTACTGAGCCTACAACTTTCCTTCGCCGTCTTCCCGCTGGTCATGTTCACCGCCGACCGCGCCAAGATGGGTGAACTGTGCGCCCCGCGATGGCTCTCGGCGTTTGCATGGCTCATCGCAGTGGTAATTGCGGCGCTGAATGTGAAGCTGCTGTTTGATTTTGTGGGGTAAGGCGCGTCAGGCCGCGCCTCTACGGAGCGCAGCCGGCGTACCTTCGGGATCGACGGCCATGACATTCAGATAGGCGCGGGCCGGTTGATTCGGCTCGCTGCGGCTCTGTTCCCAATCGCGCAAAGTTTCGAGCGGAATGTGATAGCGGGCAAAAAAACTCTTCCTGCGTCAACTTCAGTGCCCGGCGAATGATCTTGATGCGCGGCATTTTCTTGGCAGCAGCGAACTGTTCGGCGGAAAGCGGCCGATTGTCGGGATCGGCGAGCGCATTGGCTTCCGCTTATTCGTCGGTCATGGCGTGAAAACGGGCCTATCTGGCTCGGTCGATTTTACCCGATTATTGGCTCTGAACTCAACTTTCATTGCTTTCATCCTTAACTCTAAAGCCTGTGAGATGAAACGTGACGTCGGGAAACGTAGGATTGTCGCCAAGCAAGGTCTTTTTCCCGAGGCTTTCTCCGGCCATCTGCGCCAGCAACGCACTAGATACGTAAAGTCCAAACCAGAAAGGGAATGATAAATAAATGAAGAACGGGGCTAATATGTAAAACAAACCGCTAATATGATCTGTTAAATACGCAATTACGGTGGCCGGCACAGCAGTATATAAAAATAGCTTTATTGCATGAAAAATGAGTCTCGCGAGATTTTTCTGCTGATACAAATTATATGCTTCACGGGCCTGTGCAGTTTTCGTCATTTTAAGTCCAATTTTACGAGCACTTATCAGTGATCGAAAGACGTTAAACTGCTGGCTGACAGATTTTAGGTTTCGGACTGGCCAATATTTCGTTGGCCAGTCCTTAGTTGGTTCTTCGTATCAAACTAACAGAAGAGATATCTTACGAGCAACCGCTCGTCGCACCGCAAGTATCGCACTTCTCGCAAGTGCCATTCCGCACCATCGTGAAGTTCTGGCATTCCGAGCACATGTTGCCGGTATAGCCTTGCGCGATCGAGCGCATGCGGCGTTCGTTTTCCTTCTTCTTGGCTTCCGCCTTGGCCGATGCCGCGTCGGCGGCGGCCTTGTCGGAGAAGAGGGCGGTGGCGGTCTGCTTGGCTTCCTGAACCACGTCGTCGATTACCTCTTCGGCAATCTCTTCCGCCAGTTCCTTGGCGCGTTCTTCATAATCGCGCTTGAAGGAGACGATTTCCGAGGTGGAGATCGCGACTGTCGGTTCCAGCTTGCGGGCTGCTGAGCCTGCAAAGGAAGTGACGTTGGCCGAGGCGCGGGCGGGCGCTGCCGTTGCCGAGCCCTTGGGTTCGGAAGCAGCACGTTCGCCTTCGTTGTTGGAAACCAGCGTCGGCTTGTAACCGCGCGTCCAGCCGGTGGAGAGCAGATTGGTCTTGCCTTCCTGGATACCCTTGCCGAGTGCGGTATTTGAGAAATCCGACGTATCGACATGAGCGAGGTCGTGGCGGCCGAGATAGGATACGGCGAGTTCGCGGAACACGTAGTCGAGGATCGACGTGGCGTTCTTGATCGCGTCGTTGCCCTGCACCATGCCGGCCGGCTCGAACTTGGTGAAGGTGAAGGCCTCCACATATTCTTCCAGCGGCACGCCATATTGCAGGCCAAGCGAAATGGCGATGGCGAAGTTGTTCATCATCGCACGGAAGGCAGCGCCTTCCTTGTGCATGTCGATGAAGATTTCGCCGATGCGGCCGTCACCGAATTCGCCGGTGCGCAGATAGACCTTGTGACCGCCGACCGTTGCCTTCTGGGTGTAACCCTGACGGCGGTTCGGCAGCTTTTCACGCTCGCGCGATACCCGCTCGATGACGCGCTCGACGATCTTTTCGGTGATCGTCACGGCCTGCTGGGCGAGCGGCTGCTGGATCAGTTCTTCAACGAAGTCTTCGTCGTCCTCATCTTCCACCAGCGAAGCGTTGAGCGGCTGGGAAAGCTTGGAGCCATCGCGGTAAAGGGCGTTGGCCTTGAGCGCCAGCTTCCAGGACAGCATGTAGGCCGCGCCGCAATCTTCCACGGTTGCATCATTCGGCATGTTGATCGTCTTGGAGATCGCACCCGAAATGAACGGCTGTGCTGCCGCCATCATGCGGATATGCGATTCGACCGATAGATAACGCTTGCCGATCTTGCCGCAGGGGTTGGCGCAATCGAATACGGCCAAGTGCTCGTTCTTGAGGAACGGTGCGCCTTCCAGTGTCATCGCACCGCAGACGTGCACATTGGCCGCTTCGATGTCCTTTTTGCTGAAGCCGAGGTGCTCCAGCAGGTTGAAGCTCATGTCGGACAACTGCTCATCGGAAACCTTGAGCGTGCCCTTGAGGAAATCGGCGCCCAGCGTCCACTGGTTGAAGACGAACTTGATGTCGAAGGCGCTTTTCAGTGCGCCGTTGACGGCTTCGATCTTCTCATCGGTGAAGCCCTTGGCCTTCAGCGTCGAGGGATTGACGGCAGGTGCCTGGTTGAGATTGCCGTGGCCAACGGCATAGGCTTCGATTTCGGCGATCTGGCTTTCCGAATAACCGAGCGAACGCAGGGATTCCGGCACGGCGCGGTTGATGATCTTGAAGTAGCCGCCGCCGGCGAGCTTCTTGAATTTCACCAGCGCGAAGTCCGGCTCGATGCCGGTCGTGTCGCAATCCATCACAAGACCGATCGTACCTGTCGGCGCGATCACGGTGGTCTGGGCGTTGCGGTAGCCATGCTTTTCGCCAAGCTCCAGCGCCTTGTCCCACGCAGCCGTGGCGTGGGCGACAAGGTCCTGATCCGTGCAATCGGAATGGATGAGGGCAACCGGGTTCACCGACAGGCCTTCATAACCGTAGGAAAGGCCATGGGCGGCGCGGCGGTGGTTGCGGATGACGCGTAGCATGTTGTCGCGGTTCGGCGCAAAGCCCGGGAAGGGGCCAAGCTCGCCAGCCATTTCAGCCGAGGTGGCATAGGAAACGCCGGTCATGATGGCGGTCAGCGCACCGGCAATGGCGCGGCCTTCGTCGCTGTCATAGGGAATGCCCGAGGACATCAGCAGGCCGCCGATATTGGCGTAGCCGAGGCCGAGCGTGCGGTATTCGTAGGAGCGTTCGGCAATCTGGCGCGAGGGGAACTGCGCCATCATGACCGAGACTTCGAGAACGACGGTCCACAGGCGAACCGCATGTTCATAATCGGCGATGTCGATGCGCTTCGTTGCCTGATCCTTGAACTGAAGCAGGTTCAGCGAAGCAAGGTTGCAGGCCGTGTCATCGAGGAACATATATTCCGAGCACGGGTTGGAAGCACGGATCGGGCCTTCGGCCGGCGAGGTGTGCCAGTCGTTCATGGTGGTGTTGAAGTGCAGGCCGGGGTCGGCCGATGCCCAGGCGGCGTGGGAAATCTTTTCCCATAGGTCGCGGGCCTTCAGCGTCTTCATGACCTTGCCGTCCTTGCGGGCGGTCAGGTTCCAGTCACCGTCGTTTTCAACAGCGCGCAGGAAGTCATCCTTCAGCGATACGGAGTTGTTGGAATTCTGGCCTGAAACCGTGAGGTAGGCTTCGGAATCCCAATCCGTGTCGTAGGTCTTGAACTGGATGTCCTTGTAACCCTGCTGCGCGAACTGGATGACGCGCTTGACGTAGTTTTCCGGCACCATGTCCTTCTTGGCAGCGCGGATTTCGCGCTTCAGGGCAGGGTTCTTGGCCGGGTCGAAGCAATCGCCGTTATCTGCCTCGCAATTGACGCAGGCCTTCATGATTGCCTTGAGATGCTTGGCAACGATCTTGGAACCGGTGACGAGAGCGGCAACCTTCTGCTCCTCGTTCACCTTCCAGTCGATATAGGCTTCAATATCGGGATGGTCGGCATCAACGACGACCATCTTGGCCGCACGGCGGGTGGTGCCGCCAGACTTGATTGCGCCGGCTGCCCGGTCGCCGATCTTGAGGAAGCTCATCAGGCCGGAGGACTTGCCGCCGCCGGAAAGCTTTTCGCCTTCGCCGCGCAGGTAGGAGAAGTTGGAGCCGGTACCGGAACCGTATTTGAACAGGCGCGCTTCACGCACCCACAGGTCCATGATGCCGCCTTCGTTGACCAGATCGTCTTCGACAGACTGGATGAAGCAGGCATGCGGCTGCGGATGTTCGTAAGAGGACTTGGACTTGGTCAGCTTGCCGGTGAAGGGGTCGACGTAGAAGTGGCCCTGGCCCGGGCCGTCGATGCCATAGGCCCAGTGCAGGCCGGTGTTGAACCACTGCGGGCTGTTGGGGGCTACACGCTGGGTCGCCAGCATATAGGCAAGCTCGTCGCGGAAGGCGAGTGCGTCTTCCTCGGTGGAGAAATATTTGCCCTTCCAGCCCCAGTAGGTCCAGGTGCCAGCCAGGCGGTCGAAAACCTGACGCGCATCGGTTTCGGAGCCATAACGCTCACCCTCGGGGAGGTCCTTCATGGCCTTCTCATCGGCAACCGAACGCCACAGGAAGGAAGGAACATCGTTTTCCTCAACCTTCTTAAGCACCTTCGGCACGCCGGCCTTGCGGAAGTATTTCTGCGCCAGAACGTCGGTCGCGACCTGGCTGAACTGCGCGGGAACGTCGATATCCGCCAGACGGAACACGATGGAACCGTCCGGGTTCTTGATTTCACTGACGGCCTTGCGGAATTCGATTTCCGCATAAGACGATTGGCCGGGCTTCGTGAAGCGGCGTTCGATGCGCATGGTTTCGTGTCCTCGTCCATTGGGCGCCCGGCAAAGGGCGCAAAAATTCGTTCCAGCCGTGCGAACTATGCGCGCAGCCGGTTTTTGCCGATCTGTAAGGGATGTTCATCCTTGGATGTGATCCCTGTATCTCGTGGCTTATTTGGCTGCAAGAGTCATGTGAGTACTAAATATAGTATCAACAGCTTCCTGCCGCCAGTCCCCGCGTCATGTTTTTGGCGGTATCCGCAAGGCACGCAAAATCCACCGGCGAACCGCCCCCTGATGGTCGGGACGCCCCTTCTGGACTTGCGAACTGAGATTGAAAGGAACCGGCCTCGTTACTTTCCGGTCCGTTGCCGCCGCAACATAACTGTCACTTTCCTCCTGCGGCATAGATTCGTCAAGCCATAGATTGAAACCGTTTTTTAACCACAAGATATTGTGTGCAGCGCCTGTGGAAAACGGGGATAGCAAAAGCGTTCAAAAAAATCAGTGACTTGGCGTGAGACTTTGAAGCTTGCGCGAGGCTGGTTTCCGCAGCGGAAAGCAAAAACCCCGCATTTCCGGGGTGCGGCATAAAGGCGACACTGCGGTTTTTCCGTGTTTTTTTGCCGTTACCAAAAAAGCATTTCCACACAAAAAAACCGCCCCGAAGGGACGGCTTTTCAGGCATGGTTTTGGGTTGCGACAGGCGATCAGCCGCGCGATCCTTTTGCGATCGGTTCCTGATAGGCGAAGCCCATGTCCCAGGGGAAATAAATCCAGGTGTCCTGGCTGACCTCGGTGACAAAGGTGTCAATGGTCGGCACGCCCTTCGGCTTGGCGTAAACGCAGGCAAAATGCGCCTTCGGCAACATTTCGCGCACTTCCAGTGCGGTCTTGCCGGTGTCGGTCAAATCGTCAACGACGAGCACGCCTTCGCCGCCGTCGGACATCAGCTCCGGCGCCACGCCCTTCAGGAGAACCGTGTCGCCCTGGTTGACGTAATCGTGGCGGGTGGCGATGCAGACCGTATCGATCAGGCGGATGTTCAGCTCGCGGGAAATGATCGCTGCCGGCACGAGACCGCCGCGGGTGATACAGACGATCGCCCGGAACTCCCGGCCAAGGCCGGCAAGACGCCACGCAAGCGCGCGGGCGTCGCGGTGAAACTGATCCCAGGTTACGGGAAAGGCTTTATCGGGAAGGGACATGTCGTCTACCATCTGGTCAAAATTGTCGATGGCTTTGGCTAATAGCCGCAAGACCTGCAAAAAGGCAAGCATTGCGCGCAGGCTCTTGCGGCTTCATCCACGGCTACCGGTGTTTAACGCGACAAAAGCGTCATCGCCGTCATGGAATCGAGCAGCGTGCGCGTCACGCCGCCGAACAGCAATTCCCACCAGCGGGAATGGCCGTAGGCGCCCATGACCAGAAGGTCGATGCTGTGGTCTGACAGCCGGTTTTCGATAGCCGCCTGCGGCGAGATGCCGGCGATTTTTTCCTGCGAGGTTACCGTGACGTTGACGCCGTGGCGGGCGAGTGTTGCGGCCAGTTCGGTTCCGGCAAGTCCAGACGATTGCGTTTCGCTCTCGGCCTGATCGACGGAGAAGATCTCGACGCTCTCGGCTGCAATCAGGAAGGGCAGGGCATCGAAGGTGGCGCGTGTTGCCTCGCGGGAACCGTTCCAGGCGATCAGCACACGCTTGACCGGTTTGGCAACCGTCAGCACATGCGGAACGAGAAGAACAGGGCGGCCGCTTTCATGGAGAAAGCCGTCTATATCCGAGCGGCTGTCGGAGAGTGCGGAGGAGTTGCTCTGGCGGGCGACGATGAGATCGGCGCAGCGCGCGCTATCGATTGCCGATGACGAGGCGTAACCCACCGAGGTTACAAAGCTGCGCCACTCATGCGAGATGCCATTGGCAGACAGCGTGTGTTCGAAGAGGTTTCCAACATCCGTGGTTTCCTTGTGCGCCACGTCCTGAAGCACCTGAACGGTAGCGGGGTCGGGAATTTCCATCGGCGCGACGAGCGGAACGGCGGCCAGCGTTTCCATGTGCAGGCCAATCACATGCGAGGAAAACTGGTTGGCAAGACTTACCACGAAATCGCCGAGCTTTTGCGTGTTCTCCACATTGTCGATCACTGCCAGTATCGTTTTGTAACCCATTTTTTTGCTCCTCGGTGACGCGTCGTTTTTGGGAGAGTGGCTGTGCCGGGTGCCACCTTGATTTTGGTCAATCCGCTTCAGTCTCAGGCGGTTGCATCGCCCTTGCTGGCCGACAGTGTTTTTTCCTGACCAATGGTTTCGATCATCGTCGCCACTGCATCCGCCGCCGCTTTCAGGACGGTGGCATCACGGGCGCGCACGACGATCTCCGTCGAAAAGCGTTGTCCGTCATATTTCGGGTAGGAGCCGATGCTGGTTTCCGGGTGCGCTTTCTGGATTGCGGTCAGCGGCGTGCCGATGTCACCTTCGCCATAGGGAGACCGCACCGACTGCGACATGACTTTCGCGCCGGTGCGCAGCGTTGGCATGACATTATCCAGCATGGCCTGAAACACCTGCGGAACGCCGGCCATGACGTGGACGTTGCCGATGACGAAGCCGGGGGCGACCGAGACGGGATTGGCGATGTGGCTTGCCCCCCTTGGCATGCGTGCCATGCGCTTGCGCGCTTCGGTGAATTCCATCTCGCGCACACGGTACATGTCACCCAATATCCGCAAAGCCTCGGCATCGTGCTCGCAGGGCAGGCCGAAAGCCACGGATACCGCATCAGCGGTGATGTCGTCATGGGTCGGGCCGATGCCGCCGGAGGTGAAGACATAATCATAGCGGGCGCGCAGCGCATTCAGCGCTTCGACGATTGCATGCTCCTCGTCGGCGACGATGCGCACTTCCTTCAAGTCTATTCCGGACATGGTGAGCACATCCGCGAGGTGCCCGATATTCTTGTCCTTGGTGCGTCCCGACAGCAATTCGTCGCCGATGGCGAGCATGGCGGCGGTCACGACGGATGGGGTGGGTGAGGGATTGGACATGGGGGTACTCGTCAGCTGTTTTGTCCGACGTTAGTCCGCCGCCCGGTGAATGCAAAGCGGTTTTGAAAAAATGTCTATCTGTGAAAGGTTGACGTTCCGGCGTTTCGTTCACTGATTGCGAACAGTGCGTATGCGGATGCACCGCTGGTGTGGGACCGGCCTCTGGGCTACCTTTGCATCACATGCTTGTAACTGGTCACCACTAATGATCATCGCGTTCTTAAAAAGGCTTCTGGCTGGTACGCCTGAGACGATTAACCCTAAGGATACAAAGAAAATGACAAAAGTTCTTGTGCTTTATTATTCATCTTACGGCCATATCGAGACGATGGCATATGCCGTTGCCGAAGGCGTGAAGTCTGCCGGCGCGGAAGTTGTCGTCAAGCGCGTTCCGGAACTGGTTCCTGAGGAAGTCGCCAAATCCTCGCACTTCAAGCTCGATCAGGCTGCTCCCATCGCGACTGTTGACGAACTGGCAGAATACGATGCCATCATCGTCGGCGCCGGCACCCGCTTCGGCACGGTTGCCTCACAGATGCGCAATTTCTGGGACCAGACCGGCGGTCTGTGGTTTGGCGGCAAGCTTGTCGGCAAGGTCGGCTCGGCCTTCACGTCGTCGGCCACGCAGCACGGCGGTCAGGAATCGACCATCCTTGGTTTCCTCCCCACCTTCCTGCACCACGGCATGGCCGTTGTCGGTCTGCCCTATGCTTTCCAGGGCCAGATGGGCGTCGATGAAATCAAGGGCGGCTCGCCTTATGGCGCCTCCACCATCACCGATGGCGACGGCTCGCGTCAGCCTTCTGCTATCGAACTGGAAGCAGCACGCTATCAGGGCGCACATGTCGCCAAGCTGGCCGCCAAGCTTTCCGCTTGAGCCTGCATTGCTGGAAAAAGAAATGCGGCCCGAAAGGCCGCATTTTCTTACCCCGGCATCTAACGTCGCCGGTACCGCAGGGAATGATTTTTAAGGCGGGTCAGATCGGCAGGTTGACCATGAAAAGGCAGCTTGCAATCACGACGCCGAGCATGGAAATTTCGAGAAAACCATTCAATCCGTCACGCATTTCAATCCTCCTTGTTGATCGAAGAGAGAACGGAAAAGATTTATCGCGGTTCCATAACAGCAGAATGAAATTTAGGAAATTTTAATGCCCTGCCGCTCCGCCACAATACGGAGTGGACATCGGTGCTTCAGCCGGTAACGACGAAGGCGACCACGAGGTGGCCGAGAAGGCCGATGGCGAGGCAGGAGAGGAGAAATATGAACAGGGCTTTTTTCATGTTTCCAGAAGCTTCCATCTGATTTAACCCTTTAAACCTGTTGTCCTGACTTGTTTCGCCTCAGGACGCCATTTTAATTCTCGACCATGGGTCTTGATGCCGTCAGGCCTTGATGTCGAGACCAGCCTCGATTGCGGCAGCGATGAAGGCCTTGCGCGCATCCTCCGGCTTTTTCCTGCCGGCATCGACGGCGGCGCAGACCAGCAACGCCGCGTCCAACGCATCGCCATCCTCTATCGGCCAATCCTCGATCATGGCCCAGGACGCCGCCTGCGTGGTCTCGATGCTCGTATAGTCGCCCGGCGTTTCGAACGCGATCAGGACGGGTTTTTGCCAGCGCGTGTTCATCGCTCATCCGTGTTGGTTATCGTGCCCGGCTCTAAACCAAGCGGGCAGAATGCGCAATTGGTTTCGGTTGGCTTGCGGTGCGGTCAGTCGTCGCGTCCGAACAGCCAATCGCGAATGATGCGGCGGTCTATGAGTTCGAGCGAGCGATCGGGCGCAATGCGATAGGTTTCCACCGCCCTCGTGCTGCCGTCGATGCGGAACTCGTGGCTGAAGGTACTGCCGATCGGCGATTTCGTCAGCTTGGTGCGCGGCTGGTCCTTATAGGTGATGCTGCCGGGGATCGGTTCGACATAAGCGGCCGGGCCTGTGGTCGTGCAGCCCGCAAGCGTAAGCGCGATTGCGGCCAATGATACGAGCGTTTTCATCCTGTCCTCCGAAGTGCGTCTGCGAAAACGATATGGAGGCGCAACGGTTCCCCGCGAGTGATAAAGGGCAGAGCTATTCGCACCTGCTACTTGCGTCTCGGATTTTGAGTGTCGCGCGCGACCCAGCGGAAGAAAGCGTAGACGAGCAGGCCGAAGATGAAAAGCGGGATGAGGTTCGCAAAACCGGACATATGATTCTCATTTCTCCCTCCCGATCCGGGGTCTAACCGGAGAGAAAGAGGCAAGGCAAGCGTGGCGTGCAGCGCCGCAGGTAAAATGTCCGTGTGCCTGTTTGGGGAACGGTTTGCGTGCGGCGGGAAGATCGCCGGAGAAGAAGGAAACAGGTGAGACCTGGCGCACTGCCAGTGATACCAGGTCTCCCAGTCCCCCGCCAGTTTCAGGGAACGGGTGACTTGATTTAGTATGACGAACGGCATGCGATATACATAGACCGAGAAATTACCTCGAATAAATCGCTACCTTGGTCGATCACCCCGGGGCCTGGGCGTGGTGCGTAGCTAATTGCTGCCGCCATGCGCGCACGACCCGCCGCGTTGTCCGCAAATGCCGTTTAACCCGTTGAATCGGCTGGAGATGCATTCTCGGCCCACGCCATAAGCGGATGAAGTAAACGGAACTTTTTGCGTGTTTGATCATTAAATACAGCGCATACCTATTATTCATGGAGGGCTAAACATGATCGGCACCATTCTCGTTATCCTCATCATTCTTTTCCTGATCGGTGCTTTGCCAAGCTGGGGTTACCACAATTACGGTTATGGTCCCTCGGGTGGCCTCGGACTGGTTCTGGTCATCGTCCTCGTTCTTGTTCTGCTGGGTCGCATCTGATCGATCCGCATTGAAGATGCAGCGACTGCCCGCACCCGCGCAAAAGCGCCGGTTGCGGGCATTGTTTCTTCTGGAATATGAGTGAGATACAAAAAATGACGGAATCCGAAGGGCTTAGGACGTGGACTATTGCCCTTTGTCCATCGGATCGGAAAAAACAGCACATTCGGAACGAACCCTCTTGCGCGCATAATGGATTCGTTCTAAATGCCCGCCATCGCTCGAATTCATGAGCGTGTGAGGCCTCGTGGCGGAGTGGTGACGCAGAGGACTGCAAATCCTTGTACCCCGGTTCAATTCCGGGCGAGGCCTCCAAAAATTTCACCGAATAAAACCTGTTTTTTTGAACCTTTGGCTAACATTGCGGTCATCGGCTGCCCTTGCCGTTCTAAAAAATCCCGGCCATTTCGCTTTTTCCAGCACTTAGGGCTCACCGCGCTTGAAAGCGCAGGCTTGGGCAATTATGAGATTGTTTAAAGGCGAGGGGAGACCCGCGCCGTTTTGAGCTTTTGGGGCCGAGGCTTCCCGACCGGCATCCGCGAAATTGAGGCGATAACGATATGATGGATTTCGAAACCGCACGCGCCAATATGGTCGACAGCCAGTTGCGCACGACCGACGTGACGTCGCATTCTGTGCTGAAGGCGTTTTTGAGCGTGCCGCGCGAAGCTTTCGTGCCGGCGGGTGTGCGGCAGATTGCCTATGTGGACGAGGATCTGCAGATCTGTCCCGCCCGGGATGGTCGCCCGGCCCGTTACGTCATGAAGGCCTCGCCGCTGGCGAAGCTTTTGCAGCTTGCGGCGGTGACCAAGGAAGACGTGGTGCTGGAAGTCGGTGGCGGCGCCGGTTATACCGCGGCCATCCTGTCCCAGCTCGCCGGTTCGGTGGTTTCGCTCGAATGCGACGAAACGCTGGCGGCAGAGGCGACTGAGACGCTGGCCTCGCTCGGATATGACAATGTTGCTGTTGTCACCGGCGATCTCGAAAAGGGTTATGCGGGCGAAGCACCCTATGACCTGATTTTCATCAACGGCTCTGTCGAGGAAGTGCCGGCGGCACTGACCGACCAGCTGCGCGATGGCGGACGTCTGGTTGTCGTTGTCGGATACGGTAACGCTGCCAAGGCAACCGTTTACCGTCGCGATGGCAACAGCACCTCGGCTGCAACCTCTTTCAACGCGTCGATCAAGCCTCTGCCCGGTTTTGCCAAGGCGGCCGAATTCGTTTTCTGATCTTTAAAAGCGATCATTGTTTTGGACGCCGGGGTGGACTTTCCGTCCCGGCGTTTATTTTTGCGGGTGCCGCACCGGCAGACCCGCTTCGCCCACCCAATTGCCCAAAAAAACCATTCTCACAAAGCTGTGCATCACGGCGAAACTTGTCGAATCAGTGATTTAGTTCCTGACTATGCTGCCCTAGACTAAGTGTGATTCGGGGTGTGCGTATTTCTACCCCTTTTCAGGCCATCGGCCCGAAAACCGGAAGCGATTTTCGACAGGAACGGTGTGCAGATTTAAAATGTTGGAGCGTCCTTTGGGCGTCCGTATGGACGCAAGGCGGTCTAGAGAGTGGAAACCGGGGATTGATATGGCTCAGCCAAGCGTAGCGCGTGAACCGTCCATGGAAGAGATCTTGGCGTCCATACGCCGGATCATCGAAAGCAACGAGACCGGGCCTACCGGTGCGTTTTCCGGGCAGTTGCCGCCTGTCTATGACGACGAAGACGATGGCGCAGGCGAAGCGTCCTTCGTGACGGAGGCCATCAGCCCGCCGGCGCGCGTTCCCCCCGCCGCAAACCAGGCATTTGGCGCAAGGCCGGTGCAGGATTTTTCCACGGCCGCCGAAAAGCAGACGCCAGAACAGCAGGAAATCTCGGCCGAGAAAAGCATGTCGCTTGCCGATGTTGCCGCCCGCGTTCGCGCTGCCGCCGACCGCAACGCTGCCATGGGGCCGCAGGCATTTGCCGCCCAGGCGCAGCGTGAGCCCGCGCAGGCAGCCCCGGCCGCTCATTCCTCCAGCGTACCGCAGCCTTCGGCTGCGCAACAGGTTGAACGCCCTGCGCCGCAGCGCCCGACGGATGTGCGGCCGCTGCTGGCGGCCGCTGCCGCGAGCACCAGTGAACAGCCGGCAGCTTTTGCCGCCGAGGATCGTGCTGCTGCTGCTGCTGTCGAGAGCGCAGCTTTCGAGAACCGCTTCGACCAGCTGACGCTGCGTGGCGCCATCGAAACGCCTGTAGCCCAGGATCATTTTGAGATTTCGGTGCAGGAACCTGCTGTCGAGATGCCTTCATTCGATCTGGCCGAACCCAAGGAAGAGGGCGGTTTGTCGCTCAACCTCATTTCCGAGGCTGCCGGTGCGCAGATCGCCCGTTCCTTCAGCGAACTTGCGGAAATTTTCGATGGCGTCGAACGACGCTCGATCGAGGATATGGCCGCCGAAATGCTGCGTCCGATGCTGCAGGACTGGCTGGAAGACAATCTGCCGACGCTGGTGGAGCGTCTCGTGCGTGAGGAAATCGAACGTGTGGCGCGCGGCTCGCGCCGCTAGGCTCTGTTCGTCCGCATCTTGTAACATGCGCGAGATAATGAAACAGAGGCCGCTCCGGCACCGGGGCGGCTTTTTTGTTGAAGATGAAGGCGCTATGGGGTCATAGTCGCTGACGGGTCGGTTTCTGTTGACTCTCGACCATCCATCCTTATTTAAAAAATCCACACAAGAACTCTAAAATTCAGGTCAGGAAATGCTCGAAAAGACCTACGATTCCGCATCCGTCGAACCGAAAATCGCCAAAGCCTGGGACGAGGCGAACGCTTTTCGTGCCGGCGCCAACGCCAAACCGGGCGCGGAAACCTTCACCATCGTCATCCCGCCGCCGAATGTCACCGGCTCCCTGCATATGGGCCATGCGCTCAACAACACGCTTCAGGACATATTGGTCCGCTTCGAGCGCATGCGCGGCAAGGACGTGTTGTGGCAGCCGGGCATGGACCATGCGGGCATCGCCACGCAGATGGTCGTCGAGCGCAAGCTGATGGAACAGCAGCTTCCGGGCCGCCGCGAAATGGGCCGTGAGGCCTTCGTAGAGAAGGTCTGGGAATGGAAAGCCGAATCCGGCGGTTTGATCTTCAACCAGCTGAAGCGCCTCGGTGCGTCCTGCGACTGGTCGCGTGAGCGCTTCACCATGGATGAGGGTCTGTCCGAGGCCGTTCTCGAGGTGTTCGTCACCCTTTACAAGCAGAACCTGATCTACAAGGACAAGCGCCTCGTCAACTGGGACCCGAAGCTGCAGACCGCGATTTCCGACATGGAAGTCGAACAGCTGGAAGTGAAGGGCAACCTTTGGCACTTCCGTTATCCGCTGGAAAAGGGTGTGACCTATCAGCACCCGATCGCATTTGACGAGGAAGGCAAGCCCACCGAGTTCGAAACGCGCGATTACATCGTTGTTGCTACCACGCGGCCAGAAACCATGCTCGGCGATACCGGTGTTGCGGTGAACCCGGAAGACGAGCGCTACAAGGGCATCATTGGCAAGCATGTCATCCTGCCGATCGTTGGCCGCAAGATCCCGATCGTTGCCGATGACTATGCCGATCCGACGGCCGGAACTGGCGCCGTGAAGATCACGCCTGCGCACGACTTCAACGATTTCGAGGTCGGCAAGCGTTGCGGTCTGCGCGCCATCAACGTCATGAATATCGATGGCACGATCTCCATCAAGGAGAACGAGGATTTCCTCGAGGGCCTCAATCATCCGGCGGCGCTGCACGGCGCATGGGATCGCCTCGAAGGACAGGATCGTTTCTTCGCCCGCAAGGTCATCGTCGAAATCTTCGAGGAAGCCGGCCTGCTCGACAAGATCGAGCCGCACAAGCACGTCGTGCCGCATGGCGACCGTGGCGGCGTGCCGATCGAGCCGCGCCTCACCGACCAGTGGTGGGTGGACAACAAGACGCTGGCTCAGCCGGCCATTGCCTCGGTTCGCGAAGGCCGCACCAATTTCGTGCCTAAGAACTGGGAAAACACTTATTTTCAGTGGATGGAGAACATCCAGCCCTGGTGTATCTCGCGGCAATTGTGGTGGGGACACCAGATTCCGGCATGGTACGGCCCTGACGGGCAGGTCTTCGTTGAAAAGACCGAGGAAGAGGCGCTTCAGGCCGCTATCCAGCATTATATTGCCCATGAAGGTCCGTGGAAGGCCTGGGTCGAGGAGAAGCTTGAAAACTTCAAGCCGGGTGAAATTCTGACCCGTGACGAAGACGTTCTCGATACTTGGTTCTCATCGGCGCTGTGGCCGTTCTCGACGCTCGGCTGGCCGGAAAAGACACCGGAACTGGCGCGCTATTATCCGACCAACGTGCTTGTCACCGGTTTCGACATCATCCCGTTCTGGGTCGTCCGCATGATGCAGATGGGTCTGCATTTCATGAAGGACGATGCCGGCAATCCGGTCGAGCCGTTCAGCACCGTCTACATCCACGCGCTGGTTCGCGACAAGAACGGCCAGAAGATGTCCAAGTCCAAGGGCAACGTCATCGATCCCCTGGAACTGATCGACGAATACGGTGCGGATGCGCTGCGCTTCACGCTCGCCATCATGGCGGCGCAGGGTCGTGACGTGAAACTCGATCCGGCACGTATCGCCGGTTATCGCAACTTCGGCACGAAGCTATGGAACGCCACGCGTTTTGCCGAAATGAACGGCGTAAAGCGCGATCCGCATTTCCTGGCCGAAACCGCATCGCTGACGATCAACCGGTGGATCCTGACCGAGCTTGCCAACACCGCGCGCGATGTGACGGCGGCTCTTGAGAACTTCCGGTTCAACGATGCATCCGGCATCCTCTACCGTTTCGTCTGGAACCAGTTCTGCGACTGGTACCTGGAACTGCTCAAGCCCGTGTTCGGTGGCGAGGATGAGGCGGCAAAGGCGGAATCGCAGGCCTGCGCGGCCTATGTTCTGGATGAGATCTACAAGCTCCTGCATCCCTTCATGCCTTTCATGACGGAAGAGCTGTGGGCGCATACGGCGGGCGAGGGCGAGGAGCGGGCTGATCTTCTCTGCCTTACCGACTGGCCGACTCCGGAATTCCGCGACGATGCCGCGGCTGCGGAAATCAACTGGCTGATCGATCTGGTTTCGGGCATCCGCTCGACGCGTGCCGAGATGAACGTGCCGCCTGGCGCCACCGCATCGCTGGTGGTGGTGGGTGCCAATACCTCGACAGAAGCGCGGCTGGACCGCCATGCCGCCGCCATCCGGCGCCTGGCGCGTGCCGATGAAATCCGTGGTGCCGACGTGGCGCCAAAAGGTTCCGCGCAGATCATCATCGGTGAGGCCACCGTCTGCCTGCCGCTCGGCAACCTCGTCGATCTCGCGGCCGAAAAGGCCCGTCTCGAAAAGGCGATCGGCAAGGTGGACGCGGAGATGGAACGCATCGACAAGAAGCTGTCGAACGAAAAATTCGTGGCCAATGCCGATCCGGAGGTTGTGGCCGCCGAGCGCGAGCGTAAGGCGGAACTGGAAGTTCAGCTGACAAGTCTTCGAACCGCCCTGCAGCGGGTCAGCGAAGCAGGATAAGGTTCCAGTTGCGTGTAAAATCAAAACGCCCCGTGAAAACGGGGCGTTTTGCGTTCTGTCAGGGCTGGCTCAATTCATTGCTGCGTTGCAATGGCGAATCATGCACTGCGTTACAGCGCGATTATTTTTGCCGCGAGGCGCACAAAACCGCGCGGGAAGACGAAAAAGATCAATAAAAACGGCCTGATAAGCGATTTTCTTCGGAAACGTCCAACTGTGGTTATTTGGCGACAATTCCGGTGCGGATTGGGAGTTTGTTTCGTTTTGTGTCGTTTTTTCTAATTGGATTAGAATAATAGCCTAAAATGATTATGTAAGATGCCAAACATCAAAAACTTACGTAAAAAAATGGCCATCCGGTGGCAACCGCGCCGCGCCACGGCAGATTGTCATTTGCCGCAAAGCATTTCACTCTCTCAATGATCACATTGCCTTGATTGGGGAGAGAGATGGCAAAAACTGCATTTTTTCGCGGCGCAGTATGTTTCGTAGCCAGCATCGCGGCGGTCACGCCTTCACTGGCGGGCGGCCTCGAGCGCGGTGGCTACAATATCGACCTGCTGTTCGACCCGTCCGACTATGTTCTCGACAGTTCCGCTACATTCGTTGCGCCACAGCGCAAGGTTGAGAATGCGCGTGACAATCCGCTGAAGAGCGGTCCGCTGCCTGCGACTTGGTCAAGGAGCGCAGATGACTCTGAAAACTTCTGGTCGACCCGCATCGGCGCCAAGGCGGCAATCGGCGATTTCGGCGACTGCATGTTCGATTATTCGCAGCCTTGGGGCGCGCACCTCAATCCCGGCATCTGGCAGGGATCGAGCTACAATATCGAAACCAAGGTAAAGTCGCACAATTACGCCACCACCTGCCGTGTGAAGTTTGATCTTGGCAAGGGCGACTTCTCGATTATTGGCGGCGGCTTTTACCAGGAGATCAGCGGTTATAAATACCGTCAGGTTCTTGGCCCAGCTGTTCTTGGCCTCAATCCGGCCTGGTCCAGCTTCAGCGGCGTCGGCAAACTTGAGATGGAAGGTGACGGTTGGGGTTGGCGCGCCGGCGTTGCCTACGAAATCCCCGAGGTCGCCTTCCGGGCGAGCCTTGTTTATAACAGCGCCGTCGATCATGACCTGACCGGTTTCGCCGACGTCAGAGGAGTTCCGCAGACGCCGCCGTCCATCTCTCCGACGCTGGCGAAATACGGCGGCAAGCTGGTGCCGATCTATGGCTCCGTTTCGATGCCAGACAGCATCGAACTGAAGGTGCAATCCGGCATAGCGCCGGACTGGCTCGCTTTCGGTTCGGTGAAGTGGACTGACTGGAGCCAGATTCAGGTCATTCCTTTCTGCGCGGTAGGGACGTCTCCCTGCGTTCCGAGCGGCGCTGACACGCTGAACACGCTAGACCTGTTTTATCGTGATGGCTGGACGATCTCCGGCGGCGTTGGTCATAAGTTCAACGAGCAGTGGAGCGGTGCTGTGAGCCTGACCTGGGATCGCGGTACATCGACTGTTATCGGCACCCAGACCGACACCTGGACGCTGGGCACGCAGATCGTCTACTCGCCGAACAAGAATATCGAGTTCAAGGTTGCCGGTGCTCTCGGCCTCCTGACCTCCGGTAGCTCATCCATCAACGGTGGACCTTGCGGTGCGGGCTTCACCTGCGGCAACGAGGCGGGCTACGACTTCGGCAACGATCTCGTGGCTGCGATCTCTACGGGCGTCAAGGTCAAATTCTGACACCATTCGCCACACCTGAACGAAAAGAAAGGTCCGGTTTACCAACCGGACCTTTTTTCATTCCCGACTATGATTCCTGCTCGATAAAAATTTCTAGCCCGAAAGTTTTGTGACGATTTGGCAACACTTTTCTGCAAGCGTGGTGCCGCGTTGGAATGTGGGCATATCTGTCCATTTCCCGCCACAAACAAGGTGCTTGGCTTCTGTTTATGGACGCGGGGATGGAAGAACATGCAGGCGTTTGATGTGGGCCTGCGGAGTTGCGAAGAGTGAAAACGGGTTTGGATTCAGGGTTTAAGCAAGTAATACGGGAATTTGATCCGGGTTTCTTGTTTGGCGCTGACCGGCAGGCGGTCAAACGCCGTTATATTGCCGGAAATTATGCCTATATCTGTCTCACTGAAAATTTGGAGCAATTGCCGCATATGACCACCGGCAGTGCGCTGGAAAGTGCTGCCGGAAAGACGCAGTGTGTTCGAAAAATCGCGACCCGGCGGGGTTCAGCTTTGCAGTATTCCGCAAGTATTGGCTATATGCCGGGAAGAGTGAGAGAAGTTCGCCTAAATGCTGAAATGTGAAGCACATGTTCTAAAGCCGCTCATCATGAGCCTTTTGCTTGCGTCGCTCGCAATGCCGGTGCTGGCTTTTGACATCAACGCAGGCGTTACCAAGGAATCCGGGCCCTTCGACCTGTTCAAGTTCGGCTTCAAGGCCTACAAGAACGGTAACAAGGACGAAGCCGTCGAGGCCTATCGCTATGCGGCCGAAAAGGGCCATACCGGCTCGCGCTGGGCGCTTGCCAATATGTATGCCTTCGGCGATGGCGTTGCCAAGAACGACTTCGAAGCCTTCAAGATTTACAGCGAAATTGCCAGCCAGGGCGTCGAGCCGGGCTCCGAGGATACCGGCTTCTTCGTCAACGCGCTGCTTTCTCTTGCCGATTATTACCGCCACGGCATTCCCGGCACTCCGGTAAAGATGGACCTGTCGCAGGCCCGCCAGCTCTATTTTCAGGTGGCTTCCACCTTTGGCGTGGCTGAGGCCCAGTTCCGTCTGGCGGAAATGATCCTTGCGGGTGAGGGCGGCCGGGCGGATGTGCAGCAGGCCAAGAAGTGGCTCAATCAGGCACGCAAGCACGGCCATGCCGGCGCCATGTCGATTTTCGGTAATCTGCTTTTCCAGGAAGGCCAGACGACGCAGGGGCTCGCCTTCATGACGGCCGCGCTCGACAAGTGCACGGCGGTGGATTGCACCTGGATCCAGACCCTTCAGGAACAGGCTTTTTCGCTCGCGGGTGAAAACGATCGCCGCGCGGCTATCGCGCTGGCGCAGAACATGCAGATCGACGATCCGAACTGACAATTATGTCTATTGTGGCTGAGGCGACTTAGAGCGCGTCCTGTTTAAACGGGCTCGCTTGCCGTGCTCTAACTCTTTGTTTCGGCTTACTTTTACCGGAAATTCTCTAACTCGCCCGGCGAGCGCCGTTCAATTGATCGGCGTAAAATTGAAATAACCGCAGACCGGTACGTGGTCTGACGGTTTTTCCCAGGCCCGCACATGTTTTTCGATGCTCACCGATTCCAGCCTGTCGGCCGCTTCCGCCGACAGCATCAGGTGATCGATTCGGATGCCGTTATTCTTAGGCCATGCGCCAGCCTGATAATCCCAGAAGGAATAAAGTCCGGGTTCATCCGTCGTCGCGCGTGCGGCATCGGTAAAGCCGAGATTTTCCAGCCTGCGGAATGCCGAGCGTGTCTTGGGCAGGAACAGCGCATCGCCAGCCCAGACCCGCGGATCGTGGCAATCGAAGGGTTCGGGGATGACGTTGTAGTCACCCGCCAGAATAAGCGGCTCCTCAAGCGCAAGGCGATCTTCGGCAAAGCGGCGCAGCCGCTCCATCCATGCGAGCTTGTAGGGATATTTGACCGGATCGTCAGGCGGATTGCCGTTCGGCAGGTAGAGCGAGCAGACCCGGATCGCACCGCCATCAACGGAGAACACGCCCTCGATGAAGCGCGCCTGTTCATCGGCATCGTCGCCCGGCAGGCCGCGATTGATCTCGTCGGGCTTCATCTTCGACAGAAGGGCGACGCCGTTGAAACCCTTCTGGCCATGGGTCTCGACGTGATAGCCGAGCGCTTCCAGCTCAAGGCGGGGAAAGCCTTCGTCAACCGACTTGATTTCCTGAAGGCAAACGATGTCGGGCGATGAATCCTTCAACCACTGGCAGAGGTTTTCGATACGCGCCTTGACGCCGTTGATGTTCCAGGTGGCAATCTTCATCGGAGTTTCCCTTTTGTGAGGTTACTTTTACCCGATGCAAAAGCGATTGCCACCGTTTTTGGAAACGGCGGGTGAGGATGTGGTGGATAGAAGCCAGGGCAGGGTAGATCAACAGCTATGGATGCACCGCAGCTCCCCAAACCCTCATTCCTGTGACGAGCGCAGGAACGAGGGCGGAGAGAAAGGCGTGAATGATCTCAAGCTTGGCGCTTGATATCACCATCAAATAGAAAAGCTGGTGCCGCAGCCGCAGCTTGCGACCGCGTTCGGGTTCTTGATCTGGAAGGACTGGCCGAGCAGATTGTCGACGAAGTCGATTTCAGAGCCGGCCATATAGACAACCGACAGGCTATCGATCAGCACCTTGGCGTCTCCGCGCGCAATCACGATGTCGTCATCGGCGGGGTCTTCCGCCAGATCGAACTTGTAGGAGAAGCCCGAGCAGCCGCCGCCTTCCACCGAAACGCGCAGAGCCTGCTTGCCCGCATCCGCTGCGACGATCTGGGCGATTCGCTTCGCTGCGGCTTCCGAAAGTGTAATGTCGCTGTTTTCCATGTCGTTCCTCGTGCCGGGGTCAAGAACCGGAGAGCAATAGATTTGTCGCCACCATTATAAACCAGTCAAATAAACGGTCTATAGCGATGTCCGCAACGGCCTTTGCAGCGATGATGCTTTGCGCCGACCTTTGCGATAGGTATGAAGGGTGGATGAAAAGGTCAATGGTCAAAGGCCATGGACTTCGGGTCAAAGGAAGTCCCGGCCAGAGAACAGTACAGGTGGATGAATGATTATAGACCAGCGCGCATTGGGTTTCGGAAGTGGCGAGAGGGCGGTTTTCGCCTCTGATCCATGGACCACGCGCGGGCGTCTTTTTGCCGAGGAGGGGAGCCTGACGCGCTCGGAGTTCCAGCGCGACCGGGACCGCATCGTCCACACCACGGCCTTTCGCCGGCTTAAACACAAGACGCAGGTTTTCATCAGCCCTGACGGCGACCATTACCGCACCCGGCTCACCCACACGATTGAGGTTGCGCAGATTGCCCGCGCACTCGCACGTGCTCTGAAGCTGGACGAGGATCTGGCCGAGGGCGTGGCTCTGGTGCATGATTTCGGCCACACGCCGTTCGGCCATACTGGTGAGGATGCGCTGGATGCGGTGTTGTTGCCCTATGGCGGCTTCGATCACAACGCGCAGTCGCTGCGCATCGTCACCAAGCTGGAGCGCCGCTACGCCGAATATGACGGCATCAACCTGACATGGGAGACGCTGGAGGGGCTGGTGAAGCACAATGGCCCGCTGGTCAATGCCGAGGGCGAGGGCGTGAAGGGCCCGGTTCCGCTGCCCATCCTCGAATATTGCGAGCTGCAGGATCTGGAAATCGGCAGCTATGCCAGCCTTGAGGCACAGATGGCGGCTATTGCCGACGACATCGCCTATAATACCCATGATATCGATGACGGCCTGCGTGCCGGTTATCTGAGCTTCGAGATGCTGGAAGAGGTGCCTTTCCTCAGCAAGCTGATGGCTGAGGTACGTGCGAAATATCCCGTGCTCGACAAGGAACGCTTCGCCAATGAAATCATGCGCCGCCAGATCACCCATATGGTCGAGGATGTAATCGGGGTCGCGCAGCAGAATCTTTCCCGGCTGAAACCGAAGAGTGCGGCCGATATCCGCGCCGCTGATTTTACCGTCGCGACTTTCTCGCCGGAAATGGCTGAAACCGACAGGCAGATCAAGAAACTGCTGTTTGCCCATATCTACCGGCATCCGGAAATCATGCGCATCCGCGCCGGCGCTACGCAGATCGTTACCGACCTTTTCCACCGTTATATGGAAGTGCCGGCAGAGATGCAGAGTCACTACTGGGTGGACAGCATTTCCGGTATGAGCAAGGCCGCAAAAGCCCGCCATGTGGGGGATTATCTGGCCGGTATGACCGACAGTTATGCACTGCGCGCCCACCAGCGGCTGTTTGACCACACCCCCGATTTGCGATAGGGCAGCGGGCGATCGCGAAGCCAACCCGGTTATGATGGCCGGACATGAACAGAAGCCCTTCGCGCAGGTTGGAACGATGAACATTTTTGCCGATTTCGATACCAGGATCAAAAACGCGCTCGAGACTCTCGATCTCGTGAAAGAGAACCGCGAAAAGGTCGATTTCAGTCGAATTACGGTCGAATCCCCGCGCGATCTCAGCCATGGCGATGTCGCAACCAATGCCGCTATGGTTTTGGCGAAGCCGCTCGGCACCAATCCGCGGGCGCTGGCCGAACTCATCGTGCCAGCACTTCAGGCCGATGGCGATGTCGATAGCGTCAACGTCGCCGGTCCCGGCTTCATCAATCTCAAGGTCTCTGTCGGTTACTGGCAGCGTCTTCTTGCCGACATGATCGGGCAGGGCATCGATTTCGGCCGCTCGAAGATCGGCGCGGGCCAGAAGATCAACGTCGAATATGTCTCCGCCAACCCCACCGGTCCTATGCATGTCGGCCATTGCCGTGGTGCTGTCGTGGGTGACACGCTGGCGAACCTGCTCGCCTTCGCCGGTTATGGCGTGACCAAGGAATATTACATCAACGACGCCGGCTCGCAGATCGACGTGCTCGCGCGTTCGGTCTTCCTGCGTTACCGCGAGGCGCTTGGCGAAGATATCGGCGCCATTCCGTCGGGCTTCTACCCCGGTGACTATCTCGTTCCAGTCGGCCAGGCGCTGGCGGATGAATATGGCATCAAGCTGCGCGCCATGCCCGAGGAAAAGTGGCTGCCTATCGTCAAGGACAAGGCGATCGCCGCAATGATGGTGATGATCCGTGAGGATCTGGAGACGCTGAACGTCAAGCACGACGTGTTCTTCTCGGAGCGCACGCTGCATGAGGGCAATGGCGGACCCATTCTCTCGGCCATCAACGATCTCACCTTCAAGGGCCACGTCTACAAGGGCACCTTGCCGCCGCCGAAGGGCGAGTTGCCGGAAGACTGGGAAGACCGCGAGCAGACGCTGTTCCGGTCCACCGAGGTGGGTGACGACATGGACCGCGCGCTGATGAAGTCGGACGGTTCCTACACCTATTTTGCCGCCGACGTCGCCTATTTCAAGAACAAGTTCGATCGCGGTTTTTCCGAGATGATCTATGTGCTCGGCGCCGACCACGGCGGCTATGTGAAGCGGCTTGAAGCGGTTGCGCGCGCCGTCTCGGAAGGCAAGTCGAAGCTGACGGTTCTTCTGTGCCAGCTCGTGAAGCTGTATCGCGATGGCGAGCCGGTGAAGATGTCGAAACGCTCAGGCGATTTCGTCACGCTGCGCGATGTGGTGGACGAAGTAGGTCGCGATCCCGTGCGATTCATGATGCTCTATCGGAAGAATTCCGAGCCGCTGGACTTCGATTTTGCGAAAGTGACCGAACAATCGAAGGATAATCCGGTCTTTTACGTGCAATATGCGCACGCCCGTTGCATGTCCATCTTCCGTCAGGCGCAGGAAGCGTTTCCGGGTCTTTCGCTCTCGCAGGACGACATGTCGTCTTCCGTTGCTTTGATTAGCGATATCAACGAGTTGCAGCTGGTTGCAAAGCTTGCTGAGTACCCGCGCCTGATCGAATCCGCAGCCCTTGCGCACGAGCCGCACAGGCTTGCTTTTTACCTCTACGATCTCGCCAGTTCCTTCCATGGACACTGGAACAAAGGTAAAGACCATCAGGAATTACGTTTTATTAACGATAAAAACCGAGAATTGAGCATTGCCAGACTCGGGCTGGTGAATGCTGTCGCGAATGTTTTGAAGTCTGGTCTTACGCTTTTAGGAGCGGACGCGCCTGACGAGATGCGATAACATATCACCATTATTTGCTCACAATACGCTGGCAAGAGCTGCAATGCGTAGATGGTGGAACACGTAATGGTCGAAAAAAATGTCGCGTATAACCGGGACGCCCGGTCTGAAGGGTTCGCTGACAACGATCCTCTGGCAGAACTGGCGCGTATCGTCGGTTTCGATGAGCGTCCTTCGCATGCGGGTTCCGAAGCTGCGCCACGCGCCGGCTCTGCGGCAACCCGCCGCGAACCCGAATTTAATCTCGAAGACGAGTTGCTTCGAGAGTTCGAGGTTTACGATGCGCCGCATGCCGATCCGGTCGTTCTTGACCCGGCAAACGATGTGCGTGCGGGCATCCACCCCAGCGACTTCATGCAGCGCGTCGAATCGGTTTTCGCCCGGCGCGAGCCTGAGCTTGCGCCAGCGGACGAACCCGTGTTCGAGGCAAGCCCCGCATCCGAAGTGAGCCAGGAGCCACTTCCCGAGGCCGATCAGGCCTACATTCACAATTACGTCGAGACGTCGACGCAGGACATCCGCGCGGATTTCCGTGATGATGCCGGTGCGGTTGCCGAGGTGTTCGATGTGCATTCGCGCCAATCGCGCCCTGCCGAGCCGGTGGTTTACCAGCAGGCTGCATGGGAAGAGCCGCAGGCTGTCGAGCCGGCTCAAAGCACCTGGCACGCTATGCCTGAGCTTCCGGCCGATGTTTCGAGCAATATTGCGCATTCCGATCAGAGCCATGCGCCTGAGCCGCAGACTTTCGATCTTGCGGATGAGGTAGAGATCGCCGTCGCCGAAGCGCCTGCACCGATTTCCGTGCGTCCGCCTTCGCATGGTGGCCGTTCTTCGCTGGAATTTTCCAGCCTGCGTCTGCCGCTTGCCAATTTCGGCGCGCGCCGCGATGTTGCGGCAGGTGATCCCAAGCGGATCGAGCCGAGGGCCGAAGCGCTGCCTGCAGCCCGGATCGAGCCACAGGCCGAACCAGTTCCGGCGCCTGAGCCCGTCTTCGTTCAGGCGGAAGAAACTGCACCTACCTTTGCGCCTTCGGTTGCAGAAAAGCCGGTTGAAACAAATCTTTCGCCGATGGACGAGCTGATCTACGGCGTTGCGAAATATTCCATTCCCGGACGCGGCGAAGAGCCTGTCGTTCAGGATGCCCCCATCGCACAGGCTGCGCCTATCGTTCCGGCTGCAAGAGTGGAGCCGCCTTTGGTTGCCACGGCGCCGGTTGCCGCAGCCCCTGTAAAAGCAGCCCCGGTCGTAGCAGCGCCGCCCGTTCAGGAGCCGGACTTTGGGGATTTCGCAGGTTTCAACGACGATGATTTTGAGCTTGCGCTTGATGATCTCGATCTTGACCTCGACCTGTCCGAAATCGCTGCAGCGGAAGTCGCACCTGCGCCTGTTCCGCAGCCCCTTCGCCAGCAGCCGGTCGCTCCGGTAGCCGTTGCTGCCGCCGCGCCGCAGCCGGTGCGGGAACAGCCAGCACCTCAGTCGCGCCCGGCCCCGGTTGCTGCAATTCCGGTAGCCGCCCCTCCGGTTCAGCCGCGTCCGGTCGCAGCCGCACCGCAGCCGGTTGCACCACAAACGCTGGAAAGCCTGCCTTTCGATCCCTCGCAGATCGGTGAGACGGAAGAACATCCGGAAAATATTACCGAGATGGACGTGCCGGAATTGCCGGTCGGCGTTTTCGAACCCAAGCCTGTCGCCCGTCGTCACGAAGAAGACCTCGATATCGACACCGAGCTCGCAACGCTGTTTGCCCCGGCGGTTGCCGGTGGTCTTGACCGTCACAAACATGCGGAAAACCGGGCTGCTGCCCCGCAGGCGCGTCCTCAGGCACAGGGTCCGGAGGAGGTCGATGAATTTGAGCGGGCGCTGGAAGAAGATTTCCGCCGCTCCATGCAGGAGGCTGCTGCCTCGCGTGGCAATGCGCCGCGCGATGCCGAGAATACCTATGTCGACCATCAGGCGGCCTATCGCGAAGAAGAAGAACGCGGCGGTCGCCGCTGGATCATGCCGGTTGCCGCAGCAATCGGTCTGGTGCTTGTCGGTGGTGGTGTTTACGCGCTGATGTCGGGCGGTTCGTCCGGTGCGGGCTCCAATGGCGCGCCGGTCATCATTTCCGCCGATAACGACCCGATGAAGGTGGTGCCGGAAAATCCGGGTGGCCGCGTCGTGCCCAATCAGGACAAGGCGGTTTACGACCGCGTGGCCGGTGGTAGCGCTGCCGATCCGAAGCAACCGGCGCTGATCTCCAGCAACGAAAAGCCTGTCGATGTGGTCCAGCGTACGCTGATACCAGAACAGCTGCCGCTGGAAGGTGAAAACGACGCGGACATGGAAGCCACCGGCACGCCGGTTGGCGAGACTGAAGATCCGCGCCTGCTTTCGCCGGAAGAAAAGGCCAGCCAGAACGAAGGTGCCGGTGCGACGGGCGTTTCGCCGCGCAAGGTCCGCACCATGATCGTCAAGCCTGATGGTACGCTGGTTGCACAGGAAGTCGATGCGCCTGCTGCCCAGCCACCGAAGGCCGACAAGGTCGCGGAGCTTGCTGCACCGCAGGCAGCCAAGCCGGGTGAGGGCGCTCCCGCCGTCATCGCCGCTTCGCGTGTTCCGGTTGCGCCTGAACACCCGCAGGCCAATACGCCAGCCGCTTCCTCCACACCGGCCTCGCAGTCGGCTGCGCCCGTTCCTTCGGCGCGTCCGTCTGCACAGCCTTCCAATGTGGTGGCAACGGTGACCAATCAGGGCAACGTCCGTCCTGCTGCAACTGCTCCGGCCCAGCCGCAGGCTGCACAGCAGCAGACAGCCGCCGCCATGCCCGCAGCAACGAGCGCACCGTCTTCGGGTGGTTATTACATCCAGATCGCGTCCCTGCCGAGCCAGGCGGAGGCCCAGAAGTCCTACCAGAACATGTCGGCCAAGTTCGGTTCGGTCATTTCTGGTCGGGGCGTCGACATCAAGGCCGCTGAGATCGCCGGCAAGGGCACGTTCTACCGCGTCCGCATCCCGGCGGGGGACAAGAACGAAGCCGTGGCGCTGTGCGAAAAGTTCCGCGCAGCTGGCGGCAGCTGCCTGGTGGCGCGCTGATAGAGGCTGATCCGGTTGAGTGAAGATTGGGGCTGCCGTTTAAGGCAGCCCTCGTAGTGGGGAAAGGCTTTCCTCACATTCGACGTCATCCTTGGCCTCGTGCCGAGGATCTGCCAACGTTTCGCCAACCGGTCGGTTGCAGATGCTCGGGAAAGGCCCGAGCATGACGGCGGAGGGGTTGTCGACTTATCCCCGACGCCTTGCGGTATAAGGCCATTTCCCCATTCTGTGAGCGTGACATCATGACCGATTGCAAAGCTATGATCCTCGGATGCGGCGGGCTTACGCTTTCCGCTGACGAGATTGCCCTTTACCGCAATGAGCGGCCCTGGGGTTTCATCCTGTTCGGGCGCAATATCGGTGATGCGCAACAGATTACCGATCTCGTCGCCTCAATGCGCGATGCCGTCGCGCGGCCGGATGCGCCGGTTCTGATCGATCAGGAAGGCGGGCGCGTTCAGCGCATCAAGCCGCCGCTTTTGCAAGCCTATCCGAATGCCCGCATTCTTGGCGAGATATACGAGCGTGACCGCGAGGAAGGCCTGCGCGCGGCGTGGTTGATGTCGCGTCTGCATGCCTTCGATCTCATGAAATTCGGCATCAATATCGATTGCCTGCCGGTGCTCGACGTGCCGGTGGAAGGCGCCAGTAACGTCATTGGCAACCGGGCCTATGGCTACAGCCCGACCATGGTGGCGGAGATGGGGCAGGCGGCGGCTGACGGTCTCAAGGCGGGCGGCATGTTGCCTGTCATGAAACACATGCCGGGCCACGGTCGCGGCATGGTGGATTCGCACCATGAATTGCCTGTTGTCGATGTGCCGCTGGACGAGCTGGACGCCCATGATTTTGTGCCATTCCGCGCGCTGAACCGTGAATTGATGGCGATGAGCGCGCATCTGGTGTTCAATGCCGTCGATCGGGAGCGTCCGGCAACGACCTCGCCAAAGGTGATCGAGGAGATCATTCGTGGGCGAATCGGCTTTGACGGTCTGTTGATGTCCGACGACAGTTCCATGAATGCGCTGAAGGGCACGCTTGGCCAGCGTGCCGCGAATATTGTTGCGGGTGGCTGCGATATAGTCTTGCATTGCAACGGCGTGATGGGTGAAATGCTTGAGGTCGTTAAGGAGGTTCCCGTTCTTTCCGGCCGTTCGCTGGAGCGGGTGCGGGCCGTGGAAGCGGGTTTTCCCGCCGCTGATGCCTCCGACGAAGCTGAACTGAGAGCCGAATTCAACGCCATGTGGGCCGTTTCCTGACAATCGGGCGGCGGCCCGGTACTCGGGACGACAGGCCGGACGCCCGGCGGATGGAACAATGGCAGCAGACAAGTCTCGCACTTCAACGCCTATGGACAAGCTCTGGCAGGATGTGACGCCGGAGCGGCTGACGGGCGAGGCCGGGCTGGTGATCGATGTCGCGGGTTTCGAAGGCCCGCTCGATCTGTTGCTACACCTTGCCCGCACGCAGAAGGTCGATCTGTCGCGCATTTCGGTGCTGGCGCTTGCCGAGCAATATCTGCAATTCGTGGAAACAGCCCGCCGCGTGCGCATCGAGCTTGCGGCCGACTATCTGGTGATGGCGGCCTGGCTTGCCTTCCTCAAGTCCAAGCTTCTCATTCCGCAGCAGGCGAAGGATGACGGCCCCTCCGGCGAAGAAATGGCCGCGACGCTGGCCTTCCGGCTGAAACGTCTGGAGGCGATGCGGGAGGCGGCTGAACGCCTCGTCAACCGCGCCCAGCTTGGCCGCGATATCTTCGCCCGTGGCGCGCCGGAGCATATTCCGCATATCAACCGCTCGGCTTACGAGGCGAACCTATACGATCTCCTGAGTGCGTATGCCAATCTGCGGCAAAGGCAGGCCATCACCCAGGTCACGATTGAAAAGCGGCAGGTCTGGTCGCTGGTGGAAGCCCGGGAGCTTCTGAACAGTCTGCTCGGGGATGTCGGCGAGTGGACGGTGCTCGACCAATATCTGCTGCAATATGTGCCTGACCCCGCGATGCGCGTGACGGCAATCGCCAGCGCTTTCGCCGCCTCGCTGGAGCTGGTGCGCGAGGGATCGCTGCAAATCCGGCAGGAGGGCGCGTTCCAGCCCATCTATATGCGCAGGAGCGAGCGAGATGACCGCGCGCCGAATGCGGAAAGGACTGATAATGACGCATGACGACGAGACCGGCGAAGCCGCCATCGTGGCAGATGGGGCGGCGGATGTGGTTGGGGCCGAGCCCGCGGTATTTTCCGAGCGTCAGCTGAAGGAAGCCGAGCGCATTGCCGAGGCGCTGGTCTTTGCCTCGGCCGAACCGGTTTCAGTTGCCTTCATTGCCGAGCGGCTGCCGCGCGGCATGGATGTCGTTGCCATACTCCACGGGCTGAAGGCCGCTTATGGCGAGCGGGGTGTCAATCTGGTGCAGGTGGGCGGGCAATGGGCGTTCCGCACGGCCGGCGATCTCTCCTTCGTCGTCCATTCTGAGGAAAAGGAACCTAAGAAGCTATCGCGTGCGGCGCTGGAGGTTCTGGCGATTGTGGCGTATCATCAGCCGGTGACACGCGCCGAAATCGAGGAAATCCGTGGCGTGCAAACCTCACGCGGTACCCTCGATGTGCTGATGGAAGCGGGTTGGGTGCGTTTCAGGGGCCGCAGGCGCACGCCGGGCAGGCCGGTGACGATCGGCACCACGGTGGAGTTTCTCGACCATTTCGGCCTTGAGGAATTGCGGGACTTGCCGGGCCTTGAGGAACTGAAGGGTGCGGGCCTGCTTTCGGGCCGTATTCCTTCCAATTTCGGCGTGCCTTTGCCGATGATGAGCGACGAATTGCGCGAAGACGAAGACCCGATCACGCAGCTCGATCTGGAAGAGTTGGGCCTGCTTGCACCTGGTGGCGGCGATGGCGACGATTGATATCGTCTTCATGCGGATGACAAGGCACGAAAACTTTATGCCCACAGCCTGTTGAAGCAACGATTTGTTGTTTGAAAAAGCCTTTCAAACGTCTTACATCGTCTGAAAGCGAAATTCAGGAGTTTCAGTTATGGGTTCTTTTAGTGTGTGGCATTGGCTGATCGTGCTGGTGATCGTTCTCGTTCTCTTCGGACGCGGAAAGATCCCGGAACTGATGGGCGATGTCGCCAAGGGCATCAAGAGCTTCAAGAAGGGCATGGCTGACGAAGATCAGACTCCGCCGCCGGCCGATGTCAACGCGAAGACTGTTGACCACAAGGCTGACGAGATCAAGTAAGCGGCTTGAACCTGCTTGTTTTGAGACTGGCGCTAGGGTCTCGGGAGCGTTTTGATGTTTGATATCGGTTGGAGCGAGCTTCTGGTGATCGCGGTCGTTTTGATCGTGGTCGTCGGCCCCAAGGACTTGCCGCCCATGATCCGCGCCTTCGGTAAGACGATGGCCGGCCTTCGCAAGATGGCGGGGGATTTCCGCACGCAGTTCGACGAGGCCTTGAAAGAGGCAGACATGGACGATGTGCGGCAGACGATCTCCGATGTGCGCAATCTCAACCCGACCAACTCGCTGCGCGATGCTATGAACCCGCTTCGCCAGCTCGGCAAGGAAATCAAGTCCGATCTCCAGAAGGCGACAGCCGCTCCCGATGCGATGTCGTCGACAGCAGCACCTGCAACAAGTGAGCCGGTGGCTCCTCTTGTCAGTGTGCCGGAGCCCGAGATGAAGCTTCCGGATGTGGCGCCTGCGGTGGTTCCCACGCCTTCTGCGTCTTCGCCGGTTACTGCGGTTGCTGCTGCGGAAGAAAAGCCGAAGCGTGCGCGTGCGAAATCTGTTGCGACCGTTGAAGCCGAAGCGGTTGCCGCCAAGCCGAAGCGCACCACCCGCAGCAAGCCTGCCGCAGCGCCTGTTGAAGAAGCTGCTGTCTTGAAGCCGACCGTGAAGGCTGTCGCCAAAAAGGTTGCTGTCAGGAAAGCGGCAGCGGAGAAGGCGGTTGCCGTTGCGGATGCCAAGCCGGCCAAACCGGCAAGAACCAAGGCTGCAAAGCCCAAAAAGGATGAAGCATGAGCGGGGACATCGAGGACAAGCCGCAGCCGCTTATCGAACATCTCATGGAGTTGCGCACGCGGCTGATCTGGTCGCTCGGCGCGTTCTTCGTCGCCTTCATCGCCTGTTTCGCCGTTGCCAAGCATCTCTTCAACCTGCTCGTCATTCCCTATAAGTGGGCGGTCATCTGGGCGGGGCTGGATGTGGCGAAATCATCGCTGATCTATACGGCGCCGCAGGAATTCTTCTTTACGCAGATCAAGGTTGCCATGTTCGGTGCCATGGTGATCTCCTTTCCGGTGATTGCCTCGCAGCTCTATAAATTCGTGGCGCCGGGCCTCTACAAGAACGAGCGCGCGGCCTTCCTGCCGTTCCTGATCGCGTCGCCGATCCTTTTCCTCATCGGCGCGGCGCTCGTCTATTTCTTCTTCACGCCCATGGTCATGTGGTTCTTCCTCGCCATGCAGCAATTGCCAGTAGATGGCGAGGTGGCGATTTCCCTGATGCCGAAGGTGTCGGAATATCTCAGCCTCATCATGACGCTGGTTTTGTCCTTCGGCCTGGTATTCCAGCTGCCTGTCGTCACCACGCTTCTGGCGCGGGTCGGGATTCTGACCAGCGACTGGCTGCGGGAAAAGCGCAAGTTCGCCATTGTCATGGCCTTCGTGGTTGCGGCCGTGCTGACGCCGCCAGACCCCATGTCCCAGATCGGTCTTGCGCTGCCTGCGATCATTCTCTACGAGATTTCCATCTACATGGCTCGACTCGTGGAGAGGAAACGTGCTGCGGAATCCAAAAGCACGGAGCTGGAAGAGACCTGACGCTTCGCCACGGTCTTCCTGCTCATCAAATCTCCTCGCGCCGGGCCTTTCGCCCGGCGTTTTGCTGATAAAACGCGAGCGACCAACAATAGTCTGGAACGACGATGCACGACATTAAATGGATACGCGAAAACCCCGAAGCCTTTGATGCAGCACTTGCACGGCGCGGCGCAGAGCCTGCCGCAAGCAGCCTGATCGCTCTCGACGAAAAGCGCCGGTCCGTCATCCAGTCCCTGCAGGACATGCAGTCGCGTCGCAATGCCGCTTCCAAGGACATCGGCGCCGCCATGGCGCAGAAGAACATGGAGCTGGCGGAAAAGCTGAAAGCGGAAGTCGCCGACATCAAGGAGAACATGCCGCGCGCCGAGGAGGAGGACCGCCAGGTCACCGCCGAGCTTAACGACGCCCTGTCGCGCCTGCCAAATATACCTTTCGACGATGTTCCTGACGGTAAGGACGAACACGACAATGTGGTGACCCGCGTGGTCGGCCAGAAGCCAGGCTGGAACCATGAAGCAAAGGAGCACTTCGAGATTGGCGAAGCGCTCGGCTACATGGATTTCGAGCGGGCTGCCAAGCTTTCCGGCTCGCGCTTCACTGTGCTGACCAGCCAGCTGGCGCGTCTGGAACGGGCGCTCGGCCAGTTCATGATCGACCTGCACACCTCGGAACATGGCTACACGGAAGTCTCTTCGCCGCTGATGGTGCGCGATGAGGCGATGTTCGGCACCGGGCAATTGCCGAAGTTTTCCGAGGATCTGTTCAAGACCACGGATGGCCGCTGGTTGATCCCGACGGCGGAAGTGACGCTGACCAACCTGGTCTCCGGCGAAATTCTCGAGCAGGAAAAGCTGCCGCTACGCTTCACGGCACTTACGCCGTCCTTCCGTTCGGAAGCGGGCTCTGCCGGCCGTGACACACGCGGCATGCTGCGCCAGCACCAGTTCTGGAAATGCGAACTCGTCTCCATCACCGACGCGGAAAGTGCTGTTGCCGAGCATGAGCGCATGACGGCCTGCGCCGAAGAAGTGCTGAAGCGTCTTGGCCTGCATTTCCGCACCATGACGCTGTGCACCGGCGATATGGGTTTCAGCGCGCGCAAGACCTACGATCTGGAAGTTTGGTTGCCGGGCCAGAACACCTACCGCGAAATTTCGTCCTGCTCCGTCTGCGGCGATTTCCAGGCGCGGCGCATGAATGCGCGTTATCGCGGCAAGGACGACAAGGCGACGAAGTTCGTGCACACGCTGAACGGCTCCGGCACTGCCGTCGGCCGCTGCCTCATCGCGGTCCTCGAAAATTACCTGAACGACGACGGTTCCGTCACAATTCCAGACGTGCTGCTGCCCTATATGGGCGGTCTGACACGGATCGAGAAGGCGGCCTGAGGGAGAGCAGCGTCGTGCTATTGGAAGGAGAATCTTCCAATTACGCCGACGTCATCCTCGGGACAGGCCCGAGGATGACGTTGAGAGAACTGCACGCCTCACTGCCGGTGGGGAGGATGCTCCGTCCCGGAAGATATGAAAAGCGGAGAGAGAAACATGCGGATTTTGCTGACCAATGACGACGGTATCCATGCCGAAGGGCTGGCGGTGCTGGAACGTATCGCCCGAACGCTGTCCGATGACGTCTGGATCGTGGCGCCCGAGACCGACCAGAGCGGTCTTGCTCACTCCCTTACTCTCTCCGAGCCGCTGCGGCTGCGCAAGGTTTCCGACAAGCATTTCGCGCTGCGCGGTACGCCGACCGATTGCGTCATCATGGGCATCCGTGAAGTTCTGCCGGAAAAGCCCGATCTCGTACTCTCAGGTGTCAATGCCGGCGCCAATATGGCTGACGATGTCACCTATTCCGGCACGATTGCCGGCGCCATTGAAGGTACGTTGCAAGGGGTGCGCTCCTTCGCACTCAGCCAGGCTTTCAGCCATTCCGAAGGCCGCGTCGTGCCGTGGGAGGTGACCGAGACCCATGCGCCGGATCTGCTGCGCAAGCTAATGAATGTGGAATTGCCTGATGGCACCTTCCTCAATCTCAATTTCCCCAATTGCGCACCTGATGATGTGCAGGGTGTATCCGTCACCGGGCAGGGCAAGCTCGATTTCGGCCTGACGGTAGAAGAACGCCAGGATGGCCGCGGTCTTCCTTATTACTGGCTGCGCTTTGGCGAACGCCTCGGCACCTTCCGCGAGGGCACGGATATCCACGCTTTGAAGCACGGCAAGATTTCGGTCACGCCGCTAAAGCTTGACCTTACGGATTACACGGTCAAGGATCGGGTTGCGCAAGCACTTGGATTCGGAGTCGCCGATTGAAATCCGCAATGGTTGAAAAGGAAGGTTTTGCCGCTCTCGTTCTCCGCTTGCGGGGCGAGGGGATTTCCGATCTCGACCTTTTGACGGCGGTCGAACAGACGCCGCGCTCCAGATTCGTGCCGCCGCAATTCGCCGCTGATGCCTATTCCAGCCGTACAATCCCGATCGACTGCGGCGCCTTCATGGAAGGCGCTGACATGGCGGTGAAAATCCTGGCCCGCCTGCAATTGAAGCCGGGCCAGCGCGTGCTGGAAATCGGCACCGGCAGCGGTTTCATGACGGCGATCATCGCGCGCCGGGTGGAGCGGGTCTTTTCGCTGGAGCGATACAAGACACTGGTGCAGCAGGCGCAGAACTGTCTGGACGATCTTTCCATCCGCAATGTCGTCATCCGCCAGGCGGATGGCAGCAACGGTCTGGTGGGCGAGGGCACCTTCGACCGAATCGTCGCCACCGCCGCCTTTACCACCATGCCCCGCTTTTTCGCCGAGCAGATCGTCTCCGGCGGCATGATGATCGCGCCGATCATTCTGGAAGACGGGCGCTGCGTGATGACGCGCTTCTCCAAGACCGGCAGCCGCTTCGAGAAGGAAGAGCTGTTCGAGACGCCCTATCTGCCGCTTGGCAGCCATATTGCCCGGCATTTGTGACAAAATGAAAATATCGAAGGCGATTAATTTTCGTCTTAGAATATTCTAAATCATCACAACCAACTGATTTTCCATCATAATATTGTTCCGACATGACACATGCCGTTTTCGTCATGGTTATCGAAGTGTCAAAAAAGCGCCGAGCGGCTTAACGTTTTAACGGCGTGGTAACACTAACGCGCTTTAATCATAAACATCGACGCATGGTTTTCCCGGGATCGGGAAATGGGCCTTGCAAGAAGTGAAATTTGTGCCGGATCGACCTCGATGCGGCGGGTTGGCGTCAGTGTAGATCGAGTTATGCGTATGAGACATTCGTCTAAAATCGGAAAATCAGTCGCAAAAATGTTCGCAGCGGCATTGCTGGCAAGCGTCGCAACGGGCTGTAGCTCGGATGCAACGCGGTTCAGCGGCCTCTTTTCCAGTGGACCGGATCGGATGACGACAGCGTCAATTCCAGCCCGCCAGGGCGGCGGTGCTTATGGGCAGGCCCCGGTCCCGCAAGGCGACATGAACGGTGGTTATGCCTCTGCGGCACCCCAGGGCGGCTACGCCAATCAGAACATGGCGGCCAACTCCTATCCGTCTTCCGGCGGTTATGGCGGTGGCGTTCAGCCTTCGACGGCCCGATCGGCTTCGGCCTCTCCGGTGCAGCGCTCCGAGCTGTCGGCTCCGCCGGCGGTGGCAAGCCGCGACCCGTCGACCCGCAACGAAGCCATGGCCCAGCCTTTCCCGTCCGCACAACGACCAGCCGCTCCGTCTCTCGCAGCACCTGCACAGCAGGCTGCCGCTCCCGTCGCCGACAATCTCACCACCGCAACCGTCCGTTCCGACAAGAACGGCTGGCATACGGATGGCGCCTCTTCTGTAACGCTGCGTCCGGGTGAAAGCATCGCGACTATCTCCAACCGTTACGGCGTTCCCGAAAAGGAACTGCTGCGGGTCAACGGTCTGAAAACCGCGGCGTCCGCGCAGGCTGGCCAGTCGATCCTTATTCCGAAATTCGGTCAGGTCCGCAATGCCGCCAAGGCTGCGGCTGGTGACATTGCGCTCAACCGCAACGGCGACGAGCCGAACCCGCTGCGCGGTCCAGACCAGAAGGTAGCCGTGCTGCCCTCGCAGAGTGTTGCCCGCGACAAGGTTTCGGCTGAAAACGGCAAGCTCACACCTCCCGGTGGCAAGCCTATGCCGCCAGCCGGTGGTTACAAGGTTCAGCCGGGCGACAGCCTGGCAAAGATCGCCCGTGAAAACGGCGTTTCGGTTGCAGCCCTCAAGGCCGCGAACGGTATTTCCACCGAAAGCATCCGTGTCGGCCAGACACTCGCCATGCCGGGTGCTTCGACCGACGCCATCAAGACAGCCTCCGTACCTGCAAAGGAAGCGGCCAAGGCAGTGGAAACCGCATCCGCCAAGCCGGAACCCTACAAGGCTCCTGCCGCAGCTGCGACCGTACCGTCCGCTCCTGCCGCAACGGCAAGCGTCGGCGATATCGAGAAGAAGTCCGATATGGCCTCGCTCGCTCCGGAATCCACGGGCATCGGCAAATATCGCTGGCCGGTTCGTGGCGCCGTCATCAACAATTTCGGCGACAACGTCGAAGGCAGCCGCAACGATGGCATCAACATCTCCGTTCCGGAAGGCACGCCAATCAAGGCCGCCGAGAACGGTGTGGTCATCTATGCGGGCAATGGCCTTAAGCAGCTCGGCAATACGGTTCTCGTCCGTCATGACGACGGTAAGGTCACCGTTTACGGCAACGCCGCCAATCTTGACGTGCAGCGCGGCCAGAAGGTTCAGCGCGGCCAGACCATTGCCACGTCAGGCATGACCGGCAGCGCCAAACGTCCTCAGGTTCACTTTGAAGTTCGCAAGGATGCGACGCCGGTGAACCCATCCGGTTTCCTTGAATAGGTATTGCGTCTCAAGGAATGATGAAGCCGGGCCGAACGCCCGGCTTTTTCATTTTTGGGGTAGGCCAAGCGTCCTCACACATT
The DNA here is from genome assembly GCF_013318015.2 of Agrobacterium tumefaciens. Classification (NCBI taxonomy): domain Bacteria; kingdom Pseudomonadati; phylum Pseudomonadota; class Alphaproteobacteria; order Hyphomicrobiales; family Rhizobiaceae; genus Agrobacterium; species Agrobacterium tumefaciens. The sequence continues at coordinate 1,335,820 of NZ_CP115841.1, read as the reverse complement.
CGACGTCATCCGCGGGCTTGACCCGAGGATCCATGGTGCGGTCGGTTTGCGGGCCCTCGGGTCAAGCCCGAGGATGACGGAGGAGAGGAGGTTGTCGAAACGGCAGTTACGCCCTTACCAACCCAACCGTCTTTTCGATGAAGTCCGCAATCGTGGCGGTATCATCGAGGTCGAAGACGGGAAGAGTGGTGTCGGTCACAGCGTGATCGGCGGCAATTGCGATGATGTGCGGATCGCTTCCGGCAAGCGGTTCGGTCTTGGCAGCTTCCAGCCGTCGCGCCTCGATCTTCGGCACCGGCTCGTATTTGTAACCCTCGATCAGTACGAGATCGCAAGGGGCGAGGCGGGCGAGGATTTCCTCGAAGGACGGTTCGGCTTCGCCGCGCAATTCATGCATGATGGCAAAGCGGGTGCCGGAGACGATGGTGACCTCGTGCGCGCCCGCCTGACGGTGACGCCAGCTATCGGCGCCGACCTTGTCGATATCGAAATCATGATGGGCATGCTTGATGGTCGAGACCCTATAGCCCCGGGCCGTCAGTTCGGTGACGATGCGGACCGCAAGGCCGGTCTTGCCCGAGTTTTTCCAGCCGGCAATACCGAAGACCTTCTGGCTCATCATGGTTCCATGCTCTCCAGATAGCTTCGAGCGAGCGCCAGTTCATCCGGCGTGTTGATGTTGAAGAACGGATCGAGGCTGCCCTTGGCCGTTTCCAGCGGCGGGAAGGCGATACCGATCGTGACGTGTCGCGCAAGATAGGCGCGGATGCGCCGGTTTGCATCGTTCTTCAGCCATTCCTCCAGATCGTCCGCGAGCGCCACGGGCCATAGCGCGAAAACCGGGTGCAACTGGCCGCTGGAGGCGGCGATGACGATTGCATCTTCGGCCATGTGTTCGCAGAGGCGGTCGACGAGATCTTCGGGAAAGAACGGGCTGTCGGCGGGCACTGTCAGGAAGTGGCTTTTCCGGACGTGATGGTTCTGGAAATGCCGCATGCCGGCGAGAACGCCGGCGAGCGGCCCGGCATGGCCGTTCACGGTGTCAGGCAGCAACGGCAGGCCAAAGCTTTTGGCCCAGCCATTAACGGCATTGATGGTGACATCCGACACCTGTGGCGCGATGCGGCGCACGACATGGGAAAGCAGCGGTTCGTCGCCCAGCATCACGGTCGCCTTGTTGGTGCCCATCCGTCGCGACAGGCCGCCGGCAAGCACAAGACCGGGTATTTCAAATCGCGCCGTCATTGCCGCTTTTCCTGCAGCCTTACGATATAGGTGGTGAGGAGAGCGACAAGGCCGGTCGCCAGCATCACGAGAAGAAGCGGCCAGGTTCCGTCCTCTTTGGACAGAACCGAGGAGGCAAGCACGGAAAGTGCCGCACCGCCGCCGATGGTCATGGCGCCGCCAAGACCGGAGGCGGAGCCTGCCAGATGCGGCTGGACGCTGACCATGCCTGCATTGGCACTTGGCAGGGTCACACCGTTTCCGACACCAATGAGCGCAAGCGGCACGAAAAACGCATAGGGGCTTTCCGCCCCGGTGAAGATCAGCGCTATGGCTGCGACAATGCCGGCGATGGCGACGACATTGCCCGACAGCATCATGCGGGTGATGCCGATCTGGCTCGCATAACGGCCGGAGACGAAGTTGCCGAGCATGTAGCCGCTGGCCATGAAGAAGAATTGCAGGCCGAGCATGGCCGGTGCAAGGCCATAAAGCACGCTGCCGACGAAGGGTGCGCCGCCTAGAAACGAAAAGAACATGCCCGACGAGAAGGTCGAGGTCAGCGCATATCCCCAGAAGAGCGGCGAGCGCAGAAGTTCCGGCCAGGCGTGGAACTGCTGCGAGAAGCTTGCCGATCTGTTGTGATTGGTTTCGCCGAGATCAAACCAGGCGAGCACCAGAATGCCGACCCCGAGCAGGGCAAGAAGCGCAAAGCTGGCCTGCCAGCCGGAGATATCGTTGAGCAGACCGCCAACCGTTGGGCCGACCATCGGCACCACCGACATGCCCATGGTCACATAGCCGATCATCGAAGCGGCCTGTTCCATAGGGACCATGTCGCGCACGATGGCGCGCGCCAGCACGAAACCGGAAACGACGGCCGCTTGCGCCACACGCCCGAACATGAAGACGGTGATATCTGGCGCCAGCATGCAGACGAGCGTGGCGACGATCATCATCCCGATGCTGGCAAGCATGACGGGTCGGCGTCCGAAGAGATCGGATAGCGGGCCGATGAGGAGTTGCAGGCAGGCGGTGGCGGCAAGATAGCCGGACACGGCAAATTGCATCACGGCGTAATCGGTCTCGAAATGGAGCGCCATCGCGGCAAGCGAGGGCAGGAACAGGTTCATGCAAAGCGCCGCGACGCCGGCGATAACGACGAGCGTGATGATGTGGGGCGGGGTGGTGCGATCCAGAAAGCGGGCGTTTTTCATGTCATTCTCCCGCTTTTTCCGTAAAGGCAGCTTTCGTTACGGAAGCTGGCCGCACGGTGGTCGCGGCAGTGGGCGTTGCGGCGGAGCGCTTGGCCATCTGCGAGCGCTTGCGCAGGCTTTCACGGTAGAAGGTGTAGAGGCCCGAGCCGATGACGATCATGGCGCCGACGATCGTGAAACTGTCGATCTTTTCGTTGAAGAAGAACACGCCGATCATGAAGCCCCAGAGCAGGCTGGTGTAACGGAATGGCGCGACGAAGGAGATTTCGCCGGTTCGCATTGCCAGAATGATTGCCTGGTAACCGACCAGCACCAGAACGGCAGAACCGGCCAGATGCGACAGGATCATGAAGTTCATGGGCTGCCAGCCGCCGAAGGGCTGGATCAGCAAGCCACCCACCGCCATGTTGACGGATGCGGTAACGAAGGTGACGGCAAGCGAGGGGACATCCGCATACATCTTGCGGGTCAGAAGATCACGCGCGGCGGTGACCGCCAGCGAGGCGACGACCAGTAGCGCGCCTGAGGTGAAGCCTTCCGGGCCGGGCCGGATGATGACGAGCACGCCAATGAAGCCGACGATGATCGCCGCCCAGCGCCGCCAGCCGACGGGCTCGCGCAGGAACAGTGCGGCACCCAGCGTGACGATCAGCGGCAGGGACTGCAATATGGCCGAGGCGTTGGAAAATTCTATGAGTCCAAGCGCCGTCAGATAGAGAACGGCGGCTGTCACTTCGCAGAGACAGCGCAGGATGATGATGGGGCGCATCAGGGTTTTCAGCGGCCGGAGCGCGCCGAAGTGCCGGGCGGCAATATAGATCAGCACGACCGTCATGATGCCGCGCACGAACATGATCTGGCCGGTATTGATGTAGGGGGTGACGGATTTCGTCAGGGCGTCGTTGGCCGTAAAGCTTGCCATGGCGAGCGCCATCAGAAGGGCGCCGCGCGTATTGTCCGTCAATGCCATTTCATACTGTCCCAGACCATGCGCAGCCTAACCCCAAATTCCTCTCAGGGGTCGCCCGCCGGGCGGGACCGCGCATTCCTCCATGCCAAGAGACCTGACACGGCCAAGCCGGCATTTCAACCGCTTAAATGGGTGGGTGGACGAGAAACAGGTTCAGCCGCCGGTCACACTCATATGGCGGGCGACAGCGGGGCGCTTGTGGGTGCGGTCAATGATGAAATCATGCCCTTTCGGCTTACGCAGAATGGCCTCGTCTATGGCGCCCGAGAGATAGGCGTCGCTGTCGGAAGCGCGCATCGCCGTGCGAAGGTCGGCGGCATCGTCCTGCCCGAGACACATATAGAGCGTGCCGGTGCAGGTGAGGCGGACGCGGTTGCAGCTTTCGCAGAAATTATGGGTCATGGGTGTGATGAAACCGAGCCTGCCGCCGGTTTCCTTCACCGTCACGTAGCGGGCAGGGCCGCCGGTCTGGTAGTCGTTGTCAACAAGCGTGAAGCTTTGTTCCAGATCGGCGCGCAGCCTGGAAAGCGGCAGGTAGCGATCGGTACGATCTTCCTCGATCTCGCCCATCGGCATGGTCTCGATGACAGTCAGGTCCATACCGCGACCATGGGCGAAACGCATCAGCTCGGGAATTTCAGTCTCGTTGAAGTCCTTCAGCGCGACAGCATTGAGCTTGATCTTGACGCCGGCGGCCTGCGCGGCATCCAGCCCTTCCATCACACGGTCGATATCGCCCCAGCGGGTGATCTCGCGGAATTTCTTCGGGTCCAGCGTATCGAGCGAGACGTTGATGCGCCGCACGCCGCAATCGGCGAGTTCAGCGGCGAATTTCGCAAGCTGCGAACCGTTGGTGGTCAGCGTCAGCTCATCCAGCGCGCCGGTGCCAATATGGCGGCCGAGGTTCCTCACCAGCATCATGATGTTCTTGCGCACCAGCGGCTCGCCGCCGGTCAGCCTCAGCTTGCGCACGCCCCTTTGAATGAAGACGGAACAGAGCCGGTCGAGTTCCTCCAGCGTCAGAAGGTCCTTCTTCGGCAGGAAGGTCATGTGTTCGGACATGCAGTAGGTACAGCGGAAATCGCAGCGGTCTGTCACGGAAACGCGCAGATAGGTTATGGACCGGCCGAAAGGGTCCACCATCGGTGCTTTGTTTTCCGTCAGGGACTGCGCTCTTTCGAGCGATCCGGGGAAACTGTTCACGTCTCCGTCCTCACTGCGCGATGCGCCGGGCACAAGATTGCCGGGCATGTGCTTTACAGGTGATGTAGTGACTTGCCTATCGCGAGGCAAGTCCGTAATTCTGACGCATAAGACGAGCTTGCGGAAGTGAAAAATGAGTGATGCCTGGCCGACTGAACTGCTTGTGTCGAAAGACCGGCGGCAACTGACCGTTTCCTTCGATGATGGAAGCGTCTATCGGCTTGGTGCCGAGATGCTGCGCGTGCTTTCACCCTCCGCGGAAGTGCAGGGCCACGGGCCGGGCCAGAAGGTCACTGTTCCCGGCAAGCGCAACGTGACGATCCGCTCCATGATGGCGACGGGCAATTATGCCGTCCGCATCGTCTTCGACGACGGCCATGACAGCGGCATCTTCACCTGGAGATATCTAAAGGAACTGGGAGAGACCGGCGACGCATCGTTTGCCGATTATGAGCGACAGCTCGCCGAAAAGGGCTTGAGCAGGGAACCGCTATCCCGGTAGGCGGGCGCAAGGCCTGCGGACACTCCCCACCCTCATTCCTGTGACAAGCACGGGAATGAGGGGAGAAGGGCAGCGGCATCTGAAGCCCGCATGCCTTATGGACAAATAACCCGTTGAATCTGCGCATCGTCCTTCTGTAAAATCATTTTCGATTTTCATACTGATGCGCTAGGAAGTGAGGGAGGGAACACCCTCGTTCTATCAATTTAAACGGGGTGATGTGTGGCGGTCGAAGCGAACGGGAATGATCTGGCCCAGGTGGTCGTGCTTTTGGCGGCGGGCGTGGTGGCCGCGCCGATTTTCAAGCGCATCGGCCTCGGTTCGGTGCTGGGTTATCTGGCCGCCGGCCTGGTGATCGGGCCATATGGCTTCGGCTTCTTTTCCGATTCACAGGCGATCCTTCATATCGCCGAACTCGGCGTGGTGATGTTCCTGTTCATCATCGGCCTTGAAATGCAGCCGTCACGGCTGTGGTCCATGCGGCAGGATATTTTCGGGCTTGGCGCGCTGCAGGTGCTGGTCTGTATGGCGGGTCTGACGATGGTTGGCGTCAGTCTCGGCTTTCCGCTCATCATGTCATTTGTCGCCGGTACCGGCTTCGTGCTGACTTCCACGGCAATCGTCATGCAGATGCTGCAGGAACGCAACAGCATGTCCAGCCTCAAGGGCCAGCGCATCATCGCCATCCTGCTGTTTGAGGATCTCGCCATCGTGCCGCTTCTGGCGCTCGTTGCCTTCCTCGGTGCTGGTGGCGAGCACGTCACACCCTCGGAGCGCTGGATTTCCGTCGGCATCGCGCTTGCCGCCGTCGGCGCGCTCATTCTGGCCGGGCGTTATCTTCTCAACCCGTTCTTCCGCCTGCTGGCGGCGTCCGGTGCGCGCGAGGTAATGACGGCCGCCGCTTTGCTGGTGGTGCTCGGTTCGGCGCTGTTGATGCAGGTCAGCGGTCTTTCCATGGCGATGGGCGCGTTTCTGGCTGGTGTGCTCCTGTCCGAATCGTCGTTCCGCCATCAGCTGGAAGCAGATATCGAGCCGTTTCGCGGCATTCTGCTCGGCCTGTTCTTTCTCGGCGTCGGCATGGCGATCGATCTTGCCGTCATTGCGTCGAACTGGCAGCTCGTGGTCGTCAGCGTCGCAGGTTACATGCTGCTTAAGGCATTCCTGATCTACGGCGTGGCGCGGGCGCTCGGCACCACCAGGCGCGAAAGCCTGGAGCGGGCTGTTTTGATGGCTCAGGGTGGTGAATTCGCCTTCGTGCTCTATTCTGCCGCTGTCAGCGCCGGCATCCTCGACCGCGAAGCCAACGCCATCCTGACGGCGACCATCATCATCTCGATGGTGCTGACGCCGCTGATGGTCATTCTGCACGACCGGCTGGTGCCGGCGGCCGTTCCCAAGACCGATGATCTCGACGTGCCGGAAAATGTCGAGGGCAGCATTCTGCTGATCGGTTTCGGGCGTTTCGGCCAGATTGTCAGCCAGCCGCTTCTCGCGCGTGGCTACACGCTGTCGCTGATCGACAAGGATGCCGACTTTGTGCGCGATGCTGCGGAATTCGGTTTCAAGGTCTATTATGGCGATGGCTCACGCGCGGAAATCCTGCATGCCGCCGGGGCAAGCACCGCGCGTGCGGTGCTGATCTGCGTCGACGACAAGGAAGCCGCTGTGCGGATCGCGGAGATCGTCAAGCATGAGTTTCCGCTGGTTCCCGTTCTTGCCCGTGCCTATGACCGTGGCCACGCAATCGATCTTGTGAAGGCCGGCGTGGATTACCAGATCCGCGAGACTCTGGAATCGGCGATGAATTTCAGCGAGGAAGTGCTTGGCGCCATGGGCGAGGAGCGTGAAGATGCTGCCCGCTTGGTGGAGGAGTTCCGCGACCGCGACGAGGAACGTTTCGCGATGGAAGTCGTCGGCGGTATTTATGCGGGCCGGTCGCTGATCCGCGGCAATTCCCAGCCGGCGGACCTCGTTGCTGCACGCACCGCGCGCGAGCGGGCGGAGCGGGAAAAAGCGGAAGCGGCAGAGGAATAACGCGCCCTGATTTATGGGTGGGGCAGATTGATTGCAGGAGTTGGAGCGCACAATGACGGTCATTCGCACGGTTGAGGAATTGAAGGCCATCTACGATGGCACAAGCGAGGCATCTATCGCGAAGGTGACAGCCACGCTGACCGCCGAATACCGGCAGATGATCGAGGCTTCGCCATTTCTGGCGCTGGCGACTGTCGGGCCGGAAGGCATGGACTGTTCGCCGCGCGGCGACAAGGGCGGTGTGGTAAGGGTGGCCGACGACAGGACGGTGCTTTTGCCCGACTGGCGCGGCAACAACCGCGTCGATTCGCTTTTGAACATCGTCCGCGATCCACGCGTGGCGCTGATGTTCCTGATCCCGGGCTCGAATACAACGATGCGCATCAACGGCCGCGCTGTCGTTTCGGTCGCACCTGATCTGCTGCAAAGCTTCGAAATGGACGGAAAACACCCGCGCACCGTCATTGTGGTCGAAATCGACGAGGTCTATTTCCAGTGCGCGAGGGCCTTGATGCGCTCGGAACTGTGGAACCCCGATAACTTCGTGGAACCCGCGTCACTGCCCACACCCGGCAGCCTGCTCAAAGCCGCCAAGGCGGAGTTCGATCAGGAGACTTATGACCGCGAATGGGCGGTTCGGGCGGCGAAGACCATGTGGTGACGTGTCTTTTGCCGCAGCAACAGGTGCTCACGCAACAGGGCGTGGGGGCGGAGGGAGCACTGCATTCAATATGCTCACTAACCGGCGCCATCCTTCTCACGTCCGATAAATCAGCCAGTTCTTGCCGATATAGTTCTTCTGCATGCCGTCCTCGTAAATGACGGAACGGTTCCTGCCGGTTTCCTTGGCGTGGTAAAGTGCCATATCGGCATGTCCGTAAAGTTCGCCCGGATTGTTTGCCTGCGAGGCGGAGGCGAAGCCGATCGAGATCGTCACCGTACCGTAGTCGGCGCCCGATCTTGAATTGCGGAACGGCGTGCTTTCCAGCGACAGGCGGATGCGCTCACAGATCACCATGACTTCTTCCGGCGTGTTGCCATCAAGAATGATGGCGAATTCCTCGCCGCCGCTTCTGGCGACGAAGCCGTCCTTGCGGACATTGGCGCGGATGACGGAGGCGACGGTGGCCAGTATCTTGTCGCCGACCGGGTGGCCGAACGTATCGTTGATCCGCTTGAAATGGTCGATGTCGAGCAGGATGAGCGTCGTATATTGCAGGCCGATGGAGCTGTTGTACACGGAGGCCAGCCTGTCATCGAAAGCGCGACGGTTGGAAAGGCGCGTCAGCGAATCGGTATTGGCGATGCGCTTGTATTCATCCAGCTCCAGACGCACCTGTTGCATTTCCTCGGCATGGCGGTTGACGTCGTTGAACGCCTTTTCGCCATCGATGATTTTCGAGCCGGTGGCCTCGGCCAGCAGCGAGACCGCATTTTTCAGGATATTGGTGCTCGATACGGTCTTGTCGTCAATGCGCTGACGGGTTTCGCCGAGAATTCTGTTGTAGTTCTCGATGGAGGACTGTTCGCGCCTCAGCGTTCCGAGAAGCGCCTCCAGTTCACGCCGCAGCTTCTCGTGCGCGTCGTCGATCGAGGCGATGGGATTGCCTTCCCCGTACCGCGTGGACAGTTCGTCTAGATCCTCCTGCGTCACCCGGTTTCCCAGTGCCGCCAGATCCCTCGTCAGCGCCGGGTTCGAGCCGATATAGGCTTCGTAAAAAAGACTATAGTTGCGCGGGATCGGCGACACACCCATGCTCCGCATGGCATAGGCAATCTGCCCGGCGATGTCGGGCCCCGTGGATTTGGGCGTGGATGCCGTGTTCATCAAGAAACTCCAGTGAGTCTGCTTATCGACTATGATTATTATTATGTAGGCCGTTTTGAAAAGCTTAATTTATGGGAAACTAATTTTTATTCCCTGAAATTTGATCTTCGGCAATTTTTATCTTATTTAGTTGATAATTATAAGTAATTCTCATTTCCAGGAAGTTCCGGAGTTTTTTGATTTCTACTGCTCGTCTTGGTGCCAGCTTCGTATTTATTCTGTCAATCCCGATAGTGATTTTCGGGTGATTTATTTCGGCACAACAACGCAGGGTGATAGTCGGGAGTTGGTTGGGGCGCGGAGTTTTTCATCTGGCAAGACGCCGCTTATAAGCAACGAACTTCTTCGCGCGTGTCCGGATACAGCAACGTTACAGTTTTTATTACGTCGTCTCAACAGAAGTGGCTGCAGCTCGTCTCATTTCTGTGACTACTTGCGGTGAAAATTGCGCAAGATTTTGAAACAATGCGTTGTTTTGTCTGCCGCCGGAATATGTCCCGTCAGGCTCTAAGCCGTATCACCGAGCATTCCGCACCGGCGTCAACTGCCGGCGCATTTGGCGGGCGCACGATCAGGCCGTCTGAATGTGCCAGTATGTTCATCATGGATGAATCCTGTTTGGCATAGGCTTGCGCCACCAGAGCGCCGTTGTCATCGGCGCTGAAACGGGAGCGAAGATAATCCTGCCGGTGATCGTTCGCCTTCAGCGGTGTGGCGGTTCGGGCTGTGGTGACGCGTTGCGGCGGAATGCGGCGGGCGATTCTGTGGAGCAGTGGCTCGAGGAACAGCAGGCCGCAGACGAGGCTCGCGACTGGATTTCCTGGCAGGCCCAGAACCTGCATGGCATCGATGGCACCCACCATCAGCGGTTTTCCAGGACGCATGGCAATGCGCCAGAAATCGAGCTGCATGCCTTCGGCCTTAAGCGCCGCCTGAACGAGATCATGGTCGCCGACAGAGGCGCCGCCGAGCGTCACGAGCACATCGGCCTTTGCCGCGACAGCCTTGCCGATGGCGGCGCGGATCAGCGTGTCGTTGTCGGGTATAATGCCGAGATCGAGAACCTCGGCACCGGCTGCCCGCGCAAGTGCGGCGACACCGAAGGTGTTCGAGGCGATGATCTGGGCGGGAAGGGGCGTGCTTCCGGGCGGTAGCAATTCGTCGCCGGTGGCAAGGATGGCGACCAGTGGCTTGCGATAGACGGCAAGCGTTGCGTGATTCATCGCCGCCGCAACGGTAAGATCGGTGAAGCCGAGTTCGCGCCCGGACTTCAAAACCGTGTCGCCCTCGGCAAAATCCTGTCCGCGCGGGCGAATGTGGCGCCCGGCGGTGATGTCGAAAGCGGTGCGGATTCTGCCCTCGCCGAGAAGCTCGGCATCTTCCTGAATGAGAATGGCATCCGCACCCGCTGGCACCGGTGCGCCGGTAAAGATACGCACGGCCTCGCCTTTACCCACCGTGCCCGCGAAAGCGTGGCCTGCGGCAGCCTGGCCTATGACGGTGAGGACTGACCCGATTTGTGGCGCATCGGCACTGCGCAGCGCATAGCCGTCCATGGCCGAGGCATCGAAAGGCGGCTGGGTCAGACGCGCCGCAAGGTCAGCCGCAAGGACGCGGCCATCGCATTCGGCGAGCGGAAGGGTTTCACTGTCAACCACAGGAACCGCCGCATCCAGAAGACGCGTTACGGCCTCATCCACGGGCAGCAGTGGCTTCATTCAGGTCTCCTGTCGCCGGAAATCGCCCGACTTGCCGCCGCTCTTTTCGAGAAGGCGGATATTGACGATCTCCATCGCCTTGTCGGCGGCTTTGGCCATGTCGTAAATGGTCAGGCAGGCGATGGACACGGCGGTCAGCGCCTCCATCTCCACGCCCGTCTTGCCGGAAAGCTTCACCATGGCCTCTACCCGCAGGCCAGGCAGGGCAGCGTCTTCGGTAATGTCCACCGCCACCTTGGTCAGCATCAGCGGGTGGCAGAGCGGAATGAGGTTTGCCGTCTGCTTGGCTGCCATGATGCCCGCGAGCCGGGCTGTGCCGATGACGTCACCCTTCTTGGCGTTGCCATCGCGGATGAGCGCCAGCGTTTCCGGCTTCATCTTCACGAAGCCTTCGGCAACGGCGACACGGACGGTCTCGGCTTTGTCGCCGACATCGACCATATGGGCCTCGCCGCTCGCATCGATATGGGTGAGCTTTGTCGCCTCGCTCATCGGCGCATCATTCCGCCGCCAGAACGCCGGATTGGCCGGTTAGCAGGGTTTTGGTAGCTGCTGTCACATCGTCCTTGCGCATCAGGCTTTCGCCGACGAGGAAGGTGCTGATGCCGCTCTTTTCGAGGCGCTGGCAATCCTCATAGGTGAAGATGCCGCTTTCGCCGACCAGCAGCTTATCGGCGGGCACGAGGCCAGCCAGTTTCTCGCTGGTTTCGAGGCTGACCTCGAAAGTGCGCAGATTGCGGTTATTGATGCCGAGAAGCGGCGAGGCGAGCTTCAGCGCCCGTTCGGTTTCTTCCGAATCATGCACCTCGACCAGCACGTCCATGCCGAGTGAAAAAGCCTCGTCTTCAAGGCGTTTCGCCTCATCGTCGGAAAGAGACGCCATGATGAGCAGGATGCAGTCCGCGCCCCAGGCGCGGGCCTCATGCACCTGATAGGTATCGAACATGAAATCCTTGCGCAGCGCAGGCAGCGTGCAGGCATTGCGGGCAGCCGTCAGAAATTCCGGCGCACCCTGAAAGCTCGGCGTGTCCGTCAGCACGGAAAGACAGGCGGCGCCACCAGCCTCATAGGCGGCGGCCAGTGCCGGTGGATCGAAATCCGGGCGGATCAGCCCCTTGGAGGGGCTGGCCTTCTTGATTTCGGCAATCAGACCGAATTTGCCCTCAGCCTGCTTTGTTCGCAGCGCTTTGTAAAAACCGCGCGGCGCAGTCTGGCCTGCGGCCATCGCCTTGAGATCGGCAAGTGAAACCCTGGCCTTGGCGGCGGCAATTTCCTCGCGCTTGTAGATCTCGATATTTTTCAGAATGTCGCTCATGGTTTCGCTCTCATTCCTTTTAGTGGTCGGCCTGCCCGGAGACTGTTTCATTGGAGACGGCGACCAGGCGGTCGAGCGCTGCCGCCGCCGCGCCGCTGTCGAGCGCTTGGCTCACGGTCGTCATCGCCTCGCCAAGCGTTTCGGCCTTGCCGGCAATGACGAGGGCTGCCGCGGCGTTGCACAGCGATACGTCGCGATAGGCGTTGCGCTTGCCGGACAGAACCTCGCGAAGTGCCGCTGCATTGGCAATGCCGTCGCCACCCTTGAGGTCTGCCATGGAAGCGGGTTCAACACCGAAATCCTTCGGCGTCAGGTCGAAGGTGCGGATCTTGCCGTTTTCAAGCGCCGCCACATGGGTGACGCCTGTCGTCGTGACTTCATCCATGCCGTCGCCATGTACGACCCAGATGCTCTCCGAGCCGAGATCGCGCAGCACTTCGGCAAGCGGCACCAGCCAGCGCGGCGAAAAGACGCCGAGCAATTGGCGCTTCGCGCCCGCCGGGTTGGAAAGCGGGCCGAGCAGGTTGAAGATGGTGCGCGTGCCAAGTTCGACGCGGCTTGGACCGACATGGCGCATGGCGGAATGGTGCAGCTGCGCGAACATGAAGCCGAGTCCTGCCTCACTGATGCAGCGGGCGATAAGGTCAGGGCCGATATCCAGCTTCACGCCGAGTGCGGACAGCGCATCTGCCGTGCCGGATTTGGAGCTTAGCGCCCGGTTACCGTGCTTGGCAACGGGAAGGCCCGTGCCGGCAACGATGATCGAGGCGAGCGTCGAGATATTGTAGGTGCCGATGCCGTCACCGCCGGTTCCGACGATGTCGATCGCGTTTTCGGGGGCCGAAACCGGCAGCATGCGCGCGCGCATGGAGGAGACGGCGCCGACAATCTCGTCCACCGTCTCGCCGCGCACGCGCAGTGCCATCAGGAAACCGCCGATCTGCGACGGGGTTGCTTCGCCCGACATCAGAATGTCGAAAGCGGCCCGCGATTCCTCACGGTTCAGGCTTTCCCCGTTTGCGACCTTTGCGATCAGCGGTTTCAGTTCGGCCATCGTTTCCGCCCCCCGGTTAGAAGCCGACCATCGCCTGATCGGCGAGGGCCTGATTGATGGTCACACCGTAGTCGTTCTGCAGGCGGTTGACCATCTGGTCGAGCATGTCGTCGCCGGCCGCGCGGGCGATGGCGGCGAACTGCTGATCGTCATTGGCAAGCGCATCAGCAGGCGCGTTGGTGTCGACTGCCGTGACCTTGAAGAGGATGCGGCTGGAACCATCCGCGTCTGCCGCTGTGCCCGTCATGCCTTCAGCGCCGGAGAATACCGCCGTAATCGTCTGGCGACCGAAAATCGCGTCCTCGCTGGTGCGGCGCAGGCCGGATTTCTGCTCGACGGCAAGGCCGAGTTCGCCAGCCACCGCTGCCAGTGTCTCGCCCTTTTCAACACGTGCCTTCAGCTCGTCGGCCTTGGTGGCAAGCGCCGTGCGCTGCTGCTCTGCCGTCCAGTCGGCCACGACATCGTCGCGCACTTCGGCAAGCGTGCGGTCGCGGGCGGGGATGATCTGATCGACGTCGAACCAGATGTAGCCTTCGCGGCCAAGATTGATCGGCAGGGCTTCGGTGCCGGGTTCGGTCTTGAAGACTTCCTGGGCAAGCTGCGGCGAGGGCAGGTCCTGAATGGCGTCGCCCTTTTCATCAAGACCGGCGGCATCGATGGCGTCGATGGTGACGGGCTTGAGGTTCAGCTGCTTTGCCGCATCGGCAAGCGAGGAGCCGCCGGCACGCAGGTCTTCGTAACGGTCATGCACATTGGTGACTTCTTCGGCTGCAGCAGCGGTGGCGAGGTCCTTGCGGATGTCCTCTTTCGCTTCTTCCAGCGTGCGGGTGGTTTCCGGCTTGATGCCGGTGATGCGCAGGATGACCGGGCCGAAGGAGCCTGCCACGACCGGAGACACGCCGCCATCCTTCTGGACGGCGAAAGCAGCATCGGCAATCGACTGGTCGGGGATCGTGTCCTTGGTGAATTCGCCAAGCGTCACGTCGGAGGCGGTCTTGCCCTGATCCTTAACCACCTGATCATAGGTGGTGTTGCCGAGGCGGATCTGCTCTGCAGCGGCTTCTGCCATTTCCTTTTCCGGGAAGGTCAGCTGCTCGACGGTGCGGCGACCGGCGGTGCGGAAGCTGTCCTTGTGGCTGTTGTAATAGTCGGCGATCTGCGCATCCGTCACCGAAGCCTGATCGGCAATGTCCGATGGTTCCAGCTTCACATAGGTGAACTTGCGGAACTCGGGCGCGCGATATTTCGCCTTGTTGGTTTCAAACCAGGGTGCAAGCACGTCGTCGCCCGGCGCCTTGACCGGCGCAATGACGGCGTTGGACAGGATGACGTAATCGACCGAGCGCTGTTCGTTGCGGTATTGCTTGAGTGCGTCCACCAGTACCTGCGGTGCCTTGAAACCATCGGAAACGGCTTCAACGATCTGGCTTCTGACCGCGACCTTGCTGCGTTCCTTGATATAGTCGTCTTCGCGCAGGCCGGAATTGCGCAGCCGTTCGGTGAACAGGGTGCGATCGAACTGGCCATTAACCGATTTGAATGCCGGGTCTTCGGCGATGAGATTGGCGAGGCGGTCTTCCGAAAGGCCGAGATTCATCTTCGACGCCAGTTCATCCAGCGAGGCACCCGCCGCAAGCTGGCTGAACACCTGACGGTCGATGCCGAAGGCCTTGGCCTGTTCGGTGGTCAGTCTCGCGCCAAACTGGCGGCTGAGATCGGAAACCTGACGCTGATAGGCGAGGCGGAATTCCTGCGGGCTGACCGTCTGGTCGCCGACGGTCATGACCGCATGCGAATTGGAGGTGACGAGTGATGCGGAGACGCCCCAGACGCCAAACGAAACAACAAGCAGGAGAAGCAGCAGCTTGGCTGCCATGGTTCGAGAAGCATTTCTCAGGGAATCGAGCATCGTTATGCAAACCTCACAGGAACGTCATTGCGGTCGCCAGCCGTCCGGCCCGCAACGTATCGGCGTTCCTTAAATCAATCCAATGGGAAATTGAAGGGAATTTGCCTTGGAAAAACGGGGTTTTGAAAACGCTTATGTGATTGGGGCTAGGTTTTTACGCCTTCATCTTCGCCATACTGGCCCTTAAGGCGGCAAAATAAAACCGCCCGGAGCGTCCAGGCGGTTGCGGAGAATCATATTCTGAAAGACGGCTAAGTCTGATGGTTGCGGTCAGAACGCGCGGTTGCGTCTTACCGAGGCCTTGAATTCCTCGTCTTCACGTCGCATCTCGGCGACGGCGGAGATCATTGACGTCACGAACATAATGCTGATCAGGGCAAGAAGCAGTGTCAGGAATGTGAACATGATATCATCTCCGTTGGTGGCGAGGAAATCCTAGTTCCTCATCAGTAATAGGTCATGGACTGGTAGCGGGCGGTCATCTGTGGATAGTCCGGTCCCTGGGCAGCAGGCTTCTGATCATAAAGGCTAAACGTTGTTGCTACCATTGCGATGACCAGTACTGTCCAGGCGGTGCTGATGACGCTGATTTTCGCCGAAGTAGACTGTTTTTCTCTTACAAACATCTGTCTGTTCCTTTGGTTTGATATTAACGCGCCACGTCCAATCATGTTCCGCGTCAACCTTAAAAATCGATTAGCATCGCGCCTGTGAAACTTCCTTGAATGGCTTGTTCATCTGGCGTTCAGGAAACCGGCGACTGGCCTCATTCGAGGAAAAGATACTCGGCTGCGAATGATGCGATGACCGAAAAGACGATCATAAAGGCCAGCATTTTCATTTCTCCGGGGGCTTAACGAGGTGAGGGGCATTTCGGTTTCCCGATGCCGTGTATTTATATAAATGAGCCCTGAAACCGCACTGAACGGCGCATTCATCCGTTGTTCAGACCGCACCGGGAGGGCGTCCGGGTTGTAAAAGTCTTGCGCCGCGCCCATCTCCGTGACAAAAGGCGGCACATAACGCCCACCACTTGAGAGCGATATGACGATTGCCTTTTATCCAGGATCCTTCGATCCGATGACCAACGGACATCTGGATGTGCTTATCCAGGCGCTGAACGTGGCGTCCAAAGTCATCGTCGCCGTCGGCATCCATCCCGGAAAAGCACCGCTGTTCAGCTTCGAGGAGCGGGCGACGCTGATAAGCCGGGCGCTTTCTGAAAGCCTGCCCGGTGAGGCGGCGCGCGTTGAGGTCGTTTCCTTCGACAATCTGGTCGTCGATGCAGCCCGTCAACATGGCGCGCGCCTTCTTCTGCGCGGCCTGCGTGACGGCACCGATCTCGATTATGAAATGCAGATGGCCGGCATGAACCGCCAGATGGCACCTGATATACAGACCGTGTTCCTGCCGGCGGGTACGTCGTCGCGACCCATTACAGCCACATTGGTCCGGCAGATCGCCGCCATGGGCGGCAATGTGGATGCCTTCGTTCCCAAAGCCGTGCTTGAAGCCCTCAACGCCAAGCTGAAGCGCTGACTTCAGCCTCACATTCCGGAGCCAATCCAATGAAACTCGTTCGATTTGCCTTTGCCGGCGCCCTGTTTGCGGGCGCGCTTGCCGCCAGCACCTTCGCTTCGGCTGCCGAATTCCTGACCGTCCAGCTGAAGGACGGCCCCGTCGTCATCGAACTGATGCCGGAAGTCGCGCCCAAGCACGTGGCGCAGATTGAAGCGCTGGCGAAAAAGGGCGCCTATGACAACGTGGCCTTCCACCGCGTCATTGACGGTTTCATGGCGCAGACCGGCGACGTGCAGTACGGCAACATGGAGAAGGGCTTCAACGCCCAGCGTGCCGGCACCGGCGGCTCTGACATGGCCGACATTCCGGCTGAGTTCTCCAAGACACCGTTCACGCGCGGCGTTGTCGGCATGGCCCGTTCCAGCGATCCGAATTCCGCCAATTCGCAGTTCTTCATCATGTTTGCCGACGGTCCGTTCCTGAACGGCCAGTACACCGTGGTCGGCAAGGTCGTGTCCGGCATGGAAGCCGTGGACAAGATCAAGCGTGGCGCCGGCGGCAACGGCGAAGTTTCCAACCCCGACCGGATGATCAAGGTCACCGTCGGCAAGAAGTAAGGTAGGGCAATAGAGCCCGAACAGAGGAGAATAATCATGGCCGAGATCAAGGATCCGGAAAACACCATCATCATGGAAACGACGACCGGCAAGGTCGTGATCCAGCTGCTTCCGGAAGTTGCTCCGGGCCACGTTGCCCGTATCAAGGAACTGGTATCGGAAGGCGCTTACGACGGCGTCGTGTTCCACCGCGTCATCGAAGACTTCATGGCCCAGACGGGCGATGTGAAGTTCGGCAAGAAGGGTTCGGAAAGCTTCAACCCGGCCCGCGCCGGCATGGGCGGCTCCGAGAAGCCTGACCTCAAGGCTGAATTCTCGGCTATTTCCCACGTACGCGGCACCTGCTCGATGGCCCGTTCGCAGAGCCCGAACTCCGCCAACTCGCAGTTCTTCATCTGCTTCACCGATTCGCCGTGGCTGAACAAGCAGTACACCGTATGGGGCCAGGTCATCGAAGGCATGGAAGCCATCGACAAGGTCAAGCGCGGCGAGCCTGTGAAGGACCCGGATTCGATCGTTTCGATGAAGCTTGCTTCGGCGGCCTGATAATAGCGTATAAAGTGTTTACCCGCTCCGCAGGAAACTGCGGGGCGTTTCACATTGATGATGGCGTCAACCTCTCAGACCTCATCCTCGCGACAAGCCGAGGATGACTTCGAGTGTAGTCGGAAGCCTTGTCATCACCCACCACCCGCCCCATGCCATGCAGGGCGGGTTTTGATATTTCGAGAGCCCTTGCAATGCGCGTAGACCTGTTCGATTTCGATCTCCCCGAGGACAATATCGCCCTTCGCCCGGCGAACCCGCGCGATAGTGCGCGTCTTCTCGTGGTCGATCCGAATGCGAACCACATGGAAGACCGCATCGTATCCGACCTGACTTCCTTCCTGAAGCCCGGCGACGCGCTGGTATTTAACGACACCCGCGTTATTCCAGCCCAGCTTGAAGGCGTGCGGCTGCGCGAAGGTGCGCCTGAAACGGCAGTTTCAGCCACGCTGCACATGCGCGCCGACCAGTCGCGCTGGAAGGCTTTCGCGCGGCCGGGCAAGCGCATCAAGCAGGGGGACCGCATCCGTTTCGGTTATGAGCGCGACAATGCCTGCGGCCTTGCCCATCTGGAGGCCACCGTCGAGGAAAAGGGTGAGGAGGGCGAGATCACGCTGCTGTTCGACGTTTCCGGACCTGTTCTGGACGAGGCGATCGCCTCCGTCGGCCATATTCCTTTGCCGCCCTATATCGCCGCGAAGCGCCCGGAAGATGCGCAGGACCAGACCGATTACCAGACAATTTATGCCCGCGAGAAGGGCGCCGTTGCCGCACCCACTGCCGGCCTGCATTTCACGCCCGATCTGTTTGCGGCGCTGGACGAAGCCGGCATCGAGCGACATTTCGTGACACTACACGTTGGGGCAGGCACCTTCCTTCCAGTTAAGGCCGACGATACCGACGATCACAAGATGCATTTCGAGATCGGCCATGTTTCGCAAGAGACTGCGGCAAAGCTCAATGCCGTCAAGGCGCGCGGCGGGCGGATCGTTTCTGTCGGCACCACTTCGCTGCGGCTTATCGAAAGCGCCACTGATGAGAATGGCGTTATTCAGCCATGGTCGGGCGCGACGGGCATCTTCATCACGCCCGGATACCGTTTCCGCGCGGTCGATATTCTGATGACCAATTTCCACCTGCCGAAATCGACGCTGTTCATGCTCGTTTCGGCTTTTTGCGGTCTCGAGACGATGCGTGCCGCTTATGCGCATGCCATCGAAACCGGATACCGTTTTTATTCCTATGGCGATTCAAGCCTGTTGTTCCGGAAGAACTGATGCACGACAAATTCACCTTTACACTGAAAGCCACGAGCGGCGGCGCCCGCCTTGGCGAAGTCGCCATGCCGCGCGGCGTCATCCGCACACCTGCCTTCATGCCTGTTGGCACTGTCGGTACTGTCAAGGCCATGTATCTCGACCAGGTGCGCGAGCTCGGGGCCGATATCATTCTCGGCAATACCTATCACCTGATGCTGCGGCCCGGCCCGGAGCGCGTGGCAAGGCTTGGCGGGTTGCATGAGCTTATCCGCTGGCCGCATCCGATCCTCACCGACAGCGGCGGTTTTCAAGTCATGTCGCTTTCAGGACTGCGCAAGCTGGACGAGAAGGGTGTGACCTTCAAGAGCCATGTGGACGGTTCGTTGCACCATATGTCGCCGGAACGCTCGATCGAAATTCAGGGCATGCTTGATTCGGACATCCAGATGCAGCTCGATGAATGCATCGCGCTGCCGGCCGACCGCAAGGAAATCGAGCGCGCCATGGAAATGTCGCTGCGCTGGGCGGAGCGTTGCCGCGTCGCCTTCGGTGAACAGCCCGGCAAGGCCATGTTCGGCATTGTGCAGGGCGGCGACCAGCCGGATCTGCGCATTCGCTCCGCCGAAGGGCTGAAGCAGCTTGATCTCAAGGGTTACGCTGTCGGTGGCCTTGCCGTCGGCGAGCCGCAGGATGTGATGCTGGGCATGCTCGACATCACGCTGCCGGTGCTGCCCACCGAAAAGCCGCGTTACCTGATGGGCGTCGGTACGCCTGACGATATTCTGAAATCGGTGGCGCGCGGCATCGACATGTTCGACTGCGTGATGCCGACCCGTTCCGGTCGTCACGGGCTTGCCTTCACCCGTCGCGGCAGGGTCAATATCCGCAATGCCCGCCATGCGGAGGATATGCGGCCGCTCGATGAGCAGTCAAACTGCCCGGCCTCGCGTGATTATTCCCGCGCCTATCTGCATCATCTCACGCGCTCCAACGAGGCGCTGGGCGGCATGCTGCTCTCCTGGCACAATCTTGCCTATTATCAGGAGCTGATGCAGGGTATCCGCAAGTCGATCGAGGAAGGCCGTTTCGCTGATTTTTATGCGGAAACCATAGAGATGTGGGCGCGGGGCGACATAGACCCGATCTGATTTTTCCCGACCCTTTCTCCTGTTCGGACGCTTTCCTTGGCACATGCGCCTTACGTTCTTTTCCGGGATGACACGACCGGCACGGTGACAGCCTTCACCGAGCCGGAGGAGATCATCGTCGCGGATGAGCCAGAGGCGTTTTTCGCGGCGCTGAAACGCATGGAGCAGCTGCGCCGCGCCGGGAAATACCTTGCCGGCTATATGTCCTACGAGGCGGGTTTCCTGTTCGAGCCGAAACTTGCGGACTTTGCTGCCGAGCCTCGCAACGTGCCGTTCCTTCGCTTCGGCGTCTTTTCCGGCCCACAACCGGATGAGGGGCGATTTGCACGGCCCGAAAGTCTGCCGGATGCCGATGCGTTCCTGGCCGATCCCGCGCCCGTATGGAGCCTTGAAGACTATTGCCAGCGCTTCGAGCGGCTGCACGGGCATCTGCGTCGCGGCGACTGTTATCAGGGCAATCTGACGATGCCCGTTCATGCTCGCTGGAGCGGCGATCCGCTCACGGCTTTCTGGTCGCTGGTCGCGCGCCAGCCGGTTAAATATGGCGCGCTGGTCGATCTCGGTGGACCGGTGATCCTGTCGCGCTCACCGGAACTGTTTTTCTCGGTGGACGGGCAAGGTTTCATCGAAACCCATCCGATGAAGGGAACGACGCCGCGCGGTGCGAATGCGCAAGAGGACCGGGCGATCATCGCGGCGATGCTTGAGGATGAAAAGACGCTTGCCGAAAACCGCATGATCGTCGATCTCCTGCGCAACGATATTTCCCGCATCACCGAAGTCGGCAGCCTCCATGTGCCGCGACTGTTCGATATCGAGACCTATCCCACCGTGCACCAGATGGTCAGCCATGTGCGCGCGAAGCTTTTGCCTGATGTGACGGTGGAGGATATTTTCGCGGCGCTTTTTCCCTGCGGTTCGGTGACCGGCGCGCCGAAAATGTGGGCGATGAAGATCCTGCGCGAACTGGAACAGATGCCGCGCGACGCCTATTGCGGTGCTATCGGTTTCATGTCTCCAGCTGGTGAAATGCGTTTTTCGGTGGCGATCCGCACGCTGACCTTGTTCGATGGCGGCCGCGCGATCTTCAATGTCGGCGGCGGCATCGTTTTCGATTCGGATGCCGAGGCGGAATATGATGAGTGTCTGCTGAAATCCAAATTTGCGGTTGGGGACAGACTGTTACGGGGGTGATCTCCTTTCCTGTGACTAAGCACAGGAATGAGCGAGGTTGGAGGAAGCTCTAATGTCAGCAGCCGGATATGCGTCCGTAAGAAAACCGGCTACGCGTTTCACGACCACACATCCTCAGCGCGCTATCACCTCAAACGCACCATTCTCCACCAGCACTTCCTTCGCAGCCGGATGGCTGAGAAAACCCGAAGGGCTGGCGGTGGCGCCATAGGCGCCCGATTGCAGGATTGCCAGGAGATCACCAGCCTTCAGCTTCGGCAGGGCCGCATTGCGGGCCAGGGTGTCGAGCGGTGTGCAGAGCGGGCCGACGATAGTTGCCGTTTCCTCATAGTCTGCCTGCATCATGGCCGGTGCGACGATGGGGTAGTTACGCTTGACGATCTGGCCGAGATTGCCGGAGGCTGCCAGATGGTGATGCATGCCACCATCCGTCACCACGAAGGTGGTGCCGCGCGAGGTCTTTACCGAATTGACTTCCGCCACATAGATGCCGCCGGGACCGGCGAGGAAGCGGCCGGGTTCGACAATGATATGGGCATCGGCGATCAGCGGATGTGCCTGCACCAAGGCCTTGAGGTCGGGAATGGCGGCACTGACCGCTGCAAGATCGAGCGGCGTCTCCCCGGCGAAATAGGGGATGCCGAGACCGCCGCCGAGATCGATGGTTTCAAGTGGCCTGCCGAGCATTTCGGCCATGCGTGCGGCAAGCAAAATGGAGTGTCTCCATTGGGAGACAAGCATGTCGGCATCGAGGATTTGCGTGCCACCGTAAATATGGACACCGACGAGATTGATATGCCTGATGTCCCTGAACAGCGGTAGGACGTTTTCGAGTTCTTCCTCGTCGAAACCGAAGGCGGTGGCCTTGCCACCCATGCGCATGGCGCCTGCCTGCGCATCCGGCACCGGATTGATGCGGATGGAGGCCTTGACCGGTTTGCCGATGGCTTCGATGCGGGTAATTTCCTCGGCGCTCTCGATATGGATTTCGCCGATGCCGCTCTCGATCACCTCAAGCAATTCGGCCTGGCGCTTGCCGGGGCCGGCGAAGATGATATTTTCCGGCGGTATGCCCGCCTTGATGGCGGCGCGATATTCACCGACGGAGGCGATTTCCGCGCCAGCGCCTTCTTCACGGAAAAGCGAGATGATGGCGGGCAGGGGATTGGCTTTCACCGAATAAAAGATATCGGCAAAACCACTGAGCGCGGTTGCGAGATCGCGATAGGCGCGGCGCATGGCGCTCGCGTCATAGAGGAAGCACGGCGTTCCGGTCTCAGCGACGATATCGCGCACGGCACGGCCACCGATGACAAGATCGTTTTCGTCGACTGCGAATTGCGCGGCGGCAAGGGCAGGGCCGTGGCTTTGGGGTTTATCCGTGGGCGCCATTGTCCGTCCGTTCGCGCACCAGCGCGCGGTAATCCACCTTGCCATTGGCCGTGACCGGAAGCCGGTCGACCAGTTCGATGGCGCGCGGAATCATGAAGGGGGCAAGCATTTCGGCGGCTTTTTTGAGAGCTGCCGAAACATCGATATTTTCGTTGGCGGCGGTTGCCACGGCATGCACCTTCTCGCCTGCAAAGGAGTCCGGCAGGCCGATGACGGCGACCTGCTGGAAAAGGCCAGTCGACATCAGGCTTTCCTCCACCTCGGTCGGGCTGATGCGATAGCCTGACGATTTGATCATCGCATCGTTGCGGGCAACGAAACTGAAAAAGCCGTCCTCGTCTTCCACCGCCAGATCGCCGGAATAACACACGGTCTCGCCGCCGCGTTCGGCCGGAATGAAAGGGTGAGGGCGCAGCACCTTGGCGGTATCTTCCGGCCGGTTCCAGTAACCCAGCGACACGGTCGGGCCGCGATGGACGAGAATGCCGGGCTCACCCGGTTTTGCCCTCTGTCCCTCGGCGGTGACGATGAAGATTTCACATTCCGGGATAGCCTTGCCGATGGAAGTCGGGCGGCGGTCGATTTCATCAGGCGGCAGGAATGTGGAGCGGAAGGCCTCGGTCAGGCCATACATCAGATAGATTTTCGTTCCCGGCAGCTTTTCGCGCAACGCCCTCACGGTTTCCTGCGGCACGCGTCCGCCGGAGTTGGTGATGTATCGCAACTGCGGCAGCGGCGTTTTCGCCAGCAACGGCGCGGCCCTCGTCAGGATCGCCCAGACAGTTGGTACGCCGGCAAGCCCGGTGATGGCATGGTCGCGCAAGTCCCTGACAATGTCGTCGCCGAGCCTGAAGGTGGAGATAACAGTGGTCGCACCCTGTTCAACCGCCGTCAGCAACTGGTTCAGGCCGTAATCGAAACTGAAGGGCAAAATGGAGAGAAGGCGGTCTTTTCCGGTGATCTCCAGATAGGTGCGCACGATGCGCGCTCCGGCCAGAAGATTACGGTGCGACAGCATCACGCCCTTGGGCGAGCCGGTGGAGCCGGATGTGTAGAGGATTGCTGCAAGGTCCTCGCCAATTGATGGGGAGACTTTGGCAGGCACGGGCGGGCGGCGGTCGATTTGTTCCGCCAGCAGTACAGTGACCTCGGGCAGGTCTTCCACAGCCGCGTTCAGCTCATCCATCATCGTAGCACTGCTGATAACGATTTTTGCGCCGCAATCCGCGACGATATGGCGGATTTGCTGCGCCTTCAAAAGCGCGTTGACCGGCACGAAGACGCAGGAAGCCATGCTCACGCCGAAGATCGACCAGCATTCCTCGATGCCGCGCGGCAGGAAGATGACGACACGGTCGCCGCGCTCCGTTCCGGCCTCCTGCAATGCCGCCGCACAACGTGCGGCCGCTTCGGAAAATTCGCGATAGCTCAGTGATTTTTCTTTGTAGACAAGCGCCTCATCGCCGCTTTCCGCCCGCGCGGTGAGCAGGTGGTGCAGCAGGATGTGGGTTGTCATCTGCGCCGTTCCTGCGTGACGAAGGCAATCAGATCGGCCGGCGTGCTGAGATTTTCCGGGGTGAAATGTTCATCATTGAGAACGATGCCGAAACCTTCGCCGAGAAAGATCATCAGTTCGAGAAAACCGAGCGAATCGATCGCGCCGCCTTCGAGCAATTGCGTATCTGCGGAAAACGGTGCATGAGCCGGGAAACGCTGCGAGAGGTAGGAATAGATGGTCTCGGAGACATCGACTTCCCTGGGTTTCGCTGAAAGCATGCTTATTCTCCGCTCGTTCGCGCAGTCGGGACTAGTCTCGGCCGAAGCGCATTTTCTTCTTTTCAGGCAAGGTTTAAGCGCGCGTCTTTTAAGAGCGTCCCAATACCCAGGGTGGCAATAACACCAATTCTGAATATGTTTCGTTAATAAACCGTGGGTTCCATGCTCCCTTTACTTGTATTGGCGAGGATTTGAGTATGGCAAATCCGCCGGCGTCTCGCTTCTCATCGGAAGCTGCCATGGTCAATGCAAGCCGGCCTTTGCCAAGAAGATGGCGGGCAATTGCCGAAATGTGCCTCTGGGCGACTTGCCTGTCCTCGCAATAGATGAGGCGGGCGGAGGGCAGCCTTTTGGTTATGGTTTTTAAAAACACCAGCGGATAATGGCTTCCATCCGCCTCCATGACTGCCACGATGCAGCCGAAACGCGCATGATCTTCCAGCATGTCGCGCGTGGCGGCAGACAGCGTGCCCTGCGGCACTTCGGCAAGCGGGCGCAGCCGCGCCCTGGCCGGGCCGAATGCCTTTAAAGGCAGGGGATAAAAAAGCGTGCAATTCGTTATCGTTGTGAACCCCAGTCTCTCGTTCAGCTTGCAGGCTTCTGGAGACGGGGTGAGATCGGTGAAGATGTCTTCTTCGGAGGATGTCGCCATTTGCAGCATACGCGGTGCAAACCAGCGGCTGGAAGGTTCGACATACCAGCTGGACAGGTTGACGACTGTCCTGCCGGTCTCGGCCAAGCGGCTTCGGATCGTCAGAAGAACGCCAACGGCATCGTCGCCCTTCATCAGCAATTGCCCGATGGTGCCGAGATCCTGCCGCTGATGATGGTCGCTTATAAGGGACACGCCGAGCGCCCAGAAAGCCTCGCTCTTTTCCGGAAAACCTTTCGTCAGAAGTGCAACGGCAGCGACGCGGTTTCCGTTGTCGATCGGTACGGTTCTCAGAGGTCGCTCCCGCTATCTCGCGTCGTTTCGGGCAGGGAGGGATTTTTCAACTCCACCGCGCAATATCGGCATACGACGATAGATTTACCGTCCCGTTAATCGGCACGGCTGTAAGCGGAAAGGTCGGTCAATTCATATGGCAGACGCGCGGTGCGCGCCTGCCATTTTGTCAGCCGATCAATAGATTACGACGCCGCGGATGCTCTCGCCCTTGTGCATCAGGTCAAAGCCCTTGTTGATGTCTTCGAGCGGCATCGTGTGGGTGATCATCGGATCGATCTGGATCTTGCCTTCCATGTACCAGTCGACGATCTTCGGCACGTCGGTGCGGCCACGCGCGCCGCCGAAGGCCGTGCCCATCCAGTTGCGGCCGGTGACCAGCTGGAACGGACGCGTGGAGATTTCCTGGCCCGCACCGGCAACGCCGATGATGACAGACTTGCCCCAGCCGCGATGCGAAGATTCCAGCGCCTGGCGCATGACCTTGGTATTGCCCGTGCAGTCGAACGTATAATCCGCGCCGCCGATCAGGTCGCCATTGCGCTTCGTCATGTTGACGAGATAGGGCACGATGTCGTCGCCCACTTCCTTCGGGTTGACGAAGTGGGTCATGCCGAACTTCTCGCCCCAGGCCTTGCGGTCATTGTTGATATCGACACCGATGATCATGTCAGCGCCGGCAAGACGCAGGCCTTGCAGAACGTTGAGACCAATGCCGCCGAGACCGAAGACGATTGCCGTCGAGCCGATCTCCACCTTGGCGGTGTTGATGACGGCGCCGATACCTGTCGTCACGCCACAGCCGATGTAGCAGACCTTGTCGAAGGGCGCATCGGGATTGATCTTGGCAAGAGCGATCTCGGGCAGGACGGTGAAGTTCGAGAAAGTCGAGCAGCCCATATAGTGGTGGATCTTGTCCTTGCCGATCGAGAAGCGCGAGGTGCCGTCAGGCATCACGCCCTGGCCCTGGGTGGCGCGGATGGAGGTGCAGAGATTGGTCTTGCGCGATGTGCAGGAATAGCACTCGCGGCATTCCGGCGTGTAAAGCGGGATGACATGATCGCCCTTCTTGACCGAGGTGACGCCGGGACCGACATCAACGACGATGCCTGCACCCTCATGGCCGAGGATGGCCGGAAACAGACCTTCGGGATCGGCACCGGAGAGGGTAAAATCATCGGTGTGGCAGATACCTGTCGCCTTGACCTCGACCAGCACTTCGCCAGCGCGGGGACCTTCGAGTTGAACGGTCATGACCTCAAGCGGTTTTCCTGCCTGAATGGCAACTGCGGCGCGAACGTCCATATTCTATCTCCTGGCATGGTCTCGTGATTGGATAGGGCTGTTTTGCCCGAGCTTGGCGGCAGGGGCAAGGTACAAATCCGTCTTGCCGTATTCAAAAGACGGCAATGCCCGTCACACCTGTGAGGAATTTGCGCACCGTCGCGGGCCTGCCATCAGGGCAATGTTTCGCGCTGTCTTTATATGGTTTACTTCAGCTATTCTAAATTATGAATACGTGATTTAAGTGTATGTTTTTACATATATTTTTCGGAATAAATGTGACTATTAATTTACAAATTTGGTGTTTATACCACACTATAGAATTTCGAATGGAGCATAACCCGCAGTCGGCGCTGTATTTCGGCGGCTGTTATTAGTTTTTGCATCTCTTGCTTGCAAGTGGTTCGGCTCATTTGCCGCGTGCCGCCATGATCGCGGTGCATCAGCCTTTGCTGAGTTTGTTTGCTGCTGCCCCAATATTCCCTCCGGCTGTGGCGTTGTGTCTGTCCGGATGCGTGGAGGGAAACTGGGCGATTTATTTTAAGGCGGGTGATAGCCAATTTCATGAAGCGGCATTTTCAAATGTTGAATTTTAAGACAAAACTGGACGGTCTGGCGGAGATTTTCGGGGCGTTTTTGCACGACCGAAGGGCCAGTTTCGCCATTATGACGGCGTTGCTGTTGCCGGTTTTCCTGCTTTTTTTCGGGTTTCTTTTCGAAGGCGGCCGGGCGTTGGCCTATTATAGCCAGTCGAAGCGGGTGGTTGCACAGGCCTGTGAGCGTTCGACAAAACCGACGCGCACGAACGTACCCCTGGATGAGGTGCGCCGTAAAAACGTGCTCGACACGTTCGACGCACTGATCCGTTCCACCAAACAGAATGTGGTCAGTCGCGATGTTAAAATCGACTGGCTGACGACGGATATAGACGCAAAGTTCAGCTACAAAACCGTGTTCAGTGGCATGTTCGGGGCGGAAAAACTGGACTATCAGCTGTCGTATCGTTGTGGCGGTATACCGCCTTATCCACATGACGGTGAGGTCGTCGTCAACAACACCTTCGAAAAGACGCTGAACGGCACGGAACGTATGCTGAAAAACGGCAGAACCGCCAAAACACCCAACGGTTGCTGGGGTGTTTATACCTATGCCGAACTGGGATGGGATGGCGGTACGGGGCCGGGCATCGAACTTCAGGATTGGAGCAATGCGGATTGCCGGAAGAACTATGGCTGGCAGGGCTACGGGGATCAGGAAAAGGAGAAAGAGACAAGCGCCGGGATGACATGCACCCCAAAGTCACAGGCTACTCTTCCCAAAGAAAACAACGATTCGAAAAACGGCAGCAAGGCGCAAACGGATGGCAAGGACGCCTTGAATTCCGAGCAGGAGCAGCAGTGTACTACAGAAGAGAAGAACAACACGCCCTCGATGCGCAACGGCCAAAATGAGCGAATACCGCCAACCCGCTACGCTGTCGAACTTGACAGTCACTGGGAAGGGCAAAAAAGACGCGACGCCAACAGCTCGATCTTCAAATACGTGGAAATGCATCCCGGCAAATACGAAATCTCGGTCTGGTACAACGGGCGAAACCAAAGTTACGAAGGCTCGAACGACATCGATATTTCGCTGCAGGTGTTGCGGCCCCAAATGGGTGTAGAGAAAAAAATTATCCAGATGAGCCAGAAGGCGAATGAAATTCGATGGGAGCGCCGAAGCTACGAGGTCACTGTCGATACTTATTCGCTGTACAAGCTGTCGATCGCCGCCGCTGGAACGAGCGACAGTCTGGGTGGCATCATAACGGCATTCGAGGTCACTTATCTTGACTCGTTTTAAGATATCGCATCGTGACTTCCCCAGTCTCATCCGGTCGCTTGCCACGGATATCCGTGCGGCTACCGCCGTTGAGTTTGGTTTGCTTTTGCCGGTCTATCTCCTGCTGATCTTCGGTATCATCGAAGTTAGTCTCGTGCTTTTCTTCAGCCTCAATATGTCGACGGCGGCCACTGCCGGGACTGAATATCTGCGCAAGGCGGCGGCTGGCCGAACGTCCGTCACCGCGGCGGAGTTCAGGAAGGTTATTGCCTCGAATTTCCTGCTCGCGACAACTGAAGATGATCTGAAAATATCGCTCATTGCCATTGCTGATGCCAACCTTGCTACTACACCGGTGACATTTCCGGTCGAGAACAAATTCGAGGCGCCAAGCAAGGGCGCCGGGCAATATCTTCTGGCGCTGGGGTATGACTGGAAATTCATTCTTCCCACCACCCATCTGCTCGTTCCCAGTTCCGGGAGCAAGCCGCAATTGCAAAATCTCTCTCTGGCGATCACCGCAGTTCGGGTGACGGAATGATTGGTAAGAGATTGAAATATCTATCCATCTCGCTGATAAGTTCGCGCTCTGGCGTTGCCGCGGTGGAATTAGCGCTATTGATGCCTTTGCTCATTCTAGTACTGGCGATGGTGATCGAAATCGGGCGGGGCTGGATGAGCTATGACCGTTTCGTAACAGTTGTGGACAATACGGCCCGTTGGTCGGCCCGATTCCCGGAATTTGAGGAGCGCGTCAGGACGGGCGTCAAGTCCTTTGTCATGGCTGCCGGGCGCCCGCTCGAATCTGAAAAGCTTGATCTGACGCTCAGAAGCGCCAAGCTTGTGGGTGGGGTCGCCGTGACCGAGTTCGCCCCATACAATTTTTTTGGCAACGCCGAAAACGTGAAGTGGGACAAGATATTGACGCAAGGAAACTTCAAGACCGAAGAAGCGGTAATCGTAATTTCGGGGCGTTACAAATACCGCCCGCTCATTTCGTTGCTGGGCAATACGGATATCGAGTTCGAATACGTGACGGCGGTAAACCCGTATTTCTCCCGACACTACAAATATCAGAAGGGAAAGTCGGACTGGCTTTTCTGGAATGTTCGCTGACGGCATTGGTCAGGGTCTTCACCCTAGCCAATGCCGTGGCCTTTCAGCGATAATGATCGGTGACGGTTTCTAGGGTGACCTCGCCCCCGTTCAACCACGTCGCACAATCCCTCAACGCCCGCGCTGCAACGAGCTGGCGTTTCATGATTGTCTTGTCCTTGCCGCGAAAACGTTTCACGCCTTCCGGCTTGACGATGGAGCCTGGCTCCAGTTCTGGGAAGAGGCCGAAATTGATGTTCATCGGCTGGAAGGAACGTTTGCCCGGCTCATCATTCGAGGAAAGATGCCCGCCGGTGATGTGGTTGAGAAGTGAGCCGAGGGCTGTCGTTGCGGGCGGCAGGCTCGGGGTCTCACCTTTCCGTTCAGCGGCAGCGAAACGGCCGGCCAGAAGTCCGACGGAGGCGCTTTCCACATACCCTTCGCAGCCGGTGATCTGGCCTGCAAAACGCAGGTCAGGCCGGGATTTCAGCTTCAGCGATGGATCGAGCAGGATGGGGGAATCGATATAGGTGTTGCGGTGCAGGCCGCCCAAACGGGCGAATTCCGCATTTTCGAGACCCGGGATCATGCGAAATACATCCGCCTGCGCGCCGTATTTCAGTTTGGTCTGGAAACCCACCATGTTGTAAAGCGTGCCGAGCGCATTGTCCTGGCGAAGCTGGACCACGGCATAGGCCTTGACGGTGGGGTTGTGGGCGTTGGTCAGGCCCATCGGTTTCATAGGGCCGTGGCGCAGCGTCTGGCGGCCGCGTTCAGCCATGATCTCGATTGGCAGGCAGCCGTCGAAATAGGGTGTGCCTTCCCATTCCTTGAAACCCACCGTGTCGCCGGCGATCAGCGCGTCGATGAAGGCGTTGTATTGCTCCTCGTTCATCGGGCAGTTGATGTAATCCTTGCCCGTGCCGCCGGGGCCAACCTTGTCGTAACGCGACTGGTACCAGCAGATATCCATGTTGATGCTGTCGCGGTGCACAATGGGGGCAATGGCGTCAAAGAATGCCAGGGCATCCTCACCCGTCTCGGCCTGAACCGCCGCCGCCAGATCCGGCGAGGTGAGCGGGCCGGTGGCGATGATGCTGCTGCCCCATTCCTTCGGCGGCAGGCCGGAAACCTCTTCGCGCAGGATCGTCACCAGTGGGTGACTTTCGAGCCGGTCCGTGACGGCCTGAGAAAACCCGTCGCGATCGACGGCAAGCGCGCCGCCGGCAGGTACCTGATGCCTGTCGGCGCAGGCCATGATCAACGAGCCGGCAAGCCGCATTTCCGCATGGATGACGCCCACTGCATTGGCGGTCGCATCGTCGGAGCGGAAGGAGTTGGAACAGACCAGTTCCGCCAGCGTATCGCCCTTGTGCGCTTCCGTGCCGCGCACGCCGCGCATTTCGTGCAGGATGACTGGAACGCCGCTTTCAGCGATCTGCCAGGCGGCTTCCGAACCGGCCAGTCCGCCGCCCACGACGTGAATGGGAGAATAGGTCTTGTCTTGCATGCTGGCGCCCATAGGCCGCGTGGGGGCAAAAGCTCCCCTCCGGCGGCTGTCTTTCGAGTGATTGTTCCGCGCGGGTCCCGAAGGACGCGTTTTTCAGGGCGATGCACTACCATGCATGGCTGCGACAGCCAAATGTTTTTGCGGGTGGCACGATTGGGGCGGAGGGAATGTGGTCTCTATGCTTGTAAGCCAAAAATCTCCGGCGAATACCGCCAGAATCAAAAACGGCGCCAGAGGCGCCGCTTTCTTTTACCTGTCGCTCAATCGTCGCGCCCTGGAGGTCGGGCAGCGGGACGATCTTTTACGCCTTAGCGGAACGAACGGGAAGCTACGTTACGGATGTCGTAACGTGTCAGGCCGATGTCGCTCAGGGCCTGGTTGGACAGGCTGCCAAGTTCGTTGATCGTGCGACGGTAGGAGATCCAGTTCTTTGCGATGCGGATAGGGTTCATGATCGTTTCCTCAATCTTTCTTTGATTTCGTCGGCCGGCTCAGTGTTTCTGTGCTCTCGGCTGTTGAGGTTTTATATATAGACATTGAGCCATGTTGTGCAGTGCAGAATTTAGGCGACTGCCATGCATTTGTGCACTATGTCGGCTAAATTTGCGGCTTTGACTACCGCATGAGCAAAATATGAGCGGAAATGCCTGTCTTTCGGGCGGTTTTGAAGGGGTTTGCGGCCATTGGCGGTGTTAGACCGGCTTTTTGCTCCCCTCAGCGGTGCTTGAAGGGCGTTCGGGCTCTCCAGACATGCCGGATGCAGCCGCCTAATCGATGCATTTTTCATCTGTTTGTCACGCGCACATGCCGGTGGGGCGGCGCGGCTCGGTTCCGAGAGGGTGCCAGAACGAAAAAAAAGGCCGGAGGCGGGAGCCTCTGGCCTTTTGGGAAGGTCGTCTCGCATCCGCCGCTTCAAGCGGCGGAGCGTATTAGATGCCGACGGCGGTGCGTGCGACGCGACGGATGTCCTGACGGCCAATGCCGAGGTCATTCAGTTCGCGGTCGGTCATGCGGCCGAGTTCGGTTACGGTCTGACGATACTTGCGCCAGTTGGTGAGCGAGCGTGTAATGTTCATTGTCATCTTCCTCTTCGTGCTGTCCAGCATTTCCGGCCCGTCTTGGGAGGATTAGGCTCGGGGCTGAACTCGATCTCTGTATGACCATGAATATAATCGGTTTAATAAAAACAAAAACAGACAAAGCAAGATGCCACCTATGCATGGAACGCAAAGCAAGCCGGTAAATGACCCCAATTGCGGCGGTTACTGCATAATTTGTGACCAATTTGTGTGCTTTTAGTGAACTTGGCGGCATCTGTCGCTGCCAAGCCGTGCGGTCCGGCTGAATACAACGGGTCGGGCAGCGCAGAGGCAAGGATGGGGATGCAAAGGTCGTTCGTATAAGGGCTTCGGCTGGAGGCGCGCGTTCTCGTAAAATGACGGGCGGCACGTCATATATATAATGTCATGTAGCCGCATAAATGTTGCGCGTTTTTCCTGTCGGAACATGTGAAGCGGGACGGGAAAGAGGGAGACGGCGTGCGCAGTTTTGCGGCCCCTCGTGTCATCGTCTGCGGGCGCGTCGTTCCCTTTCTTGCGGGCACGAAACGGCAAGAACGTACCGGCCGGCTTTTGCGGCTGGGGGCGGGGACCCAAGAAAAGTCCGGGCGAAACGGGACGCGGCGATAAGGTGTGCTTGACCCTTCCAGAACATTGTGACATACCGCCGCCCAACGTGCGGGTATGGCGGAATTGGTAGACGCATTGGTTTTAGGTACCAACGCTTCGGCGTGGGAGTTCGAGTCTCTCTACCCGCACCACAAGTAAAGCATGGCTGTGCCACGCTTGTGCCAGAGTGCATCCTTAGTGATGCAGGGAGCTTTGGGGTTCATCATCCCCTTCGCGCCCTTGTCTCCGGCGCGAGCGCAATTTTGTCCGGCAGGCGCTTGTGTGAAGAAATAATGGAAGCCACGGCCGGGGAACGACGTTTCCGGCGCAGTGCTCGAAAGTAAACCAACGGCTGTCTGAGCACCGCCGCCATGATGTGAAGGTTTGAGAAAATGCAGGTTATCGAAACGCTGGCTGAAGGCCTGAAGCGCGAACTCAAGGTCGTTATCCCGGCTGCCGACATGAAGGCCCGTCTGGACGAGCGCCTGGTTGACGCCAAGGACAAGGTTCGCATCAACGGTTTCCGTCCCGGCAAGGTGCCGATGGGCCATCTGAAGAAGATGTATGGCAAGTCCATCATGGCCGACCTCGTCAACGAGCTGGTTCGTGAAAAGCCTTCCGAAATCCTTTCCAGCCGCGGTGAGAAGTCTGCAACGCAGCCGGCCATCTCCATGACCGAAGACGAGCAGGAAGCCGAAAAGATCCTTTCGGCTGAAACCGATTTCGAATTCACCGTTGCCTACGAAATCATTCCGGCCATCGAACTGAAGGCCAATGACGGCATCAAGGTTACCCGCGAAGTTGTTGAAGTCTCCGAAGACGAAATCAACGAGCAGATCCTCAAGATCGCTGAGAGTGCCCGTACCTTTGAAGCCAAGAAGGGCAAGGCCGCCGAAGGCGACCGCGTCACCATGAACTATCTCGGCAAGGTTGACGGCGAAGCCTTCGATGGCGGCGCTGCTGAAGACGCTGAACTGGTTCTCGGTTCGGGCCGCTTTATCCCCGGCTTCGAAGACCAGCTCGTTGGCGTCAAGGCCGGCGACGAAAAGACCATCACCGTGACTTTCCCGGCTGACTACCCGGCTGCGAACCTCGCAGGCAAGGAAGCCAACTTCGACATCACCGTCAAGGAAGTTGCTGCTGCCGCTGCTGTTGAAATCAACGACGAACTGGCGGAAAAGCTCGGTCTCGAATCGGCTGAAAAGCTGAAGGAAATCGTTCGCGGCCAGATCGAAAGCCAGTACGGCAACGTAACCCGCCAGAAGGTCAAGCGTCAGATTCTCGACCAGCTCGATGAAATGTACAAGTTCGACACGCCGGCTGGCCTCGTCGATGCCGAATTCGACAACATCTGGCGCCAGATCAACACCGATCTTGCCCAGTCCGGCAAGACCTTCGCTGATGAAGACACCACGGAAGAAGAAGCCCGCGAAGAATATCGCAAGCTAGCTGAACGCCGCGTTCGTCTCGGTCTCGTTCTCTCCGAAATCGGCGAAAAGGCTGGCGTCGAAGTGACCGAAGAAGAAATGCAGCGCGCGCTGTTCCAGCAGCTGCAGCAGTTCCCCGGCCAGCAGAAGGAAATCCTCGATTTCTTCCGCAACACCCCCGGCGCTTCCGCTTCGCTGCGCGCTCCGATCTTCGAAGAAAAGGTCATCGACAAGCTGCTCACGGAAATCTCGGTAACGGACAAGACCGTTTCCAAGGAAGAGCTTCTGGCTGACGACGGCGAAGAAGCAACGGAAACGAAGAAGAAGGCGCCTGCCAAGAAAAAGGCTGCTGCCAAGGCTGACGACGCCGCTGAAGGCGAAGAAGCCGCTCCGAAGAAGAAGGCTCCGGCCAAGAAGAAGGCCACTGAGGCCGACGCTGAATAATCTTGCCTGGTGAAAGCTGAATGAATGGAAGGGCCGTGGCGAAAGCTGCGGCCTTTTTTGTTTGTGGCGTCCGGCGCGCTCTTCAACGGTTGAAAAAATTCGACACTCCGACATCTTCACGTCTTTCTCGAATATTATCTTCAGAAGGCATGACAGGACGTTGGGCAGTCGCGGCGATGGGCAGAAGAAATTATTTGATCGAGGGTGTCTCCGGGGCTGGTAAAACCTCGGTTGCAACGGAACTTCAACAACGCGGCTTTCATGTGATTCACGGCGACCGTGAACTGGCTTACAAAGGCGACCCCGAAACGGGCGAACCCATGGATGTCGCGCTGTTTCAGGGCGACGACACAAAAATCGCCTTCCGTCACCGACATCACATCTGGAATGTCGAAAAAGTTCGGCAGCTTGTGGCTGATCAAGAGCACGCCGTCACCTTCTTCTGTGGCGGATCGAGAAATTTTCGACGCTTTATAGATCTGTTCGATGAGGTCTTCGTTCTGGATGTCGACGCAGCGACCTTACAAAGACGGCTGGCTGCCAGGCCGGAGGATGAGTTCGGTGGCAATCTGGCCGAAAGACAATTTGTCCTGCAACTCCACGCAACGAATGAAGACCTTCCAGTCGGTGCATCTGCCATTGATTCATCGAGGTCTTTGGGAGTGGTGGTGGATGATATTCTGGCTCGTTGCAATGTTCCGAAGGCAGGAAATTAACACGCTGCGGTTCCCGTCACCTTCGTTTTGATCACAATGCGGTGCAGCATGATTTTTTGCTGCATCTGCTCTTGTTCATCTCCCGTTCATCTGGCACCCTGCGCAGCATGATTTGCCTTGGCTGCCGGTGCAGCCGTCAAGGAAACATGGCCGCCAACGCGCGGCTGTCATCGCTGCCAAAACCTTTGGCCTTAAGCTTTTACCGTGCCTGCCGGGTTCACCCGGTGCGCCCTTAATTTGCCAGGGGACAAGATATGTCGCCACGAACGGGCTTCGCCCTGTTGTTCTCTCTGTTCGCCGCGATTGGCACCAACGCCCATGCCGATGAGGCTGGTTTGATCTGGAAGCCGGTCAAGAATTCCGATCGTTCCTATACGGCGCGTATCGGTGCGAAGCTGCCGGTCGAGACGCCGATCCGGGCGGGGCTGGAAATGGGGATGAATGCCTCCAGGACGGGGCAGGTGGTGGATACGCCAGTAAGGTTGTGGGGCAATGTCACGCTGCTGGCGGAACAGTTGCCCGGCGTGTCGCTTGCCCGTGATGTCGGTGTCCTCTTCAACGCGTTGACGGGGTCGAGCAGCGTTTCCATGACGTCGCGACAGAAACGCATCGTTACGCCGGAACTGGATATCGAGGCCAACCGAAATTTCACGGTGCGTTATGACGGCACGGCGCAGCAATGGAACGGGCTGGACGTATCGCAGTCGCTGCGCCTTTCCCGCTCGGAAACCGGCACGGCCTTCGTGCTGACGGGGGCAAGCCGCAACAGCTTCAACGAGTTCAGCAGCGGCGTGGCCGTGGAGCAGAAGATCGGCGATCACCTGACAGTGCGCGGAACGCTCGATCAGGGATATGCGGATCATTTTCGGCCGGGTGTGAGTGCGCGGTATAGTATTCGGTGGTGAGGGGCGTCACCGGTTATCGTATGGATGAGCAGAAGGTGATAGACGTTCTTGCGTCGCATTCGGCGTCATCCTTGGGCTAGTCCCATGGATCTAATCACGTCGCATAAAATCGCGACGTTGCAGAGGCTCGGGACAGGCCCGAGCATGACGGAGGAGAGGTTTGCGCGCATTGCAAACGATCTCCACCCGCAACAGCCAACCTCAATCCTTCTTCAGCTCACCCATGCGGTTCCACGCGTCGAGACCGGCAATCTTGTAGGCCTCGGCAAGCGTGGGATAGTTGAAGGTGTTCTCGACAAAATATTCCACCGTACCCTTCAGGTTCAGCACGGCCTGGCCGATATGCACCAGTTCGGTGGCACCTTCGCCGACGATGTGGACGCCGAGCAGACGGCGGGTTTTCAGCGAGAAGATCATCTTCAGCAACCCGCTGTCGAGACCCATGATATGGCCGCGTGAGGTTTCGCGGAAATGGGCGATGCCGCATTCGTAGGGAATGTGGCGTTCAGTGACTTCTTCTTCCGTCAGGCCGCAGGTGGAGATTTCCGGAACGGCATAGATGCCGTAAGGGAAGAACTGCGGCGGTTCACCGGCCGGTGCACCGACCGCGTGGCGGGCGGCGATACGGCCCTGTTCCATCGAGGTGGAGGCGAGGCTCGGGAAACCGATGATATCGCCGGCGGCGTAAATGTTCGGCACTGTTGTCTGGAAGGTCTCGGGATTGACCTTCAGGCGGCCGCGGCTGTCGGCTTCCAGCCCACAGGCGGAAAGATTGAGCGTATCGGTTGCGCCCACGCGTCCGGCGGCGAACAACACCGTCTCGGCTTTAAGGACGCGGCCGTTGCTGAGCGAAACGAGGCATTTGCCGCTGTCGTCGCGCTCCACCTTTTCCGCTTTCTGGCCGAAGATCAGCTTCATGTTACGGTCGCGCAACTGATAGGTGAAGTCCTCGACGATTTCCTTGTCGATGAATTCCAGCATGGTTTCGCGCGGTTCCACCACCGTTACCTGCGTGTCGAGCGCACTGAAGATCGTGGCATATTCGATGCCGATGACGCCCGCGCCGACAACGACCATGGAGCGCGGCAGTTCCTTGATCTCGAGTATCTCGTCCGAGTCGAGCACTGCTGCGCCGTCGAAGGGAATATGCGGTGGCCGGTAGGGCCGCGTGCCGATGGCGAGCAGAATGGAAGCGCCGGTGACGTTCATGACTTCACCGTCGTTCTTCACCACCTTCACCGTGTTGGCATCGACGAAGCTTGCCGTGCCGCGAATGTGCTGCACGCGGTTGCGGGCGAACTGGTGTTCCAGCACCTCGACCTCGTGGTCGAGCGTGATCAGCAGGCGGCGGCGCAGATCGTCCGCGTCGATCTCCTGCTTGACGCGGTAGGAGCGGCCGTAAAAGCCGCGTTCGCGCCAGCCGGTGAGATTGAGCGCGGTTTCGCGCAATGTTTTGGAAGGGATGGTACCTGTGTGCACCGAAACGCCGCCGACGCGGCTGCCCTTCTCGATGACCAGAACCCTCTTTTCGAGCTTGGCGGCCTGGATGGCGGCGCGTCTTCCCGCCGGACCGCTGCCGATAACAATCAGATCGAACTGGTACATGAAAACCCCGGAACAGAATGTATTGCAATGACCGGATGTCGCATCCGGGATGGCGCTGCCGCGAAATGGTCGTGATGCCATTTTGACCAGGGGAAGTGATTCCCTTGTCAGCCTTGCACACGAGAGTGCAATGCAACAAACGCCTGCGTCAATCTGTAGCGCAATAATCTGACGGATTCGTAACCGTTTTGCCCGCTCGTCGTTTTGCGACGCAAAGATGCGCCTTTGCGCCCGGCACGGCCTTCGCCGTCGGGTTTTCGTAGTTTAAGACGGGTTGTGCCCGGTCACGCTCTGATTGGGGTTGGAGTGGACGGATGCTTGCGCGACCGGGCATTCCAGAAAGCCGTATTTCGCAAGAGGCAGTGCACGGCCTTTTGCGAAATGGTCCTGTCACCATGAACGTGCCACCGTTCCCACCACCAGGACCGTCCTTCGGTTTACGCCACGTCTGGCGTCTACCCGGCAGGACTGCATTCAAGATAACAGGGTAAGGCGGGGCGGGGAAAAGCGGGGATGGATTTTCGCGCGCCGGTTCTTTTTCGTCAGTCTTCTTTCCGGGTCACATGGCGGTGAAGGGCAGCGAGGTCCTGCCTGAGTGCTGCCAGTTCGGCCAGTACCTTCACGTCGATCTTTTCGTGCAGAGACAGCACCTCAAGCTCGGCTTTCAGGTTCACCTCATAATCCTTGGCGGCCTCGAAGCGGTCGCGGGCGGCCTGCCGGTTCTGCGACATCATGATGATCGGCGCCTGAATGGCCGCGAGCATCGATAGCAGAAGATTGAGGAAGATGAAGGGGTAGGGGTCGAAGGCCCGCGTCGTCAGCACGATGGTGTTGATGATTGCCCAGAACACCAGGAAAAAGCAGAAGCTGAGGATAAATCCCCAGGAGCCGCCAACCCTTGCAATGCTGTCGGCCAGCCTGTCGCCCAGGTTTGCCCCGGCGGAAAATTCCGCATTGGTGTCGGTCGAGACCAGCTTTTTCTGGTGCGACAGTTCCAGAATACGACGCTCGACCTCGCCGATTTCCCGGGAGGAGCGCTTGAAGTGCGAAACGATATAGTCGGAGATGTCTGACACGGTGCTTCTCGTGGTGCTGATGGTTCGGTAAGGCCCTGTCGAGATAAACCCGCATGGCAAAGGAATTCAAACGATTTCCGCTGCCATGCCGTTTAGGCGTCCAGACCCATCAGACGGAGGGCGTGGCGTCATTTACCCAGTTGAAGCCGGGGAAGAAGCGCTCTCGGCCATATTGCTCGCCGAACATCATGTCGAATTGCAGCAGGCGGTAATTGCGCACCACGTCCGGAATGGAATTGGGTGAAATCGACCAGTCGGGCAGGGCCTTGCCATCCGTCGCCACGAGCATGTGCCGGTCGACAACGGAAAACGCATCCTGCACTTCACCCAAGGTCCCCGTATAGAAGGGGTCTGAGAAACCGGCTGTTTTCAGTACGTGATAGGGCAGCAGCGCCGGGCTGATGGTGCCGATATTCTTGCGCACGCCCGTCTTCGAGGACCAGACGACAAGCGGCGTCTCGTGTTCCTTTTTCATGACTTCCAGCGGCGCGCGGCGGCTGGCTACCATGCCCGGCATGTAGCCGCTTTCCACGAATGTCTGGCCAAGGGGCGGCAGGTGATCGCCGAAGAGCACGATGATGGTTTCGCGCTCGCGCTTTTTTGCCCAGCGCATCAGCTTCAGAAGGGCGTCGTCGGCCTCCGCCACGCCCTGCGCATAGGTACCAAGCGCCTGCGATGCGGAAGCGGAAAGATCGCCCTCTACGCCGATGGTGTCGCTGGCATAACGGCCCGCCTCGTAAGGTCCGTGTCCCTGGAGGGTGACGGCGAAGAGGAAGAGCGGGTTGCGCGCATCGTCCGCGGCCACCATGATCTGGTCCATCAGCGCGTCGTCGGAGGCGAAGTTGCCGCGCTTTTCCATGGGCGGCAATGTCTCTTCCGAGCGGAACTCCTCGAAGCCGAAATTCCTGTAGACTTCCTTGCGGTTCCAGAACCATTCCTGAAACGGATGCATGGCGATGGCCGAATACCCTTCGCCACGGAAGAAGCTGGCAAGCGAGGGCACCGGGCGGCGGATATATTGCTGGTAAGGAATGCTGCCATAGGGCAGGAAGGCGTTGGAAAAGCCGGTCAGTGCCTCGAATTCCACATTCGCCGTCATGCCGCCGAATTCCGGCGAGAACACGTGGCCGGACTGCTTGGCGCGGATGTTGGGCATCGGATCGGCAGAGAGCTTCACGTTTTCAAGCCGTGTCGGATCCCACAGCGATTCGCTCATCAACATGATGACATCAGGGTAATCGCCCGTGTTGGCGGCAAAGGCGGCGGGTTCCGAGGTCAGGTCCGCAATGCTGTTTTCGCCGTAACCCTGCGGCGCCGAGACGTTGGCCATGGGAATATTGAAGGCAAAGGCCATCAGGAAACCGTTATGGCGGTAATTCTCCTGTTGATCCCACATCATGGGGATGATGTTGAGACGATCGCGCACCCACGAATAATGCGAATAGTCCATGAGCGAGGCGAGGCCGGCCAGAAGCGGCAGCGCCAGCACAAGACCTGCGGCGCGTTCGCGCCAGCTCAAGCCGGGCGAATAACGCCGCGCCAGCAGCCACAGGGTGGAAAGGGCCGCAACCGTGGCGCAAAGGCCAAGGCCGACCAGCACGGCCGTCAGCGGCTGGGCTTTCAGCATGGTGGGCAGAAGCTCGAGGATCTGCCGGCCGAACAGCAGGTCGGAGGGATAAAGCGGATCGGAGAGATAGGTCTGTTTCTGCGCGGAAATCAGCCCTGTCAGCGCGCAAAGCGGCGCAACGGCGATGAGCGACAGGTAACGGCGGCCGAGGATGGAATCCAGCGCTACGAGCAGCAGCAGCACGGCGGCGATGGTGGTCATGCCGGGGCGGGCGGATGAGGTGAGGAAGGTGCCGACATCAACTAGCGAACCGCGGGCGATCCATTCCAGCGCGACGACAAGCACGACCGAGGAAAACGTTAGATTGGCAAGCGTGTAGGCCTTACCCGAAAGCTTGGAAAGGCTCCGCGTCCATGCAGGCGAAAAGACAAAATCAGCCTTTTCGGAAGCCGTTGTTTTTGGCGCCGAATTTCTCAAACTCATACTCCGGTATTACGAGGCAACACCGCGCAATTCGGGGAGGTGAATCGGGGCGTCGCAAAACTGTCATGTAACTGTCACATAAGCGCGATGAACGCGACATGAACTTTGCGGGGTGTGGCCGGTGCGGTGATAACCTTAGCGTGAATGCCGGTTGCGGCTTCATCCTATCAAGGTGGTGCGGCATGCAATTGCCGCGTTGCGGAGCGGGCACGGGCGCGGTATTGAAAAGCCATGAGCGACAGACACGACATCAAAAACCATCTTCGAATTGCCGTCGGGCAGTTCAATCCGACTGTTGGCGACGTGGCGGGCAATCTCGCCAGGGCGCGCGAAGCACGGGCCGATGCGGCGACGCAGGGTGCCGATCTCCTGCTTCTGACCGAGCTGTTCATATCCGGCTATCCGCCGGAAGACCTGGTATTGAAGCCGGCTTTTCTGAAAGCGTGCCTGAAGGCCGTGGAAGAACTGGCGGCGGAAACCGCCGATGGCGGGCCGGGCGTCGTCATCGGTTTTCCGCGTCAGGGCGAAACGGGCCGGCACAATTCGGTTGCGCTTCTGGATGGCGGCAGGATCATCGCGCTGCGTGACAAGATCGACCTGCCGAATTACGGCGAGTTCGATGAAAAGCGTGTTTTCGCCGAAGGTTCGATCTCCGGTCCCTATAATTTCCGCGGTGTCAGGATCGGCATTCCGATCTGCGAGG
Source organism: Agrobacterium tumefaciens (assembly GCF_013318015.2). Lineage (NCBI taxonomy): Bacteria > Pseudomonadati > Pseudomonadota > Alphaproteobacteria > Hyphomicrobiales > Rhizobiaceae > Agrobacterium > Agrobacterium tumefaciens. Next base: position 1,294,144 of record NZ_CP115841.1, on the reverse strand, counting down.
AAATCTGGAACGATATGGGTGTGTGCGAAACGCTTGCCGAAAGTGGGGCGGAAATCCTGCTGGTGCCGAATGGTTCACCCTATTATCGCGGCAAGCTGGATGTGCGCCATCAGGTGGCGCTGAAACAGGTAATCGAAAGCGGCTTGCCGCTGGTCTTCGCCAATCAGCTTGGCGGGCAGGACGAGCTGGTTTTCGACGGCGCGAGCTTCGGTTTCAATGCCGACAAGACCCTTGCCTTCCAGATGAGCCAGTTCGAGGCGACCCTTGCCGTCACCGATTGGAAACGCACCGCAGAAGGCTGGCGCTGCGAAAGCGGTCCTTTCTCGAAAATCCCTGAAGGCGAGGAGGCGGATTACCGCGCCTGCATGCTGGGCTTTCGCGATTACGTCAACAAGAACGGCTTCAAGAGCGTGGTTCTCGGCCTTTCCGGCGGTATCGATTCGGCGATCTGCGCTGCGCTTGCTGTTGATGCGCTGGGCGAAGAGCGGGTGCGCTGCATCATGCTGCCCTATTGTTACACCTCCGAGGATTCGCTGAAGGACGCAGCCGATTGCGCCAGGGCGCTTGGCTGCCGTTACGATATCGTGCCCATTGCCGAACCGGTGGATGGGTTCCTGTCGGCGCTTTCGGAAATGTTCGAGGGCACGGAGGAAGGCATTACCGAAGAAAACCTGCAGAGCCGTACACGCGGCACCATTCTCATGGCTGTTTCCAACAAGTTCGGCTCGATGGTGGTGACAACAGGCAACAAGTCGGAAATGTCGGTGGGGTATGCGACGCTTTATGGCGACATGAATGGCGGTTTCAATCCCATCAAGGACCTCTACAAGATGCAGGTCTACGCCATCTCCAGTTGGCGCAATTCCCATGTGCCGCCGGGCGCGCTCGGGCCGTCCGGCGAAGTGATCCCCGCCAATATCATCTCCAAGGCGCCATCCGCCGAATTGCGACCCAACCAGACAGACCAGGATTCGCTGCCGCCCTATCCGGTGCTGGACGATATTCTGGAGTGCCTGGTGGAAAAGGAAATGTCGGTCGAGGAAATCCTCGCGCGTGGCCATGATATCGCGACGGTGCACCGGATCGAGCATCTGCTCTATCTCGCCGAATACAAACGCCGCCAATCCGCGCCCGGGGTGAAGATCACCAAGAAGAACTTCGGCCGCGATCGCCGTTATCCGATTACCAACCGGTTCAGGGACAGGTAGTCGAAGGAGGGCATGGAGGGAGCTTGCTGGACCCCGAATCTAGTTCGGGGTGATGGAGTGCGGATGCTGCGGCTTCGCCAAATATCGATGGCGAAGAAGCATCCTTTTCCTCCAACGGCGCGGACACGCCGCGCCGTCTCCCTATCTCGTTAAATAACCTGCCCCACATCGATGCGGTTACCATCCGGGTCTTCGAAAACGAAGGCCCGCAGGCCATAATCCTTGTCCTGCAGACTTTTGATGATGCGAAGCCCGTGGCTTTTGCAAAGCGCGTGCAGCGCGCCGGCGTCGCTGACCAGCATATGCGCCACATTGAAGGGGGCCGGTTTGTGCGTCGACTGCAATGTCAGGTGCAACTCGGCATTACCTTGTTTCAGGATCATGAAACCGACAGGGTTGCCGTTTTCGAAGGTCTTTTCGAAGCCCAGCACACGGACATAAAAGTCATGGGCCTTCTCGATATTCTTGACAGGAAGCATTGCGGCGATCCGACCGAAGCGGATGCCGTGAACGGCGATGGTGTTCATCGCGGAACCTCGGATCTGGGAGAAACGGGCAGGGGAGCGGGCGGTGCCGGAACGCTGCTGTTTTTTCCTATTTGAATTTGCAGGGCGGTGCCTGCGGCAATAGGATCATAATCACGGCGGTGGCGGATGCAAACGGAATGTTTGTGCCATTCAACGCTCCACGCCAGACGATCGACAGGCCCGGGAGGCAGTATGCGCAGTTCCATCGAAATCTTCAACATCCGCACTCGGCAGATGCGGGTGGTCTGGCAGACGCCGGAGCTGTTCGAGGCTCCGAACTGGTCGCCGGACGGGAAATACCTGCTTCTGAACTGCGACGGTCTGCTTTATCGCCTGTCACTTGCCGGCGACCCTTCGCCGGAAAAGGTCGATACCGGCTTTGCGACAATCTGCAACAATGACCACGGCATTTCGCCTGACGGTTCGCTTTATGCCATTTCCGACAAGGTGGAGTTCGGCAAGAGTGCCATCTATCTGCTGCCTTCGACGGGCGGAACGCCGCGTCTGATGACTAAGAACCTTCCGTCCTACTGGCACGGCTGGTCGCCGGACGGGAAAGGTTTCGCCTATTGCGGCATTCGCGATCAGGTTTTCGATATTTATTCCATGGACATAGACAGCGGTCTTGAGACACGCCTTACCCATGGTGAGGGCCGCAATGACGGGCCGGATTATTCGCCGGATGGAGAATGGATCTATTTCAACTCCAGCCGCACCGGCCAGATGCAGATCTGGCGCGTGCGGGTGGATGGCTCGGCCGTCGAGCGTATCACCGACAGCGCCTATGGCGACTGGTTCCCGCATCCGTCCCCCAGCGGTGACAAGGTCGTCTTCGTCTCCTACGACGCCGATGTCTTCGACCATCCGCGCGACCTCAACGTGCGCGTGCGGCTGATGGATATGGATGGCGGCAATGCCGAAACGCTGTTTGACCTTTTCGGCGGGCAGGGAACGATGAATTCCCCCAACTGGTCACCGGACGGGGATGAGTTCGCTTATGTGCGGTATTTTCCCGTTGGGTGATGCGGTAGGGGTGCTTCAGCTGGCGCGCGTCTGCGCGGCGGCTGAAGGCCGCAATACGCCGGTGAGGTGGCCACGGTCACATTGCCGCATCGCTGCGCAAGATACTTGTATTTGCAATCTTTGTTGCTCATAAGCTTCTTCGTCAGGTGCCTGCCCTTTAGGGCGGGAGAATCGGGAATCCGGTGCAAGACCGGAACGTGCCCAGCGCTGTGAGGCGGATGCCCTTTTTCTTGATGCCACTGAATCCATTCGGGAAGGCGAAAGTGGGCGGATGAAGCCGAGTCAGAAGACCGGCCTGACAGGATAGACCAGACCGCGTGGACGGCGGCAGGTTGTTGCAGCAGCGCGTCGTGCAGGCGAAAACCGGAGCCGGTTTTCGTGGCGGCGCGCCAGCATTGTTGGGGATAGACGATGCCGACCGATCCACTCGCGACCAGTTCGCTCGACGCAAATGCATTCGATCACGCGCTTTCGCCCGCCTACCCGTTTTCCGAGGGGGAGCGAGAGGCGATCTACCGTGCCATCGAAACCCGCCGTGATGTGCGCGACCAGTTCCTTCCGGATCCATTGCCGGAAGATGTGGTCGAGCGCCTGCTGAAGGCGGCGCATTCCGCGCCCTCGGTCGGTTTCATGCAGCCGTGGAATTTCACGCTCGTCACTGACGGTGCGGTCAGGCAGGCAGCCTGGGTTGCCTTCAGCCGCGCCAATGGCGAGGCGGCGGCGATGTTCGAGGGGGAGCAGCAGGCGCTTTACCGCAGCCTCAAGCTTGAGGGCATCCGCAAGGCGCCGCTCAGCATCTGCGTCACCTGCGATCCGACGCGTGGCGGCAAGGTGGTGCTGGGCCGTACCCACAATCCGCGCACCGATGTCTATTCCACCGTCTGCGCCATCCAGAACCTCTGGCTTGCAGCGCGCGCCGAAGGCATCGGCGTCGGCTGGGTCAGCATTTTCCACGATAGCGACATTCGCACCATTCTCGAGATTCCCGACCACATCGAGATCGTCGCCTGGCTATGCCTCGGCCGCGTCGATACACTTTATACCGAGCCGGAACTGGCGGTGAAGGGGTGGCGCCAGCGCGTGCCGCTGGAGGAGCTGGTGTTTCGCAATCGCTGGGGTGGACGGTAAAGAGAAGACGCGACCGTCTTGTGAGTGAGACAGAGCGTTGCCAACTCCATACCGTGTGCCTGATGGGAGCTATTGCTGCGGCTGAATGCCCTTCAGCGCCGGGTTCTTCAGGTCGATCCGGCCTGTCTGGTCGGGCAGGAATTTAGGGCCGATGACGCGGACCCTGCTGTTGTTCGGGTCATAGTCGCGTTCCGGAACCGGTTGTTCCGGCGGCTTTGCGGCCTGCTGCAGTTCGGTGGGTTTTTTGGAGGTGTCACCTTGCGGTGATGGAATGGTCGTGATGCTGGAATAGGGTTTCTCAGCTTCCGGCCGCGCAGCCTCCTGCTGCTTCATCTCCTCGTGATAGGCGGCCATGTTGCAGGCGCAGCCTGGGGCTTTGGTTGAGGCATTTCGATAAGCAAAGGCGGTCGGCAGGTCCTTGTAGGGCTTTCCTGTTTCAGCCGAGACCATGTCAGCCGTTTCCTGCTCCGTCATGGAGTGGAAATAAAGCTCCGTCTGCGTACCCGGACACATTTTCTGGCATTGTTCGGCCTGCGCACGGAAATCGAGCGGCGAGGCATTGGAAGCGATGGGGAAGAACGAGCCGTCGCAGGTGCGCACGCACAGCGTCCTGAGCCCGCCTTCCGCAGCGGCATTGGGGTAGGGCGAAAGCCCCGCCTGTCCCGGCGGATTGCTCTGTTCGCCGAAGGCGTCGGGGTAACGTGTCACATCGGGGGCCGTCGGCTGGCGCGCTTCCGTTTCCGGAATGGCGCTGCAGCCATTGGCGTCAAGGGCGGCGAGAATGCGCTGGCGTCTGATGTCGCCATCATCGTTGCCCTGGGCCGCCATGGCATAGTCGCGGTCACGGATGATGGCATCGCGTTCGCTCTGCGCATCCGCCATCGCGTCGCTGATCTCCGCGCAGAGTTCGGCATTCGGGCTGCCATAAACGGTGACGCTTGCGGATGAACAGCCGTAACGGCGCAGATCGTTCCTGATCCTGCGGATCTCGATGTTCTGGCGGGTGAGCGCATTGGCGTAACGCCGTACCTCGGCGGTGTTGCCTATGACACGCGGCGGTTCGCGCAGCTGCGCATAAAGCGTATCGCAGACCTGATCCGCGAAAGCAGCGGCCGGGGCGATGAAAACAAGGGGAAGCAGGAGGCCGATAATGCTGCGGCGCCGGGTCAATGGTGCGATCCGTTCGATGTCCCCGGCCGGTGGCGAGGGTGTTATGCTTCGGGAAATCCGTGTTTCAGGAAGATAACATAAGCTGTTGCCGCAATGCGGCAACAGCTTGTTCAAAACTGCGTTAATACGCCTTCATCAGACCGAAGGGTGCGATGCCTGCACGACGGCAAAGGCCGCCATGTTGACAACGCCGCGCGAGGTGACGCTGGGCGACAAGATATGGGCGGGAAGTGCCGTGCCAAGCAGGATGGGGCCGACATGCAGGCCCTCCGTCAGCGTGCGGGTGACGCCGAGCGTGATGTTTGCGGCATCAAGGTTCGGGAAGACCAGCAGGTTCGCTTCGCCGGTCAGCACGCTGTTGGGCATGGCGCGCTTGCGCAGCGCTTCCGAAAGTGCCGAGCCGCCCTGCATTTCGCCGTCCACTTCCAATTCGGGTGCCGCTGCCTGCACGATCTTCAGGGCGCGGCGCATCTTGCGGGCGCTTTCCGAATCGCGCGACCCGAAATTGGAGTGGCTGGCGAGCGCGATCTTCGGCGTGATGCCGAAGCGGCGGATTTCCTTTGCCGCGAGAATGGCCATTTCGGCCACTTCTTCGGAGGTCGGATCGTTGTTGACGAAGGTGTCGGTGAGGAACAGCGCGCCCTGCTGGGTGATGAGCAGGCTGAGGCCTGCGAAAGAGCGAACGCTTTCCTGCTTGCCGATGATCTGGTTCACGTCGCGCAGGTGCCGGTCGTAACGGCCTTCCAGACCGCAGATCAGCGCATCCGCCTCACCACGCTTCACCGACAGCGCGCCGATGACCGTGGAGTTGGTGCGCACGATGGTGCGGGCCGCCTCCGGGTTGATGCCAGCGCGGCCGACCAGGGCGAAATAATCATCGACGTAATCGCGGTAACGCGGATCGTCTTCCGGATTGACCACCGCAAAATCGGTATTCGGACGGATGCGCAGGCCGAAGCGCTTCAGGCGCGTTTCGATGATCTGCGGGCGGCCGATGAGGATCGGGATGCCGGTCCCTTCTTCCAGAAGCACCTGTGCGGCGCGCAGCACGCGCTCGTCTTCGCCTTCAGCAAAGATGATGCGCTTCTTTTCGGCAACCTTGGCGGCGTTGAAGACCGGTTTCATGATGAAGCCGGAACGCCAGACGAAGCGGTTCAGCTGGTCGAGATAGGCTTCGAAATCGCTGATCGGCCGGGCGGCGACGCCGCTTGCGGCGGCAGCACGGGCAACGGCCGGCGCGATGCGCAGGATGAGACGCGGATCGAAAGGCGAGGGAATGAGGTAGTTCGGGCCGAAGATCGGCGTTTCGCCGCTATAGGCCTTGGCGGCGACTTCCGAGACTTCCTCGCGGGCAAGCTCGGCGATGGCCTGCACGGCGGCCATCTTCATTTCCTCGTTGATCGTGGTTGCGCCGCAATCCAGCGCGCCGCGGAAGATATAGGGGAAGCAGAGCACGTTGTTGACCTGGTTCGGGAAATCCGAACGGCCGGTGCAGATCATCGCATCCGGGCGGGCAGCACGGGCCACTTCCGGCATGATTTCCGGATTGGGGTTGGCAAGCGCCAGGATCAGCGGATTTTCCGCCATGCGCTCCAGAAGTTCCGGCTTCAGCACGCCTGCCGCCGAAAGACCGAGGAAGACATCCGCGCCGTCGATCGAGTCGGCCAGAACCCGCTTGTCGGTCTTCTGCGCGTAGACTTCCTTCCACTCGTCCATCAGCGAGTTGCGGCCGTCATAAACGAGGCCCTCGATATCGTGGACCCAGATGTTTTCTTTCTTTGCGCCCATGGCGACAAGCAGATTGAGGCAGGCAAGGGCTGCCGCACCGGCGCCTGACGCAACGATCTTGACGCTCGAAAGCGATTTTCCGGCCAGTTCCAGCGCGTTGGTGACGGCGGCGGCGACGATGATCGCCGTGCCGTGCTGATCGTCGTGGAAGACGGGTATGTTCATCTTCTCGCGCAGCTGGCGCTCCACCTCGAAACATTCGGGCGCCTTGATGTCTTCAAGGTTGATGCCGCCGAAGGTGGGTTCCAGCGCTGCGATGGTGGAGACCATGTCGTTGATGCCGGGCGCATCGATCTCGATATCGAAAACGTCGATGCCGGCGAATTTCTTGAAGAGGACAGCCTTGCCCTCCATAACAGGCTTGGACGCAAGCGGGCCGATATTTCCAAGGCCAAGCACTGCCGTACCGTTGGAAATCACTGCAACGAGATTGGCGCGGGCGGTATATTCCGCCGCCATTTCCGGATTTTCATGGATGGCGAGGCAGGGGGCGGCGACACCCGGCGAGTAGGCAAGCGCCAGATCGCGCTGGTTGCCAAGGGGCTTGGTGGCCTGGATTTCCAGCTTGCCGGGGCGCGGGTAGCGGTGGAAAAAGAGCGCCTGTTCCTCGATGTCGGCCTTTGCCGTGTTGGCGGGCGTGTTGTTCTTATCGTGAGAGGTCATGTCTTCCACCGTCATGTCTGGTTCAATTCCGGCCCTCTGAATACAACAAACTTTCCCATGGTACAGCCGTTATTTGCCGCCCCCTTATGCAAATGCGGGCATAGCTTATTCGCGTTTTCGTGATGCCAACGGTCATATTCCATACAAAAACCGGCCATTGTCATGTTGCTGCAACACGAGTCTGGTTCTGAGAGGGAAGAAAGCCGCAGGGACGCAACCGAACAAGGGGATTAAATCCGTGGCCGGTCAAATTGAAACCAGACAGTTCAGAACGCTTTTCATTTCGGATGTCCATCTCGGTTCCAAGGCGGCCAAGACGGATTTTTTGCTCGACTTCCTGAAACATCACGAGGCCGATACGATCATCCTGGTCGGTGACATCATCGACGGCTGGCGGCTGCGCCGCAGCTGGTACTGGCCGCAGGGCTGCAACGACGTGGTGCAGAAGTTGTTGCGCAAGGCCCGCAAGGGAACACGTATCGTTTATATTCCCGGCAACCACGATGAATTTCTGCGCGAGTTTCCGGGCATGCATTTCGGTGGTATCGAAGTGGCCGAGCGCATGATCCACGAGGCGGCAGACGGCAAGAAATATCTCATCATCCATGGCGACGAGTTCGACGTGGTGGTGCGCAATGCCCGCCTGCTCGCCTATCTCGGTGACTGGGCCTACGACGCGGCGATTGCGATCAACATCGTCCTTGCTGCGGTGCGCCGCCGCATCGGCCTGCCTTACTGGTCGTTCTCCGCCTGGGCGAAATTGCAGGTCAAACACGCCGTCAACTTCATCGGCGAGTTCCAGCGCGTAGTGGCCGACGAGGCGCGCCGCAACAATGTGGATGGTGTGATCTGTGGCCATATCCACCACGCCGTGATGGAAGACATGGACGGCATCCGCTACATCAACACCGGCGACTGGGTGGAAAGCTGCACGGCGATTGCCGAAAATGCCGATGGCACTTTCGAGCTGATCACCTGGATGCAGACGAGCGATGTCCCTTCGCAGACATCGGACGAGATGGAGCCGGTGGATATTCCAGGTCTGATTGGCAAGCACGCGGCCTGATTGGGGTTGGTTCAGCAGGCAGGGCGATCCCTAAGCGCGGGATGGTTCAGCTCTCTGTCGTCATCCTTGGGCTTGTCCCAAGGATTTGCAACCGATTGATTTCGCGCGACGTGGATAGATCCTCGGGACAAGCCCGAGGATGACGTCGAGTGTGAGGCGAGGCTGGTCATACAGTTTACGTGATACTGCAAAGATTATTGCGATGTTCGGCGTAGTGCTTTCACACGAAACCCGAACGACGGCTCTTATCCCCACAACTCCGGCTGCGGCGGATAAACCAGCGACCCCTCGTAAACGAGGCCCGGCTGCCGGTCCTGCCTGAGAATCAGCGGGCCGTCGAGATCGGAGAAGGCGGCTCCCTGGGCGGCCAGAACGGCGGGGGCCATGCCGAGCGAGGTGCCGAGCATGCAGCCGACCATGATGATGAAGCCTAGCCGCTCCGCCTCTGCCTTCATGACAAGTGCTTCCGTGAGACCGCCGGTCTTGTCCAGCTTGATGTTGATCGCATCGTAACGGTCGCGCAGGTCTGCGAGGTCCTTGGTGGAATGCACGCTTTCATCGGCGCAGATGGGGACCGGGTGGTCGATGCGGGCCAGGATGGCGTCCTTGCCGGCGGGAAGCGGCTGTTCGATGAGTGCGATGTTCAGTTCCGCTGCGAGTTTCAGATAATATTCGATATTATCGTCGTTCCAGCCCTCATTGGCGTCGATGATGATGCGCGCGTCAGGTGCTGCGGTGCGCACGGCCCGCAGGCGCGCCTCGTCATCCGCCGTTCCTGTCTTGATCTTCAGCAGCGGGCGGCCAGCGTTTTCCGCCGTTTTAGCCGCCATGGTCTCGGGATCGGCAAGCGAGATGGTATAGGCGGTAACGAGCGGTTTTGCCGCGTGTCCGAGACTATGTTCGGCAGCACTTTTGCCACTCATCTTGGCTTCGAGGTCCCATAGTGCGCAATCCACTGCATTGCGGGCGGCGCCGGGTTTCATCACCTGCTGCAATTCATGCCGTGTCAGGCCGCCGGCAATCTGCTCAGCCATTGCTTCGATATCGGCGATAACGCCTTCGATGCTTTCGCCATAACGCGGGTAGGGCACACATTCACCTCTGCCGGTAAAGGAACCATCGCGGATGGTGCACGTTACGACATCCGCATGTGTGCGAGTGCCGCGTGAAATAGTGAAGCTGCCAGCAACGGCGAAACGTTCTGTTGTGGCTTGAAGGTAACGGGGCATGTTTTTTCACTTCCTGACAGGCGTTAAAAGACACATGACGCCAAATTTATCGCGAATTGTCGGCTGTCACTGTGGCTTGCCGAAGGCCAAACCGTTATGAAACCTTTAAGAATCTCGTGACGGCTGCACTCGCTCGGAGCATTATGCAAGAACAGGATATACGGCAACAGGCGAACCCGGCCGCAATCACCGAAGACGACGCCGTCTCCGGCGGCGGCCAGCGGTATGCCTTGAGCGGTTCCTGGCGTAACAGCAATCTTTCAGGCATTTTTGCACGCCTCGAAAACATCGAGAAAAGCGGCCCTGCCGGTCCGGTGGAGATCGATCTTTCCTCGGTGGAGGCAATCGACACGACCGGCGCCTGGGTCATCCGGCGATTGCGCGAAGATATGGAAGCGAAGGGCGTTACTGTCACGCTTACCGGAAACGAGCGAATCGAGGATCTGATCGGCCAATTGCCGGATAAAGCGGCGATGGAGGGCGAGCCTGCCGCCAAGGTGGGACTTGCCGAACGCTTCTTCTCGCCGATCGGCCAGGCTGTCGTCCAGAATGGTGCGGATTTCCTCGCGGGCATGTATATTCTGGGTTCTGCCGTGCGCGGCGCGCAGATGAAGCTCGGGCGCGGACGCGGCGTCTCGCCGGCGGCCATCGTCAACCAGATCGACCATATGGGCGTGCGCGCCGTGCCGATCATCATGCTGATGTCGTTTTTGATCGGCGCCATCATCGCCCAGCAGGGCGCCTTCCAGCTGCGTTATTTCGGCGCGGAAGTTTTCGTCGTCGATCTCGTCGGCATCCTGCAATTGCGTGAAATCGGCGTGCTTCTGACCGCGATCATGATCGCGGGTCGCTCCGGCAGTGCGATCACGGCGGAAATCGGCTCGATGAAGATGCGCGAGGAAATCGACGCGCTGAAGGTGATCGGTCTCAACCCTGTCGGCGTGCTGGTGTTTCCGCGTCTCGTGGCGCTGACAATCGCACTGCCGCTTCTGACCATCCTTGCCAATTTCGCCGCACTTTTCGGCGCCGCCATCGTCACGCTTCTCTATTCCGGCATCACCTTCGAAGTGTTTCTGTCGCGTCTGCATGGCGCGGTCGAGGAATCGACCATCGCCGCCGGCATGATCAAGGCGCCGTTCATGGCGCTGATCATCGGCATCGTTGCGGCGGTTGAGGGTATGAAGGTCGGCGGTTCGGCGGAATCGCTCGGCAAACACGTCACGTCGTCGGTGGTCAAATCGATCTTCGTCGTCATTCTGGTGGATGGCCTTTTTGCCATCTTCTACGCAGCCATCGATTTTTAAGGAGGGCGCGTTGGAAACTTTGGACCAGAAGCCGCAAGAGACAAAAACTGCAAAGGACGGCCGTGAGACGGTTCTTTCCGTCGAGGGTGTGACTGTCGGTTTCAACGGCAGGAACGTGCTTGAGAATCTCGATCTGGACGTCTATCGCGGTGAAATCCTTGGCTTCATCGGCCCATCCGGCGCGGGTAAATCCGTCCTGATGCGTGCGATTTTGAGGCTTCTGCCACGCCAGGCGGGTGCAATCCGCATTCTCGGCACCGATTACGACAAGGCCAGCGAAGACGACCGCATGATGCTCGACCAGCGGCTCGGCGTGCTGTTCCAGCAGGGGGCGCTGTTTTCCGGCCTGACGGTGAAGGAAAACATCCAGCTGCCCATGCGGGAATATCTGGACCTGCCGAAAAAGCTGATGGACGAGCTTGCCTATCTCAAGATCGAGATGGTGGGCCTGAAGCCCGATGCGGGCGACAAATACCCGTCGGAGCTTTCCGGCGGCATGATCAAGCGTGCCGCGCTTGCGCGCGCGCTGTCGCTCGATCCCGACCTTGTCTTCCTCGATGAGCCGACATCCGGCCTCGATCCCATCGGGGCGGCGGAATTTGATATGCTGATCGCGCGCTTGCGCGATTCGCTCGGTTTGACCGTGTATATGGTGACGCACGACCTCGACAGCCTGTTCTCCGTCTGCGACCGCATTGCGGTGCTAGGGCAGAAGAAGGTGCTGGTGGAAGGGACCTTGCAGGACATGTTTGCCTGTGAAGACCCCTGGGTGCAGTCCTATTTCCGTGGCAAACGGGCGCGCTCTGTCGTTCTTCCGGACGACAGACACGAAAATCCGGTGGAGTAACAAGAAGCATGGAAACCAAGGCGAACTACACCATAGTCGGAATTTTCACGCTGATCGTGATCGCCGCCGCATTCGGCTTCGTTTACTGGATGGCGGAATTCGGCCGGGGTGGACCGACGGCGCAGCTCGTGGTGCGTATTCCCGGCTCGGCAAACGGCCTTTCCGTCGGCTCTCCGGTACGCTTCAACGGCATTCCTGTCGGCACGGTGCGCGGTCTTGCGATCGACCGTGACGATCCGGCCTATTCCATCGCCTTTACTGAAGTGCAGGCGGACGCGCCGGTTTTCCCGTCCACCCGCGCCGTGCTTGAAATTCAGGGCCTGACGGGCGCTGCCTATATCGAGCTTTCCGGCGGCAACAAAGATGGTGAGCGCATTCTGCAGAAATCCGTCGAAAGCGGCGTTCCCGCCGAGCTGACGGCCGATCTTTCCAGCGTCACCAACCTTCTTGCCACCGCCGACAAGATCCTGAAACGCGCCGATGGCGCCATCGGCGAATTGCAGGGTTTCGTGCAGGATGCCCGTGGGCCGCTGACGCAGACGGTGCGTAACGCCGAGAAATTCTCCGATGCGCTGGCCGCAAATTCCGATGGTATCAAGAGTTTCATCGCCAGCCTCAGTTCGCTTTCCACCACCGTTCAATCGGTCTCGGTGCGCCTGGACGGCACGCTGACCGCTGTCGAAGATCTGGTGAAGGCGGTGGATGCCGGCAAGATCGATTCCATCCTGTCTAATGTCGACAAGGTGACGAAGGACGTCGCTTCCGCTTCGAGCGATATTCAGGGCATCATGGAAACGGTGCAGAGCACGGCGCGCAACTTCGAGGCGGCGAGCACGGAAGTGCAGACGGTGGTGAAGCGCGCGGATGAGCTTTTGGCGTCGGTCGATCCCGCAAAGGTCAGCACCGTGGTGGGTGATGTTTCCGCAGCGACTGCCGATGCGCGCGATGCCGTCGCGAACTTCAAGCGGATTGCCGACGATGTCGGTGCGCGCCGGGCCGATATCGACCAGGCGGTCTCCGATTTCACCGACATGGGCCGCAAGCTTAACCTTGCCTCAAGCCGTGTCGATGGCATTCTTGCCAAGGTGGACGGCATGCTTGGAACCGACGATGCCAATTCGCTGTTTGCAAAGGCGCGCGAGACTTTGACCTCGTTCAAGGCCGTGGCCGACAATCTCAATGCCCGAATAGGGCCGATTGCCGACAATCTCACGCGCTTCTCCAGTTCGGGCCTGAAGGATTTCCAGGCGCTTATCGGCAGCACGCGGCAGACGGTCGACAATCTCAACAATGCGATCACCAATATAGACCGCGATCCGCAGCGGTTGATTTTCGGCGGCGAAACCGTGAAACAATATGACGGCAGAACAAGGCGCTAAAAGGGGTATGGGCCAATGACACGATTGATGAACGGCCATAAGCGCCGTGCCCTGCTTTTGGCTCCGCTGCTTGCGGTTGCGATGGCGGGCTGTGCGGGAACCCCATCGAACGATACGTTCGACCTTTCCGTCTCTTCGGCGACTGTAACGCAGGGGCCGTCGCTCAAAGGCCGGCAATTGCTGATCGCCGATCCGACGGCGCTGAAAGCGCTTGATAGCGAAAACATCGTGGTGCGCCTTTCCGGCTCGGAAGTGCAATATCTCGGCAATTCGCAATGGAGCGACCGCCTGCCGCGCATGGTGCAATCCAAGCTGGTGCAAGCATTCGAGGATACCGGCAAGCTCGGTGGCGTCGGCCGGCCGGGGCAGGGGCTGGCGATCGATTACCAGGTGGTCAGCGATATTCGCACCTTCGAAATCGATACGGCAAAAAACACCGCCGATATCGAGATTTCGGTGAAGCTCTTGAACGATCGCAACGGCACGGTAAAGGCGCAGGAAGTATTCCGCGCCAGCGCACGCGTCAGCGGTTCCGGAAATGCCAATTTCGTCAAAGCGCTAGACCAGGCTTTCGCCGCCGCCACCCGCGAAATCGTGGCCTGGACGCTGAAGTCGCTCTAAGTCTGACGACGGTCATTTCCGCTACAAGAGATTGCTCTATGTTGCGGGTGAGGCCTGTTGGTGACGGCCTTGCATTCAATGTTTCCGATCCGCGGGTCGGTCATGCGATTTCTGGTATTGCTTTGCCTTTCCCTTGTTTCCGCCATGTGCGGAACGGGCACCGTTCTGGCAGCCGGTCTTCGGTTGATCGAGATTCCCTCGGCAGGCGGCAAGCCTTTCATGAGGGCGGCGGTGTGGTCGCCCTGCGCGGCGACTCCGGTGGAGACCCGCATCGGCCCCTTCGCTCTGCAGGCGGTGCGTGATTACCCAGTTGCCGATGGGCAATATCCGCTCGTCATCATCTCCCACGGTTTCGGCGGTACGTATTTCAGCCATCGGGATACCGCGGCGGCGCTGGCGGATGCCGGCTTCATCGTCGCGGCGATCAATCATCCCGGCGATAACGCCATCGACATGAAGCGGGCAGGCGATCTTTCCGCGCTGACCGAACGACCGGCCGATATCGTCCGTCTGCTCGACCATATGCTGGCGAACTGGAACGATGCCCGTTTTATCGATGCCGGAAGGATCGGGGTGTTCGGATTTTCGCGCGGCGGTTATACGGCGCTGGTACTTGCCGGCGGCGTTCCGGATTTTCCAAATACCGGATTGCCGTGCCCTGATGGGCAGGCGGCGGTGTGTGCTCAGATGCTGGAAAGGTCTGCTTCGCCTGAGGACCGGGTCTACGATGCGCGGGTGAAGGCTGTGGTTGTTGCAGACCCCCTCAACGCCTTTCCAGGGCGGGCCGATCTGCGAGATATCAAAATCCCCGTTCAGCTCTGGAGTTCAGAGCGCGGCGGCGACGGTGTGGCGCCGGAGGATATTTTAAGGCTGCGCGACGACCTGCCGGCAAAACCGGACTATCAGACGGTGAAAGGGGCAGGGCATTTTTCGTTCATAACACCTTGCCCCGCCGAGATGGAAAAAGCCCTGGCCCAGATATGCGGCGATATTCCGGGGTTTGACCGGGCGGAGTTTCATCGTCGACTGAACAGCGAAGTCATCCGCTTTTTCACGGCTTCGCTACGCTGACGCACACGCCGGTGCCGCCGCCGATCAGACGGCGTCCTGCGACTGCCATTCCGGCAGCGGGAAAAGCCGGTCGTAGCCCCAGTTGAAGACGAAGGCATAGACTACGTAGAACAGCGCAAACGAGATATCCATCACCAGCGCCTGGGCAAGGCTGATGCTGAGATACCAGGCGATGAAGGGCATCAGCACGATCAGCAGACCCAATTCGAACAGCAGGGCATGGGCGACGCGGATAGCGGGCGTCTTCAGCGTCGTGCCTTTCAGGCGCTGCATGGCATGGTCGAAGCCGAGATTGTAAAGATAGTTCCAGGCGGTGGCGAGCGTGGCGCTGACCAGACCGACAATGCCGATATCTTCCATGGGCATGTGAAATACGAATGCACCCAGCGGCACGACCAGCAGAAGGCCGATGATTTCGAAGCTGAGAGCGTGGCGGATACGATCAGGCAGGGAACGCAATTTATTCTCCGGTATGTGACCGGGCCGTCCCGCATGCTGTCGCCATAATGGCCGAGGTCGTCCTCTCGCAAAGCCATATAGCGGTTTCGGGCAAAATTTCAAGCCTTGGGTCATGGTTGGGTTTGGGAGCGCTCTTCTCAGCGGGAGCGGAATGAGGCGGCGAGGCCGGAGCTATGCGGCAAGACTTTGCCCTCATCCGACTATTCGTGTCACCATCTCACCGGCGTGGAGACGAAGCACGCGGCGGTGCCTTATCTTTTCAATTGTCCGCCGTTTCGCCGCTGCGGAACAAGACCGCTGTTTTTTCGTTATCGCTCATGGAAGGAGGCGTGCCATGCAGCATAATTCTCCAGATGGACGAACGATAAAGGCCGCCAACGCGGCACAGGCCACGACTTACAAGCCTAGCCTCATTTCCCTGAAGGGAAGTTATGTGGCGATGATATTCCGCAGGCCGCTTTGCCAAAATCCGCTGGATTTGCGGAAAAAATAAAGCGGCACGCCTGACCCATTGCCCCATGGCCGACCGATGACGACTGCCGCAATGACAGAGAGCTTTAGATGTCTCTAAAGTGTGATTTTCAATCCGGACCGTCTCCCCTTAGATTGGGAGATCGCCACGAAAGCGAAGGGAGAATGACATGAAATCAGTTCTCATTATCGCCGCTGTACTTGGTTTTTCCGCCAGTGCAGCGTTGGCGGAGTGCGCAGGTCATGAAAAGATCAACGCTTCCGTTCCTGCTGTCGACCGTGAATTCAAAACTGCAAGCATCGTTCCGCCGACGGATCCGGTGGACAAGCCCATCGTCATACTGAAAAAGACCGATCGCCTTCCGGCGGCAACGGTTGCGACGACTGGCGAACCCGAAGCCGCAATGCAACGCATGCAATAAGACAAGACAATGATCGTTTCATTCTGAAAATCCCGTGTGTGAGGTAATCCGCACGGGATTTGCTTTTTGCGATCTAGCTGTCGAGTTTTAGCGACAATTGCTTCGGGCCTTCATTCTTTTTCAGCACGTAGAGCGGCCGGGCGATGATTACTTCCGTTCGCCGCTGCAATTCCCGTCGTCTCTCGAGCGCGCGCTCGCGCATATCGCGGGAGCGGGCGACCACGGACAGGGCATTTTCTATGGTTGCGTCTGCTGCGTTCATCGCTGACCTCCATAATGTTCACTTTATGTTCTCATTATCGGTCGCTTATGTCAACACTGTGGCAGCGATAGTTAAAGGGCAGCTGAAATGCCCTGGAGACGGTCTGTGACGGGGACACTACGGGCTGCGTTGAGGGGGCAGGGCTTCGCGTGGAGCGTTTTCTCCCCAAGCGCTTGCGACGGAGCATCGAACGCCCTTGCGGGCGCGACGGGGGATACTCCGGCCTGCTCAATCAATTTTCGGGATGCTTTGGCAATCATGCCGGGTGCTGATCAGCTCCGGCGGGCGGGAGGCTGTCAGGACAGGGGGCGTTGATCGGGTACGGTGAGGCCTGGAAGCAGGTCACTCAGATGTTCACTGGCGAGCGCGACGATGGCAAGCGCGGCCTGCTGACGGTTCCAGCCAGCGTCTTCCGCTTTTTCGATCAGCCCTTGAATGGAGGGCTCCAGCGCGAACTGGCACTCGGCCTGATAGTCCATGGTATCGATAGAAAGCGATGGAGAATTAATTGCGGCCCGCATCGTTTGGTCTCCCTGTTTTCCGCCATGCACGTCGTTAAGCGACGCGCAAATCGGAAACATGCACATTCAGAGGCCTATGATATCGGGCAGGCCCGTATATCAATGGCAGCGAATCCCCCAGCAGGCGGGACGTTAACGGCAAGTCTCGATGGCTGTCAACGAACGTCCGGTAGCGACGGCGCTGTCTTACCTATTTCAGAGCCTTCCGTTCCGGAAAGGTTTTCGTCTCCAGACCAGCAATGCCATGACATAAAGCGCAAAAAGCACGAACCATGTGACGGGCAGCACCATGAAAAGCGCCGCATAGGCACAACTTCCCTCGAAACAGGAACCGAGAAATCCGGAATCGGCAAGCGTCCCCGACAATAGAAACGCACATACGCCGCTTCCGACTGCGCCGAGGGCGAAAAGCAATATGTTGACGATCAATCTCATCACCCCAATCATAGGCATGATTAAGACCGCTTTGCGGAGCGGGTGGCACTGCCGCGCTGATATTTCGTCGTTTCAGTAGCTGTGTTGCAAAACCGGCGTTGCGGGAGCGGCTGATTTTTTTGAAGGCCGCTTGTTGGTGCAGGCCCCGCCATGATCGGGCAGGGCCGTTATTGCCGGATTCTTACTCGGTGATGGTATATTCGCCGAGTTCGCACAGGTTCTGCGTATCCTCGAGGTCTTCCAGCTCATCGCCCTGGAATTCGAAACGCATGTCGTATTTGCACACGCGGCGGCCATCGGCGATGGTGATCTCCATCGTTTCGCCCGGACCAAGCGCCTTCTTCCCGAACACGTCGTCTTCCCAGTCATCGACGCCGACCGGCGAGGTGTAGAAGGCATTGAGAACGGAGTTCGTTCCGTTCTTCAGCGAAAAGACGAGGTCGTCCGCCTGCGCCGCACCCGCAACCGTCAGCGTAGCTCCGAAAAACACCGCCGTTACCCATTTTGATGTCATGATATCCCCCTTTTGCGCCATCGTTCTGGCTTGGCAATGCATACAACCAAACCAGTGGCTTGCAATGCAAACTGCGGGTTTTGGTTAAATTGCGAAGGGTTATTTATGGGTAACTTTTCGAGATATCCAGTCTATTTTAAATATTACAAATATATATAAATAAATATTTCGAATTTTTGCCTTTATTCGTGATTTTATTTTTATGATACAAATATATTATTCTTCTATTCCGAAAATATTTTCTTATTTCCAATTGTTTTTTCATTTATTTTGATTTTTATTTTGATTTATTTATAATTTTTCTGTGTGTATCGTGGACTTTGTTATTTTGTATATATCGATTGCTGAATCAGCGAAGAGTTTTTACTGACAAAAATATTTTTTCAAAAAATGACGTTAATTGGTGGATGGGCCAGGCTGATCGCTTTCCGACAGAGGATAATGGATTTGATCAAGCGTTCGTTTTTATTCTTCTGCGGCCTCAAGCTGCCGGGTATCGTGGCACTGGCCACCCTGTACGCGGGTTTTCTGACGCAGGCTTTGGGCCAGTCGCGGGTCTGCAACGATCCTGCTCCGGTCAGCAACCTCAAAGAAATGTTCGATGCGATTTACGCATGCTGGGTGCCGCCGGAAGACACGGAGGGGCTTGTCGTGACGCTGCAGTTCATCCTGCATAAGGATGGGCAGATAAGGGGCAAGGTGGTCGTCACAGCCGCGCGCCCGCAGGAAGACAGTCCAAGACGGCAAGCCTTTATCGATTCCGCCATCAACGCGGTGAGGCGGGCAACGCCTGTTCCTTTCACCGAGGAATTCGCAAGCCGTATTGCCGGGCGGCCCTTGGGGCCACGTTTTATCGGGACAAAAATCATACCCGAAACGAAGTTGTAGGTTTTCTTGGGAGCTAGGTCCGCTGTCGCGACCGCATGTTCAGGGGCGCCGAAGGCGAACTTTTTTTCAGTCCCCGGCGCCGAAGGCGATGCTTTAACTTAGCACCGCAACGTCTTGTCATTTTTGAAGAATTTGGTGGGTGATGTAGGGCTCGAACCTACGACCCGCTGATTAAGAGTCAGCTGCTCTACCAACTGAGCTAATCACCCGACCGACACCGTGTGGCGGTGTGAGGGGGGCTATAAAGGGGAAGTTTCGGCTTGTCCAGCGCGGAAATGAAATTTCTTCGATTTTTGTGACGAAAAAATTTCAGTCGCGCTGGAAAAGGCTGGAAATCCGGGATTTTACGGATTTTTTTCTTTTGCTATCCTCGCCGGAAGGCTCTTCCGATAACGATGAGGATGCAGGCGCCGATGAAGCCGGCGATGAGATAACCGATCCATCCGGTCAAAACGATTCCGAATACCGAGAGAATGGCGTTAGCGACGATGGCACCGACGATTCCAAGTAGGATGTTCATGAAAACACCCATATTGCTTTTCATGAATTGTTCGGCGAGCCACCCGGCGACACCACCGATGATGATAGCTGCGATCCAGCCAATACCAGCAGATTCCATGATTTCCTCCCATGATTGCTGCACTATTGAAGGTGATGATTCTCCGGGTGAAAAGCAAGGTAAACTCCCGAAAACCTCGCTTTTTGCGGGTGGTTTTCCGCGCAGCAGGCGATAAATAGCCTGATGCTGGGTGAAGATTTGAAAGGCATGGATGTGCGGTTGATGTTTGGCGGAATGATTGACGGTAGGCGGATGTTCGGCGGGCCTTTATCCGACCGGCGGCGAAAGGCCGCCATGGCTGCGATAATGGTCGCGGTATTCACCCTCCTTGGCAGCTTTCTGTCGTCCGCAACCTTGGCGTCGGCGCAGGATGCGCCAGCGGCCGCACCAGTCGCTATCCAGGCTTCCATCGTCGAGCAGGCGCGCACGGATCTGGAAAAATGGAAGGCCGATATTTCGGCAATCGCCAAACAGGTGGAGGCGGGCGGCAGCGATGACGTGCAGCTGGTGGACCTGAAGGGACGCGCCGATACCATTGCAGCCGATGCTGCCGCCGCCAACACCAAGCTGCGGACCCGTCTGGACCAGATCAAGACGCGTCTCGACGCGCTTGGTGCTGCCCCGGCGGAAGGACAGCCGCCCGAAGCGAGCATGGTGACGGAGGAGCGCTCCCGGCTGACTGCGGAGCGCGCCGAGGTGAATGCCATTGCCGGCGAGGTGGAGAGCACTGCCACCAACGCCGCGCAGATTTCCAACAACATTACGGCGGTTCGGCGGGCGCTTTTTGCCGCGACCCTGTTCAAGCGCACCGAAGTCTCTTCCCAGACGCTGGGCGACGCCTCTTCCGCCTTCGTGAGCGAGCTGACCAATCTCAACAACGCCTTCAGCAGCTGGGCGGGTTTCGTCTGGAACTACAAACGCCTGCCGATGTTCGGGGCGGTGATGCTGTCGATCATGGCGGCGCTGTTGTTTCTGGTGGGCGGTTACCGCTTTTTCGGCAGCCGCATGGAACGGCGGGCCTTTTCCGGCGAGCCTTCCTATCTGCGGCGGCTTTCGGTGGCCTTCTGGTCAACCATGGTGCAGTCGCTGTCGCTTTTCCTGTTTCTGGTAACCTCGGCGTTTTTCCTCGATAATTTCAACGTGCTTCGTTCCGATATCGCGCCGATCCTGTTCGGCGCCATGGCAGTTACGGGCTTCGTCTATTTCGTGTCGCGGCTGAGCTACGCTATCTTTGCGCCGACGCAGCCGGAATGGCGTCTGTTGCAGGTTTCCAATCGCGGAGCGCACACGCTGTCCTCGGCCGTGCTTTTGATGGCGCTCGTCAACGGTCTCGATTATCTGTTCGGCACGATCAGCGAGACGCTCTATTCGCCGCTGATCGTCACCGTTGCCAAGAGCTTCATTGCCTCCATCATCATTGGCATCATCCTGCTCACCGTGTCGTTCCTGCGCCCGGTGATCGGTGAGGGGCAGGACTACGAGACCGGCAACCAGCGCCTGCCGCGCTGGCTGGTCATTCTGCTCAGGGTCGGCGGGTTTGTTCTCATCGGTGCCTGCCTGACGGGTTATGTGGGGCTGGCGCGGTTCCTTGCGACGCAGATCGTCGCCACCGGTGCGGTGCTCGCAACAATGTATATCGGCATTCTTTCCGGCAAGGCGATTTCGCGACAGGGCGCCTTTTCCGAATCCCTGGCCGGTCGTTATCTCGGGCGGCGCTACGGTCTCGGCCCGGTTGCGCTGGATCAGGCCGGTCTTGCGGCGGGGCTCGGCATCTATGTGATCGCACTCGCCTTCGGCGTGCCGCTCATCCTGTTTTCCTGGGGGTTCCAGCCGGGCGATATCGAAAGCTGGGCCTATCGTCTGCTGACCGGCATCACCGTCGGCAATGCCTCCATCTCGCTGATCGGGCTGTTCGGCGGCGTCCTTGTCTTTGCCATCGGCTACATCATCACACGCTGGTTCCAGAAGTGGCTGGACAACAACGTCATGGCGCGCGGACAGGTGGATGCGGGCGTGCGCAACTCGGTCAAGACCGGCATCGGTTATCTCGGTATCGCGGTTGCGGCCATTTTCGGCGTCTCTTCCGCCGGTCTTAACCTCTCCAGCCTGGCGCTGGTGGCGTCTGCCCTTTCGGTCGGTATCGGTTTCGGCCTTCAGAACATCGTCTCGAACTTCGTCTCCGGCCTCATCCTGCTGGTCGAGCGTCCCTTCAAGGTGGGTGACTGGGTGGTGACAGGCACGACGGAAGGCACCGTCAAACGGCTTTCGGTGCGCGCGACCGAGATTGAAACCTTCCGCGGCCAGTCGATCATCGTACCGAACTCGGAATTCATCAATTCCTCGGTCGGCAACTGGACACACCGCAACCGCATCATGCGTGCGGAAATTCCGGTCTCCGTTGCCTATGAATCCGATCCGCAGCAGGTGATGGATATTCTGCTGGAACTGGTGCGCACCCAGCCGCCCGTACTGCGCAACCCCGAACCGCATGTGGAATTCCTCCGTTTCGGCGACTTCTCGCTGGATTTCGAATTGCGTTTCCACCTCGCCGATCTTTCGAACGGGCTTGGCGTGAAAAACGCGCTGAGGATCGCGATCCTGAAACGCTTCCGCGAAGAGGGGATCGCCATCCCGTTCCCGCAGCGTAACCTCAACATCCACGTGGAAGGTGATGCAAATCCGCAAATGCTGGCGGCGCTGCTTTCGGAAGAGGGTGACAAGGCGGTGGCGGCGCATACGGGCGCGGCGGCGCCTGCCGCGGCAACTGCACCGGAAAAGGACGCGGGCAAGGCGGGTGACAAAACCGTGGTGGAGCCGAAGGCGACGTTGAAGGCGGCCGGCAAGGACAGTTAATCTGCGGCTACCGCGGCTGCGGCGACGCAGCCGATACGGGCGTTGACGGGCGCGGGGAGTTATCCTCGCGCACTATTTGCATAGTGGCGGATGAGACGCCCGGGGGAAACAAACGCGACGTCCAGAAGACTGTGGATGGTGCGGACGTTGCCGCGACCACAGGCCCGCAGGGCCAGCAACCGGCGGCCGAAAACATGGCCGGCAATGACAACACCATTCGCAGCACGAACAGTTCCGGCCTTTTTTCCGATAGCCAGTTTGCGAGGTCGCTCGTCATAGGCTTCAACAGCGTTTCCATCGGTACAGCACGCCCGCATGGCTGGACGCGGCGGCAAAAACTGCCGCTGGCAAGGACGTAAAAGACCGCGCCAAGATTTGTGCATCTTCGCAGGAGGTTGCGAAATGAGACTGGCTATTTTTCTCTTCTGTATGTTTTTTCCGTTTCTGGCAAATGCGCAGGATATGTGCGCCACCGTCGTCTTCAAAAGGCGACGGTGGTTTGAAACCCGCCTCCAGCGACGGCATTTTCTCCCCTGTCGCAGCACCCTATGGCCATGTCGCAATCAGGCGGCTGAACGGCCGCCGGGCGCTTCATATTCCATCCCATCGATTTGGCAGCACGACAGGCAATGCCGGCGCTTTTTAGGGGTTCTGTAAATGAAGACACATGCACGGGCGGTGGTGATCGGTGGCGGCGTCGTCGGCGTTTCGACGCTTTATCATCTTGCCAAGAAGGGCTGGAGCGACAGCGTCCTTATCGAGCGCAAGGAACTGACCTCCGGTTCCACCTGGCACGCAGCCGGTCTTTTGCCGCTGTTCAACATGAGCTACTCGGTCGGCCAGATCCACAAGTATTCGGTGAAGTTCTACGAGGAGCTTCAGGAAGAGACCGGCATGAATGTCGGTTTCTCCAAGGTCTCGAACATTCGTCTTGCCCGCACCAAGGATCGCTGGGACGAATATATGTATTATGCCGGCATTGCCGAGACCATCGGTGTGCGGGTCAACATGCTGACGCCGGAGCAGGTTAAGGAAATCTGGCCGCTTTGCGAGACGGACGGCCTGCTGGGCGCCATCCAGCACCCCGATGATGGTTATATCCAGCCCGCCGACCTGACGCAGGCGCTGGCGAAGGGCGCGCGAGACCGTGGCGCCACCATCTATCGCAACACCACCGTCACCGCCATCGAGCAGCTGGAAGACGGTCACTGGAAGGTGACGACGGATAAGGGCGAGATCATCGCTGAACATATCATCTCCTGCACCGGCTCCTTTGCCCGCAAGACCGGCGAGATGGTCGGCATCAATATTCCGGTCATCCCGGTTGAGCACCAATATATCGTCACCGAGCCGCACCCGGCCATTCTGGAGCGCCGCCGTCAGGGTCTGCCGGAAATGGGCGTTCTGCGTGAATCGGATTCGGCCTGGTACATGCGCGAGGAGGCCGGCGGTCTGATCCTCGGCCCTTACGAAGTCGGCGCTCCGGTCTGTTATGTCGACGGTCCCTCTGACGATAGCGAATATGAGCTGTTCCAGGAGGAACTCGACCGCCTTATGCCGCATATCGAAACGGCGATGGTGCGCGTTCCGGCTTTCGGTGAAGTCGGTATCAAAAAGGTCTATAACGGCGCTATCGCCTATACGCCTGATGGAAACCCGATCGTCGGTCCGGCACCAGGCCTGAAGAATTTCTGGCTGAATGAAGGCCACTCGTTCGGCATCACCGCTGCCGGTGGTGCTGGCTGGCAGCTTGCCGAATGGATCGTCGATGGTGAACCTACACTCGATCTGATGGGTGTCGATCCGCGCCGTTTCGGCCCTCACGCTACGGAAGGTTACCTCATTGCCAAGAATGAGGAAGCCTATGCCAACGTCTTCACCATGCATTACCCTGATGAAGAACGTTCCGCTGCCCGTCCGCTGAAGACGACGCCGGTTTACGACCGTCTGAAGAAGCTTGGCGGCGTGTTCGGTTCCGTTTACGGCTGGGAGCGTGCCAACTGGTATGCGCCGGAAGGTTATGCGCTGCGCGAAGAGGACCTCGGCGTCGGTGCGGATGTCATCACCAGCCACAACTATGCGCCGCCACTGGATGATGGCCGTATCGTCGAGAAGTGGTCGTTCCGCCGCTCGAACTATTTCGAACATGTCGGCAACGAGGTGAAGAACGTCACCCAGAATGTCGGCGTGCTTGACATGTCGGCCTTCGCCAAGATGGAAGTTTCCGGTCCAGGCGCGCGCGCCTGGCTGGACAGCATTCTCGCCAATATCGTGCCGAAGAAGCGCGGCCGTATTGCGCTGACGCATCTTCTGACTCCAAATGGCGGCGTGAAGGTGGAGTTCACCGTCTATGAATGGGCGCCGGGCCGGTTCTATCTGGTGTCCGCCGGTGGTCTTGAAGCGCACGATCATGACGTGCTCCAGCGCCTTGCGCCCACCGACGGTTCCGTCGTGCTGCAGCCCATCACCCAGAAATACGGCGTGCTGGTGCTTGCCGGTCCGAAGTCGCGCGATCTCCTGAAGAAGCTGACCCGTACCAGCCTCGAGAACAAGGATTTCCCGTGGCTGACGGCGAAGCAGATCTCCGTGGGTGTGGCGACGGCGCATGCGCTGCGCGTCAACTTCGTCGGTGAACTGGGCTGGGAATTGCACCATCCTATCGAAATGCAGAACTACATCTTCGACCGGCTGATGGAAGCAGGCGCCGAATTTGGCATCAAGCCATTCGGTATTCGTGCGATGGTGTCGATGTCGCTTGAAAAGTCGTATCGCAACATGGGCCGCGAGCTTTCGGTCGAATATAACGCCTATGAATCAGGTCTCGACCGTTTCCTGCGTCCGGAGAAAAACTTCATCGGCCGCGACGCGCTGGTGGCATACAAGGAAGCCGGCTTGAAATCGGTATTCTCGACGCTGACCGTTTCGGGCAATACGGATGTCGATGCCCGTGGTTCTGAAGCTATCTTCGATGCAGATGGCGCACTTGCAGGCCGTGTGACGAGCGGCGGCTTTGGCTGGCGTATCGGCAAATCGATTGCCCTTGCCATGCTGAAACCCGAATATGCCACGATTGGCACAAAGCTGAAAATCCGCATTCTTGGCACGCTTTATGATGCCGAGGTGGTGGAAGAAAGCCCCTTCGATACGGAAAACGCGCTGCTGCGCGCCTGAGCGATTTTCCTGGAATCATTCGAAACACGGCCCTCCCTCGGGGGCCGTGTTTTCTTTTGGGTAAGCATGTATGCCGACTGTTTTCGGGCAAAAGTGTTATTAATCATTCTGAAAAATACGCCTGCTAATTTCCCGTGAAAGACGACGGGGGACTGGGACAAAATGAATTTTCTGGGCATTACGGGCATGCAATATTCGGGTGTGCCATTTACCAATTGCCGCATTTTGCTTGCGGAAGATACCAATGTGTTCACCCAGATGGTGAGCATGCGCCTGAAGGAATTGCTGGGCGTTTCCGTGGAGGTGTGCCGCAACTTCGAGGAGTTGCAGGCGTGCTACGAACACTCGGCCGAACCCGTGACGCTTGCGATTTCCAACATCAATCTTCCGGGGGCGGAGAACGGCGAGGCGCTGGAATATCTGATCGATCTTTCGATCCCGACCATCGTTTTCACCAGCACGTTCCATGAGGCGACCCGCGAAACGCTGATCGCCAAGAATGTGGTCGACTACATTCTGAAAGACAATATCTTTGCCGTGGACATGCTGACGGAATCCATCTGTCGGTTCCTCACCAACCACCGCCACCATGTGCTGATCGTGGACGACAGCCCAACGGCGCGGGCGCTGCTTTCCAGCCGCCTCAAGCGTTATAATTTCCGCGTCAGCCTTGCCGATAGCGGTGCGAAGGCGCTCGAAATCCTGAAGGCCAATCCCGATATCGGGCTGGTGGTGACAGACTACAACATGCCCGATATTGACGGTTTCGAACTGACACGGCGCATCCGCACCGTGCGCGGCTCGCACGAGTTGCGCATCATCGGCGTTTCCTCTTCCACCAACCGGCTTTTGTCGGCGCGGTTCCTGAAGGCGGGTGGCAACGATTTCATGCTGCGGCCCTTCATCGACGAGGAATTTTATTGCCGCGTCAACCAGAACCTCGACACGCTGGTGCAGATACAGCTGGCCAAGGCTGGCGTGAGACCGGCGGCCTGACCGGACTTTTCGTTATCAAAGCCGCGATAAGTCAAAGCTGAGACTCGAGCGGCAGGAAACGCATGATGCCCGCGACGATCCGGCGGCTGATGGCAGCGTCCGGTTCGCGTCGGTATGTCCTCGGCTGGCCGTGTTCTTCGGTCATCCAGACGATGCGATTGCCGTTGTCTATATCCAGCTCGAAGCTCATCGAGCGGCGGATCTCTTCGCTGAATATCTCGTCCATGCGCGCAACCAGCGGGGCTGAGGTGAAAACGACGCCCATTTCCGTGTTGAGAGAAGCAGAGCGCGGATCGAAATTGAGCGAGCCGATATAGCCGGTCTTGCCGTCGCGGGAGAAAGCCTTGGTGTGGAGGCTCGCCTGTCCTGAACCGCGAAGCGTAAAGCTTGGCTGGTCCGCCTGTGCACGCAGTTCACGCAGTCGCACCCCGCCCAGCAGAAGCGGCTTTCGATACCGTGCGTAACCTGCGTGAACGGCGGCAACATCTGTTGCAGCCAGCGAGTTGGTGAGGATGGCAACCGAGACGCCGCGCTCGGCAAGGTTTGCAAAAATGTCCAAGCCCTGTTTGCCGGGAATGAAATAAGGGGAGGTGATGTGCAGGCTGTCATTTGCCTCCTGCATCAGCGGCAGCAGGCTCTCCATCAGGAAGTTGTGGCCGTTGCGGCGTTTTCCCGCTGCTTTTTCCGGCGGGTCGGCAAGCACGTCGGCTTCATCGACCCAGTGCAGGCGGTCCGACATCAGGAAATGACCGCTGCCATATTGGTTTTCGACGCGCTCGAGATAGGGTTTGGCAGCCTCGCTTTTCGGCAGCGCAGCAAGCTCGCGCCTTAACCTGGCAAGCTTGCTCGGCCTGCGCGCCAGAAGCGAGCGCACGGGAACGGAAACGGCGCTGTTCCAGTAGTCGTCGAAGATTTCGGTGGCATCCGCAACTATCCTGCCGAAACCAAGAATGTCGAAATCGTGGAAATTGGCCCGTTCGGCGGCATCGAAATAGGCGTCGCCAATATTACGGCCGCCAACGATCACGGCGCGTCCATCGGCAATCCACGCCTTGTTGTGCATGCGCCGGTTGACGCTTCGAAATCGGAGGACCAGTTCCAGGCTTCGATACAGGATGTTTTCCCGCGCCCTGGTTGGGTTGAACAGCCGCAGCTCGATATTGGGATGGCTGTCGATGGCGTGGAAGATGCGGTCAGACATCGAGACGCCGAGATCGTCCAGAAGCAGCCTCACGCGCACGCCGCGATCTGCCGCGGCAATGACCTCGCGCATCATCAGCCGACCGGTCAGATCGGCGTTCCACATGTAATACATCAGATCAAGGCTGCGCCCAGCCGCCCGCGCGGCCGCCATACGCACTGCGAAGGCATCCAGATTGGAATGCAGCAGGCAGAGCGCGTTTTTCTCGTTCCAGCCGTTCCTTATCGACTGCCAGTGGCGGTCGAGCCCGGTCGCATCCTCGGCAACGGGCAGGGCAGTTGAGGGGCGTTTGGGAATGGCCTTTTCCCGCTGCTTGCTGATGACAACAAACAGGGCTGGTCCGACGACCAGCAGCACCATGGCGATAAAGACCGTAAATGCAGTCACTTGTTTTGATCACTCCCGGCCTGAAGATTATCAGGCCGGGTGAAAACGCGCGAGCACATAAAGCGTTCACGGCAGAAGAGGGTGCGGGAGAAAAAGCCTGCCTTGCGAAGCGAATGCAGGAGGCGGGACTTGTGAATCACATAAGTCTATGCTTATCTGTTGTCATGACAGAGAATGATATTTTCCGGGCGCTGGCCGATCCGACACGCCGCGCTATTTTCGAAAAGCTCGCGGATGGTGCCCAGAACGCTTCCGCCTTGCGTGAGGGTATCGGTATCAGCCAGCCGGCCATGTCGCAGCATCTTGCCGTGCTGCGGGGGGCGGGGCTGGTCGTCGAACGGCGGCAGGGTCGTTTCGTCAATTACGAGGTCGATCCGGATGGGCTGACACGGATTGCGACATGGCTTGGCAAATACCGCGCCTACTGGCCGCAGCGCGTAGAAGCACTGAAGCTCTTGCTGAAGGATATGGATCAATGAACAGGGAACTGCCCCCAGCACCCAAACCCGCTATCGAGCTGGAATATGATCTCGATGAGCCGCCGCAAAAAGTCTGGCGTGCGATCAGCATTCCGGCCTTCCGTGAACACTGGTTGCCGAAGGAGGCTTTGGCTGAACCCGAGGCGATCAGGATCACCCCGGGGAAGGAGGTCTGTTACAGGATGCGGGATGACGTTCCGCCATTTCTGGAAAGCACCGTCACCTTCAGGATTGCACCCAACGCGAGCGGCGGCACCAGCCTGCGGGTCATTCATGAGTTGCCCATCACCAGTTCCGGTCGGATGACAAAGGCCGCCGCAAACCACAACCGTTCGCCCATCAAGCTCGCCGCCTGATCCACCACATTTCCTTACATTTTCAAACGACAGGAGTTCGCCGATGCGCGAAGCGATGCAACTCGTCCCTATGGTAGTTGAACAATCCGCAAGGGGAGAAAGGTCTTTCGACATCTATTCCCGGCTGTTGCGGGAAAGGATCATCTTTCTCAACGGTGAGGTCAACGACGCTGTTTCCGCGCTTGTCTGCGCGCAACTGCTGTTTCTGGAGGCGGAAAACCCGAAAAAGCCGATCCATCTCTACATCAATTCTCCAGGCGGCGTCGTGACCAGCGGTCTCGCAATGTATGACACCATGCGCTACATCCGCGCGCCCGTTCATACTCTGTGCATGGGGACCGCCCGTTCGATGGGCTCGTTCCTGCTTATGGCGGGCGAACCGGGCGCGCGGGCGGCATTGCCCAACGCCAGCATCCTCATTCACCAGCCGTCCGGCGGGTTTCAGGGGCAGGCGTCGGATATGCTCATCCATGCTGAAGAAATCAGGCAGACAAAGCACCGAATGACGCGGCTTTATGCCGAGCATTGCAAACGCAGCTATGACCAGTTTGAAGCGGCAATGGATCGCGACCGTTTCATGACGGTCGAAGAGGCACTGGAATGGGGTTTGATCGACCGCGTTCTGGACGTTCGCGAAAATGTGGCGGCGGCATGACTCAAATCGTCCCGGTTGGCGCATGGCTGGCCGGGACGGTTGATCAGATATCCAGATTATCCGCGAAGGCAGCGCGTTCCTGAATGAAGCGGAAGCGGGCATCCGCCTTGGTGCCCATCAGATTGTCGACCGCCTCGCGGGTACCTTCGAAATCCACATCGTCGATCTCGACGCGCAGCAGGGTGCGCTTTTCGGGATCCATGGTGGTTTCCTTCAACTGTGCCGCCATCATTTCGCCAAGGCCTTTGAAGCGGCCGATTTCGACCTTCTTGCCCTTGAAGACGGTTTCCATCAATTCGGCGCGGTGGGCGTCGTCACGGGCATAGGCGCTCTTGGCACCCTGACGGATGACGTAGAGCGGCGGCACCGCGAGATAGAGGTGGTTGCCACGAATGAGTTCCGGCATTTCCTGATAGAAGAAGGTGATGAGCAGCGAGGCGATATGGGCGCCATCGACGTCGGCATCCGTCATGATGATGATGCGTTCGTAACGCAGATCCTCTTCGCGGTACTTGGTGCGCGTGCCGCAGCCCAGCGCCTGGATGAGATCGGCGATCTGCTGGTTGGCGGAGAGTTTTTCACGGCTGGCGCTGCCGACGTTGAGGATCTTGCCGCGCAGCGGCAGGATGGCCTGATTGGCGCGGTTGCGCGCCTGCTTGGCCGAGCCGCCAGCCGAGTCACCCTCGACGATGAAAAGCTCGGCATTCTCAGCCGTGTTCTGCGAGCAGTCCGCCAGCTTACCGGGCAGGCGCAGCTTGCGCACCGCCGTCTTGCGGTTGACTTCCTTTTCCTTGCGGCGGCGCAGGCGTTCTTCGGCGCGCTCGATCACCCAGTCCAGCAGCTTCGCCGCTTCGCCCGGATTGCCGGTGAGATAATGGTCGAAGGGATCGCGCAGCGCGTTTTCGACGATGCGCTGGGCCTCGACGGTCGCGAGCTTGTCCTTGGTCTGGCCGACGAATTCCGGCTCGCGGATGAAGACGGAGAGCATGCCCGCTGCCGAGATCATCACGTCATCGGTGGTGATTTCCCTGGCGCGCTTGTTCTGGGTCAGCTCCGCATAGTTCTTCAGGCCCTTGGTGAGCGCGATGCGGAAACCGGCCTCATGCGTACCGCCTTCAGGCGTCGGGATGGTGTTGCAATAGGAATGGATCTGCGTGTCGCCGCCATACCAGGTCACAGCCCATTCCAGCGCGCCGTGGCCACCGGTCTTTTCGGTGCGGCCGGAGAAAATCTCGCGGGTGACAGTGAATTCCTTGCCGAGCGTGGCGGCCAGATAGTCCTTCAGACCACCGGGGAAATGGAACACGGCCTTTTCGGGGATTTCGCCACCGGCGGGCACCATGCCGGGATCGCAGCTCCAGCGGATTTCGACGCCGCCGAAGAGATAGGCCTTGGAGCGGGCCATGCGGAAAATACGGGCCGGTTCGAATTTTGCGTGATCGCCAAAGATCTGCGGGTCCGGATGGAAACGCACGCGGGTGCCGCGTCGGTTGTGCACGTCACCCAGTTCTTCGAGACCGCCAATCGGCGCGCCGCGCGAAAAGCGCTGGCGGTAAAGCTTGCGGTTACGGGCGACTTCCACTTCCAGAAGATCGGACAGCGCATTGACCACGGAAACGCCGACGCCATGCAGGCCGCCGGAGGTCTCATAGGCCTTGCCATCGAACTTGCCGCCGGCATGCAGCTTGGTCATGATGACTTCGAGCGTCGACTTGCCCGGAACCTGCGGATGGTTTTCCACGGGAATGCCGCGTCCGTTATCGGTGACGGTGAGGAAACCCTCGGTATCGAGATGGACCTCGATGAAATTGGCGTGGCCTGCGACGGCCTCGTCCATGGAGTTGTCGATGACTTCGGCAAAGAGGTGGTGCAGCGCCTTCTCGTCGGTGCCGCCAATATACATGCCGGGCCGCATGCGCACCGGTTCCAGCCCTTCGAGCACGCGGATCGACGAGGCACCGTAATCGTCACCGGAAGGAGACACGGGCGCTGGGGGCGGGGGCGTCGTGACGGCCGCAACGGCTGCTGGTTTCGGCTGCA
Organism: Agrobacterium tumefaciens; assembly: GCF_013318015.2. Classification (NCBI taxonomy): domain Bacteria; kingdom Pseudomonadati; phylum Pseudomonadota; class Alphaproteobacteria; order Hyphomicrobiales; family Rhizobiaceae; genus Agrobacterium; species Agrobacterium tumefaciens. The sequence goes on along the minus strand of NZ_CP115841.1, from coordinate 1,262,451 downwards.
CGTTCACGTTCGCGGCTGCGGACACCGGGGCCTTCACGGGTTTTGCCGTGTCCTCGTTCTTTTCCGTTTCGCTGTTTGGTGCCACCGGAAGACCGGAGAAGAGATCGTTGCTATCGTCCATCATGTCCAAGGTTCAAAAAAGCGTGTCGTCAGAATTTCGCCAAGCGAATCAGTATGCCAATAGGGGCAAGTATAGCGCCAAACGTGCAGGGCGTGTGGCCTAACGCGGCGCACCCTATGCCACGACTATGTCAGGGTTTCGCAACAGGAGGATTGCGCTGCCGCCCTGGCAATGGCAAGTCTCGCAGCCACGAATGAACGGTTAACCAAGTCATGTCCACAGCTCATTTCACGTTTTGTACTCTTTTCTGCCTGACTGTTGCGGCGATGCCGGGCGGTGCCGGGGCGGCGGACGGGCCGCTGCGGCCGTTCAAGGACGAGCTGTTTTCCAGCCAGACAGTGCTTTCCACGGCCGATGGCGGCGCATCTGAGGTGATCGATTATCAGGAGATGCGCGATATCAACGGCCGCGACGAGGTACCGGAACGCCGGGTGAAGCGGCAATATGTGGATATGGCGCCCAAGACAGCGCAGGCGATGGAATCCGTGGCGGTTGAGGGCAGGGCGCTTGAGGTGGGCCGCGTCGGGCCATCATCCGGGCAGGCCTTCACCGTGATCTTCATTCACGGGCGCGGCGGCGACCGGCGGCTTGGCATGAACGACTATACGTTCGGTGGCAATTTCAACCGGCTGAAAAATCTGGCTGTCGCCAATGGCGGCACCTATTATGTGCCGAGCGTACGATCCTTCGATGCCAATGGCGTTGCCGACGTTTCCGCGCTGATCACCTATGCTGCTAGCAAATCCGGCGGCAAGCCGGTGGTGTTGGCCTGCGCCTCCATGGGCAGCTTCATCTGCTACGGCATCAGCCGCGACAAGGCGACGGTCGGCAATCTCAAGGGCATGGCGATCCTTGGCGGCGCGGTCGACCCCGATTTTCCGAAGAGCGCCTTTGCGAAAGCCAAAAAGCCGGTGTGGTTCACCCATGGCAGCGCCGACAAGGTCTATTCCGCCGACAGCCAGGCGACCATCTTCCGCACCTTGCTGAAGGCGGGAGAGCCGGCGCGCTTCACGCTTTTTGAGACAGGCACGCATGGAACGCCGGTGCGCATGACCGACTGGCGGGCGGTTTTGAACTGGATTTTGAGCCGATGAGGTCCAGTTTTGGTTCGACAGGCGCGAATTTCGGCAAATTGACCGACGTTTTGATGCTTATGACTGCTTTTTTGTACCAATTGTCATCAGCTGCGTTTAAGGAAATATTCCGGGATTTCCGGCAGGGTTTCTGTCGCGATTAGGGGCCGCCTGGCGGCTGAGGTAAGGGGTGTTCGCGCAAGCGGCTCTCCGAGACAAAGGGAATGGGATACGCATGACGCCGAATGTTCGACCGCTTGTAGCCGGAAACTGGAAGATGAACGGCACCCGTTCGTCGCTCGATCAGATCAAGGCCATGGCAGAGGGCGTCAAGGGCGCGCTTTCCGAAAAGGTGGATGCGCTGATCTGCCCGCCATCGACGCTTCTTTATGTGGCAACCGCGCTTTGCGACGACAGCCCGCTGATGATTGGCGGACAGGATTGCCACCAGAATGTTTCCGGCGCGCATACGGGTGACATTTCCGCCGAGATGATTGCCGATTGCTTCGGCACCCATGTCATCGTCGGCCACTCCGAGCGTCGCACCGACCATGCCGAGACGGATCATCTGGTCCGTGCCAAGGCCGTTGCCGCCCATCAGGCCGATCTTATCGCCATCGTCTGCATTGGCGAGACGGCGGATGAGCGCAAGGCGGGCCAGACGCTCGATATCCTCAAGCGCCAGCTCGCCGGATCGCTTCCGGACGAGGCAACCGCCGAAAACACCGTCATCGCTTATGAGCCGGTCTGGGCGATCGGCACGGGTCTGACGCCGACCACGAAGGATGTGCGCGAGGCTCATGCCTTCATGCGCGACGAGCTGGTCAAGCGCTTTGGTGATGAAGGCAAGACCATGCGGATTCTCTACGGCGGCTCGGTGAAGCCTGCCAATGCGCTGGAACTGATGGGTGTCGAGAATGTCGACGGCGCACTGATCGGCGGCGCGAGCTTGAAAGCCTCCGACTTCCTTTCCATCTATGCGGCATACGAGCAACTGACGGCTTGAGACACGCTTTCCTGCCACAGTGGCGGGAAAGGGGCTTGGAATAAGCCTTCGCCTCATGTAAAGAGCCGCGAAACCTTCTTTGTAGTGCTCCGCGCGGGGCATGGAATGGATTGTCATGCAGACCGTTTTGATTGTTATTCACCTCATGATCGTGCTGGCGCTTGTCGGCGTGGTTCTGATCCAGCGTTCCGAAGGCGGCGGCCTCGGCATCGGCGGCGGTTCGGGCTTCATGTCCGCGCGCGGAACGGCCAATGCGCTGACCCGCACGACGGGCATCCTTGCCGCGCTGTTCTTCGTGACGTCGCTCGGACTTGGTCTTCTGACCCGGTACGAATCGCGCCCGACGGATATTCTGAACCGTATTCCGGCCACGCAGGGTCAGGGCAACGGTATTCTCGACACGCTCGGCCCGGCACAGACGCCGGCAACGCCGGCTCCGGCTGAGAATGGCGTTCCGACCAACAGCGGCGCTGCAGCACCTGCGCAGACCACGCCTGCACCGGCCACTGCTGGTGAAGCCGCTCCGGCGCCGGCCAAGCCCGCCGATCCGAACGCAGTTCCGACCGGTCAATAAGCCCGGTTATGATTTAACGCTCCGGCAGGCCAAAAGCCTGCCGGTTTTCTTTTGTTTGCATTTCGCCACATCCCATTGCCAATTCGTCAACAGCGAATTTGCAACAGCATGAAATTTGGGCTGGCGGAATCAGAGGTAAAAAGGTATCCGGTGAATCCCATGGCGCGATATGTATTCATCACAGGCGGCGTGGTCTCCTCTCTCGGTAAGGGCATCGCAGCTGCGGCACTCGGTGCATTGCTGCAATCCCGTGGTTATCGGGTGCGGCTTCGCAAACTTGACCCCTATTTGAACGTCGATCCCGGCACGATGAGCCCGACACAGCACGGTGAAGTGTTTGTGACGGACGACGGTGCCGAGACGGACCTCGACCTTGGCCACTATGAACGCTTTACGGGGCGTTCGGCGACCAAGACCGACAACATCACCACTGGCCGGATCTACAAGAACATCATCGACAAGGAACGCCGCGGCGACTATCTCGGCGCAACCGTTCAGGTCATTCCGCATGTCACCAACGAGATCAAGGATTTCGTGACCGAAGGTAATGACGAGTACGACTTCGTCATCTGCGAAATCGGCGGCACGGTGGGTGATATCGAGGCGATGCCGTTCATGGAGGCGATCCGCCAGCTCGGCAACGATCTGCCGCGCGGCACTGCAATCTATGTTCACCTGACGCTGATGCCTTACATTCCGGCAGCCGGCGAATTGAAGACCAAGCCGACCCAGCATTCCGTGAAGGAGCTGCAGGCGCTTGGCATTCATCCCAACATTCTGCTGGTGCGCGCCGACCGGGAAATCCCGGAAGCGGAACGCCGCAAGCTTTCGCTGTTCTGCAACGTGCGTCCTTCCGCCGTCATTCAGGCGTTGGATGTTGCCAACATCTATGACGTTCCGATCGCCTACCACAATGAAGGTCTCGATTCGGAAGTGCTGGCCGCTTTCGGTATCGAACCGGCGCCGAAGCCGCGTCTGGAACAGTGGGAAGAGGTCTGCAACCGTATCCGCACGCCGGAAGGCGAGGTAACGATTGCGATCGTCGGCAAATATACCGGCCTCAAGGACGCCTACAAGTCGCTGATCGAGGCGCTGCATCACGGTGGTTTTGCCAACCGCGTCAAGGTCAAGCTGGAGTGGATCGAGTCGGAAGTCTTCGAAAAGGAAGATCCGACGCCCTATCTCGAAAAGGTCAACGGCATTCTGGTGCCGGGCGGTTTCGGCGAGCGCGGTTCGGAAGGCAAGATCATGGCGGCGCAGTTCGCCCGTGAGCGCAACGTGCCCTATTTCGGGATCTGCTTTGGCATGCAGATGGCAGTCGTGGAAGCGGCGCGTCATCTGGCCGGCATCGAGAATGCCTCCTCCACCGAATTCGGTCCGACGGCTGAGCCCGTCGTTGGCCTGATGACCGAGTGGGTAAAGGGCAATGAGCTGGAGAAGCGCTCCACCAAGGGTGATCTAGGCGGCACCATGCGTCTCGGCGCTTACAAGGCAGCGCTGAAGAAGGACACGAAGATCGCCGAAATCTACGGTTCCACGGATATTTCCGAGCGCCACCGCCACCGTTACGAGGTGAATGTGGACTATAAGGACCGGCTGGAAGAGTGCGGCCTCGTCTTCTCGGGCATGTCTCCTGATGGTGTGCTGCCGGAAACGGTGGAATATCCTGACCATCCCTGGTTCATCGGTGTGCAATACCACCCGGAACTCAAGAGCCGCCCGCTCGACCCGCATCCGCTGTTTGCCAGCTTCGTTGAAGCTGCGGTGGAGCAGAGCCGGCTGGTTTGATGGTTTGAATGAGATGAAGAGGGCCGCTTTTGCGGCCCTTTTTTATTGGGGTGCGCAAAGAAAGCGTCAGGCCAGAAGGTTGTGCTTCCTCAGCCATGCCTCATACCATCCAGGCCATTCTTGCGTGGGGGTTCCGGGCTTGCCCATGCCGAAGCCGTGGCCGCCAGAAATGATTGGGTGAACTTCGACATTCACATCCGCCTTCTCGCACGCCTGCTGCATGATACGGCTATTGGCGGGATTGGAAATCCGGTCGTCATCCGCCTGCGTGAGGAAGACCGGAGGGCAATCTTTGCTCACATGGCTTTCCACTGACCACTCTCGTGTTGCCTCGCCTGTCGGGTGCCTGCCGATAAGTGACCTCCGGGTCGATGTATGGTCATAGGGCGCTGCAAGCGTGATGACCGGATAGATCAGGGCCGCCACATCCGACCGGGCTGATTGCCTGTCGATGTCATCGACTGCTTCGTAAGACGCAAAAGCCGAGCGGGCGGCGGCCAACCCCATCAAGTGCCCACCCGCAGAAAAACCAAGTGCGCCGATCCTGTACGGATCGATCTGCCGGTCCGAAGCGCGTGCACGCACCAGACGAAATGCGCGCTGCGCATCCTGAATCGGTGCCAGCGGTCCAGCAGCCCATCCTTCAATCGGCAGACGGTAGGTGAGGACAAAAGCATAAATGCCTCTGGCCGCGAGCCAGCGTGCGGCGGGATAGGACTCCTTGCCTTCCTCGATGCGTTTATATCCACCGCCACCTGCAATGATCATTGCGGAACCATTTGGCTTTGCGGGAGCGAACACCTCCAGGCTCGGTACGGCAATGTTGGTGACAGCGCCTTTTTTGCTTATATTCGGGACGCCGTTCGGACCACCGCCTCCCGGAGGCGGGCCGGGCCAAAGCGAAATCCATTGCCTATCGCCTTGCGCAAGCAGACTTGGGACTTTCATGGCCGTGGCGAGGAAGGCACCACCAAGAAGCAGGCTGCGGCGGCAGATCATGATGTCATCCTCAATCGTGCACCTGGTTTCGGCATTCTCTGCGGAAGAACAGCTTACGGGGACGATTTAAAAACACCAAGAGTGGTCAGTACAGGGACATCCCAATGCCATGACCCTACACCACGGTCTCATCGCTCATCCGTCAATCGAATAAACAAAAAACGGGCCCGAAGGCCCGTTCTCTATTCCAGCGATAATCTCGACCGGCTTACTTCGGGCCGATCATGTTTTCCGGGCGCACATACTGGTCGAATTCCTCGTTCGTGAGGTATCCGCCGCCGACGGCCTCGTCGCGCAGTGTCGTGCCGTTCTTGTGCGCGGTCTTGGCGATCTTGGCGCAGATGTCGTAGCCGAGCTTGCTGTTGAGAGCCGTGACGAGCATCAGCGAGTTCTCGACGCCCTTCCTGATGTTGTCTTCGCGGGCTTCGATGCCGACGACGCAGTTGTCGGTGAAGGAGACGGCGGCATCGCCCAGAAGCTGGACCGACTGCAGGAAGTTGTAGGCCATCATCGGATTATAGACGTTCAGTTCGAAGTGCCCCTGCGAGCCTGCGAAGGAGAGCGCTGCATTGTTGCCGAAGATGTGGGCGCAAACCTGCGTCAGCGCTTCCGACTGCGTTGGGTTCACCTTGCCCGGCATGATCGATGAGCCAGGTTCGTTTTCCGGCAGCGACAATTCGCCAAGACCGGCGCGCGGGCCGGAGCCGAGGAAGCGGATGTCGTTGGCGATCTTGAACAGGGCTGCTGCTGCGGCATTGATCGCGCCATGCGAGAACACCATGGAATCGTGCGAGGCAAGCGCTTCGAACTTGTTCGGCGCCGTCACGAACGGCAGGCCGGTGATCTTGGAAATCTCTTCGGCAACCTTTTCAGCGAAACCGACGGGGGCGTTCAGGCCCGTGCCGACCGCCGTGCCGCCCTGGGCAAGCTTGGAAAGTGCGGGCAGGGTGAGTTCGATATTGGCAATCGCCGAGGCGACCTGCGCGGCATAACCGGAAAACTCCTGGCCGAGCGTCAGCGGCGTGGCATCCTGCGTGTGGGTGCGGCCGATCTTGATGATCTTTTCGAACTGCTTGACCTTGGCTTCCAGCGCCGTGTGCAGGTGCTTGAGGGCCGGCAGCAGGTGGTGAACGATCTCTTCCACGCAGGCGATGTGCATTGCCGTCGGATAGGTGTCGTTCGAGGACTGGCTCATATTGACGTGGTCGTTGGGGTGAACCGGCTTCTTGGTGCCCATTTCGCCGCCGAGCATCTCGATTGCGCGGTTGGAAATCACCTCATTGGCATTCATGTTGGATTGCGTGCCGGAGCCGGTCTGCCAGACGACCAGCGGGAAATGTTCAGTCAGCTTGCCGTCGATGACTTCCTGTGCGGCTGCGATGATGGCGTCGCCTACCTTGGGGTCGAGGCCTGCAAGCGCCATGTTTGCACGGGCGGCGGCCTGCTTGACGATGCCGAGCGCGCGAACGACAGAGGCGGGCTGCTTTTCCCAGCCGATCTTGAAGTTGCCGAGCGAGCGCTGCGCCTGCGCGCCCCAATAGCGATCGGCCTGAACTTCAATGGGTCCAAATGTATCGGTTTCCGTCCGTGTGGCTGTCATCAATCTTGCCTTTTTACTCGTTTTCCTCCGCCAAAACGGCACTTCGCCCGCCTTGCGCGCGCCGATATATAGAATCATCGCGCTGGCAATGAAAGCGTTGCGAGGCATGCCTGGCAGATATTTCCCTTGGGACAGGGCGATTTTGGCGCTCATCCTGCCCGGTTAAGAAAAAGACCTTGGCGTGTCATTTTTACTACGTCGATAAAAGCCCGGAAAACTGGGGTTTCACCGGCTTGGAACGGCTTGGCCAACCACGGCAAAGTGAATGAAATAAATAGAAATTTAACCATTCTCGCCAATTCTGGAAATTACGTTTTTATGGTTTTGGCCGTAATATGAGGTTCATTTCGGGTGCGTTCTGGACTTCGGCGTTTTCTTTTCAACGGGCCGTCTATCGGCTAGACAAGCATGAAACTGGATGCTCCGTCTTCGTTGGCGGCGCTGGGTGCTACGAGGATCAAATTGCAAGTCACATCTGGAAAAACATCGGCAGCGCTGGTGCTGGCTCTCGGTCTTTCCGTTTCCACCGCTCTTCCCGGCAGCGCCGGCGCGGTAACGCTGCTGGACCTTTTGCGTGGCGGGCCTGGCAAGGTTGCGCGCGATCGCGGTGAAATGCCGCCAGCCGGTATCGTCACCTCGCCGCCGACGGTCGGACCGAGCGCCGATGCATCCGATCCCGAGCCTCTGCCGCGTGTTTCCGGTCCACGTTATTACGATTACAAGGCCGATACCGCACGCGCTGTGAACACCGCCAATTTCGGCGATGGTCTTGCCAATGTGAAGTTCAGCGCCACCCCCGAAATTGGCAAGGCTCTGGAAGCCTATTACGGTGCCGGCGGCAAGGCGCTCTGGGTTTCGGAAGGCGAGCTGACTGCCCGCGCGAACGCCGTCATGGCGTTTTTGGAGACTGTTGGCGAAAGCGGCCTCGATCCGGCCGATTACAGCATTTCAGTACCCGCAAAGGACGTAACCGCCAGCATCAGCGCAGGCGCGAACGCATCCGGCACGCCGGTGGAAGTGGCTTCCGCATCGACCTCCGACGCCTATCAGCGCGCGCAGATGCAGTTCGAGCTTGCGCTTTCCGCCAAGGTTCTGGCCTATGTGCAGGATACGACGCGTGGCCGTGTCGATCCGAACCGGCTGTCCGGTTACCACGATTTCAAGCGCAAGACGGTGAACCTTGCGCCCGTGCTGAAGCTTGCAGGCCTCAGCCCCGATATCGCAGCCTATCTGCGCAGCCGTGAACCTTCGAACGCCGAATATCTGGCGCTGAAGGCCGAACTGGCCCGGTTGCGCAGCGAGGGTGATGCGGCCAACACGGTCAAGGTTCCCGCCGATCTGGTGCTGAAACCCGGCAACAGCAGCGGCGACATGGCGAGCGTCGTCAAGGCAATCGAACATCGCGCTTCGCCTGCCTTCAAGGCGGAACATGCGGCGATCATTTCCGGCTACCAGCAGACGCCGGGTTATACGCCTGATCTCGTTGATCTGGTGAAGGCATTCCAGAGCGAAAACGGCCTGAAGGCCGACGGCGTCATCGGCCGCGCGACCGTGCGTGCCATGGTCGGCGAAAGCAACGACGCCCGGATTGCCAAGGTGCAGGTGGCGATGGAGCAGATCCGCTGGCTGCCGGCCGATCTCGGCCAGCGCTACGTCTTGATCAACCAGCCCGCCTTCATGGCCTATTACCACAATGACGGACAGGAACAGTTCGGCATGAAGGTGGTAGTCGGCTCCAAGGCCAACCAGACCTACTTCTTCCAGGACGAAATCCAGACCGTCGAATTCAACCCCTATTGGGGCGTTCCGCAGTCGATCATCGTCAACGAGATGCTGCCGAAGCTGCGCCGCGATCCGTCCTATCTCGACCGTCTGGGTTATGAGGTACAGGTGGGTGGCCGTGCGGTTTCTTCCACCAGCGTCAACTGGTTCGGCTCCACCAACGCCATTTCGGTGCGTCAGCCGCCAAGCAGCGACAATGCGCTGGGCGACCTGAAAATCCTGTTCCCGAATGCGCATGCCATTTACATGCATGATACGCCTGCCAAGAGCTTCTTCAACCGCGATATGCGGGCGCTGAGCCACGGCTGTATCCGTCTGGTCGACCCGCGCCGCATGGCGGCCGCTGTTCTTGGCACCAGCGTCGACAAGGTCAACGAGCAGATTGCAGCGGGCAAGAACCGCGCCGTGCAGGTGCCGGTGAAGATACCGGTCTACGTGGCCTATTTTACCGCCTGGCCGGACAAGGCCGGCAAGGTGCAGTTCTTCGACGACGTCTACGACCGTGACAGCTACGTCCAGAAGGCGTTTGCGGTAACGACGAAGGCGCGGGCCGCGTCGATTTGATAGAAATCACATTGAGAAAAAGAAAGCGCCGGAAACGGCGCTTTTTTTGTTTGATGGCAAAGTCGCCACATGAATGGTGGCGTTAAACGGCAGCATCCGCACTCCGCCATCCCGGACTTGGTCAGGGGTCCAGTGCGATCAGGTCTTTGATCGCGAAAGAGTTGTATCACGGCGCAGACGCGCCGTGGCTCGATGCCGGATCAAGCCCGGCATGACGGTGGAGAACAGCTCCGTCTCAAGCCGCAGCGGCGCCCTTTGAGACCAGCTGCTCGAACAGCGCGGGCGTCAACGCAGTGAAGTCATCTATCACGACATCCGGTTCGAGTTCGGCCATCGGCACATCCGAATAACCGAAGGTGACGCCGATCGAGGGGACGGCCGCATTTTTGGCGGCGAGAATGTCGTTGATGCTGTCACCCACCATGACCGAGCGCTGCGGGTCGCCGCCAGCCTTTTCGATGGTGCCGAGAATATGGCGTGCATCAGGCTTGCGGAAAGGGAAGGTGTCGCCACAGGTGATGGCGGCGAAATATCGGGTGAGATCCAGTTTTTCGAGCAGCGGGAGCGCAAGGATTTCGGTCTTGTTGGTGCAGACCGCGAGCGTGATGCCAGCTGACGAAAGCGCATCCAGTACGCTGACGATGCCGGGGTAGGGGCGGCTGTCGCCGGGCATTTCCGCGCGATAATGGTCAATGAAACGCTCGTACAGCGGCTCCAGTTCGGCTTCCGGCAATTCTACCTGACGCAGCGCGAAGGCCCGCTTGATCATCACGCGCGCGCCCTGGCCGACGAGATGCGTCAGGTCGTCATAGGTAACGGGGGCAAGACCAGCTGCGGCGATGGTGTGGTTGAGGCTCGAAACGAGATCGGCGGCGGTGTCGACGAGCGTACCATCGAGGTCGAAGATGGCGAGCGGGGAGAGCGGGCGGGATGTCACGGGAACTGGCCTCTTGAGAGAATGCTTTTGGCGATGATATCGGTGCGTTCGTTGTGGCCAAGCCTAGGCAAACGGCTTTGTCTTTGCAACCGCGCCACAACGTTCTGTTCGTTGCCTGCAAAAATGCTTTCGTTTGGCTTTCGACCCGTGTAAACAGCACGGCGACGACAAAGCTACCGGAGTTTCAGGCACATGGATGCCCGCCAGATGAAGATCAAGGCCGCCGAGGCCGCATTGTCCCATGTGCAAGACGGGATGCGACTTGGTATCGGCACGGGCTCTACAGCTGAGGAATTCGTCAGGCTTCTGGCGGAAAAGGTTGCTGCCGGCCTGAAGGTCGAAGGCGTGCCGACATCCGAGCGTACCGCGCGCCTTTGCGTGGAGCTTGGTGTGCCGCTGAAATCCCTCGATGAGTTGCCGGAACTGGACCTTACCATCGATGGCGCGGACGAAGTGGATCACGGCCTGCGACTCGTCAAGGGTGGTGGCGGTGCGCTTCTGCGCGAAAAGATCGTGGCGGCGGCATCCGCCCGCATGATCGTCATCGCCGACCAGAGCAAGGTTGTGGAGACGCTTGGCGCCTTTCCGCTTCCCATCGAAATCAATCCGTTCGGTCAGGTGGCGACACAGATAGCCATCGAGAAACTGGCGGCGCGGTCCGGCCTGTCGGGCGACCTGACGATGCGTTCGTCGGGCGACGGCGCCTTCATGACGGATGGTGGACACCTCATTCTCGACGCATCTTTTGGCCGTATTCCTGATGCAGAAGCGCTTGCACGCGAGCTGAACACTATCCCCGGTGTTGTCGAGCACGGACTTTTCATAAATTTGGCATCGCTTGCCATCATTGCGGGTCCTGAAGGCGCCCGCGTGATGCAGGCAGTATAACAGGAGCGAGATTTTCATGATCAAACTAGCGGGACTGGGCAAAGCTGCCGCTGCTTCGATCCTCATTTCCGGCATCGTGTTCGGTACTGCCGCACGCGCTCAGGAAATTTCGGAAGCGCATATCGCTGCCGCACGGCAGGCGATCGCCTCTCTTGGCGTTACTGACCGTTTCGATGATATCCTGCCGGGTCTGGCGGAACGTCTGAAGGCCGAACTCATTCAGGCATCGCCGAATGTGCAGGACGCGATCACCGCGACTGTCGACGCCAAGGCACTTGAGCTTGCGCCGCGCCGCGCCGATCTGGAACGCGAGGCAGCACTCACCTACGCGCGCGCCTTCTCCGTCGAAGAGCTGAACGCCATCTCCACCTTCTACAGCAGCGAAGCCGGCAAGAAGCTTCTGAAGGACGGCCCTATCGCCACGCGCGAACTGATGAAGGCTGCCGACATCTGGGCCGCGGGCATCAACCGCGATCTGAACACCTCCAGCATGACCGAATTGCAGAAGGTGGCCGGCGCTGATCTGAAGCCGCTTCCGGCCGATCAGGGCAACACCGGTGGCGCTCCGGCTCACAAGCCCTGAGTGAAATAGATAGAGCGTCGGGTCCCAAAGCTCACGTTCAGAAATATTCAAAGCCCGGCCGCAAGGTCGGGCTTTTCATTTGTGCATCGCAGCACCTATATGTGCCATGAATACGCCACAGCCCGCCTTGAGGCCGATGGCACGTGGTTTTGATCAGGGGTTTTGACTATGACAGCTTATGACTACGATCTTTTCGTTATCGGTGGCGGCTCGGGCGGCGTTCGCAGCGCTCGCGTTGCCGCCTCACTCGGCAAGCGTGTGGGAATTGCCGAGGAATACCGTTACGGCGGAACCTGCGTCATCCGTGGTTGCGTGCCGAAGAAGCTGTTCGTTTATGCCTCGCAATTTCCGGAGCATTTCGAGGATGCCGAAGGTTTCGGCTGGAGCGTTGGCGAGCGTCGTTTCGACTGGAAAAAGCTGATCGAAGCGAAAGACAGGGAAATTACCCGTCTCGAAGGGCTGTACCGCAAGGGTTTGGATAACGCCAAGGCCGATATTTTGGACAGCCGTGCAGAGCTTGTCGATGCGCATACCGTGAAGCTGACGAAGACCGGTGAGACCTTCACGGCCGAGCGTATCGTGATTGCCGTTGGCGGTACGCCGAACGAACACAAGGCGCTGCCCGGCCACGAGCTGACGATCTCCTCCAACGAGGCTTTCGACCTGGAAGAGCTGCCGAAATCGATCCTGATCGCTGGCGGTGGTTACATCGCCGTGGAATTCGCCAATATCTTCCACGGACTCGGTGTCGAAACGACGCTGATCTATCGCGGCAAGGAAATCCTTTCGCGCTTCGATCACGATATGCGCAAGGGCCTTCATGAAGCGATGGAAGCCAAGGGCATTCGCATCATTCTTGAAGACGTCATTCAGGAAGTGGGCAAGGACGGTGCGGGCGGCTTTGTGGCACGCACGAAGCAGGGCAACTCGCTGCATGTCGGCCTGGTGATGCTGGCGCTCGGTCGCGATCCGAATACGCATGGTCTAGGCCTTGAAAATGCCGGTGTGAAGGTGGATGCGCGCGGCGCGATCATCGTCGATGAGTATTCGCGCACGAACGTTCCCAGTATCTTCGCACTGGGCGACGTCACCGACCGGGTACAGCTGACGCCGGTGGCGATCCACGAGGCCATGTGCTTCATCGAAACCGAGTACAAGAACAACCCGACCAAGCCGGACCACGAGCTTATTGCCACTGCGGTGTTCTCGCAGCCGGAAATCGGCACGGTTGGACTTTCTGAAGAGGAAGCGGGCAAGAAATACCCGGAACTGGAAGTCTATCGCGCGCAGTTCCGTCCGATGAAGGCAACGCTGTCCGGGCGTCAGGAAAAGACGATCATGAAGCTGATCGTCAATGCCGCCGACCGTAGGGTCGTCGGCGCGCATATTCTCGGCCACGAGGCGGGCGAAATGGCGCAGCTCCTCGGCATCACGCTGAAGGCCGGATGCACCAAGGACGATTTCGATCGCACCATGGCGGTTCATCCGACAGCGGCCGAGGAACTGGTGACGATGTATTCGCCAAGCTACCGCGTGGTGAACGGCGAGCGCGTGTAACGCCGTCGCTTGCGCGACGTGATCACGTCTCCGCCTTGCTCGCCACCACTTGAAAACCGTTGTTTTCCGGGTGGTGGCGGGTTTATTAAATCGTTTGAATTGACTTTTATGCACGTTAAACGCCCAAAACGGGCGGAATGGGCCCGATGGCCCTGACATCGGCTATGCAAAGCCTGTGCTTGGAGCTATAAGCCGCTCAATTTTTCGAGGCGGTCGTGCACAAATGCGCGGGCGAGAAAAGGGTAAGGACATGGCACAGAATTGGACACCCGGCAGTTGGCGGCAGAAACCGATCCAGCAGGTTCCCGAATATCCTGACGCGGCAGCGCTTGCGGCGACGGAAGCCACGCTTGCGACCTATCCGCCGCTCGTTTTTGCCGGTGAAGCCCGCCGCCTGAAAAAGCAGCTTGCCAATGTGGCAGACGGCAACGCCTTTCTGTTGCAGGGTGGCGATTGCGCCGAAAGCTTCCTCGAGCATGGCGCGGATAATATCCGCGACTTCTTCCGCGCTTTCCTGCAGATGGCTGTCGTCCTGACCTATGGTGCGCAGCTGCCGGTGGTAAAGGTCGGTCGTATTGCCGGTCAGTTCGCCAAGCCCCGCTCTTCGAACGTGGAAGTGCTCGATGGCGTGACGCTGCCGTCCTACCGCGGCGACATCATCAACGGCATCGAGTTCAATGAGACCTCGCGTGTGCCGAACCCCGAGCGTCAGCTCGACGCGTACCGCCAGTCGGCGGCGACGCTTAACCTGCTGCGCGCTTTCGCAATGGGCGGCTACGCCAACCTTGAAAACGTCCACCAGTGGATGCTCGGCTTCATCAAGGACAGCCCGCAGGCGGATCGTTACCGCAAGCTGGCTGACCGGATTTCCGAGACCATGAACTTCATGCAGGCAATCGGCATCAGCGCAGAAAACAATCCTAGCCTGCGCGAAACCGATTTCTTCACCAGCCACGAGGCTCTGCTGCTCGGTTACGAAGAGGCGCTGACCCGCGTCGATTCGACCTCCGGTGACTGGTATGCCACGTCGGGCCACATGATCTGGATCGGCGACCGCACGCGTCAGCTCGACCATGCGCATGTGGAATATTTCCGCGGCATCAAGAACCCGATCGGCCTGAAGTGCGGACCGTCGCTGACGCCGGATAATCTGATCGAGCTGATCGACGCGCTGAACCCTGCAAACGAGGCCGGCCGTCTGACGCTGATCTGCCGTTTCGGCCACGACAAGGTGGCGGACAGCCTGCCGAAGCTCATCCGTGCCGTGGAGAAAGAGGGCCGCAAGGTGGTCTGGTCCTGCGATCCGATGCATGGCAACACCATCACGCTCAACCACTACAAGACGCGTCCGTTCGAGCGCATCCTGTCGGAAGTCGAAAGCTTCTTCCAGATCCACCGTGCCGAAGGCACACATCCGGGCGGCATCCACATCGAGATGACCGGCAAGGACGTGACCGAGTGCACCGGCGGCGCCCGCGCCGTAACGGCGGATTCGCTGTCGGATCGTTACCACACCCATTGCGATCCGCGTCTCAACGCCGATCAGGCACTGGAGCTGGCTTTCCTTCTGTCCGAGCGCATGAAGAGCGGCCGGGACGAGAAGCGTCTGGCAATTGCTACTGCCTGACAGAGGCAGATCAAACAAAAAAGCCGCCGGATACTGCCGGCGGCTTTTTTTATGGTTGTCGGCCTGATTACTGGACGAGTGCCGGCTGCTGGCAGCGAACGTCGGTGACGCGCACATCGGCTTCGCCGATCTTGACGCCGAGTACCAGCAGCACGTTGTAGAGCAGCTGATCCACGGGCGCCGTGACTGCCGCGAGCGTGTTGGCAAGCGCTGACTGGATGCCCGCCAGACCTCCCAGATCGATATTAAGGAAGAGAAGCCTGATATCCAGATTGAGGTTCTTCAGCAGTGAACTGACAAGAGTGGTAACGGTATCCTTCGTGGAAACACTCTTGATCTTGGCCTGGGTGATATCCGACTGGGTAAAGGTCAGCTTGGTCTTCGTCATGTTCGTGGCATTGATGAGGGCGCTGCCATTGATGGCGAGCAGGGCCGAATCCACGATCGCCGTCTTGGTGACGCGCGGATCCTTGCCGAAATTGGCAAAGGCCGTGGTATCGACATTGCCAAGCGCGATTTCTGCGACGCCGGGAACGACTTCGACATCGACCGTACCCTGTCCGCCGCCCGTGCAGCGAATGTCGGCGAGCCGCGCTTCGGCATGGGCGACTTCCACATAGAGCGGAATATTGACCTTCAGACCGGCAATCGCCTGAAGCCCGTCAACCACGACACTGACCGCCAGCCGGGTTTGTGCGGTGCGCACCACGGTGCCCTGGCCGCCGACGGCAAGCGACGGCGTTTCGACGGGTGGCTCACCGATGGCGAGCGTCGTCTTGACCGAGGCGAGACCGAGGAGATTGGCGTTGAGGTTGAGCGCCAGCTGGTTGCCGCCATTGCCTGCCACGGCGGCGGCGTTGAGAAGATCGAAGACGCCTGCGGTGACCTTGAGGTTTTCGCCGCTACCGATCAGCTTGTCCGAGAACGGGCCGAGATTGAGGATTTCTTCAAGCTTGAGCTTGATGTTGCTCTTGTTAGCGGTTTTTGCCAGCGTCTTCAGAATGTTGGCCACAGCCGGCTGCAGGCCGGTGGTCTTCGTCAGCGCGTCCAGGAATTTGCCGTAGGTGATTTCCGTCTTCAGGACATCCTTGTAGGTGCCGGCTGTCAGGTTTAGATCGACAGCCAGCGCTTCAACGACATGCAGCGCGTTGACATCAGCAGCCACAAGCGCCTGGTAATCCATAACCTTGAGCGAGACCGTGGTGCCGAGCAGGCCGCCGAGCAGGCTGTTCAAAATGCCTTCATCGAGGCTCGCCAGTCGCGAGCCCACCGAAAATGCCGCGATCTTTTGGGATGAGGCCGTTCCGGCCGCGGAAATCTTGGGCGGCGTTGTGAAGGCGGAGGCAAAGAATATCTGGCCCTTTTCGACGATATTCACTTTCATCGCATTGGTGGGAAGTGCATTTTCGACGAAACGCTGGCCGACAGGCAGGGTCGCGTCCGGCTCATAGTGACCTTTGACGACTTCGGCATAACCGTTGCTCTTGGCAAATTCGTTCAAGGGGTCGAAAGGTTGAAGACCGTCCACGGTCAAGAGGCCATTCGGTGTCTTGACCCCGAGATTCATGCCGTTGATGGCGAAATATTGCTGGACCGCCTTTTCGGGATCAGCGGCGTTGGCCGCCGCTGATATGGCCGCAAGATCGGCGGTCTGCTGCAATTGCCGCTTCTGCAGGGTCAGATAGCCATAGTCGACGCCAAGCGCCAATATGCCGATGAAAAGCGGTGCGGTAAGCCCGGCCGAGATGGCGATGTTGCCTGTGCGATCCTTCAGGAAACGGGGAAGCAAAGAAGAGATATTTTGCATGTCATGCTCCTCCGATCCGGATTGTGGAAAAACGCCGGATGACCGGCTCTGGCAGGGTGTAGCTGTAGAGGCTCCAGATCGGCAGATCACGGGCGTCATATTCCACCTTGACCGTGAACTGGTTGGCATTGGCGGGATCGGTGGCGACATTGACCGTGAAACGCGTCTTGTCCATGAAGGCGTAGCTGAGGTCACTTTTGGTGACGAAATCACGGGCCAACTGCTGGCGCTCGGTCGTATTCAGTCCGGCAACTGCCGTCCTTGCCGCGTCGGCGGCGATCTGCTGCACAGAATAGGCGGCCATCAGGTAGATACCGTAGGCAATCATTGTCAGCAGGACGAGAAAGAAAATCGGCGCGACGATAGCGAACTCGACAGCGGACGAGCCGGATCGATCACGAAGGAAATGCACTCCATTACGCATAAAGCACCCCCGTTTCTTCAGGCACCAAAGTCAGATGCCTTTATTCTTATTTTCGGAAATGCTAATTTATAGGTGTTAATTTTGTATTGATGTCGCTCTTATGGGTTGCAGGCCGGGAAAGCCCTTCGCGTTAATACCCATGGATTTCAGATCAGCCGAAGCCCTTTGAAGCTGGCGTGGCCGTCTTTGCCGATGATGATGTGGTCGTGCACTGCTATCCCTAGCGGCTTTGCCGTATCGATGATGGTTTTGGTCATCTCGATATCGGCACGCGAAGGGGTAGGGTCTCCACTCGGATGATTATGTATTAAAATCAAAGCTGTAGAGGAAAGTTCGAGGGCGCGGCGCACCACTTCGCGCGGGTAAACCGGGGTGTGGTCCACGGTTCCCTGACCCTGCACCTCGTCGGCGATCAGGACGTTGCGCTTGTCGAGGAACAGGATGCGGAATTGTTCGCGGGTTTCATGGGCCATGGCGGCATGGCAATAGTCGATGACCGAAGACCAGGAGCCGAGAATCTGCTTGTTGCGGATTTCGCCCTTCAGCATGCGCTGGGAAACGGAGGCGACGAGTTTCAGATCGAGCGCCACGGCCTCACCCACGCCCTTCACCTCCTGCAACAGCGGCAGCGGCGCGCCAAGCACCCCGCCAAGAGTACCAAAGCGGGCGATCAACGCTTTGGCGATGGGTTTGGTATCACGCCTCGGTATCAGCCGGAAAAGCAGAAGCTCCAGCAGTTCGTAATCGGCAAGGGCAGTATCGCCGCCGTCGCGATAACGCGCCCGCAGCCTGTCCCTATGGCCGTGATAGTGTGCGATCTCCGCTTCCGGCTCCGCAACGGCTGCGGGGTGTTCCGAGGTCTTCTTCACCGCACTTCGCGGTTCGGCAAAGAAGCCGCGCTCATCCGTTCCGTCGAACAGATCGCCGTTTCCCGCCTGAAAGCCGGAGGTCGATGGAAGATCGGCGGAAGGCGGGGCAGGGCGTTTTGCCATGGCGGTCTGGCCTTATGCGAGTGGCGGCAGGCCCGGACGGTCAAAGCCGCCCGGCGACAGTGTGAAGATTTCGCAACCGGTAGCGGTTACGCCGACCGCATGTTCGTATTGCGCGGAAAGGGAGCGGTCGCGCGTTACTGCCGTCCAGCCATCGGAGAGTACCTTCACATGCGGCTTGCCGAGGTTGATCATCGGCTCGATGGTGAAGATCATTCCCTCGCGAATCTCCGGGCCTTCGTCCGGGCGGCCGTAGTGCAGGATATTGGGGGTGTCGTGGAACAGGCGTCCAACGCCGTGGCCGCAGAAATCACGCACCACCGAGCAGCGTTCCGCCTCGGCATAGGCCTGAATAGCCGCGCCGATCGCGCCGGTGCGCGCACCCGGTTTCACTGCCGCGATGCCGAGCATCAGGCATTCATAGGTCACTTCCATCAGACGTTCAGCCGCGCGCTTGATCGTGCCGACCGGATACATGCGGCTCGAATCGCCGTGCCAGCCGTCCAGAATATAGGTCACGTCGATATTGACGATTTCGCCTTCACGCAGCGGCTTTGCGTCCGGAATGCCGTGGCAGACCACATGGTTGATAGAGGTGCAGACGGATTTCGTATAACCGCGGTAATTCAGTGTTGCCGGCAAAGCGCCATGGTCGGCGCCGAACTCGAAGACGAAACGGTCGATGGCGTCAGTCGTCACTCCCGGCTTGACGATTGCCGCCAGTTCGTCGAGGCAACGCGCCGTCAGCTGGCACGCCTTGCGCATCCCGTCGAAATCCTCAGGGGTATAAAGGCGGATGACGCCGGTATTCTTGAGGGGGGCGGAGGCTGCGTCGATATAGGTGACCATCATAGTGCTTTCTGTCTCTTTACGTCCCTGTTCATAAAACAGCCGGACGCCATTCGTCCATCTTAACCGTTCCCGTGACTGAAATTTGTGCCGGGGAAACGTCGCATTTCACCGCATAGGCCTCCACGCCGCGCGACATGGCTCGCTGAAACGCCAGCGCATAGACCGGATCCAGATCATCGCAGATGCGCATCCGGTCGCAATCGTTGCGCTGAATGAGATAGAGCATCACCGCGCGGTGACCGGCCTCTGCTGCGTCGCCCAGCTCCTCCAGATGTTTGGCGCCGCGTTTGGTGGCGGTATCAGGGAATTCGGCCAGACCTTTTTCGCGCATGAAATGAACGTTCTTTACTTCCACATAGGCATCCGGCCGCCCAATTTCGGAAAGCAGGAAATCGATGCGGGAATTGCGGCCGTATTTCTGCTCGCGCCGGATCGTCGAATAGCCGGCAAGCTGCGGGATGCGGCCATTGAGGATCGCTTCTTCCGCCAGCCGGTTCGGCATGCCGGTATTGATGCCGACCACGGTGCCATCGGCCTCGACCATTTCCAGCATATGCCGGTACTTGCGGGTTGGGCTGTCATGCTCGGACAGCCAGATACGCGAGCCGGGCGTGGTCAATCCGCGCATGGAGCCGGTATTGGGGCAAGAGCCTGTAATCGCCGTGCCGTCCTCCAGAACAGCGTCGAAGAGGAAACGCTTGTAGCGGGCGATCAGCGTGGCGGGAACGAGTGGGGGCGTGAAGAGCATGTGGCCTGAAAGATGAGAGGTGGGGGCGGGGTCAGGACAGGACGTAGGTTCCGGGTGCATCGCCGAGCACTGGTCGCTTGCCGTCTCCCGGGGCCCTTGCCTTTACCTTCTCGCCATTCTGGCTTTCGATCCAGTTTTGCCAGTGCACCCACCATGATCCCTTGTGGGCCGTGGCTGCGGCCTGCCAGGCATCGAAGTCTCCGGATGGTGATGCGCCTGTCCAATATTGGTATTTTTCGGATTGCGGCGGATTGACCACACCGGCTATGTGGCCGGAAGCGCCGAGCACGAATTCCACGGGGCCGCCGAACAGTGCCGCCCCCGTGAAGACCGATTTCGCTGGCGCGATATGGTCGTCGCGGGTGGCGAGATCATAGACGGGGATTTTTATGTCGCCGAGGTTGATCCGCTTGCCCGCCACGCGCATCAGCCCGCGGGCGAGATTGTTGTCGAGATAACAATTGCGCAGATAGAAGGAATGGCAGGCAGCGGTCACCCGGGTCGAATCTGAATTCCAGTAGAGGAGATCGAAGGGCAGGGGTTCCGTGCCGCGCAGATAATTATCGACCATATAGGGCCAGATGAGATCGGAGGCGCGCAGCATGTTGAAGACTGTGGCCATGATCGAGCCATCGAGATAACCGACGGCCTGCATGTGCCTGTCGAGCGCGGCGAGCTGGCCTTCGTCGATGAAGACCTTGAGGTCGCCCGCATGGATGAAATCCGTCTGGGCGGCGAGAAGCGTGGCGCTGCGAATGCGCTCATTGCCTTCCTGCGCATGCAATGCCAGGGCCGAAGACAAAAGCGTGCCGCCGACGCAATAGCCGATGGCGTTGATCTCTTTTTCGTCGGTTTGCTCCTCGATCGTGTCGAGGGCAAAATCGATACCTTCGCGGATATAGTCCTCCCAGCCCTTGTCGGCCAGCCTAGCGTCCGGGTTGATCCACGAGACCATGAACACGCTGTGACCCTGATCGAGACACCATTTAACGAAGGATTTCTGTGGGTTGAGATCGAGGATATAAAATTTGTTGATCCATGGCGGCACGATGAGCAGCGGCCGTTTGAGGGCCTTTTTCGTCGTCGGCGCGTAATGGATGATCTCGCAGAGCGGGCTTTTGGCAACCACCTTGCCTGGTGTGATGGCGATGTTCTGGCCGATGACGAATTTGCTGTAATCGGTCTGGCGCAGTTTCAGATGGCCGTGGCCGGCCGCGACATCTTCGGCAAGCTGTGCCATGCCCTTGACGAGATTGGCGCCGCTGGACGCGACCGTCTCGCGGAAGACCTGCGGATTGGTGAAGACGAAGTTGGCCGGCGAGAGGGCTTCCGTCACCTGGCGCATGTAAAACAACGCCTTGGTGCGGGTGTGCTCGTCCAGCCCTTCGGCTTCCATAACCATCCGGTCGGCAAAACCGACGGTGGTCTGATAGGCTTTGAGGAGAAAATCGAAAAACGGATTGGCCTGCCAGTCCGCGTCGGCAAAACGCCTGTTCTTTCGCTCTGCCGGGCCGGTCTGTGCGGCCTTTTCCGAGCGGGAATCGGCATCTTCCGAAAACTGCGCCACGGATTTTGTCCACAGATCGTAATAGCTGGAAAGCAGATGGGTCTGCGCTTCGAGCGAGCGCTTCGGTTCAGCCATCCAATATTCGGCGACGTCGGACAGCGTCTTGACGAGGTCGGTCATCGGATCGGCGCTGGTCTGCGGAATTTCACCGCGTTCGCGGGGTGCCAGCCATTCGGACGCGGCTTTGCCGAGGTTTTCCAGCGCGCGGGCGATGTTGACCGCAAAGGCTTCCGGGTCGCGGATCAGGTAAGCTCCGGCGGATGTGGCGTCGAAACCGGGCGTTTTGCCACCCTTTTTCTCTGCCCCGCCGTCAACACCTGCCATGCGCTGTCCTCCACCAAATTTGTATTTGCACATTCTGCATGAAAACGAATACAAGTTCCACCAGCAAGGGGAGGCCACGAAGAGCCGAACCGCAGTCGAATTCGATATCGGCGATATCCTTACAGGCGGAACATGACGATGGGCAAGCACATGGGTACATGGGGAAGATTTGCGGAAAACGCTGGAAGGATCGCCCTTCTTTCGCTTTCCGGCGCCATGCTCGTTACAGTACTTGCCGCCTGCAAGACCCCGGCACCGATCGTCGCACCGGCCCATATGCCCCACCCGCAAGCCCAAATCGTTGGCCCGCGCCCCGTCAGCGACAATGTGGTGAGCCAGAGACGCGATACCGGCACCTATCCAAGCTTTTCAGCGCCGATTACGGCTGCCGGCAGCCAGATGGGGGATGACGAGGCGTCCAAAATGGAATCGAACCTGTCGCGCCTCGGTGCTGCACGCCGCAACGGCCAGATTTCGGAAGCTGAATACAAACGCCGAGTCGCGGAATTGCGGGCGCTTGGCGAAAACCAGAAGCCGGTTGCGACGCCTGCGGCTTCGCAATAGCTCTCAATTTAATTTTTATGATTGCCCTTACGTAATTTGCTTTGATGCTGAGATAGCGAAAATCGGTTTTTATCCAAATGCGCAATCCGAAGGTGCTTTTACTCTTAATAGTTTTTTTGGGCACTTTGCCTCTAATCTTACCTCTATTCGATGTGCGACCGTCATTGCTCCTCGGTACATCGTTCTTCATTCTCAATGTTTTAGTTTGCTTGTTGGGTGCTGCAACGAGATATCGTTTCTGGTGGCTGACTTACGGAGTCGGCTGCGTTTTCTCTTTTGTGCTGTTTGGAATGTCCAGCCCTCTCTCCCTTGCGGTGCTGTTGCTTACAACGTTTAAGGCGTGATTACCTTCAACTGTTTTCCTATTTGAGGGTGCCCGGCAATCATAACCCCTTATTTACCCTGCCTTTGAACCATCTGCTTACTGAAGATGTTAAGCGGATGGATGCGCTTTGCCGCCTATGATGCGGTCATAACAAACAGGCCGCTGAAAAAGCGGTAGACAGGGTGAAATATCATGAGATGCATCGCTGCTTTGCTGGTTCTTGCCGGTTTTGCGCTCGCACCCGCGCAGGCGCGGGCGCCGTACATCAACATCGGAACGTCAGCGCCTCAGGGACGATGAAAAGTTGAAAAACGCCGGTCAGTCGTTTCCGGCGGCTTCGCTGAGCATATCAAGGTCCGGCACTGTAATATGACGGTTGTTCTCGATGCTGATCGTGCCTTCCTTGCGCAGCTTAGTCATTTGCCGGCTAACTGTTTCGATGGTGAGACCAAGGAAATCGGCTATATCTGCGCGCGATAGCGGCAGGTCGAACGTTGATTTATCGTCCTTTTCCGGATCGATATGCGTGGCGATCATATAAAGGAAGCTGGCAACCTTTTCCTGTGCCGATTTTCGGCCAAGTGTCAGCATCCAGTCGCGCGCCTCATCCAGTTCCTTCAGAGACTGGCTGTGAAGCTTACGTTCCATATCCGGCACTTCGGAAACCATGCGGTCGACGATGCGGCGCGGGAACAGGCAGATTTCCACATCGGTTGCGGCTTCCGCCGTCATCTTGCTTTCCGCCATGAACGGGCGGCCGAGAAAATCCGGTGCAAATTGCAGGCCGACGATCTGCTGGCGGCCATCCGACATCATCTTCGAGAGCTTCACCACGCCGTTGAGAATGTTGCCGTAGGAGCTGACGAGCTCCCCCTGGGCAAGCAGCTCGTTGCCCGCTTCCAGCTTCTTACGGCTGGAATGACGGTTGAGGTCGCAGAGCTGCTGCGGCGTCAACGTGCTGCAAAGACCACCGTGACGCGCCTCGCAGGAGCGGCATACGACGGGATATTCCGAATTGTGGATGGTCTTCTGTAGCGTGTCCATCAGCCTTTTCCGATGCTGGCTTTAAGGGACGAATGCGACCGCAGGTGTAAAATCCGGTCTTTTCGAAGGCTTGCGCCGCGTAGTCGTCGCCCCCGCGTCTACTTTAGCAAGAACTTAAGGTGCAATTTGATTGAAGTCAAAGTTGCAAACTGTCGCAGCCGTTACTGAAGGGGAGGAAATCGACATTTTCTTGATAAAAGGCAAATCCGGGGATGAATACCGAACTTCTTCGCAAATATTCGGGCGCCGTGCCGCGTTACACGAGCTATCCTACCGCGCCGCACTTTCACGAGGGAATCGATAATGGCACCTATCGCCGCTGGCTCGGCGAGCTTGGCCACCGGAACCGGATATCGCTTTACCTGCATATTCCCTATTGCGACCGGCTGTGCTGGTTCTGTGCCTGCCACACCAAGCACACGCTGAAATACGAGCCGATTGCCGTTTATCTTGAGGCACTTAGGCGGGAGATAGAAGCCGTCGGCTCGCTTGTTTCCCCCGATGCAGTGGTCAGCGCAGTGCATTTTGGCGGCGGTTCTCCCACTATGCTGAGGCCTGAAGACATGGTGGGCCTGATGGACTGTCTAAGACGCCATTTCACCTTTGGTCTGGCGCCTGAAATCAGCGTGGAAATGGACCCGAACGATCTTGACGAAAGTCGCTATGACGCGCTTGCCGTCATCGGCATGACGCGCGCGAGCCTCGGTGTGCAGGACTTTGATGACAAAGTGCAAAAAACCATCAACCGGATTCAGACCTTCGAGCAGACGGAATCGGTGGTAGATGCCGTGCGGGCAAGGGGCGTTCACTCGGTCAATTGCGACATTCTCTATGGCCTGCCGTTCCAGACCTGCGAGACATTGCAACAGACGGTTGACCAGATCATCTCACTCGACCCCGACCGGATCGCGCTGTTCGGTTATGCGCATGTTCCGTGGATGAAAAAACACCAGTCGCTGATCCCTGAGCAGGCATTGCCAGATATTGCCGAGCGCTACCGCCAGATGACGATGGCGGCGGAGATGCTCGGCAAGGCGGGTTACAGGGCAATCGGGATCGATCACTTCGCCAAGCCCGCCGACACTCTGAGCCGCGCGGTCGAGACGGGGGAGCTGCGGCGGAATTTTCAGGGCTACACCACTGACACGGCTGATGCCCTGATCGGGCTTGGTGCATCCGCGATCGGCCGGTTGCCCCAGGGCTACGTGCAGAACATGGTGGCGACGGGGGAATATCAGCGGATGGTGGGCGAGGGTGGTTTCGCGGTTCTAAAGGGAATAGAATTGTCTGACGAGGATCACCTGCGCTCCTATGTCATCGAGCGGCTGATGTGCGATTTTTTGCTCGATCTGGGCGATTTGAAGCGGCGTTTCGGCAAGGCCAGCCATTCCGTCAGCATGGAGGCGCAGCTTTTCGCTGGCGGCGACAGGGACGGTGTGGTGCGGATGGATGGCGATGTTTTTGCCGTGACGGAGGCGGGAAAACCCTTTGTCCGTCATATTGCGGCAACCTTCGACGCCTATCTCGGAAGCGGACGCGGCCGTCATTCGGTTGCTGTTTAGGCAACAGTTTTAAGGCAAATTTCAAAGTTACGTCACGAAACCATTGGCTTTTTTGTGCGACTTGCCTATGTGGTGCGTCAGACAGGATATTTAATACGAACGACAATAAGGATTATGGGCGTGACAGCTACATTCGACAAGGTTGCCGACATTATCGCCGAAACCAGCGAAATCGACCGCGAAACCATTACGCCGGAAAGCCACACGATCGACGATCTGGGCATCGACAGCCTCGACTTTCTGGATATCGTTTTCGCCATCGACAAGGAATTCGGTATCAAGATTCCGCTCGAGCAGTGGACGCAGGAAGTCAACGAAGGCAAGGTTACCACCGAAGAATATTTCGTGCTGAAGAACCTCTGTGCCAAGATCGACGAATTGCGCGCAGCCAAGGGCTGAGGCGATAATGCCCGCTTCGAGCGGGCATTTCTTTTTCTGGACCTGACCTTCAGGGACGGGTCGTAACCGACCAGAAACGGGCCGGACGGATGCTGCTTGAATATTTTCAGATGATCGACAAGGTCGAAGCCGTGGATATGGCGACGCGCACATTGAAGGCGCGGTCTGTCGTTCCCGACAAAAGCCCGGTTTTCGAGGGACATTTCCCAGGCATGCCGCTGGTTCCGGGCGTGCTTCTGATCGAGACCATGGCGCAGGCTTCCGGCATGATGGTTCTGGCGTTCAGCGATTTTTCCGCCATGCCCTTCCTGATGTCGGTTGACGGCGCCAAGATGCGCACCTTCGTGGAGCCGGGCGCGGTTCTCGATATCGAGGCGGTGCTGGAACATGACGGTTCGGGTTTTGCAGTCACCAAAGCGAAGATCACTTGCGAAGGCAAGAAGGTCTGCGATGCGCAGCTGAAGCTCAGGACAATGCCTTTCAGCGAAATTCCGCTCGCGCCTATCGTCAGGAAGCGGGCCGAGGAAGTCGGCCTGATGGCGGCGATTGCCGCGGATGCGCAAAAATAAGCGCTTCCGCTGATGCCGGGAGACGGCATTTTTCCCCTAGACCCGGTTTTGATTCACGAAAATCGTGGGCTTGTGCTGGCGGATCGGGCCTTCACCATTGCCAATCCGCATCGCGCGCTTTATTCCGCAACGCATGGAGTGGTCGTTTGCGACCGCTGTTGGATAGCCGTGACCGCTTCAATGGGTCAGGCTGCAAAGGATGACAGACGATGAAATCTGACAATGATGTGGTGATAACCGGGGTCGGCATCGTGACCTGTCACGGCGTCGGCAGCCAGGCGCATCTTGCGCTTCTTTCGGGAACTGCGGCGCCGGCAACGGTGATCGAGACCGAAAAGTTCAAACCCTATCCGGTTCATCCCATGCCGGAGATCGACTGGTCCACGCAGATTGCCAAGCGCGGCGACCAGCGCCAGATGGAAAACTGGCAGCGTCTCGGCGTTTTTGCCGCCGGCCTCGCGCTTGATGATGCAGGGCTGAAGGAAAACCCGGAGGCCTGCGCTACCATGGACATGATCGTGGCTGCGGGCGGTGGCGAGCGTGACATCAATGTCGATACGCTGATTGTCGATGAGGCGCTGAAACGCAACGACCGCGAAGTGCTGCTCAACGAGAAGCTGACGACGGAATTGCGTCCGACCCTGTTTCTCGCCCAGCTTTCCAATCTGATGGCCGGTAACATCTCCATCGTGCATAAGGTCACAGGGTCCTCCCGCACCTTCATGGGCGAGGAAGCAGCCGGCATTTCCGCCGTCGAGACGGCGTTTCACCGTATCCGTTCCGGCGAATCCAGCCACGCCCTGGTGGGCGGCGCCTTCTCGGCTGAGCGCCCGGACATGATCCTGCTGTTTGAAGCGATCGGCGCGCATGCGCAGGGCGATTGGCAGCCGCTTTGGTCGCGTGGCGGCCAGGACGGCGGCGGCATGATTTCCGGTTCGCTGGGAGCCTTCCTGGTGCTGGAATCGCGCAAGCACGCCAGTGAACGCGGCGCACGCATCTATGCCCGCATCGACGCCATCGAGGGCGATCGTGGCAGCCGTGATGACGGCAAGATGGAAAAGCGCATGGAACGGCTGCTTGCCCCTGCAAAGGACAGTGCTGCGACCGTCGTGTTTTCCGGTGCGAGTGGTTACGACGCCGTGACGCAGCGTGAAAAGAATATTCTCGAAAAAGCTTTGCCGCAGGCCGTCATTCGCGGTTTCGGCGGTATCACCGGCCATGGACTTGAAGCACAGTTCCCGCTTGGGCTGGCGCTTGCTGCCCTGACGCTTGAAAGCGGCGCTAAGGTTCCTACTTTCGATGGCGCCGCGGAAAAGCCCATGGGCGAGGCGGCCAGCGAAGCGGTCGTCACCACCGTCGGCCATGTTCGCGGCGAAGGTGTCGCCGTTCTGTCCCGTGACGTGTGAGGAGAAAAGACCATGACTTCCAACTTCAAGGATCATCTCGGTCGCCCGATCGTTGCAGTCACCGGTATGGGCATCATCACATCGCTCGGGCAGGGTCTTGCCGATAACTGGGCGGCTCTGACTGCGGGCAAGTCGGGCATCCACAAGATTACCCGCTTCCCGACGGAGGGGCTTTCCACAAGGATCAGCGGCACCGTCGATTTCATCGACATCCCGGTTCCGAATTCCGTCGAGCGCTCTTATGCCTTTGCACGCGAGACAACCATTGAGGCTTTGGCGCAGGCCGGCATCTCGGGCGATTTCGATGGCCCGCTGTTTCTGGCTGCACCACCGATCGAGCCGGAATGGAGCGCCCGTTTCGAGCTTGCCGACCGGTCTCCGCCGGCCGCCCAGCCGGGTGATGCCTATGAACGGTTCCTGACGGCTTTCCGTCAACGTCCGGACCCGGCGTTTCAGGAAGCGGCTCTATTCGGTGCGATTTCGGAGCGTCTTTCGGACCGCTTTGGTACACGGGGCCTGCCGGTCACGCTCTCGACGGCCTGTGCATCCGGCGCGACCGCAATCCAGCTTGGTGTCGAGGCTATCCGCCAGGGCCGCACCGAGCGCGCGCTGACGGTTGCGACAGACGGTTCGGTCAGCGCCGAAGCGCTGATCCGCTTTTCGCTTCTTTCGGCGCTGTCGACCCAGAATGAGCCGCCGGAAAAGGCATCCAAGCCGTTCAGCAAGGACCGCGACGGTTTCGTGATCGCCGAAGGTGCGGCAACGCTGGTGCTGGAATCGCTTGAATCGGCAATTGCGCGCGGCGCGAAGGTTCTCGGCATCATCAAGGGCGCCGGCGAGAAGGCCGACAGCTTCCACCGCACGCGTTCCTCGCCAGATGGCGGCCCGGCGATCGCGACGATCCGCGCCGCACTTGCGGATGCGGGTGTTGCTGAAAGCGATATCGGCTACATCAACGCCCACGGCACCTCGACACCGGAAAACGACAAGATGGAATATGGCTCGATGCTTGCCGTCTTCGGCGAAGGCCTGAAAGACATTCCGCTGTCATCCAACAAGTCGATGATCGGCCATACGCTGACGGCGGCCGGTGCTGTGGAGGCGGTGTTCTCGTTACAGACCATGCTGACCGGCACCCTGCCGCCGACGATCAACTACAACAACCCTGATCCGACCATTTCGCTCGATGTGGTGCCGAATGTGAAGCGGGACGCGACGGTCAATGCCGTGCTTTCCAACTCCTTCGGGTTCGGCGGGCAGAATGCCAGCCTTGTCATGACGCGTGAACCGGCTTAACCGGTTCCGCCAGAAGACAGGGGCGTTTCCGGCCTGAACGAAGCCCGGGAACGCTCTCGCTGGTGTGACTACACATTCCGACCGCAAAACCGTTACAGAGTTTTGCTGGAATTACTCTTGAGATAGACGCCTCCGGGCGAAGGACTAAAAACATGCGCGCTCTTCAACTCGTGGACGACCGGAAGCTCGAAAAAGTGGACCTGCCTGAACCCGATGCACCAGGTCCGGGCGAGGTGACGCTGCGCGTCAAGGCCGTGGCGCTGAACCACATCGACGTCTGGGGCTGGCGCGGCATGGCTTTTGCCAAGCGCAAGATGCCGCTGACCATCGGTGCTGAGGCTTCGGGCGTAGTGGAGGCCATTGGCCCGGGCGTTTCGAATGTGCTGCCTGGCCAGCTCGTCGCGATCTACGGCGCGCGCACCTGCGGGATCTGCAAGCCGTGCCGTGAAGGCCGTGACAATCTTTGTGAACATGTTCAGGGCGTGCACGGTTTCCATCTCGACGGCTTTGCGCAGGAAAAGATCAATATTCCGGCCCGCCAGCTCGTTCCGGCGCCGCATGGCGTCGATGCCATCGGCGCGGCTCTGGCGCCTGTGACCTTCGGCACGGTCGAACACATGCTGTTTGACAATGCCAAGCTGGAATCGGGCGAGACGATCCTCGTGCATGCCGGCGGTTCCGGTATCGGCACAGCGGCGATCCAGCTGGCCAAGAAGATGGGCTGCACCGTCATCACCACGGTCGGCTCCGACGACAAGATCGAACGGGCGAAGGCCCTGGGTGCCGATCACGTCATCAACTACCGGACCGACCGTTTCGAAGGCGTCGTGCGCAAGCTCACGAGAAAGAAGGGTGTAGACGTGGTGTTCGAGCATGTCGGCAAAGACACCTGGGCGGGATCGATGTTCTCGCTGAAGCGTGGCGGCCGTCTCGTCACCTGCGGCTCAACCTCAGGCGTATCGACCGATATCAACCTGATGATGCTGTTCCAGCAGCAGCTGAAGCTGCTCGGCTCCTTCGGTTGCCGCATGGAAAACATGGCCAACGCCATGCAGAAGATGGCGCGCGGCATCGTTCATCCTGTTATCGACACCGAAGTCACCTTCGAGGATATCGACCGGGCGCTGGAGCGCATGGAAACGCGCCAGGTATTCGGCAAAATCGTTCTGCGGATGGATTGACGCCTTGAAACTGTTCATTACGCGGATCGTCCTGAAGCTGGACCATTTCCGGCAATGGCTGATTGCGACGTTTGCCTTCGGCCTTCTCAATCTGCTGAAGATATTTCCAGCTGACGCGGGAATTCGCGCTGCCGACAGGCTGGCGCGCTTCGTGGGGCCGAAAACTGGCCGCCACAAGCTGATGCTCTACAATCTGGCGCGCGCCTTTCCGGAGAAATCCGAAGAGGAGCGGCTTACCATCGCAATGGACAGCTGGGGCAGCATGGGGCGGCTTGCGGCGGAATATGTCTTTCTTGACAGGCTGTTCGATTTCGATCCGGAAAATAGCGAGCCGGGCCGTATCCGGGTCGAGGGTATTTCGACCTTTATCGAGCTTCGCGACAACCCGCGGCCATTCATCGTTTTTACTGCCCATAGCGGCAATTTCGAATTGTTGCCGGTGGCCAGTTCTGCCTTCGGTCTGGATGTGACGGTGCTGTTCCGGCCGCCGAATAATCCTTTCGTGGCCGACAAGGTGTTCAAGTTCCGCAAGGAACGCATGGGCAATCTCGTGCCGTCGCATGCCGGCTCTTCCTTCGCGCTTGCGCGGCAGCTGGAAAGGGGCGGCGGTGTCGGCGTACTCGTCGACCAGAAGTTCGGCAAAGGCTTGACGACGAAGTTCTTCGGCCATGAGGTGCGCACCAACCCGCTTCTTGCCAAGCTGGTGCGGCAGTTCAATTGCGATGTCTATCCCGCCCGCTGCGTGCGTCTGCCTGATAACCGCTACCGGCTGGAAATAGAGCCGAGGGTTGAAATTCCGCGCGATGAAAAAGGAAATGTCGATATTCAGGCGACGGCGCAGCTTTTGAATGACAAGGTGGAAAGCTGGGTCCGCGAATATCCCGAACAATGGCTGTGGTATCACGACCGTTGGGACGTTAAACACCAGATCTGATTATTTGCAGCGCGGCCGAATTTCTAGTGATTTTTTACAGAATTCGGCCGTAAAATTGCGTTTTTAAGTATTTTTACTTATTAGTGGAACCTTATTTTTCGTTCATGGATTATCGAAATTGAAAAAATAGCAGTAGCTATGATATTTTAGAGATTAATCCCTGCGGCGGACCTGCGTGTCGTTACGTCATTTTTTACTGCTCAGACGCTACAATGAGGGGATAAGTGTCTATCCATTCGGATTGGGAGCGGGCTGTTTGCCCGTTCAGGGAGAGTTGGGTTGAAAGATTTGATTGAGCTGTTCTGGCTGCGTTATACGGAACTGCAATCAGCGGTTGGTAAGAACGAGGCCGACAAGATCGCAGTGCTGGAGCGTGAACTGGAGCTGCTGCTTGATCGGGTCATCGGGCGTAAGACCGGCAGTTCCGAGGACATTCGTGAGCAATTCCGTTTCGCCATCGACCTCCTCAATCACGAGGCGGAAGATCTCGGCTGCGTGCAGCGCAATTCCGATCTTTTGAGAACGCTGGTCGACCGCTATGTCGGCATGCCGCTCAAGGCAAAGGTGATCGGCGACGAGGACGAGGACATCCTGGAGTGGCACCACCGCCATCTTATTCTCGATGAGGATATGCTGAACGACCTCGACGAGCCCGTAGTCGTCGTTTCTCCCGGTTATCGGGTATCATTCTCCAACGGGATCGATGCTTTTCCGCGCAATACGCCGGAAGGCCCTTTGGGATGTCATATCGCCGAGCTTGTCGGAGTGCACCGTTTTCAGAACGATCTGCGGGAGAGGCTCGACAATTGCTTCAAGGGCGGTACGTCGAAATACACCTATGCGGAAGATCATGACGGCCATACGATCGTAAAATCGCTGGAAATGTCGCCCTGCTATTCCTCCAACTACAAGCTGGTTGGCGCAATGGTGGTCATCCGCGAAATCGCCGATCGCAGGCGCCGTCGCGCCACGGCATAAATTCACGGTTCGAACGCAGACGTCGAGCCGTGTCCTTTTCCTGTCATTTCGGGAAGATGGTTTCCCAGATCGTGGCGATTGACCATGCGGATGATGCATCCGCAAGAAGCTTCGTCGCCATTGCCAGACAGGAAAGAACCAAAAGCGGGCGGATGATCTTCGCGCCGTTTTTCATCGCAAAACGCGATCCGATCTGCGCGCCGACGAACTGGCCGATGCCCATGGCGATGCCAAGCTTCCAGAGAACCGCGCCTCCAGCCGCAAAAACAACAAAGCCGCCGAAATTCGAACCCAGGTTCAGAAGCTTGGTATGGGCGGTTGCCTTCAGCATGCCGAAGCCGGCAAGCCCCACGAAGGCAAGCATGTAGAAGGAACCCGCGCCGGGGCCGAAAACGCCATCATAGAAACCCACGAGCGGTGCGGCGGTGAGGCCGAACACGAAAGGCGTGATGCGGCGATGGCTGTCGATATCGCTGAGCTGCGGCTTGAAGGCGAAATAGAGGGCAATCGCGATCAGCAGAAAGGGCATGATGATGCGCAGGAGGTCTGACGGCACGAAGGCGGCGGTGAAAGCGCCGAGCCCGCCGCCGATCATCGCCATGATCGCCATCGGCAATTGTTCCCTCAGATTGACATGGCCGCGGCGGGCATAGGCAATGGTGGCCGACGCCGAGCCGAACTGCGATTGCAGCTTGTTGGTGCCGAGCGTATCGAGCGGCGGAATTCCCATTATCAGCATGGCCGGGATAGTGATGAGACCGCCGCCGCCGGCGATGGAATCGATAAATCCGGCAAAGATGGCGACGCAGAAAAGAACGAGAAAAACGTTGAGGGCGATGTCTTGCACTTGGCATGTCCAGACGGGCTTAAGGGAGAGGGCCTCTTCTTTCACCGAAAAGATCGCCACGCAATATTTTTCTCTCCGATCCGGGACGGGCAGGGGGATTGCGGTGTTGCCGCTTATGGGTATGTTTCCGTGGCGCACCGCCAGACGCGGCGATGACGAGACATCAGGATGAGGGCATTATGCATAAAGTGATATTCGATACGGACCCCGGTGTAGATGATGCCATGGCGCTTCTTTTCCTGCACCGTCACCCCGATATCGATCTGATCGGCGTCACCACCGTCTTTGGCAACGCGCCCATCGATATCACCACCCGCAATGCGCTCTTCCTGAAACGGGAATGGCAGATGACGGCGCCGGTAGCGAAAGGTGCGGGCGTGACCTTCGATCCGGCCCGCAAGGAAGGCCACTGGCCGACTTTCATCCATGGCGAAAACGGTCTCGGCGATATCGATATTCCAGAGACCATCGATCTGCCGCTCGATCCGCGTCCCGCGCATCGCTTTATTATCGAGACGGTCAAGGCCAATCCCGGCGAGGTGACGCTGATCGCTGTTGGTCGCATGACCAATCTGGCCTTGGCGCTGCGCGAAGAGCCGGATTTTGCGGCGTTGGTGAAGCAGGTGATTGTCATGGGCGGCGCCTTCGATATCAACGGCAATGTGTCGCCGGCGGCTGAGGCCAATATTCACGGCGATCCGGAAGCGGCCGATCTCGTCTTCACCGCGCCCTGGCGCGTGGTCGTCGTCGGCCTGGACGTGACGACGAAAACGGTGATGACCAGCGCCTTCATGGCCGAGATGGCAGAGGCGGGCGGCAAGCCGGTACAGCTGCTTTCCGATCTGTCGCAATTCTACATCGATTTCTACAAGACACGCACCGGCGATGGCATGGTGGTGCATGACAGCTGCGCCTGCGTTTACCTTGTCGCGCCCGAACTGTTCGAGACCCGCAGCGGCCCTATACGCGTCGTCTGCGGCGGGCTTGCCGATGGCCAGACCATTCAGAAGCCGGATGGCCGCGCCTTTCCGCCGGGCGACTGGGACGGGCATCCGAGCCAGCTCATCTGCACCGATATCAAGCCGGAGCAGGTGCTTTCCGTCATCCGCGCGGCAATTGTGAAGGGCGAGAGCGACTGAACGGCCGGAATGGCCGTTCTTGAGCATGGTCTGCCTTGCAATTTCCAAGAATCTGGCGTTATGCAGGTTTCCTGATTACATTGCGCAATTCGCCTTGCCTGTGGTCTGAAAAGGCCGCGCCGGAGCCACAAGGCGGATGATCGCGATGCCGCGTGGACCGAGAAAACCGCTGTAGGTTTTCTTGTGCTTTGCGGTACAATGAATAGCGCCCGCCGGATCGGTTCGTGTCGGCGGCGTTTAACAACAAGAACGAACTTCGTTATGGGCCGGCAGAACCGGTCCATTTCCATGAGGAAAGTGATGGAAGAGTTTCATAAGGTCCGGCGTCTGCCGCAATACGTCTTCGAACAGGTCAACCGTTTGAAAGCGAGCGCGCGAGCGGCCGGGGCCGATATCATCGATCTCGGCATGGGCAATCCCGACCTTCCGACCCCCAAGGCGATCGTCGACAAGCTGTGCGAAGTCGTTCAGGACCCTCGCACCCATCGCTATTCCTCGTCCAAGGGCATTCCCGGCCTTCGCCGCGCGCAGGCTGGTTATTATGCCCGCCGTTTCGGCGTGAAGCTGAACCCCGATACGCAGGTCGTCGCGACCCTTGGTTCCAAGGAAGGTTTCGCCAATATGGCGCAGGCCATAACCGCGCCTGGTGACGTGATCCTGTGTCCGAACCCCACCTATCCGATCCACGCTTTCGGATTCCTGATGGCGGGCGGCGTTATCCGTTCCATGAATGTGGAGCCGGACGAGAGCTTCTTCGGGCCTCTGGAGCGGGCGGTGCGCCACTCCATTCCGAAGCCGCTGGCGCTGATCGTCAACTATCCGTCGAACCCGACGGCGCATGTTGCCTCGCTCGATTTCTACAAGGACGTGATCGCATTTGCGAAGAAGCACGAAATCATCGTGCTTTCCGACCTTGCCTATTCGGAAATCTATTTCGACGACAACAATCCGCCGCCTTCGGTTCTCGAAGTTCCCGGTGCAATCGACGTTGCGGTGGAATTCACCTCCATGTCGAAGACCTTCTCCATGCCCGGC
Source organism: Agrobacterium tumefaciens (assembly GCF_013318015.2). Taxonomy (NCBI): domain Bacteria; kingdom Pseudomonadati; phylum Pseudomonadota; class Alphaproteobacteria; order Hyphomicrobiales; family Rhizobiaceae; genus Agrobacterium; species Agrobacterium tumefaciens. Next base: position 1,227,362 of record NZ_CP115841.1, on the reverse strand, counting down.
TGGCGCATGGGCTTTGCCGTTGGCAACGAGCGGCTGATCGCGGCGCTGACCCGCGTGAAGTCCTATCTCGACTACGGTGCCTTCACGCCGATCCAGGTTGCGGCGACGCACGCGCTGAACGGCGACGGCTCCGACATCGCGGAAGTACGCAGCGTTTATCGCCGCCGTCGCGACGTCATGGTCGATACGTTCGGCAAGGCGGGCTTCGAAGTTCCACCGCCGGCGGCAACGATGTTCGCCTGGGCGAAGATCCCGGAAAAGTTCCGCCATCTCGGCAGCCTGGAGTTTTCCAAGCTTCTGGTTGAGAAGGCAGACATTGCCGTTGCTCCCGGCATCGGCTTCGGCGAAATGGGCGATGATTACGTCCGCCTCGCGCTCGTTGAAAACGAGCATCGAATTCGTCAGGCAGCGCGCAATCTGAAGCGTTTCCTGTCGAGTGCTGACGAAACGATGCACAATGTCGTTTCGCTCAATGCCCACAGATAAGGGCAACCGAAGGCGGCCGGGCCCCGGCCGTCACCATCACCAGCAAATCAGGAACATACCCATGGCAGATTCATTGAGAATCGGCATAGCGGGGCTCGGCACTGTCGGCGCTTCGCTCGTGCGCATCCTCCAGCAGAGAAGCAACGAACTTGCGATTACCTGCGGACGCGCGATTGAGATTATTGCAGTGAGCGCGCGCGACCGTTCGCGTGACCGCGGCATCGATCTCAAGGGTATTACCTGGTTCGATACGCCGGAGCAGCTTGCAAACGAAGCCGATATCGACGTGTTGGTGGAACTGGTCGGCGGTGCTTCCGGCCAGGCGGAAAAAGCTGTGCGCGCAGCACTTTCGCGCGGTCTCCATGTGGTGACAGCTAACAAGGCGCTGCTTGCCAAGCACGGCGTCGAGCTGGCGACGATTGCCGAAGACAAGGGTGCGCTTCTCAATTTCGAAGCGGCTGTGGCCGGCGGTATTCCCGTCATCAAGGCGCTGCGTGAATCTCTCACCGGCAACAACGTGTCGCGCATCTACGGTATCATGAACGGCACCTGCAACTACATCCTGACCAAGATGGAGAAGGAAGGGCTGTCGTTCGAGGTCTGTTTGAAAGAAGCGCAGCGGCTGGGTTATGCCGAAGCCGATCCGGCCTTCGATATCGAGGGTAACGACACCGCCCACAAGCTCGCCATTCTGACGACGCTTGCCTTCGGCAACAAGATTTCGGCCGACGACATCTATCTCGAAGGCATCACCAACATCTCCAGCGAGGACATTCAGGCGGCCGCCGAGCTCGGTTATCGCATCAAGCTTCTCGGCGTGGCGCAGGTGACCGAATCCGGTATCGAGCAGCGGGTGCATCCGACCATGGTGCCGCTCGATTCCGTTATCGCGCAGGTTGATGGCGTTACCAATGCGGTGGCGATCGAGTCCGATATTCTTGGCGAACTTCTGATGGTTGGCCCAGGGGCGGGCGGCAATGCCACGGCCTCTGCCGTGCTCGGTGACATCGCCGATATCGCCAAGAGCCGTCCCGGTGCCCAGCAGGTTCCGGTGCTCGGCCGTCCGGCGAAGTCGCTGACCGATTATCGTCGCGCCAAGATGAAGAGCCATGAAGGCGGCTATTTCATCCGGCTGACGGTGAAGGACCAGGCGGGCGTCTTCGCCTCCATCGCTACCCGCATGGCGGATAACAACATCTCGCTGGAATCCATTGTGCAGCGCCAGCGCGTGCATGTGGAAGGCGCGCCGCAGACGATTATCCTCGTGACCCACGCGACGATGGAAGATGCGATCCGCAAGGCCGTCAAGGCGATCAAGAACGAGAAATATCTGGTCAGCGAACCGCAGGTCATCCGCATCGAGCGGACCTGAGACGCTTTACGATTTTTCTGAATTTGAGGGCCGCGCCACCACATGGAGGCGCGGTCTTTTTTCTCCCGAAACCCGTTTTGGCGACCACCGGATAAGCCGCCATAAAATTTGAGGGGATCGCCTCAGAACCGCTGGAAAACAACGCGATTCGGCTCTATGGTTAATCATGTTACCAAGCGAGGGAGGCGTGGCTGTGACATCGATTATCCTTTTCAAGGACAGTAAGCGCGAAAGCGTTCTGGCCGCCCATCATCGGGCGCGGCCTCACAATGCCAACGACAATATTCGAGGCATGGAATTCGATATTGCTGAATATGAGCGCAACTGGTGTTCACTTGCGGTGTTTTCCCTGTTGCTGCTGGTCGGCGCGGTATCGATCGTCAGCCCGTTTTTCTCGATTTTCTCGGTGTGAAACCTCATACGGGCGTTTTTGCTTGAAAAAGGCGCCATCGCCATTTAGCCCGTTGTCATGACAAGGCGCGGATACGCATTCGCATTCGCATGACAGGACGATGGACAGGATGGCAATGATGGAGCCGGCCGATACCGTGGTCCGCGCATTTCTAAGCGTGGAGCGGTCGGCGACAGAGCAACGTTGGGTTTCGCGGCTGGATCAGGCCGCACAGAACCGTGCGCTGGCCATGTCCCAGATCCACGCCATTCCCGAACTGATTGCCCGGGTGCTGGCCGGGCGAGGGGTGGGGGTGGATGAGGCTCTCGCTTTCCTCGATCCGACCATTCGCTCATTGATGCCCGACCCGCATATGCTGACAGATTGCGAAAAGGCTGCCGAAAGGCTGGTCCGTGCCATCGAGACCGGCGAGAAGGTGGCGATCTTCGGCGATTATGACGTCGATGGCGCCGCGTCTTCCGCGCTGATGTATCGGTTTCTCGCGCATTTCGGGCTGACGCCGGAAATCTATATTCCAGATCGTATTTTCGAGGGTTATGGGCCGAATCCGGCGGCGATGCAGCAGCTTGCCGCCAATGGCGCGACCCTGATCGTGACGGTCGATTGCGGCTCCACCAGCCATGAATCGCTGAATGCCGCAAAGGATGCCAGAACAGATGTGGTGGTGATCGATCACCACCAGGTCGGTTCGGAACTGCCGCCGGCGGTGGCTCTGGTCAATCCCAACCGCGAAGACGATCTTTCGGGGCAGGGGCATCTCTGCGCCGCAGGCGTGGTGTTTCTGGTTCTGGTCGCCACCCTCAGGCTGTTGAAGGACAGGCGCAACAGACAGGCGTTCACGATCGATCTGCTGGCGCTGCTGGATATAGTCGCACTCGCAACCGTATGCGACGTGGTGCCCTTGAAGGGGCTGAACCGCGCCTATGTGGTAAAGGGGTTGATTGCCGCGCGCCATATGAACAACGCCGGGCTGGCGGCGCTGTTCAGAAAGGCGGGGTTGGGCGGGCCGGTGACACCTTATCATTTCGGTTTCCTGATCGGGCCACGAATAAATGCCGGTGGCCGTATTGGCGATGCCGCACTGGGTAGCCGTCTGCTTACACTCGACGACTCGTCACAGGCGGACGTGATTGCCGAAAAGCTGGATGAGCTGAACCGCGAGCGACAGGCGATGGAAGCCGTGATGCTGGCGGAAGCCGAAGCGGAAGCGCTTTATGAGTATGGCGACGGGTCTGGCGCTGGCGTCATCGTTACCGCACGGGAAAACTGGCATCCTGGCATCGTTGGACTGCTCGCCTCACGCCTCAAGGACCGTTTCCGCCGCCCGGCCTTTGCCATCGCTTTCGATCCCTCTGGCAAGGGTACAGGCTCCGGCCGCTCGATCAATGGTTTCGATATGGGCAGAATGGTCCGCGCCGCTGTGGATGCCGGCCTGCTGGTCAAGGGTGGCGGTCACGCCATGGCCGCGGGCCTGACGGTGGAACGCGCCAATCTCGGCAAACTCCGAACCTTCTTCGAAGAAGCTGCCGCAAAGACGGTGAGCGAGCTGGTGGAAAGCAGCGTGCTGAAGATCGACGGTGCGATTGGCGCGTCTGGCGCGACCCTGCAGCTTGTCGATCAGCTGGAACAGGCTGGTCCTTATGGCTCCGGCCATTCTCAGCCCATTTTTGCCGTACCTGCCCACCGGCTGCGTGATGTGCGTCTGGTCGGCACCTCACACGTCAAGATCACGCTGGAGGCCATGGATGGTTCACGGCTGGACGGCATCGCATTCCGCGCCGCAGAGGCCCCTCTGGGGCAGATGCTGCTGAATGCGCGTGGCAGGTCCATCCACGTGGCAGGCACCGTGGGTGCCGATCTCTGGCAGGGCCAGAGGCGTGTGCAGCTGCGTGTTCTGGACGCGGCTTTCGCGCCCTGACAGTCGGCACAGATCGAGACTTGATTTTACGGGAAAAGCTGAAGGACGGCCGGAAACGGCATGCATTCTCTATCTCACACATCACGTGAAGACTTGAACGCATAATACTGATTTTCAAGGAGAAGCAAGTGGCACGCCCTAGGGGAGTCGAACCCCTCTTTTCAGAATGAAAATCTGACGTCCTAACCGATAGACGAAGGGCGCGTGCGCTTGTGGTGTGGCGCCCTTATAGTCAGGCTCCCTTTGCTCCGCAAGCGGAAAAATTGATTTTTTCCGCTTCGTGACGAGTTTTTTTATGGAGGCCGGACCGGCTGTGGAAAACTGCGCCGGGACTGGCCAAGGCCTTGAAATTTCGCCGCTATCACGGCGCGCCGGCAATGCCTTCATTACTCGTGGAAGGCCTCGGGACGTGGTTTTCCAACCCTTAGCTGGCATCTGCTGCCCGCCAGAATGAACCGACACTGTGATTTGGCTGGAAGGGGAAAGGCAAGCCGGTCGATTTGCCCGCTGGCGATTCATCCGGCTTGCCTTCCATCGGGGGGACAGCACTCAAACGTATCGCCCGGGAATCGGTTCCGGCGCATCGATCACGCGTGACGAATTCGCTGTCTGCGAAGCTGCTTTATATTTTCGAAGGTGGAAACACGAAGGCAAGTGGCACGCCCTAGGGGAGTCGAACCCCTCTTTTCAGAATGAAAATCTGACGTCCTAACCGATAGACGAAGGGCGCGTGCGCTTGTGGTATGGCGCCCTTATAGTCAGGCTCCCCGTGGTCCGCAAGCGGAAAAATGCATGATTTGACAAAAAAATGACATTGGCTGTCAGAACCCTTGGAAAACAAGGATTTCCGTTTCGTAACAAATGGTTAAACCGAGGTCGGCTTGGCAGTTTCAGTGCTTCTCGCGGATGAAGAACGACGTGAGACGACGATTTGCCGGGGCCGGTGATTCACTCAACGGGGCTTATGGTGCGAAAGAAGCCATCAAAATGAATGGCGAACCTTGCCAAACATTCCGGCGTCACCCTTGGGTTTTTCCCGAGATCTGCAACCGCTCGATTTTGTTACTTAGATCCTTAGGACAAGCCCATGGATGAGGTCGAGCGTGGAGAGGTTGTCGTCAAATGAAAACGGGGCCGAAATGGCCCCGTTCCATGATGTTAGCTGATTGCAGCGTCTCAGTGCAGGATCTGGCTGAGGAACAGCCTCGTGCGCTCGTGCTGGGGATTGTCGAAGAATTCGGCGGGCGAATTCTGTTCGACGATCTGGCCCTGGTCCATGAAGATGACGCGGTTTGCGACCTGGCGGGCAAAGCCCATTTCGTGGGTCACGCACAGCATCGTCATGCCGTCTTCGGCAAGGCTGACCATGGTATCAAGCACTTCCTTGACCATTTCCGGGTCAAGCGCCGAGGTCGGCTCGTCAAACAGCATGATCTTCGGCTTCATGCACAGCGAGCGGGCGATTGCCACGCGCTGCTGCTGACCGCCGGAGAGCTGGCCAGGGTATTTATGCGCCTGTTCGGGGATCTTGACGCGCTTCAGATAGTGCATCGCCACTTCTTCGGCTTCCTTTTTGGGCATCTTGCGAACCCAGATTGGCGCCAGCGTGCAGTTTTCCAGAATCGTCAAATGCGGGAAGAGGTTGAAGTGCTGGAACACCATGCCGACTTCACGACGCACCTCATCGATCTTCTTCAGATCGTTGGTGAGTTCGATACCGTCGACGTTGATCGTGCCCGACTGATGTTCTTCCAGCCGGTTGATGCAGCGGATCATGGTCGATTTGCCTGATCCCGAAGGACCGGCGATGACGATACGCTCGCCCTTCATCACCTTCAGGTTGATGTCGCGCAGGACGTGGAAGTCGCCATACCACTTGTTCATGCCGACGAGTTCGATTGCCACGTCCGTTGTCGAAACGGCCAGTTTTTTTGTTTGGGTTTCTGCCATTTTGAGCGTCCCTTATCGTTTATGCCCGGTGTCGAGGTGCCGTTCCATGAACAGCGAATAACGCGACATGCCGAAGCAGAATATCCAGAATATGAACCCGGCGAAAATATAGCCCGTCATTGCGGTGACAGGTGTCGCCCAGTTCGCATCCGATTGGTTGAGTGTGACAATGCCAAGCAGGTCAAACATGCCGATGATCGAGACCAGCGACGTGTCCTTGAAAAGACCGATGAAGGTGTTGACGATGCCCGGAATGACGAGCTTCAGCGCCTGCGGCAGCACGATCAGCCGGGTTTTCTGCCAATAGTTCAGGCCGAGCGAGTCTGCCCCTTCATATTGCCCCTTCGGGATGGCCTGCAAGCCGCCACGGATCACCTCCGCCATATAGGCGGACGAGAAGAGCGACACGCCGACCAGAGCGCGCAGGAACTTGTCGAAGGTCCAGCCGTCGGGAAGGAACAGCGGCAGCATGATGCTGGCGAAGAACAGGACGGTGATCAGAGGAATACCTCTGATAACTTCGATGAAAAGCACGCACAGCATTTTTATTACCGGCAGGTTCGACCGGCGGCCAAGCGCCAGAAGAATGCCGAAGGGCAGGGACACTGCAATTCCGAAGAAAGACAGGATCAGGGTGACCATCAGGCCGCCCCAGAGCTGCGTTTCCACCACCGGCAGGCCGAAGACGCCGCCGATGAGGAGGAAAAACGCAATGACTGGCAGGATGATGAAAAGCGCCAGCGCATTGAGCCGCTTGAACGGCGCTTTCGGAATGAGCATTGGCACCAGGAGGATGGTGAACATGACCATCACAAGGATAGGACGCCAGCGCTCATCGATCGGGTAACGGCCGAACATGATCTGGCCGAACTTCGCCGAAACGAAGGCCCAGCATGCGCCGGACTGGTCATCGGCCAGCGCACCGCCCTGGGAGGCGGTGAGGCAGGCGATGCGATCCGTACCGGTCCATACCGCGTCTACGAACAGCCACTTGAAGATTGGTGGCAAAAGATAGGCGAGGAACGCGATGGCAAGAACCGTAAGGACGGTGTCCTTCGGCGTGGCGAAAAGTTTAGTGCGCAGCCAATGGCTGATACCAACCGCGCTTGAAGGCGCGGGTTTGGCTTCTTCAATGGTGTGGCGCACGAACGCGTGATTGCTGATCGTCATCTATTATCTCTCCACCAGGGCCATTTTCGCGTTCAACCAGTTCATGACCACGGCCGTGAGAATGGACAGCGAGAGATAGAGAACGAGCCAGATAGCGACAACTTCGACCGCCTGTCCCGTCTGGTTCAGAATCGTGCCGCCAACGGAGACGATGTCGGCGAAACCGACCGCGACCGCAAGCGATGAGTTCTTGGTCAGGTTGAGATACTGGCTTGTCAGTGGCGGGATGATGATGCGCATCGCCTGAGGAACGACAATCAGACGTGTCGTCGTGCTGGCGCGAAGCCCCAATGCCTCCGCTGCCTCGGTCTGCCCTTTTGCCACGGCCTTGATGCCGCCGCGAACGATCTCGGCGATAAAGGAAGCGGTGTAGAAGGAGAGCGCCAGAAACAGCGACATGAATTCAGGTGCGACGACCGAACCGCCCGCAAGGTTGAACCGCCCGGCAATCGGGTAATCGAATGTCAGGGGTGAGCCGAGCGCGAGGAATGTCGCAGCCGGAAGGCCGATGATGAGAAGTGTTGCGGTGATGCCGGTGCGGAACTGCTCGCCGGTTCTTTCCTGCCTGGCCTTCGCCCAGCGATAAATGAACACGCTGATGACGATGGCGACCACAAAAGCGAGCGGTATCAGCCACGTCCCTTCGCCCCAGAGAGGCTTTGGAAAGAAGAAGCCGCGATTGTTGAGGTAGGTCCCAAGTGGAAGCTGCAGCGAATCGCGGGCCTGCGGCAGAACGGAGATGACGCCCTTGTACCAGAAGAAGATGACGAGCAGGGGCGGGATGTTGCGGAAGATTTCCACATAGGCCTGCGCCAGCTTCGAGATCAGCCAGTTGTTGGACAGCCGGGCGATACCGACGATGAAACCGATGATCGACGCGGCGATGATGCCGAAAAATGCGACCTGAATTGTGTTGAGAATACCAACGAGCAATGCCCGGCCATAGGTCGCATCGCTGGTGTAAGCGATCAGCGACTGGCCGATATCGAAGCCGGCTCTTCCATTGAGGAAGCCGAAGCCGGACGAAATGTTTGACCGTTGAAGATTTGTGATCGTATTCGTCACGATGATCCAGACGAAGGCGGTCAGGATGACGACTGTCAGAACCTGATAAAAAATTCCGCGTATGCGTGGATCGTAAATGAGTGACGACGCGCTTTGCGCGCGCGATCGTTGCGAACTGACCGCGTTGCCTGCCATAGGCACCTTTCCCTTTTATATGCTCTTTGCGAGCTTATTCTATAATTTCAAGTGGAGGCCGGGCATTGCCCAGCCTCCCTTCAGTCCTTAGCCAACGATAGTGCCGATCAACGAACCGGCGGTGCGTATTGCAGGCCGCCCTTGGTCCAAAGCGCGTTCTGGCCACGCTCGATCTTCAGCGGCGAGCCGGCGCCAACGTTACGGTCGAAGACTTCGCCGTAGTTGCCGACCTTCTTGACGATGTTGTAGGCCCAGTCGTTCGTCACGCCGAGATCGGTACCGATCTTGGTGCCTTCTTCAGTGCCAAGCAGACGCTTGATATCAGGGTTGGCGCTGTTCTTCTGCTCGTCGACGTTTTTCGACGTGATGCCCAGCTCTTCGGCGTTGACCATCGCGTAGTGAACCCACGTGACGATGTCGAACCACTGGTCGTCGCCCTGGCGAACGGCCGGTCCAAGCGGCTCCTTGGAGATCACTTCAGGCAGAACGATGTTGTCATCGGGGTTCTTCAGCTTGAGACGGATAGCGTACAGACCGGACTGGTCGGTGGTGTAAACGTCGCAACGGCCGGAATCATAAGCCGAAGTCGCATCGGATTCCTTTTCGAAAACAACCGGGTTGTACTGCAGGTTGTTGGTCTTGAAGTAGTCGGCAAGGTTGAGCTCGGTGGTCGTGCCGGTCTGAACGCAGACGGCGGCGCCGGAAAGCTCAAGCGCGGACTTCACGTTGAGGCCCTTCTTGGCGATGAAGCCCTGGCCGTCATAATAGTTGACGGTACGGAAGTTGAAGCCGAGCGATGTGTCGCGGCTGATCGTCCAGGTGGTGTTACGGGTCAGAACGTCGACCTCGCCAGACTGGAGAGCCGGAAAACGGTCCTTGCTCGAAAGAGCGACAAATTTAGCCTTTGTAGGATCGCCGAAAACCGCAGTGGCAATACCGCGGCAATAGTCCACGTCGATGCCGGACCATTCGCCCTTGTCATCGGGATTGGAAAATCCCGGAATGCCAGCGCTCACGCCGCAGGTGACGAAACCTTTCGACTTCACGTCCTGAAGCGTCGCAGCCGAAGCGACCGAGGCTCCTCCCAAAACTGCTGCGCCGATAACGGCCGACAGAATTGCCTTTTTCATTTTTCCCAACCTTTGTTTGTTATCGTCAATCGGAAGAGGACCGGCATATTGTTTTTGCCCCAGCTCCCCCCTTCAGCAGATCTTTTCGATCCGCTTTTTCTATCACAATCGTAATTGGCAGCGGGGTCAAGACATGCTGACAATAATTGTGCCTATAAAACGGAATTTTCCAAATTTTGGTCGGGAAGTGTGCAAAGGGTGAAAATATAAGCATATTTTTGCGGAAAAATACACTTGCACGAATTTTGTATACTTCTTGTATGCTGTTGACGGGTGGATCAATCCTCTCATCTACGAATGTTCTGCGGGACTTGACCTTGCCTCCGGCTCTCCGCATTGTCGCTCGCGTCAATATCCCTTCGAAAGCTGATCTGAAATGACCAAGACCAATGACCTGCTTTCCACCGCAGGTATGAATACGCGCCTGACCCATGGCGGCAACGATCCCGCCGACTGTTTCGGTTTCGTCAATCCGCCCATCGTGCGCGGTTCTACCGTGCTTTTCCCCGATGCCGAGACGCTTTCGACCGAAAACCAGAAATACACCTATGGCACCCACGGCACGCCGACGACCGATGCGCTATGCAATCTCGTCAATGAGCTGGAGGGTTCTTTCGGAACCATTCTCGTGCCATCGGGCCTTGCGGCGATCACCGTGCCGTTCCTCGCCTATCTTGGCGCCGGCGATCATGCGCTGATCGTCGATTCGGTTTATTTTCCCACACGCCGCTTTTGCAACACGATGCTGAAGAAGCTTGGTGTGGAGGTGGAGTATTACGACCCGGCGATCGGGACGGGTATCGAAGCGCTGATCCGCCCGAATACCAAGCTGGTGCATCTTGAAGCGCCGGGTTCCAATACCTTCGAGATTCAGGACGTTCGGCTGATCACCGAGATTGCCCATAGGCACGATTGCGTCGTGACGATGGACAATACCTGGGCGACACCGCTTTATTTCAAGCCGCTTGATTTCGGTGTCGATGTTTCCATCCATGCCGCCACCAAATATCCGTCAGGTCATTCCGATGTCCTGATGGGCTTTGTTTCCGCCAATGAAAAGCACTGGAAGACGCTTTATCAGGCGAACACCAATCTTGGCATCTGCGTGACGCCTGATGACGCCTATCAGATACTGCGCGGCATGCGCTCCATGGGCATTCGACTTGCGCACCACCAGAAAAGCGCCCTCGACATCGCCACCTGGCTGGAAAGCCGCGACGACGTCGTGAGCGTTCTGCATCCGGCCCTGCCGAGCTTTGCCGGGCATGAACTCTGGAAGCGCGATTTCAAGGGCGCGAGCGGCGTATTTTCCTTCGTGCTGAAGGCCGAAGAGGGCAAATACAAGCAGACTGCGGCGGCATTCCTGAATGCGCTGACCTTCTTCGGGCTCGGCTATTCCTGGGGTGGATACGAATCGCTTGCCGTGTCGGTGTCGCTTGTCGACAGGACGATTGCCAAAGGCCCGTCGGAAGGTCCGGTCATCCGTCTGCAGATAGGGCTTGAAGATATCGCCGACCTCAAGAAGGATCTCGAGGCCGGGTTTGCGGCGGCAGCCGGGGTTTGACCTCAGCCTTTGGCGCGGTAGCCGTATAGCCAGTCGAAGTCCTTCAGGAAGGCTTCCCTCGGACGTGTCGAAAAGACGAAGTTCCGGGCAAGCCGAACCGGGCCTGTGGCGTGATAGGCGAAACGATTGAGAGAGGCCCGCTTGCGGGCCTTTTCTATGCGCGGCAGACGCAGGGCTTCGAAGGCGGCAAGGGCCTGTGTTACGGGCAGGGATGTTCCGGTCAATGTGCCCGCCAGTTCAAATGCATCCTCGATGGCCATCGCCGCCCCCTGTGCGGCAAAGGGCATCATCGCGTGGGCAGCGTCGCCGATCAGCACCGTATCGCGACCATTGTGCCAGCGTCCGGGACCGGCCTGATAAAGTGGCCAGAAGGTCGGATTTTCCGACGATGCCAGCAGCCGAACGATATCCGGGCTCCACCCGCGAAACTGCGCAAGCAGCATGGCTTTCTGTTGGCCGCTCGATTCCGCCCGCCATGTTGCGCCGGGATCGGCGCCGAGTGCGATGGCCACAATGTTGAAGCCGCCGACTTCCTTCAGCGGGTAGGCGACGATATGGCCACCCGAACCGAGATAGGCGGTGACGGCGCTTTTGTTGATGGCTGATGGCACATCTTTTGCCGCGACCGTGAAGCGCCAGGCAATATTGCCGGAGAAGGTGGCAGTGGGGGCGGAGGGGACAGCGAAACGGGCCGCGGACCAGACACCGTCTGCGCCGACGATCAGGTCGTGATCGCGGAACGTGGTTGCAGCGATGACGTCTGTCGTCGCGTTTTCGATACGTTTGCCAAGATGCAGGCGGCAGAGCGGATTGCGCGTTACCGCATTGAGAAGCGCGTTTTGCAACGTCGAGCGATGCAGCACGCCGTAAGGTGCGCCCCAGCGTGTGCGGGCCGTCGCACCCACGGGTAAGGACAGCAACGTGGCAAGCGATTTGCCATCGGCCAGATCGACACTGACCGGCTCGGTCCAACGCGCCTCTACCTCAGTCATCACGCCGAGTTCGGCAAGGATGCGGGCGGCATTGGGCGATACTTGCAGGCCCGCACCGACTTCCGTCAGTTCGCCGGCCTGTTCAACGATGTCAGAGCTGACGCCCTGGCGGGCAAAAGAAAGCGCTGCGGTGAGACCGGCGATGCCGGCACCGACGATGGCTACGGATTTGATGGGCATGTCGCGCCCCGATCAGGAAAGGTGGAAGGTCAGGCGGCCTTCACATGGAAGACGCAGCCTGGAGGATTGGTCTGCTCGGCCTTCAGCGACGGATTGTAGCGGTAAAGGGTGGAGCAATAGGAACAGACCTTCTCGTTGTCGTCGCCCATGTCGATGAAGATGTGGGGATGATCGAAAGGCACCGAAGCGCCGGTGCACATGAATTCCTTGACGCCGATCTCGATCACGCTGTGTCCGCCATCGTTCTGGAAGTGGGGAATGGAATGCCCGGCCATGTTCGTCTCCAAATGCAATATCGTGGTTAAGCCGCAGGTCGTCATCGAGCATGGGCTTATTGCTGCGGATATGTAGCCTCAAACGCATTGCATCTCCATAAAAATCGTCAGGAAAACATGTTCAAAATTTCGATTTCCTGCCATATGGTCCGGCAAAAAGGATGTCCTTGATGAATCTCAACATGCCGCAATTTTCCGATTTTTCCCATGACGGCCTTCGCCTTGCCTATTTCGATGAAGGTGATCCGGCGGGCGATCCGGTTCTGTTGATTCACGGCTTTGCCTCCAGCGCCAACGTCAACTGGGTGCATCCAGGCTGGCTGAAAACGCTTGGTGACGCCGGTTACCGGGTGATTGCCATCGACAATCGCGGCCATGGCGCAAGCGACAAGCCGCATGATCCGCAAGCCTATTATCCGCCCGTCATGGCCGGCGATGCGGTGGCGCTGCTTAATCATCTCGGCATCGCGGAGGCTCATGTGATGGGCTATTCCATGGGCGCACGCATTTCGGCCTTTCTGGCGATGGCACATCCGGAGCGTGTCCGCTCACTGGTTTTCGGCGGACTTGGCATCGGCATGGTGGAAGGTGTGGGCGACTGGGATCCGATCGCTGAAGCGCTGCTGGCCCCCTCGCTCGATGTCGTCAAGCATGAGCGCGGCCGCATGTTCCGCGCCTTTGCCGACCAGACGAAAAGCGACCGGCTGGCACTCGCCGCCTGTATCGAGACGTCGCGTGTCCTCGTCAGCCGCGAACAGGCCGCAAAGATCGATGCACCGACGCTGATCGCGGTCGGAACCAACGACGATATCGCCGGATCGGGTGCCGAACTTGCGGCGATCATGCCGCATGCGCGCGCTATCGACATTCCCGGCCGTGACCACATGCTGGCCGTTGGCGACCGGGTGTTCAAGGCGGCGGTTCTGGAATTTTACCGCAGCCTTTGATGGGTGGCGGCAAGAAACGGTTTTTCATGCTGCATGAAGAAAAACTGAAGCCTTGCCGCCTTTAAAGTCGTCATTCGAATCCCATTTCTTATGCACGTCTTTTTCTGTATAAAGAACGACTACTGCAAACGAGGAGACCATTCATGGTCGCACGTACCGAGGCCCGTCAGCCGGAACAGCTGGCGATCGTCGATCCGATCTGGGGCAGCCTGCTGCATGAAGCGCGAAGCGCAGTGGCGCAGGACCCGCTGCTTTCGGCTTTCCTTTATTCGACAATCCTCAATCACCGGTCTCTGGAAGAATGCGTGATTTATCGCATCTGTGAACTCCTCGATCATCCCGATATGCAGGCCGTTCTTCTGCGCCAGACCTTTCAGGACATGCTGGATGACTGGCCCGAATGGGGCAGCGTGCTGCGCGTCGATATCCAGGCGGTTTACGATCGCGATCCGGCCTGCACGCGCTTCATGGAGCCGCTCCTTTATTTCAAGGGGTTTCAGGCCATCCAGACGCATCGCCTTGCCCATTGGCTGCTGCAAAAGGGCCGCAGGGATCTTGCGCTTTATCTGCAAAGCCGCTCGTCCAGCATTTTCCAGACGGATATCAATCCGGCAGCACGCATCGGCAAGGGTATCTTCCTCGATCATGCCACCGGGCTTGTGGTCGGCGAGACGGCGGTTATCGGCGACAACGTTTCCATCCTGCATGGCGTGACGCTTGGCGGCACCGGCAAGGAGGGGGCGGACCGTCATCCGAAGATCGCCAATGGCGTGATGATCGGAGCGGGCGCGAAAATCCTCGGTAATATCGAGATCGGCAGTTGCTCGCGCATCGCCGCCGGTTCTGTGGTGCTGAAGCCGGTCCCGCCGAAGACCACCGTTGCCGGTGTGCCGGCGCGGGTGGTGGGAGAGGCAGGGTGTTCCGAACCCTCGCGCCTGATGGATCAGGTCATCGGAGCCGATATCTGACGGGTCCGATATTTTCTCAATCGTCCGTGTGGAAGGCTCCGCGTGAACGACATGGCCTGTGAAAGACATTGGCGATGTGCCGCTTTCACTTTACTTTCGCCTTTGTCCCATGCCAAAAGCGGCGCAACCCGAACCGCACAGGAGAATAGTGGTGAAAGCCGACGAAATCAAAAAACTCGACGCCTATTTCAAGCGCACCTTCAATGAAAAGATGGTTGTGAAGGCGCGTCCCCGTAAGGACGATTCCGCCGAAGTGTATCTTGGCGAAGAGTTCCTTGGCGTTGTCTACATCGACGACGAGGACGGCGACCGCTCGTACAACTTCTCCATGGCAATCCTCGACGTCGATCTTTGATCGTCACTGCCCGGTGACGGGTGTTTTCCCGGATTAATAGTCGCCCGCGGTGGTTCACGCCGCGGGCGATTTGTTTTTGCGGTCGGTGATACGCATCATCAAGCGGCTTTGCGGCCGCAACGTCACCCTCATCAGTGGCTCCGCCGGACTTGCCGATCTGTTTTCGAGATGGACGTTCTGCAACAGCACCGCCAGGATCGACACGGCCTCCATCATCGCAAATGCGTTGCCGATGCAGACACGCGGACCTGCACCGAATGGCATATAGGCGTAACGGTGACGCGCCTTGGTCTTTTCCGGCTCGAAGCGGGAAGGGTCGAAACGTTCCGGTTCGTCCCACAGCGCCGTGTGCCGGTGGACAGCGTAGATCGGCACATAAAGAACGGTTCCGGCAGGAATATCATGGTCGCCGAGCTTGAAATCCTGCAACGCCGTGCGGGTAACCACCGGGGCAGGTGGGTAAAGCCGCATCGCCTCGGAAAATACCTGTCTGGTATAGGTCAGTTGGGCGATGTGCTCGGCGGCGACGGGATTTCCACCCGTGACGGCTGCGATTTCCTCGACGACTTTCCGCTCCACGTCGCTGTGTTGCGACAGCAGATTGAACGTCCATGCCAGACCGAGCGCGGTCGTTTCGTGACCGGCGGTGATGAAGGTGAGCAGATTGTCGATGATTTCCTTGTCGCTCATCATGCGTCCCGTCTCGGGGTCCTTCGCCTGAAGTAGCATGGACACCAGATCGTTTCTCTCGACAGGGTTCTGCCGCCGGTCCGCAATCACCGTCGATAGGCTGGAGCGCAGATAACCGACAGCGGCCCGGGCCTTGCGCCGACCGGGGTGAGGGAGCCATTCCGGTGCGCCCAGCATGGCGAGCGCGAAGGTCCAGCCTGTCGGTTTCAGATAATCGGTGATGCTTTGCTCCACGCGCCCGATATCGATCCCGTGGCCGCCGGACATCATGGTCTCAACGATGATGTCGAAGGTGGTCCGCATCATTTCATAGCCGATATCGATGTCACCGAAAGGAGATGCGCGCCAGCGCCTGCCGGTTCGCTCCGCCGCCTCGATCATGACAGGCAGCAGTTCCAGCAGTTTTTCGTGCCGGAAGGCGGCGGCAACCGATTGCCGTTGCCATTTCCAGTGATCGCCATCGGCGGTCAGAAGGCCCTGTCCGAGAGCGGGGCCAAGCGCGCGGCGCACGTCCTCACCCTTGCCGAGCAGATGGGCGTTCTTGACGAGGGCCTCATGAATAAGGACAGGATCGGCAAGATGGACGCGCATCGTACCGCCGACACGGATAAACACCGCCGGTTCGTTGAAAATCTCCGGTGGCAATGCGTTCAGCGGATTGCGGATGAGTGAGAGGGCCAAACGTGCTGTGGCGAATTTCGATACGGGTGCCGCAGCGGATGTGTCCGGGAGCGGGGTGCGAAGGTCGGTTCCGGGCATGGACAGGTCCTTTATTCGCGTTGAACACTCAAATTTATTTGTTAAGGTGTGTACCTTATTTTATTCATTTAAGGTGTGCACCTTAGGTTTCAATAGCGGGGTCCGATATCAATGAAGAGAAGCGAGGCCGGACGATCGACGGGGCGTCCTTTCCCCACACGACAGAGAATAATCGCTGCCGCACTCCAACTATTTAACGAGAGGGGGCCTGATCACGTAACCACAGCCGAGATCGCAAGGGCAGTGAATATCAACGAGGGTAATCTTTATTATCATTTCCGCACCAAGGAGGCATTGGTGCTGGCGCTGTTTGCCCTGTTCGAGACCGACGCACTGGCGGTTGTCGCAAAGATTGACGAAGAGGACGAAGTTGCCGCATCGACATATGCTGGCTTTCTGCGGCTCTGGTTTTCGCTGGTGTGGAACTACCGCTTCCTGTTTCGTGATTTTGTCGGCCTTCTTTCCTCCGCGCCTGCGCTGGTGGAGCCGGTTCGCGGCATAAGCGCGGCAATGCGACTTGCCGTTGATGATATCGTCAGCCGGATGGAGAGGGCAGGGCTTGCAGAGATTCCAGAAACCGAGCGGGCGGCGCTGCTTACAAATCTCTGGATCGTCTCGACCTATTGGGCGGCTTATCTCAACCTTCAGGAAGGGGTCACCGAATTCGGGCCGCAGCAACTGAACTGGGGACTTCGGCAGGTGTCCAGCCTGTTTCGACCCTATCTCTCACCATTGGCCACCTCCGAGCTGGAGGCGATGCTTGAAGTTGATCCATGATTTCACCTGATGGTGACAATGTGGATGCGGGCAAAAACGCCCGCGACAATATTCTATCGCGGGCGTTTCCCATCTCGCGGGTCTTAAGCCGCAGTTATCAGGCTGACTTCAGCAGATCACCGTGCGGATCGAGCACGAACTTGGTTGCGGCACCCTGGTCGAAGCTTTCATATCCCTGTACGGCGTCGTCGAGTGCGATGATCTTGGCGTTGACGATGTCGGCAATGGGCAGGCGGTCGTGCAGGATCGACTGCATGAGCTGGCGATTGTATTTCAGCACCGGCGTCTGGCCGGTATGGAAAGATTGTGCCTTAGCCCAACCGAGGCCGAAGCGGAGAGACAGGCTGCCCTGTTTTGCTGCGGCATCGACCGCACCTGGATCTTCGGTGACGTAAAGACCGGGAATGCCGATCGAGCCGGCGGCACGGGTGATTTCCATCATCTGGTTGAGAACGATGGCCGGCTGTTCGCCACCCGAATGGCCACGCGCTTCGAAACCGACGGCATCGATGGCGCTGTCGACCTCGTTGGTGCCGACGATCTCGGCAATCATGTCGCCCAGCCGGTCGCCCTTGGAAAGATCGACGGGCTCGAAGCCGACCTTTGCGGCGTGCGCAAGGCGATCCTTGTTGAAATCACCGATCATGACGACGGCGGCACCGAGAATACGGGCAGACGCGGCAGCCGCCAGACCGACCGGACCGGCGCCCGCGACATAGACCGTGGAGCCGACACCGACGCCGGCCTTGACCGCGCCATGAAAGCCGGTCGGCAGGATGTCCGAGAGCATGGTGAGGTCGCGGATCTTGGACATTGCCCTGTCGCGGTCGGGAAATTTCAGAAGGTTGAAGTCGGCATAGGGAATGGTCACGTATCTGGCCTGTCCGCCGATCCAGCCGCCCATATCGACATAACCGTAGGCGCCGCCGGCACGGGCGGGGTTCACCGTCAGGCACACGCCGGTATCCTGCGACTTGCAGCAGCGGCAGCGACCGCAGGCGACGTTGAACGGCACCGAGACGATATCGCCGATATCAAGCATCTCGACGTCGACGCCTTTTTCAATGACTTCGCCGGTGATCTCATGGCCAAGGACGAGGCCGGGCATCGCCGAGGTGCGGCCGCGCACCATATGCTGGTCCGAACCGCAGATATTCGTGGAAATAACCTTGAGAATGACACCGTGCTCGATACGGCGGCCATCCGGCGCCTCTAGCTTCGGATCATCGATGTCGCGGACCTCGACCTGGCCGGGGCGCAAATAGACGACGCCTCTGTTTTTGCTCATATCCATCTCCTCCTTGGGTTGAACACCAATACCGGCCCGCTCCTCCGCGGACAGGATATCGTCAAAACTCATGCGCGAACCCGTATGCGGCTCGCGTGGAATCTCAATCGGCGAAGGGATGGAAAGAAGGACAATCGGCGCGTCTGGACAAACGTCGCCTGCCTCTTGATCACCGCCCGCCGCAGATACCCGGCATTATGCCGGATATGTGCAGCAAACCATTTGACGGGCGATGTGGCGGTCGGGAATACGACAACGCCTATAGCCGCAACGACACCGGCTCTCGCCAGATGTCACGGTGGCGTTATCTGTCGATCGATTTTCTCAGGCGCCCGGCGGCATCCTGAATATATTGCCAGGCGACGCGACCGGAGCGGCCGCCGCGCGTGGTCGCCCATTCCAGCGCCTCGTGATGCAGGGTTTCGCGATCAAGGCCGAGATCGAAATGTTCGGCATAGCTGTCAATCATCGTAAGATAGTCTTCCTGGCCGCATTTGTGGAAGCCGAGCCACAGGCCGAAGCGGTCCGAGAGCGAGACCTTTTCCTCAACAGCTTCCGAAGGGTTGATGGCGGTCGATTGCTCGTTCTCCATCATGTGGCGCGGCAGAAGATGACGGCGGTTGGACGTGGCATAGAACAGCACATTGTCCGGACGCCCCTCTATGCCGCCATCGAGTGCTGCCTTCAGCGACTTGTAGGCCGTGTCGTCGTGATCGAAGGAGAGGTCGTCGCAGAAGACGATGACGCGTTCGCCGGAAGCTTTCAATATATCCAGCAAGGCGGGCAGGGTGTGGATATCTTCGCGATGCACCTCGACCAGCTTCAACGGAACGCCGCTCGCGGCGCGCACATCTTCGTGAACGGCCTTCACCAGCGAGGATTTGCCCATGCCGCGTGCGCCCCAGAGCAGCACGTTGTTGGCGGGAAAACCATCAGCAAAACGCAGTGTGTTCTCGTGCAGGATATCGCGCACATGATCGACGCCGCGAATGAGTTTCAGCACAATGCGGTTCGGACGCGAGACCGGCTGCAGAAAGGAATTGACCGGCGTCCAGACAAAGCAATCCGCCGCATTCCAGTCGTTCACGGCAGGTGCCGGGCCTGCCAACCGTTCCATGGCGACGTTAAGCCGGCGCAGTTCGGCAAGAAGCAGGGTGGCCGTCTCTTCTCGAATCATGGTGTTTCTTCCGCTTATCCGATGTTCATAACGATGTTTTCAACCCGGCCTAGCATGGCGTTTCAGGCCCATAAAGGTTAAGAGGTCCGGAATCGGTACGGCGTGGCTTCTGCATCTGTTGCATTCCCGGCGTTCCCCACTATATTCCGGCGGCTTGAAAGCTGGGGCGGCATACGAGGTCGTGCTGTAATCGTTGAGGAGTTTTATATGTTCATTAGTCAAGCTTTTGCCCAGGACACGGCGGGCGGCGCGTCTGCATTCGGTTCCGGCCTTGAGATGCTTTTCCTGTTTGCACCGCTTATGGTGGTCTGGTACTTTTTCCTCATTCGCCCGCAGCGCGCGCAGATGAAGAAGCGTCAGGAAACGTTGACCAATATTCGCCGTGGCGATCAGGTCGTTCTTGGTGGCGGCATCGTTGGCAAGGTGACCAAGGTCATCGACGACAATGAACTCGAAGTCGAAATCGCCGAAGGCGTGAAAATCCGTGCCGCTCGTGCTTACATTGCCGAAGTGCGCGTGAAGGGCGAAGTGGTCAAGACGGAAGCCGCTTCCTGATCCTGCCGGATAATTGAACGCCCGCTTCCGAATTTGACGGGTTGCGCATCGCGCAACCCCAACCCTGACCGAGATCGAAATGCTTCATTTTTCCCGTTGGAAAACAGTCTTTATCTGGTTGCTTGTGCTGGCAAGCGTCTTCATCGCATCTCCCAACCTGTTTTCGGACAAACAGCTGGAGGGCATGCCTGCCTGGTACAAGGACAACAAGGTAACGCTCGGTCTCGACCTTCAGGGCGGCTCGCACATCATGCTCAAGATCGAGCGTTCCGACATCGTCAAGGAACGGCTTGAAACGATCGTGGGTGACGTGCGCACGCAGCTTCGCGACGCCAACATCCGCTATTCGGGGCTTACGGGCAACGGCCAGCAGATCCAGGTTCGCATCAGCGATCCCGCTCAATATGAAGCGGCGAAAACCGCGCTTCGCGACCTGACGCAGCCTGTGTCCGCCGGAACGCTAGTCGGCGGTTCCATCACAGAAGTGACGATGAACGACGGCGGCGACAATCTGCTGCGGCTCAACCTGACCGATGAAGGCGTGGATTATCGCCTGTCCTCGGCCGTATCGCAGTCCATCGAAGTCGTGCGCCGCCGCGTTGACGAAGTCGGCACCACCGAACCTCTCATCCAGCGTCAGGGTTCCGACCGCATCATCGTACAGGTGCCGGGCCTCCAGGATCCGCAGCGCCTGAAATCGCTTCTCAACCAGACGGCAAAGCTGTCCTTCCGCATGGTCGACACCACCATGCCGGTGCAGGAAGCGATGAATGGCCGTCCGCCTGCGACCTCAGAGGTTCTTTATTCGCAGGACGATCCGCCGGTTCCCTATCTGGTGGAACGCCGCGCGCTCGTTTCCGGCGACAACCTCGTCGATGCGCAGGCAAGCTTCAACCAGCAGACCAATGAACCCGTCGTCACCTTCCGTTTCGACAGCCGCGGTGCGCAGCGCTTTGCGCAGGCGACGCAGCAGAATGTCGGCAAGCCTTTCGCCATCGTGCTCGACAATCAGGTCATTTCTGCACCTGTCATCCGTGAGCCGATCATCGGCGGTTCGGGACAGATTTCCGGTAGTTTCTCGGTTCAGGGCGCCAACGACCTTGCAGTCTTGTTGCGTGCGGGCGCACTTCCGGCCACGCTGACCGTGGTTGAGGAACGCACCGTCGGTCCGAGCCTTGGTAACGACTCCATCACCGCCGGCCTCACGGCAAGCGCCATCGGCGCCGTCGGCGTCCTCATCTTCATGTTCGTCTTTTATGGCTTCTTCGGCCTGCTTGCGAACATCGCTCTCATCGTCAACGTGGTCATGCTGATCGCCGTCCTCAGTGTGATCGGATCTACGCTCACCTTGCCCGGTATTGCGGGTATCGTCTTGACGATCGGTATGGCGGTGGACTCCAACGTTCTGATCTACGAGCGAATACGCGAAGAGGTGAAGAGCGGAAAACCGCTGATCCAGTCACTGGATAATGGTTTCACACGCGCCTTTGCGACCATTATCGACGCCAACCTGACGACGCTGATCGTTGCAAGCGTGCTGTTCTACATGGGCACGGGTCCGGTCAAGGGCTTTGCCGTCACGCTTGCGGTCGGTATCATCACCACTGTCTTCACGGCCTATACGCTGACGGCCTGGATGTTTGGCTACTGGGTTCGCCGCAGCCGTCCGAAACATCTGCCGAAGGGTGTACGCACCGCCATGTTCGACGGTCGCGACATTCCGTTCATGCGTTATCGCCGTGTGGTTTTCATGATCACCGGTGTGATCATGCTCGCCTGCGTCGGCGGCTTCATCGCCAAGGGCCTGAACCTCGGCATCGATTTCCAGGGCGGCTCGGTTATCGAAGTGCGCGCCAAGCAGGGTGAGGCCGATCTTGCAGATATTCGCGAGCGTCTGAACCAGCTGAACCTCGGTGAAATCCAGGCACAGAATTTCGGCACGCCGCAGGACGTTCTCATCCGCATTCAGGCGCAGGACGGCGGCGAAAATGCCGAGCAGTCGGCAATCACCCTGGTGCGCGGCGAGTTGCAGGACAAGTATGATTTCCGTCGCGTGGAAGTCGTTGGTCCGGCCGTGTCCGGTGACCTGACCGTGACCTCCACGATCGGCGTTGTGCTCGCCATGGCGGCGATCATGATCTACATCTGGGTTCGCTTCGAGTGGCAGTTTGCACTGGGTGCGGTCATCTCGATGGTGCACGACGTGGTCTTCACCATCGGCCTGTTCGTCTTCCTGGGTATAGAGTTCAACCTGACCAGTATCGCGGCGATCCTGACGATCATCGGTTATTCGCTGAACGATACGGTGGTCATCTACGACCGTGTCCGTGAAAACCTCCGGCGATACAAGAAGATGCCACTTTCGATGATCATCGACGTCTCGCTGAACCAGACCCTTTCGCGCACGATCCTTACCGGTTTGACCGTGCTTCTGGCACTGCTGGCACTGTATCTGTTCGGTGGCGAGGTCATTCGTTCCTTCACCTTCGCCATGTTGTTCGGCGTCGGTATCGGCGTGTTCTCCTCGGTCTATATCGCGGCTCCGGTGCTGATCGCCTTCAAGCTGCGTCCCGAGAGCAAGGATGCGGAAGACGAGAAGGATGAGAAGTCCGGCAATGCCATCGGCGGCAAGCCTGCCGTCTGATGGCCGGCGGGATTGAAATACGCCCGGCCCATTTTCCCGGCCGGGCGCCCATCGATGCCTATGGCAATGGCGGTTTCCGTTTCGCCGACATGTCGCACCGCGGCTCTCTCCTGTTGTTGCCTTCCGGCATTCACGGCTGGAGCCCGGTTGATGTGAAAGAATTGAGGCTTGAGCATTTCGACAAGGTTCTGGCTGATGCGCAGGATATCGAAGTGCTTTTGATCGGCACGGGTGATGGCATGCGGGTCTTGCCGAAGGAATTGCGCGAAGCCTTCAGGCAAGCGGGCATTTCGGTCGATCCGATGAGCACGGGTGCTGCCGTTCGCACCTATAATATCATGCTTTCGGAATCGCGCGCCGTGGCTGCGGCGCTGATTGCCGTCGAAGGCTGACAGGACGTTTCGCGCGGGGAAACATGGCACCCACAGAGAATCTAGACGTCTGCCTCGCGACGCTGCGCGACACCGATCGCGACCGCTATCTCGCGTGCCTTCTGTCTCCGGCCGACAAGCGCGCAGCGCTTGCCGCGCTTTACGCCTTCAATGCCGAAATTGCCCGAATCCGCGATTCCGTGCGCGAGGCGCTGCCTGGCGAAGTTCGTATGCAATGGTGGCGCGATCTCCTTGATGGCAATGCGCATGGGGACAGCCAGTCTCACCCCGTTGCTGCCGCTCTTTCGTTGGCGATCGAGCAACATCGCCTGCCGCGACCGGTTCTTGCCAATATGATCGAGGCGCGCATCTTCGATCTTTATGACGATCTGTTCGTGGATCGTAACGCGCTCGAAGGCTATGCGGGGGAGACCGCCTCGGCACTGATCCAGCTGGCGAGCCTTGTGCTTTCGTCGGAAGACACTCCAGCAAGTGCGGAAGCTGCGGGACATGCGGGGGTTGCGCAGGCCATGGCCGGCATTCTAATGCTGATGCCGCTGCACCGTCGTCGTGGGCAGGTCTATATCCCCGCCGATATGCTCGCGGCTGCCGGGCTTGATCGCGAGACGTTTCTGGAAGGCGACGACAAACAACGCATCGGCATCGCCATCGAGATTTTTGCAACGCACGCGCTTGATCACATCGAGAAGGCGAGACGCGCCAAGATGTCCCGGAATGTCTTTGCGGCCTATCTTCCCGTTGCCTTGTCCGGCCCGGTCATCGCCGCTGCCAGAAAGGCGGGAGCGGGCGTGTTTGAAGGCGAAGTGCAACTGTCGCAGCTTCGCCGGCAATGGCTGCTGGCAAAGGCGTCTTTCCTCAAGCGTTTCTGATTGCTCGACCTGCACATCGCGCAGACAGATCGGAGCAATTTTCGCGTCGAGGCCGGAGAGCCACACTTCACGCAAGCCTCGGTGTTTAAGAGCTTGAGCCGGGTTCGCATCGTTTCGATTCGCGAATCGCGATGTTTCGGTGCTGAGGGAGCCTTCCCGCATGAATATGGCGGTCTGGATAATCGTTTTCGTGCTGCTTGCGGTCTTCGCTGTTTATGCCTGGCGCATGACACGGGCAACGGATGAGGACAATAACCACGATGTGGGGCAGGCGATCATGGATTTTGCCCGCGCGTTTCCCACCGAGGCGATCAGAAGCCTGCATATGACGGTGGATGGCGGCGCAGCCTTCGTGCGGCTGCACGACAACAAGGCCGGCTTCATGCGCAATATGGGATCCCATTATGTGTGCCTGATGATCGATCCCGAGCGGATAAGGGTCGAGAGTCTTGAAAGCGGTGACGGTTTCGTCGTTACGTTTTTCGATACGCCGAAATATAGCGGCTCATACCGCTTCAAATCCGCCGGAGAGGCCGCCGAGGTTTCGCTGTGGCTGCTCGGTAGCCTTGTGGAGGCGCAGGACCATCACGACGAAGGACCGCAGCCCTCGGGCGCATAAAAGCGTTCTGGGTGTCATTGTCCGTCGAGCGGCGGGTTCGCTTCCGTCTGCACACGCTCGCGCCAGATGATGAAAAGGCCGGATGCAACGATGATGAGGATGCCGAGCCATTTCGATGGCGTCGGAAAATCCGAAAACAGCGCATAACCGAGAACCGTCGCCGAGATGATCTCGAAATACTGGAATGGTGCCAGAAGCGACAGCGGCGCCAGCCTGAAGGCCCTGACGATCAGGAGATGCATATAGCCGGATATCGACCCTAACACGATGAGTAGGCTGAGGGTGAAGCCGGATTGCGGAAGCGAGATCGCGAAATCCTTGTCACCGTAGGCGTCGCCGGCCAGAAGGGCTGCCGCCATGAACACCGTGCCGGCAATGCCGGACATGGTCTGCATGACAAGCGGACTGTCGGCATCGCCGATAGCGCGGTTAAGGAACAGGTAGAGCGTGTAGAGAAATGCGCAGGCGACCGGCAGGAGCGATGTCCAGCCGAAAATCTCAAAACTCGGCTGAATGACGATCAGAGCGCCGCCGAAACCCACCGCAATCGCTGTCCAGCGTTTCCAGCCGACCCTGTCGCCGAGGAAAAGGGCCGACATCATCGTCAGCATGAATGGCTCGACGAAATAGATGGCAAAGACATCGGCGAGTGGCATGTATTTGACGGCGGCGAAGAACATCAGGCTGGCACTGGCATGCAGCACGCCGCGCAGGCAGTTCATCCACGGTCGTCTGGCGCTGAACAGCGCTTTGGGTGAGACCAGCAGCAGCAGGGGCAGGGTGCACAGAAGCTGGAAAAAGAAGCGGTAGAAAGTGACCTGCGCCGGTGACATTCCGCCGCTCACCGCCATGTATTTGGCGATGGCATCCATGACGGGCAGCACGAACATGCAGCCCGCCATGATCATCATGCCCTTGGCGACATCGTTCAAACCGGTCTGGCTGGTCATGGGTAGGGCTGCGCTTTCAACCAAAAGGTCCGACGAGGAAACAGGAGCGCCAGAGGGCGCTCCCCCTCGACGAGGTCAGGCGGCCTTCTGGCGTGGCAGGCTCTTCATATCAATGACGAAGCGATAACGCACATCGCTTTTTATCATGCGTTCATAAGCCTCATTGATCTGATCGATATTGATCATCTCGATTTCGGCGGCGATGCCTTTTTCGGCGCAGAAATCCAGCATTTCCTGGGTTTCGGGAATGCCGCCAATCATCGAGCCGGCGAAGGTCTTGCGGCCGGGGATGAGGCTGAATGCGTGCACCGATAGCGGCTTCTCAGGCGCTCCGACCTGCACCAGTGCGCCATCCCGCTTCAGCAACGCAAGATAGGCGTTGATGTCGTGGTCGGCGGCAACCGCGTCGATGATAAGATCGAGGCTGGAAGCCGCTTTCTTCATCTGGTCGGCATCGCGTGAAACGATCACCTCATGGGCACCGAGCTTTTTCGCGTCTTCTGCCTTGCCGGGGGAGGTGGTGATCATCACGACCGTAGCGCCCATGGCATTGGCGATCTTGACTGCCATATGGCCGAGGCCACCGAGACCGACGACGCCGATGCGCTTGCCGGGACCTGCATTCCAGTGCCTCAGCGGCGAATAGGTGGTTATGCCGGCGCAGAGCAGGGGTGCTGCGGCTGCTGGATCGAGCCCTTCGGGGATCCGCAGCACATAGCGATCATCGACGACCACATGGGCGGAATAACCACCAAGCGTATGTGCGCCGCCGCCCATGGCCTTGTCAGGCGAGTTGTAGGTGCCGGTCATGCCGTTTTCGCAATATTGCTCCAGCCCCTCGGCGCAGCTTGCGCATTCACGGCAGCTGTCGACGATACAGCCGACGCCGACGCGGTCACCCGCCTTGAATTTCGTGACCTGCGCGCCCACCCGACCGACGCGGCCGATGATTTCGTGGCCGGGGACGCAGGGGTAGAGAGAACCCGGCCATTCGCTGCGGGCCGTATGGATATCGGAGTGGCAGACGCCACAGAACTCGATTTCGATTTCGACATCGCGCGGGCCGGGATCGCGACGCTTGATGGTCGCGAGCTTCATCGGCGAAGAACCGTCATCGCAGGCGTAGGCTGACGTTGTGAACATGGTCGTTCCTCCTCTTGTGGTGATCGATATTGCATGCACTGGCAGGCGATAAAAAAGTTGCGGCGGGTTTCAGCCGCCGGAGCCGGCTTCGGGCACTGCCGGGCCAAAGACCTCCTCAAAGGCTTCTCGCAGCAGAACATCGACATCGCCGATCATAACCGGCAATCCAAGATCGACAAGGCTGGTCACGCCATAGGCGCTGATGCCGCAGGGAACGATGCCGGAAAAATGCGCGAGGTCGGGATCGACATTGATCGACAGCCCGTGAAAGCTCACCCATTTGCGCAACCGGATGCCGAGCGCGGCGATCTTGTCCTCGGCCATGCCGCCATCGGGAAGCAGAGGTTTTTCCGGACGCCTGACCCAGACACCAACCCGGTCTTCGCGCCGTTCGCCACGGACATTCATCTTGTCGAGCGTGCGGATGATGACATTCTCCAGCGCGGCAACATAGGCGCGGACATCCTGGCGCCGGCGTTTCAGGTCGAGCATGACGTAAACGACGCGCTGTCCCGGCCCGTGATAGGTATATTCGCCACCGCGACCGGTGGCGAAGACAGGAAAACGCTCCGGCTCGATGAGGTCGGCAACATCGGCGCTGGTGCCTGCCGTGTAGAGTGGCGGGTGCTCCAGAAGCCACACGAGTTCGTCGGCCTCGCCATTGGCTATGGCGGCAACTTCGCGTTCCATCTCTTCTATTGCCAGTTCGTAAGGCACGAGACCTTCCGAGATTCGCCAGCGAACAGGCGGCGAGCCGGGAACGGGCAGCATATTTGTCTCGATATCCGTGCGTGTGAGCATGAAAAAGTCCTTTCCACAGCCTTCTCGCAAAATGATGAGAAGGCTGCAACCCCAGCATTTCCGGGCTTCCTGCATATAGGGTGGGCCGGGCCGATTTTTAATTTCAAAAAACTGTCACGACGCTCTTGTGCACCCAAAATCCTTTTGCTACATGCACCCCCGTCGGCGCAAGTCGACGCCTACCACGATGCGGTCGTGGCGGAATTGGTAGACGCGCAGCGTTGAGGTCGCTGTGGGGCAACCCGTGGAAGTTCGAGTCTTCTCGACCGCACCAAAGAAACCCGCTTCGGCGGGTTTTTTCTTTTTCTGCCAATTGTTTGGCTTTGCTCCTCCCCAAAAAAGAAGAAGCAGTTACGTCGATTAGATACGCCTCGGGCGACTTCGACTTGTTTCGTCTCGGCAGCCCGGGCTGTAAAATTTCAGGGCGTCAGATTATCGATCTTGCCGCCATTCGGATGAGATGTTTGCGGCTTAGCGTCTCCCCGCGCGATTGCCGTCACCGACCCGGTAGGGGTCGCCATCCATGACCTGGTCCATCCGCCATTCGTTTCCGCGATAAGGGCTTTGCCACGTCTGGCAGCCAGCTAGAAAGACAGTTGCCGACAGCAACCCAAAAGTAAGAGCGGTTCGCAGCATATGAGCATCCTTCGACATTTCATCTTGCAGTCATGTAGGTGCAAGCGGTTGGCTTTGCGACGCTTTTTTTGGAAATTATCGTGCTTTCGAAACCGGCATCCGGATCAGGCGCCATTAAATTTCGGTGGATATCGATACACGTTGTAGTAGCCGGTTAAATACCCCCTCAAAACAAGGGGTGGAATATTAGAGGTCTGATGTTAGCGTTTGTCAGAAAAAAAGGTCTGGAGGTTTTCGTGCAGGGGGACAAGGCGGATTCAGACAATGCGCTCGGCTATTATATGTGGAGCATTTCCGACAACAGGTTGATCATGGACACCGTCACCGCGGAGTGTCATGGCTTTTCCGAAGCGGTGGCATCGCGAGGTGTGTCGATTGAGGATATTCTCGAAAGAATAGATGTGGAAATGCGCGATCAGGTGGCGCGGGCAATTTTCGAAAGCATCACTACCGGCGTGTTTTTCGACCAGCGCTACAAGGTGCATCTGCCTGATGGTTCTATCCGCTGGATCGTGGCGAAGGGCAGGGCGATTTTCGATGCTGAAAATACGCCGTTTCTTGGTCTCGGCAGCGTTCGTGATATCACTCTCAAAAAAACCTACCAGTTCGAGCCGCGCCAATAGCTATCGAGTGTCATGAAAAATGGCGCAAAAAAGAGGCGGCATTCGCCGCCTTTTTCTGTTCGCACGCTACCGTGATATCAGAAGACGGCGAGATATTTCAGCAGCGAAATAATGCCGATGATGATGACGATGACTTGCGCGATCTGTTTCGCGCCGCCGCCGACGGGCAGTCGTGCGATGAGCCACAAGACGAGCACGATCACCAGGAAGGTGATCAGAATGCTGACGAGCGTAGATGTAACCATAGGTCCCAGCTCCCTGTATAATAAAGGTTCAACGGTCGTTCACCGTTGTGTGAGTAAAAAGCGCCAGACAGGTTTTGGTTCCATGCGATTGGTTGCACGCGATTAAATTAGGAATATTTGAATGATAGATGGTGGAAAGGTGAAGTTGAGGCCGGTTGGCGCCACCGCCAAGGTCGGGCGGCTTGGTCGCCCACTGATTTCGACAGTGACCGGCGGCGCCCTGGAAATTGTTACGGGTGTCTCTGAACCGGGCTTCAATCCGATCGACCTCCTTTATTCGTCGCTTGCGGCATGCCTGGCGCTCAGCGCCCGGATTGCGGCGAGCCGCTTGGGGTTGCTGGACAACTTCGAGAGCGTGCTCATTGACGTTTCCGGTGAGAAATCCGCGCAGGAGCCCTATCGCATCATTCGTTTCGATATCAGGATGGAGATTGCCGGGAGTTTCGATGAGGCGACGCGCGCCGCAATTGCCCATGCGGCCGAAGATATCTGCACCGTCAGCAACACTTTGAAGGGCGACGCGGACTTTGCTCTTTCGATCGCTAGCTGATCGTCACGGCTTTCGGGATTTTTCCCATTTCTTCACAAGCCGGTCGCGTTTCAGCTTCGACAGGCGCTTCAGCCAGAACACACCATCCAGCTGGTCGATCTCGTGCTTGATGCAGATGGCGTGAAATCCCTTGGCGCTTTCTCGATGTTCCACGCCCGTTACGTCCTGAAACCTCACCTCGACCTCAGACGGACGTTCCACCTCTTCGGTGAAGCCCGGCATTGAGACGCTGCCTTCCACATGCCGCATGGTCTGCGCGGAGTGACTGACGATTTCGGGATTGATGTATGTCAGCACGGTTCCCGGCGTCAGCTCAAGCACGAAGACGCGCTGTTTTACACCGATGTGAGCCGCGGTGATGCCGACGCCGGGGGCGGCGCGCATGGTGTCGATCAGGTCCGTGACCAGATCTTGCAGGTGGTCGTCAAAAACAGTGACCGGCGCGCAAATCTCGGAAAGACCGGCATGGGGGTAGGGCAGGATCGGCCTGATTGCCAAGGAATGCTCCGTTCGTTTCAGGTTTGGGAGGATAGCGCGGCGAGCGCCTGTCCCTCCGCTGTGACCTCCAGCCAACTGCGCTGGGTGCGGGCGTCGCGTTTCGTCACCCGCACAAAGCGCGGTGACAGGGTGGAGATTTCGCGCAGGACGAGGGCATGCGCAAGTCCCAGCCGATTGGCGATGCTGCGGCTGTCGGTAGCGATATCCATATTGATGGCCAGAAGAATTGCCGCGCCCGTGGCCGAAAGCGCCTGCGACGATCCTTGCACGACCTGCTCCACCGCTGCCATGAAAGCCGCTGCAGATTGTTCCTCACCCATCAAGCCATCCTGTTCAAGAGGCGGAACCGGCAAGCAGGCGGAAGGAGACGAGTACCGATTTTGACGTTGGCGTGAAGCTGCCTTCGCCATAGCTTGACAGCGGCACCAGCACGTTCAGTTCGGGATAATATCCGCCGACACTGCCGCGCGGAATATTGTAGGGGACCAACCGGAAATTTTGGGCGATCCGCTCCACGCCATCGCCATATTCGCCGATGACATCGACGCGCTGGCGGGAGTGGGCGCCCAGCGCCTCCATATCCGCAGGATTCATGAAGATGACCTGGCGTTCGCCATAAACACCGCGATAACGGTCGTCCATGCCGTAAATCGTGGTGTTGTATTGGTCGTGGCTGCGGAATGTCTGCAGCACGAAAAGATTGTCGCCCGTGAGCGCCTGCTGATGCTCGGTCTGTTCGGGAAGCGGGCCGCTATAAAATACGGCCTTTTTCGTCGGCGTGTTCCATTCCCGTTCGGAGGCCGTGTTGCGCAGGCGAAAACCGCGCGGCACGCGGACGCGTTCGTTGAAATTGTCGAAACCGGGGATGACCCGCTCGATCATGTCTCGGATGAGATCGTAATCCTCGGCAAGCGCTTTCCAGTCGACCTGCGCATTGCCAAGGGTCGCTTGCGCAATGCCGGCAACGATGGCGACTTCGGAGCGTAGTTCTTCTGAGGCTGGCGGATTGATGCCGCCGGAACCATGCACCATGCTCATGGAATCCTCGACCGTGACGATCTGCGGCTTGCCCGCAGAATTACGGTCGATTTCCGTTCGGCCAAGGCAGGGCAGCACGAAGGAGATTTCGCCCGGCACCAGATGCGAATGGTTCAGCTTGGTGGCGATATTGACCGTCAGTTTCTGATTTTCAAAAGCCTTGACGATCAGCGGACTGTCGGGCGTTGCCCGCATGAAGTTGCCGCCGAGCGCGATGAAGGTTTGCGCCTTGCCATCCAGCATGGCGGCTACGGCCTCCACGGTGTTGTGGCCGGGTTTGCGCGGCATGGCGACGCCGAGTTCTTTTTCCAGGGCGTCTAGCAGCGCCGGCGGCGCTTTCTCATCGATACCGACGGTGCGGTCACCCTGAACGTTGGAATGGCCGCGTACCGGGCAAAGACCGGCACCGGGGCGGCCGATATTGCCGCGCAGCAACATGAAGTTGGTGATTTCGCGAACCATGATGACGGAGTGGCGATGCTGGGTGACGCCCATGGCCCAGGTGGCGATGACTGAGTCGGCATTCATGTAGATGCGGGCGGCTTCTTCGATTTCTGCGCGGGTGAGGCCGGACTGGTCGAGAATGCTTTCCCAGCTGGTTGCCTCGACGGCATCACGATAAGCCTCGAACTCGACCGCATGTTCGGCGATGAAGTCGTAATCGATGATGGCAGATTCTCCGGCAGTCCTTGCGGCGTCGTCGGCTGCAAAGATCGCCTTGCTCATGCCGCGCACCACCGCCATGTCGCCGCCTTGCCGGGGCTGGTAATAGTTGGTGGCGATCTTGGTGTTGCCGCCGGTGATCATCTCGATCTTGTCCTGCGGATCGGCGAAGCGCTCCAGCCCCTTTTCCTTGATCGGATTTAGGACGACGATTTTCGCGCCGCGAAGCGCTGCCCGGCGCAGGTCGCCCAGCATGCGCGGGTGGTTCGTGCCAGGATTTTGGCCGATTACGAAGATCGCGTCTGCCTGCTCGAAGTCTTCCAGGAGCACCGTGCCCTTGCCGACGCCGATCGAGGCTTTCAGGCCGACACCGCTTGCCTCGTGGCACATGTTGGAGCAGTCGGGAAAATTGTTCGTGCCGTAAAGCCGAACCATCAATTGATAGATGAAGGCTGCCTCGTTGGAGGCGCGGCCGGATGTGTAGAATTCCGCCCGGTCCGGGCTGTCGAGGCTGTTGAGAACGCCGCCGATTTCGGCAAAGGCGTCGTCCCAGGAGACCGGTAGATATTTGTCGCTCGCCCGGTCGTAACGCATCGGGTGGGTGAGGCGGCCCTGTTTTTCCAGATCGTAGTCAGACCAGCCGCGCAGTTCGGAGACGGTGCGGGTGGCGAAAAAATCCGGCGGCACCCGGGCTTCCGTCGCTTCCCAAGCGACCGCCTTGACGCCGTTTTCGCAGAATTCGAAGGAAGAGCCATGCTCCGGATCGCCCCATGCACAGCCCGGGCAATCGAATCCATCCGGCTGGTTTGCCTTCAGCAGCGTGCGTGCGCCGGAAATCGGCGCGCCGGATTCCATCAGCCGTTTGCCAACGCTTTTAAGCGCGCCCCAGCCACCTGCGGCGGCGGAAGCCTTGCCGATGAAATCTGTCTTGCTCATTGTCGTGATTTTCCTGAAATTTTCCTGGCCGCCCAGGGATACTTACCGTTTGGCAACGGCCAATCATATATAAAAAAAGCTCTTTCAGAATCGTCTATGGGCGACATATGTCAATCTCTATCTTACCGGTTCCGACGGAACGGCAAGGGCTTTCCGGACGTTAGGCGGATTGAGGTGCACTGCCTGCCGCTGCATCATCATGGAGTGCTGCGCTCTTCGATCATGGTCTTGCGAAAGGGCGCTCCATGCCATTTTCGTCGCAGTTCCGAAGCCCGTTGTTTTTCACCTATCCGGTTGTTGACAATATACTTTTTAACGCCATTCTGCCTGCAAATTCGTGCACTGCGGCATTTAAAGAAGGGGACGCCAGATGACAGACCGTGACGACGATCTTCTCGCGCCCGAAGAGTCGAAACCGACAGAGGCACCCTCCGATATCTACGCCGAGGACGGCTCTGTCCGCTCCGACTTTCTGGCGATGGTGGGGGCAGCGATTGCCGACCGCGATCTGCTTTTCCTGCGCAAGAATGTGGCGCGACTGCATGAGTCTGAACTCGGCGACGTGCTGGAGTCGATCATGCCGGAGCAGCGCCACGCGCTCGT
This sequence comes from Agrobacterium tumefaciens, assembly GCF_013318015.2. Taxonomy (NCBI): domain Bacteria; kingdom Pseudomonadati; phylum Pseudomonadota; class Alphaproteobacteria; order Hyphomicrobiales; family Rhizobiaceae; genus Agrobacterium; species Agrobacterium tumefaciens. Next base: position 1,193,987 of record NZ_CP115841.1, on the reverse strand, counting down.
GCGGTTGCTGGGTTCCGATTTTGACATGACGGCGCTGACCGAGGTGGATGAAGGCATCCGTCTCGATATCGTCGACCAGATGTCGAATGAGCAGATCGCTGCCGGTATCGGCGAACTGGATTCGGACGACGCTGTCTACATTCTCGAGGATCTCGACGACGAGGACCGCGAGGACATCCTCTCGCAACTCCCGTTCACCGAACGGGTGCGGCTGATGCGGGCGCTGGATTATCCGGAAAGCTCTGCCGGCCGTCGCATGCAGACGGAATTCGTTGCCGTGCCGCCGTTCTGGACCGTGGGACAGACCATTGATTATTTGCGTGAGGAGGAGGAGTTACCGGATTCCTTCACGCAGATCTTCGTCATCGACCCCACGTTCAAGCTAGTCGGCGCTCTCGATCTCGACAAGGTGCTGCGCGCCAAGCGTCAGGTGAAGATCGAAACGATCATGCACGAGACCAACCACTCCATTCCGGCCGAAATGGACCAGGAAGAAGCGGCGCAACTTTTCGAACAATACGACCTTCTATCCGCCGCCGTGGTGGACAATAACGGCCGTCTGGTTGGCGTGCTCACCATCGATGACGTGGTCGACGTCATTCAGGAAGAAGCCGAAGAGGATTTGCTGCGCCTTGGCGGTGTGGGCGACGAAGAACTGTCTGACAGCATCACCAGCACCTCGCGCTCGCGTGTGCCGTGGCTTGCGGTCAACCTCCTTACCGCCTTTCTGTCTGCCTCCGTCATCAGCCTTTTCGATGCGACGATCCAGCAGATCATTGCGCTGGCGATTTTGATGCCGACGGTTGCCGGGATGGGCGGCAATGCCGGATCGCAGACCATGACCGTGTCCGTGCGGGCGCTGGCTACCAAAAGCCTAGATATTCACAACGCTGCCCGCATTATCAGGCGTGAAGCGGGCGTTGGCATCCTGAACGGGTTGTTGTTCGGCTGTGCCATCGGCATCGTTGCAGGCGTGTGGTTCCAGGATGTCCATATCGGTGGAATCATTGCTGCCGCCATGTGTCTCAACATGCTGGCGGCGGCGCTGGCAGGCATTCTCATTCCGCTGGTTCTCGACAGGTTCGGGGCAGACCCCGCCGTTTCCTCTGCTGTCTTCGTGACGGCGGTAACGGACATTGTCGGCTTTTTTTCGTTTCTGGGCATCGCGACCTGGTGGTACGGTATTTCGGGATAGGCCAGAACAGGCGAAAGCGGCAGGAAAAATTGACTTTTACGTGAAGGTCAAATAATAATTGTCCGGTTATGAATCGGATAGGCCCTTGGACAAGTATTATAGCATAACCGAACTGACGCGCGAATTCGGTGTTTCCACCCGCACCTTGCGATTTTACGAGGATGAGGGCCTCATTCACCCTGAGCGACGCGGGCGTACGAGGCTTTTCAGGTCTGCGGATCGGCGTCTCATTCAGGAAATCCTGCGCGGCCGCCGTATCGGTTTCACGATCGCAGAAATTCGCGAGATCATTCACGTCTACAAGGAGCCGCCGGGCGAATCAGGCCAGCTTGTGCTTCTGATGAAGAAGGTCGATGAGAAGCGCGCCGATCTCAGGCAAAAGCGCAAGGACATCGAAGAGACGCTGGCTGAACTCGACAATGTCGAAGAGGCCTGCCTTACGCGCCTTGCCGAAATCGGCGTAGGGACCTGATGCAGGTTTCCCGCCGTCGCGCTTGACGTGATGGCCCTGGATTTCCCGCGGAGAGGAAAACCTCTCACTCCGTCATGCTTTTGATTTTACGCGACGTGGATAGATACTCGGGTCAAGCCCGAGAATGACGCCGAGCGTAGATTGGGCGTGTGTCGTTCTTTACTGCGCCTCAACCGTGCACTGTTGCGCCACGTCGCTGACTTTCGTCTGCTGCTCCGCACTGAGCTTGCCTTCCATCATGATGTCAAACAGGCTTTCCGCTTGCAGCTTTTCAAGCGTGCAGCCGCAGAAACGTTGGCACAATTCCTGCCCGTTAGCCTGCTGGACGCAGCTTTTTTCACAGCTCGATTTGTAAAGCTCCACCTGGTCGACAGGAGGAGGCGGTGCCACAAGTGATACCGCGTAGACGAGGCCAATCAGCGCCGGCTGATGAATGAGGTAAAAGGCAAGGCTGTGACGGCCCGCTGTTGCTATCAGATTGCGGGGGGAGCTTGGGTTGCGAAAACGGTCCAGCCAGCTGCGCGGTGTGACGAATTGCGAAACCGCAAGTCCGGCAAGAAAGGGCGCGAGCCACGGCAAGAGCGGCACATAATCGTTCGAGCGCGGCGGCATGGTGGAGAAACCGACCCATGCCAGCCATTTGCTGTTGAAAAAATCCGACTGGACGTATTGCGGCAGCGCAAAGGCAAGAGCCGCGAAAAGCAGCGTCACCAGCGGGGGGGCCCGCAGGAACAGCAGCCCGACAAGGCTTGCAGCGGCTATGTTGTGCAGGATTCCGAAAAAGATGAAGCTATCCGGAAAGGCGACATAGGTAGCGATGGTGATGAGCAGCGCCGAGCCCGCCACCATTGCAAAACGCTTGCCGAAGGACGGCCAGTTTATGGCTTTGCCATGGGCGAGAAACAGGCTGAAACCGGCGAGGAACAGGAACGAGCTGGCAATGGCGCGCGCATAAAGCTTCCACAGGCCGGTGGTTGCCGTACCCGGCTCCAGATAGCCGAAATACTCCAGATTCCATGTGAAGTGGTAAGACGCCATGGCGATGAGCGCCAGCCCGCGCAGTGTATCGAGACCGCCCATGCGGCCTTTGCGGCGGGTGTCGATTGCAGCTGTTTCTGTTTCCATAATTCCTGCTGTTTCAGCTGTCTGAAGCCGTTGTCTACACAAGGGCTTGGCCCGTGAAGTAAGGCTATTTCAAGGCCCGGGCCTGTCCATGATGGCGCGGCGGGCCTCGGAGAAGAACTGGCGGCGCAACAGCGCCACTATGATGATGACCGTGCTTGCGATGAAGACATAGGGGCTGATGAACCAGCCGAGATAACCGATCGACAGGAAGATCGTCCGCAGCCCATCATTGAAGTTCTTAGCAGCGATGATGTTCATCTTTATGACGTTTTCAGCGGCACGCTCGGCAGCGTCGCGATCCGCGTTGACATCATGGACCATGGGTATGGCACCGAACAGGATCGTGCAATAATTGAACAGGCGGTAGGACCAGCCGAACTTGAAAAACGAGTAGCCGAAAAGGCAGGTTAGCCCCATGACCTTCAGTTCGAAGGCCGTGCGCCCGGCATACTGCACGAAGGGCAGGTCGCGAAACACGGTTTCGACCCGATCTGTCGCCCCCAGAAGAGCAAAGCAGCCGCCGATAGCAAAGATCGAGGTAGACGCGAAAAAAGCGGTACCATTCTGCAAACCCGCCATGATCTGTGTGTCGATCATCTTCAAGTCGCGTTTGAGAGAATTGTAAATCCAGTCGCGTCGACGCTCCGCCATGGCCTGATTGAGGCTGGTTCGCGAAAACAGCGTCGTTCCCGTCGTGAGGTGGGTATAGGTGGCCCATAACACGATAAAAACGACGATCGAGATATAGTCCATGACGGTCATCACGGGCAGGTCACCTTGCTGTTTGCGAATCTTCGCGGCCATATTGATTTGAAGGCCATGGCAAGGCAATGGCAGCGGCCTCCATGGGCGAACATTCTCCCGCCGCGTTGCAGCTTCGTCATTTCGTTTTCTGCTAACGTTCCGGTAACCAAGTGGCTTTATCAATCCCGTCGCGGACGGAAAGGTCTGCCGGTTCCGGGTCAAGGTTTTGCGTACCGGTTCCGCTTGATTTTTCGTAGACACCGCTCGCCGATTGACAGAATGACCGTTCGCACCTAGCTTTTTGTCAGGACCGGTGTTTCCGGCATCCGGAGTTGCCAAGGCTGTCAATGTCCCGCATCGTGCGGACAGGTTTTGTCGTCTCCGACCCGGTATCATCGGCAGTCCGGCATGAGTAACCGGGGGACGCCTTTTTCTACGAATCGTTCCCTTCATGTACGGCTGTCTCTGGCTTGCGACACCGCAATGATGCCGGTCCGTCTTATTCTTTTCTTCCAGGTTCTTCATGACAGATAAAAACCGCTCCGTTTTCATTCTAGGCGGCGCGCGCTCCGGCAAGTCCCGTTTTGCCGAGGACCTTGCGGGCAAAGCCGACGGGCACCTGCATTATCTGGCCACCGGCCGGGCATGGGATGACGAGATGCGCGATCGCATCGACCATCATCAGGCCCGGCGCGGCGAGGAGTGGACGACACACGAGGCGCCCGTTGATATCGCTGCCGTGCTCGCGCGGCTGGATGCGCCGGACAATGTTATCCTTATCGACTGCCTGACATTGTGGCTCACCAATCTTATGATGGAGAACGCCGATATCGAGACGGCGTTCGCCACCCTGGCAGCGGCAATCGCGTCCACCAAGGCGAAACTGATTCTCGTCTCTAACGAGGTCGGCCTTGGCATCGTGCCGGAAAACCGCATGGCGCGCGAATTCCGCGATCACGCCGGAAGGTTACACCAGCGCGTCGCGGCCATCGTCGATGAAGTCTATTTCGTCGCAGCCGGGCTGCCGCTGAAAATGAAGGGCTGACGCAAGCCCTATAAAGCCGGTGTCGCGCGTCGGCGTCCGTTCTTTCAGTTTCTATGTACTTTTTATCGCCAAATCCCGGCTCGGTTTTGCCGGTGCTGCGACAGCTTCTCTTTCTTGATCTGGATCAAGGTGGCTTCCCCACGCCGGTGGCAATGCTCCAACCGACGCAAAGGCCCGTTTCCGCTTCGTAAAGCGCGCGCCAAGCCTTTCGTCGGTCTACTTGCACGTTGGGGGAAACCAACAATGAATTACACGTTAGAAACCGCGATCGTGGCCCTTGGGGCTTTTCTCGCGCTGCTCGGGGCTGCTTTCGCTCACGACAGTCTTTTCGCCGCCCATATGTGGGTGCTGTTCTTTACGCTTCTGGTCAGCACGGTGCTTCTGCTGCGCCGTGTTTCTTTCGCGCCTGTCGATCAGGCCGCGCGCGCCCGGCTGAAATCCGAATATTTCGATGAGGTCGTGAAATACGGCGTCGTCGCTACCGTGTTCTGGGGCGTGGTCGGGTTTCTGGTCGGGGTCGTGGTGGCGCTTCAGCTTGCCTTTCCCGATCTCAACATCGCGCCCTATTTCAATTTCGGCCGGATGCGGCCGCTGCACACCTCCGCGGTGATCTTCGCTTTCGGGGGAAATGCGCTGATTGCCACGTCATTTTACGTGGTGCAGAGAACCTGTCGCGCACGCCTGTTCGGCGGCAATCTCGGCTGGTTCGTCTTCTGGGGCTACAACCTCTTCATCGTCATGGCTGCCACTGGCTATCTGCTTGGTATCACGCAGGGCCGCGAATATGCCGAGCCGGAATGGTATGTCGATATCTGGCTGACGATAGTCTGGGTCGCCTATCTCCTCGCATTTCTCGGCACGATCCTGACGCGCAAGGAGCCGCATATCTATGTGGCAAACTGGTTCTATCTGAGCTTCATCGTGACGATCGCCATGCTGCATATCGTCAACAACCTCGCCATTCCGGTGTCGTTCCTCGGCGTCAAGAGCTACTCCGCTTTCTCGGGCGTGCAGGATGCGCTGACGCAATGGTGGTACGGCCATAACGCCGTCGGCTTTTTCCTCACCGCCGGCTTCCTCGGCATGATGTATTATTTCATTCCCAAGCAGGTCAACCGCCCGGTCTATTCCTACCGCCTGTCGATCATCCACTTCTGGGCTTTGATCTTCATGTATATCTGGGCCGGTCCGCACCATCTGCACTATACGGCGCTGCCGGACTGGGCGCAGACGCTCGGCATGGTGTTCTCGATCATGCTGTGGATGCCGTCCTGGGGTGGCATGATCAATGGCCTGATGACGCTATCGGGCGCATGGGACAAGATCCGCACCGATCCCATCGTTCGTATGATGGTAATGGCGGTGGCCTTCTACGGCATGGCGACCTTCGAGGGTCCGATGATGTCGATCAAGGCTGTCAACTCGCTCAGCCACTATACCGACTGGACCATCGGCCACGTGCATTCCGGCGCTCTCGGCTGGAACGGCATGATCACCTTCGGTGCCATCTATTATCTGACGCCGAAACTGTGGGGCAGGGATCGTCTCTACAGCCTGCAACTGGTCAACTGGCACTTCTGGCTCGCCACGATCGGCATCGTCATCTACGCCGCCGTGATGTGGGTGGCCGGCATCCAGCAGGCCTTGATGTGGCGCGAATACGATACGCAGGGTTTCCTCGTCTATTCCTTCGCGGAATCGGTCGCAGCGCTGTTCCCCTATTACGTGATGCGTGCGCTGGGCGGCCTGATGTTCCTCAGTGGCGCGCTGATCATGGCCTACAACGTCACCATGACCATCCTCGGTCGTCACCGCGAGGAGGGCGTCCGCAATGACGCCGCACCTTCGCTGCAGCCCGCTGAATAAGGAGAGGCCGATGTCCATACTCGACAAACACGGCGTCATCGAACGCAACGCCACACTGCTTCTGGTCGGCTCGCTGCTCGTCGTCTCAATCGGCGGTATCGTGGAAATCGCGCCGCTTTTCTATCTCGAAAACACTATCGAGAAGGTGGAGGGCATGCGGCCCTACTCGCCGCTGGAACTGGCCGGACGCAACATCTACATCCGCGAGGGATGTTATGTCTGCCACAGCCAGATGATCCGGCCGTTCCGCGACGAGGTGGAGCGTTACGGGCATTACAGCCTGGCGGCGGAATCCATGTACGACCACCCGTTCCAGTGGGGTTCCAAGCGCACGGGGCCGGACCTCGCACGCGTAGGCGACCGCTATTCGAATGAATGGCACGTGCAGCATCTGGCCGATCCGCGCTCCGTCGTGCCGGAGTCGATCATGCCGTCCTACGCGTTCCTTAAAACCACGCCGTTGAAGATTACGGATATCTCGATGGAGCTGAAGGCTAACCGCGCCGTTGGCGTGCCCTATAGCGACGAGATGATCGAGAAATCAGCGGCTGATCTTCACGCGCAGGCCGATCCGAACGCCGATACGACCGAGCTTCTGGCGCGTTACCCGAAAGCGAAAGTCGGCGATTTCGATGGCGATCCAGCCAAGCTTACCGAAATGGATGCGCTGGTTGCCTATCTGCAGATGCTCGGCACGCTGGTCGATTTCTCGACCTATGACGATGCCGCCGGATATCGGTGAGGAGGCAACACGATGGAAACCTACACGGCCATGCGCCACTTCGCCGATAGCTGGGGCCTGCTTGCCATGACCCTGTTCTTCGCCGGCGTCGTCGTTTTCACCCTTCGTCCCGGATCGAAAAAAGCTGCGGACGACGCCGCCAGCATTCCGCTTAAGGAGGACTAGGATATGTCCGAAAAACACATTGATGACATCAGCGGCGTCGAAACCACCGGCCATGAATGGGACGGTATTCGCGAGCTTAACAATCCGATGCCGCGCTGGTGGGTCTGGACCTTCTACTTCACGATCCTCTGGGCCATCGGCTACACCATCGCCTATCCGGCATGGCCGCTGATCAATGGCGCAACGCAAGGGTTGCTCGGCTGGAGCAGCCGTTCCGAGATCGCCGCCGATATGGCGGACGCCAAACAGGCGCAGAGCGTCTATTCCGACAGAATCGCCAGTTCCTCGCTCGCCGAGATTGAGGCCGATCCGACGCTAAGGCAATTTGCCCTTTCCGGCGGTGCCGCCGCCTTCAAGGTCAATTGCATCCAGTGTCACGGTTCGGGTGCGGAAGGCGGGCAGGGATACCCCAACCTCAACGACGATGACTGGATGTGGGGAGGCAGCGTCGAGGATATCTATACGACGGTAAAGCACGGCATTCGTTTTGCCGACGATCCCGATACGCGCCTGTCGGAAATGCCGGCCTTCGGCGATATCCTCAAGTCCGAGGAAATCCGCGAGGTCGCCGCCTATGTGGTCAGCCTGACAGGAACGCCTTCCAACCCGGCACTCGTAGAACCCGGTAAACAGATTTTCGCCGACAATTGCGCCTCGTGCCACGGTGAGAACGCCAAGGGCAACCGCGAGTTCGGCGCGCCCAACCTGGCCGACGCGATCTGGCTGAAGGCCAGTGGCGAGCAGGGGATCGTTGCGCAGATACGGTCGCCAAAACACGGGGTCATGCCCGCCTGGGGTGAACGGCTTGGTGATACCACGGTCAAGCAGCTTGCGATCTTCGTGCACTCGCTGGGCGGTGGCGAGTGAACGTCACAGTCAACAAATGGAAAGGGCCGCTCGATGCGGCCCTTTTTCTTATCGATCAGACCAGACGGCCAGTTCGTATTCATCCGGATCGGTGAAATGAAAACGGCGTCCGCCGGGAAAGGCGAATATGGCGACGCTGATCTGCCCACCGGCTGCCTCGACACGCCGGTGCGCATTCTCGATATCGGCGGCGTAAAGAATGACAAGCGGTCCACCCTTGGCTGACACGGGTGCCGTGGTGGTGAAACCGCCGGTCAGCCGGCCATCGGAAAACTCGCAATATTGCGGGCCGTAATCCTTAAAGGACCAGCCGAAAGCGCCGCCGTAAAATTCCTTGCTGCGCTCGATATCGGCGACGTTGAATTCGACATAGTCGATGCGCCGGTCATTCGTATTCGTGGTCATCGTTTTATCCTTCAATCCGTTTCGAGCAGCGACTTCAGTGTTTCCAGATCGACCCGGACCATCTCCGCATCCCGTTCGAAATCCTCGTCCGTCATGTCCGGCAGGCGAAGCAGGGTAAAGCTCACTTCGGCACCGCTGCCATTCGGTGTTACCCGCAGCGCGTTATACACCTTCATGCCATCCGGCAATGTCACGACGTGGTCTATCACGCCGAATTCGTTTAAGGGCGCGAAATTGACGCGGACCTCACCCAGCGGGCCGCCATCGGCGATCCAGTCCTCGCCGTCTGGTTTAAGACCGCCTGCTAGACCGGCGGCCCAGTGCGGCATGTTTTGCGGGTCGGAGGCGAAATCAAAGACATGGCTCCATGGTTTTTCCACCGACAGATGAATGATTTTTGACTGCATGACTGGCATCTCATCCTCCCTGTTAATGCAGGCCGCAGGCTGCGCCACTTTGTCCGCGCTTGATGTAAGTCAAGGATGTTTCGCCGGTGAGATGGGAGAAAGCAAGGAGATAAAAACGGACTGCAATCATGAACATCTATCCCGTCGGACAGGACCGCCCGCAACAGCCCGTCGAAAGGCTGGAAGCGGAGGCTGTCAATTCCGCAAAAACGCGTAAACCCCTTTATGAAGCGCGCAAGAAAATTTTCCCGAAGCGCGCGGAGGGCCGGTTCCGGCGGTTCAAGTGGCTGGTCATGCTGGTCACGCTCGGCATTTATTATCTGACGCCGTTTCTGCGCTGGGATCGCGGTCCCTATGCGCCCGACCAGGCGGTGCTGATCGATATTGCCAACCGGCGCTTTTATTTCTTCTTCATCGAAATCTGGCCGCAGGAGTTCTTTTTCGTCGCGGGATTGCTGGTCATGGCGGGTCTGGGGTTGTTTCTCATAACCTCCGCCGTGGGACGCGCGTGGTGTGGTTATACCTGTCCGCAAACCGTCTGGGTGGACCTGTTTCTGGTCGTCGAGCGGGCGATCGAGGGCGACAGGAATGCCCGCATGAAGCTCGATGCAGCACCTTTCACTTTCGGTAAGCTGCGCAAGCGGGTGATGAAACACGCAATCTGGCTGGTGATCGGCGTTCTGACCGGCGGGGCATGGATCTTCTATTTTGCCGATGCGCCGACGCTGGCGAGAGAGTTCATGACGGGGCAGGCACCGATGATCGCCTATACGACCGTCGCGATACTCACCGCCACGACCTATGTTTTCGGCGGGCTGATGCGGGAGCAGGTCTGTACCTATATGTGTCCCTGGCCGCGCATTCAGGCGGCGATGCTGGATGAGAACTCGCTGGTCGTGACGTATAATGACTGGCGCGGTGAACCTCGCACGAGGCACGCCAAAAAGGCTGCGGCCACAGGGGAGAGCGTTGGCGATTGCGTCGATTGCAATGCTTGTGTCGCAGTCTGTCCCATGGGCATCGACATAAGAGACGGGCAGCAGCTGGAATGTATCACCTGCGCGCTCTGTATCGATGCCTGCGATGGGGTGATGGACAAGATTGGTAAGCCACGCGGGCTGATCGCCTATGCGACGCTGTCCGAATACCAGTCCAACATGGCGCTTGCGACCGGCAACGGCCAGCACGCAATCCGGCCTGCGAATGTGCGCGACGAGGACGGCGGGTTCAAAAACAGCATTCGCCATTTCGACTGGCGCATCGTCTTTCGCCCGCGCACGCTTCTTTACACGGCAATATGGGCTGCAGTCGGCATCGGCTTGCTGTTTGCGCTGGTGACGCGCGAGCGGCTGGCTCTGAATGTGCTGCACGACCGCAACCCGCAATATGTGCTGGAATCGAATGGCTCGATCCGCAACGGGTATACCGTTCGCATCCTCAACATGGTGCCGCAACCGCGCCTAATGAGCCTGACGATAGAGGGCATTCCAAGTGCGGTAATGAAGATAAACGGCGTGCCGGATGCAGCCTCTCGCAGCTTCGAGGTGATGGTGGAACCGGACGAGGCGACAACGCTGAAGGTGTTCGTCACCCTGCCGGGCAGTCACGTCGCACGGGCTGCTGAAAATTTCGAATTCATCGTCAGCGATACGGGCGGCCATGAGACGGCCCGTTACGACGCCGTCTTCAACGCTCCGGGAGTGAAAAAATGACAACGACCAATCGCCAGACGTCCGGTTTCATTTTCACCGGCTGGCATATGCTGGGTGTTATGGTGATGTTTTTCGGCATCGTCATCACCGTCAACATGGTGATGGCCTGGAACGCTGTCACCAGCTGGAGCGGGCTGGTGGTGCCCAATACCTATGTTGCCAGCCAGCAGTTCAACGCCAAGGCCGAGGCCGCCAAGGCAAGGGCCGCCACCGGCATCAAGGGCAGGCTGGTGGTGGATGAAAAGACCGTGCGCTACGAGGTGTTTCATCCAGATACCGGCCCTGTGGATACGGATTCGGTAACGGCGCGTTTTCGCCGGCCGGTCGGCGAGCACCAGAATTTCGACATGGAGCTGACCCCGGTGTCTACCGGGGTCTTCACCGGCCCGCATGACATGCTGCCCGGCCAATGGATCGTCGAGGTCACTGCCGTAAAAGACGGCAGGATCATCGTGCATGAAGGCACGCGGATCGCGGTGATCAGGGGGCGTCAATGAGCTGCTGTGCACCGGGAACGGAAGGGTCGCTTCAACTCGGCGAACCGGTCAACCCACCATCATCAGAGGAGCTGATGCTGGCAAGCCGCGATCTGGGGCAGGGGCTGCGCCAGACAGATCTCAGCGTGCCCGGCGTTTATTGCGGCGCCTGCATCACCACCATCGAAACGGCGCTGCGCCGTCTCCGCCAGGTGGAGCAGGCGCGCGTGAACCTGTCCTCAAAACGGGTGGCGATTGTCTGGAAAGAGTATGTCGATGGCATCAGGACAGATCCCGCCGAACTTGCCCGCGCAATCCTTGCAACCGGATACCGGACGCATCTTTTCGCGAGCGGACAGGATGCTTCGGACGTGTTGCGCTCGCAACTGATCAGGGCGGTGGCGCTGTGCGGCTTTGCTTCCGCCAATATCATGCTTCTATCCGTGTCTGTCTGGTCCGGGGCCGATGCCGCGACGCGTGACATGTTCCACTGGATTTCGGCGATGATTGCCGCGCCGGCGCTGATCTATGGCGGCCGGTTCTTCTATCAGTCGGCCTGGAATGCGCTGAAGCATGGCCGCACCAATATGGATGTGCCGATCGCGCTCGCCATCACGCTATCCTACGCAATCTCGCTGTGGGAGACGATTCATCATGGCGAACATGCGTGGTTTGACGCGACCGTGTCGCTGCTGTTCTTCCTGCTGATCGGCCGCACGCTTGACCATATCATGCGTGACAGGGCGCGCTCGGCAATTGCAGGCCTGGCCCGGCTTTCACCACGCGGCGCAACCGTTATCGGTGAGGACGGAACGCGGGAATATCGCCCGCTTGGCGATGTGCTACCCGGTATGACGATTGCGATTGCTGCCGGTGACCGGGTGGCGGTGGATGCGATGGTCATTAGCGGAAGCAGCGATCTCGACATGTCCATTGTCAACGGCGAAAGCGCGCCGCGTCGGGTGGAGGCGGGTGATCTGCTTCAGGCAGGCACGCTCAATCTCACCGGTTCGCTCGCCGCGCGGGTGACCGCATCGGCAAAGGATTCGTTTCTGTCGGAAGTGATCGGGCTGATGGAGGCGGCGGAAGGGGGGCGGGCGCGCTATCGGCGGATTACCGACCGTGCCGCGAGCTATTATTCGCCCGTCGTACATCTTCTTGCTCTCATGACCTTTCTCGGTTGGGGCGTTTTGGGCGGTGACTGGAAGCAGGCGATGCTGATCGCGATTGCGGTTCTCATCATCACCTGCCCCTGTGCGCTTGGCCTTGCTGTTCCGGTGGTGCAGGTTGTGGCGGCAGGCCGGCTCTTCCGTCATGGCATCATGGTCAAGGAAGGCTCGGCGATGGAGCGACTGGCCGAAATCGACACCGTGCTGTTCGACAAGACAGGTACCTTGACGGTCGGGAAGCCGCGACTGGTGGAAACCGGCGACGTGAACCCCGCCACGATGGCGATTGCGGCTGGCCTCGCCGCCCATTCACGCCATCCGCTGTCCAAAGCCCTGCATGCAGCCTATGGCGGAATTTTACCGGTCTACGAAGCGGTGCGTGAAATTCCCGGCTCCGGTGTTGAGGCTCTCACGCCGGCGGGAACCTACCGGCTTGGCAACCGCCGTTTTGCCTGCCCGGATGAATCGCAAATGGAAAACGGCGACGCGCGATCGGAAGTGGTGCTTTCGCTTGACGGCGGGTATCTGGCGAGTTTCGGTTTCGAGGACAATCCGCGTCCTGGCGCCGTACAGGCACTGCGCAGCCTTTCTGTGCGAGGACTGGTGCTGGAAATCGTGTCCGGTGACCGGGTCCCGGCCGTGAAGGCCATGGCGCAGCGTCTGGGCATTGCGAAATGGAACGCCGACCTGTCGCCGAAAGACAAGGCGGGGCGCTGTGGGGCACTGGCAGGCGAGGGACGCAAGGTTCTGATGGTGGGCGACGGTATCAATGATGCGCCGGCGCTGGCTGCAGCACATGTTTCGATGGCACCGGCAACAGCCGCCGATATCGGCCGGCAGGCCGCCGACTTCGTGTTCATGCACGAGAATCTGGATGCCGTTCCTGTCGCCATCGAGACATCGCGGCGGGCCGGACGGCTTATCCGGCAGAACTTCGCGCTTGCCATCGGCTACAATGTCATTGCCGTGCCGATTGCGATTGCCGGTTATGCGACGCCGATGATCGCGGCCATCGCCATGTCGACATCGTCGCTCATCGTTGTTGCAAATGCGCTGCGTCTTGCCGGAACGGCTGAAGCCGTTTCTGCGCAACAGAGCGTGCCGACCGGATTTGCGGGCGAGGGGGCGCAACCGGCATGAACATGTTGATCTATCTCATCCCCGTCGCCCTGTTTCTCGGAGCGCTCGGGCTTTTCGCCTTCCTCTGGTCGGTGCGATCAGGGCAATATGAGGATATGGACGGCGCTGCCTGGCGAGCGCTGGACGATGGCGACGACCGGCCACGACCTTCCTAGGGGAGGAGCATTGGTTACGACCTTCCCCCGACCTGTCGCAAATATGCAAAGCTGATTTGCGTCATCAAAATTTAATCGTTTCAGTCGCCCCTAGCCTTGCCGTTTGTTCATTACAGTGCCACAACACGACCACCTAAAAGCAAGATGGAGGCACATCCGTGGAACAGGCAGAAATCGGTTTGATCGGTCTCGGCGTCATGGGCTCGAACCTGGCGTTGAACATCGCGGAAAAGGGCAACAAGATTGCCGTATTCAACCGAACCCCTGAAGCGACGAAAAAATTCTACGCCGAGGCTGGGGACTTGCAGGGGCAGTTGATCCCTTGCGAAACCATCGAGGAATTCGTCGCCGCCATTCGTCCTCCGCGCCCGATCATTATCATGATCAAGGCCGGCGATCCGGTTGACCAGCAGATGGAAATCCTGAAGCCGCATCTCTCGAACGGCGACATCATGATCGACGCCGGCAATGCGAATTTCCGCGATACGATCCGCCGTTTCGACAATCTGAAGGATAGCGGTCTGACCTTTATCGGTATGGGCGTTTCCGGCGGTGAAGAAGGTGCGCGTCACGGACCGTCGATCATGGTCGGCGGTACCGAAGATAGCTGGAAGCGCGTCGAGAAGGTTCTGACCTCCATTTCCGCCAAGTATAATGACGATCCGTGCGTGGCATGGCTCGGCAACGACGGTGCCGGTCATTTCGTCAAGACGATCCATAACGGCATCGAATATGCCGACATGCAGATGATCGCCGAAATCTACGGCATCCTGCGTGACGGCCTGAAGATGAGTGCGTCTGAAATCGCCGATGTATTCGGTGAATGGAACAAGGGCCGTCTCAACTCCTACCTGATCGAAATCACCGAGAAGGTTCTGCGCGCTGCCGATCCGATCACCGGCAAGCCGATGGTCGATCTGATCCTCGACAAGGCCGGCCAGAAGGGCACAGGCAAGTGGTCGGTTATCGAGGCGCAGAACATGGGCGTCGCCGCAACTGCCATCGAGGCCGCCGTGGCTGCCCGTATCCTGTCGTCGCAGAAGGACGAGCGCGAAGCTGCCGAGAAGATCTTCGGCCTGCCGACCGTTGCAGCTGCACCGGCTGACAAAAAGGCCTTTATCGCCGATCTGGAAAGCGCGCTTCTGGCCGCCAAGGTCGGTGCTTACGCACAGGGCTTTGCCGTCATGTCGGCCGCATCGAAGGAGTTCAACTGGAACCTGCCGATGCCGACGATCGCCCGCATCTGGCGCGCCGGCTGCATCATCCGCTCAGAATTCCTCGATGAGATCACCTCGGCCTTCACCAAGGATCCGCATGTGGCCAACCTCATCGTGACGCCTGCCTTCTCCGGCATCGTCAAGGACACCGACGCCGCCCTGCGCCGTGTCGTTTCCTACGCGGTTCTCTCCGGTCTGCCGGTTTCGGCACTCGCTTCCGCGCTTGGTTATTTCGACGCCTATCGTCGCGCCCGCGGCAGCGCAAACCTTATTCAGGCGCAGCGCGATTTCTTCGGGGCGCATGGCTTCGAACGCACCGACGGTGTCGACAAGCCGCATGGCCCGTGGGGCAGCGGCGCCGACATTTTCTGATCGGCTATAACGATAAACGACAAAAGGCCCGCGCAAGCGGGCCTTTTTCATATCATCCGTCGATTTACTCAGCGTGCCGCAGAAAGGCCGACGATCAGGCCGGTGACGGCGTTGATGAGCAGGAACTGGTTGTCGACGCGTACCCAGCGCTGGTCGCGACGCGGCTCTGCCAGGCGGTAACGGCGATAGTCGCGGCGGTCGACGAAATGACGACGCTCTGCTGGCGAGAGGCGCTGACCGCGATCCCAACGGTGCTTCTTGACGATGACCTTTTTGGTGGTCGTGTGACGCTCGACGGTTACACCGCGATGACGATCGTCGTGGCGGCTTTGTGCCTGGGCCATTGGAGCAGCAAGAACAGTTGCAGCCAGAAGAATGGTGACGAACTTTTTCATGAATGTTTCCTCTCGTGTTTCGATAAGGAGAACTTACGAATAAACGAATGAACGGAAACTGAATTTAAAATTACATTTATGTAATGGTTGTTAATGGTTAGACGGGGACGTTAATCTTTCTGTTGGAGATTTCAGTCCAGTTTTTGCGTCGATCAGGCTGCCCGTTGGAAACCGGGCAGCCTGTTTCAAGTATTAGACGCGTTCAGCGGATTTTGCCCAGAGGTTGATATCCGCGTCCTTCGCGTAACCGTCGATTTCCGCAAGCTCCTCTGTGGAGAAGTCGGCATTGTCGAGCGCCTTCACGCAATCCTCGACCTGTTCGACACGGCTCGCACCGATGAGCGCCGACGTGATGCGACCACCGCGCAGTACCCAGGCGATAGCCATCTGCGCGAGCGTTTGGCCACGCCGCTCGGCAATGCGATTGAGCGCGCGGATGTTTTCGACATTGCGCTCGTTGAGGAAGGCGGGGTTGAGTGACTTGCTCTGCGATGCACGGCTACCATCAGGCACGCCACCCAGATATTTCGTCGTCAGCATGCCCTGCGCCAGCGGCGAAAAGACGATGGAGCCAATGCCAAGATCTTCCAGCGTTTCGACCAGACCGTCTTCCTCGATCCAGCGATTGATCATGGAGTAGCTCGGCTGGTGGATGATGCAGGGCGTGCCGAGATCTTTCAGGATCGCGGCGGCCTCACGGGTGCGTTTCGAGTTGTATGACGAGATGCCGACATAGAGCGCCTTGCCCGAGCGCACGATCTGGTCCAGTGCGCCGCAGGTTTCCTCAAGCGGCGTGTTGGGATCGAAACGGTGGGAGTAGAAGATATCAACGTAGTCCAGCCCCATGCGCTTCAGGCTCTGGTCGCAGGACGATATCAGATATTTGCGGCTGCCCCACTCACCGTAGGGACCGGGCCACATGTTATAGCCCGCCTTGGACGAGATGATCATTTCATCGCGGTAGCCTCTAAAATCCGTCTTCAGGATTTCGCCGAAGGCGGTTTCGGCGCTGCCAGGCGGTGGACCGTAATTATTGGCGAGATCGAAATGGGTAATGCCAAGGTCAAAGGCGCGGCGGCAAATGGCCTGTTTGGTTTGGTGCGGTGTGTCGTTGCCGAAATTGTGCCACAGCCCGAGCGAGATCGCCGGCAGCTTCAGGCCAGTCTTTCCGCAATGATTGTATTTCATGGATGTATATCGGTTTTCGGCCGGTTGCCAAACCATGGGTCTTCCTCCACTTGCTGATGAATGGTTGCCGGAGAAGCCGGCAAACCTTTGAAAGATGAGGGCAGGCGCAACGTTGCCTGCCGTTCCGCTAAGGATGGTTAAGCCTTTCGCCGCGTGGTTTCAATGCGAGGATTGGCAGGTATAAAGATCGAAGATACGGAACTGCGGCTGCCCGCTGCCCGCCTTCGGGGTGAAGATGATCCGGCGTGTTTCGCCCGCTGCGAGATCGAACAGATTGTCGGAATAACGCCCGGGCTGATCGGCCTCCAGCATGACGAAGAGGGCAAGACCGGCTGCGGTGACATCGATTTCGAGCTGGCCGTTTTTCAATGTGGCAGTGGAGAACGTCAGCCCAGCGGGCTGGAGCTCCAGAGACTTGTAGGTGTCGCGCACATGATGGCCTTCGCCTGTCATGCCGTTGGATGCTATGAAGTTCCAGGCAAGGATGGAACCATCAGGCAGGCTGTCCATGTCGATTTCTGTCAGCGTCGCAGCCTTGTCCGTTGCGCACGTGCCGTTGGCGGATTTCAGCGGCACGCGGTTACCCTCCATCGTGAGGGCGACAATATTCATGTCGATCTCGACATCTTCCGCCGTGTCGTTGACCATGGAGAAACTTAACCGGCGTCCGTCTTCCGAGGGAATGGCGGAAACCGAGACCGGCTGGAAGAACCGGCGGGCAGCATAATGCAGCGCCTTCCAGCCGCCGCCGTAATCCAGGCTCGACCATGAGGCAACCGGCCAGGTGTCGTTGAGCTGCCAATAGAGCGTTCCCATGCAATGGGGTTTCAGCGAGCGCCAGTAGTCGACCGCGGTTCGGATGGCCAGCGCCTGCTGTACCTGGCTCAGATACACGAAATTTTCGAAATCCTTCGGAAAGCGGAAATAGCGGAACATGGTGCCAGCAATGCGCTCATTGCCGCCGACATTCTTCTGGTGCAGTTCGATCACCGGGGAGGCGATGTTCATGTCTTTCTCTTCCGCATAGGTGCGGATGACAGGCATGGAGGTGTAGGACTGAAAACCGAATTCAGAGCAGAAGCGCGGTTTGACCGAGCGGTAATTGTCGAACGATTTGTTTTCGTGCCAGACGGACCAGTAATGCATGTCGCCGGAACCATCCGCATGCCAGGCATCACCATAATCGAGGTAGCCTGAAGCCGGGCTGGAGGGCCACCAGAGTGCTTCGGGGGCGGCTTTTTTCAGCGCCTTTTCGATAGTGCGGTTGAGGCGGTCGTAAGCCACGAGATAACGGTCGCGGTTGTTGCGGGGCTCCTCGAACCAGGTGAGGGCACCCACCAATTCGTTGTCGCCGCACCAGAGCGCGATGGACGGATGGGAGGACAGGCGTTTTACCTGATAGTCGACCTCGTGTTCGACATTGTCGAGAAAGTCTTCGCTGCAGGGGTAAAGGTTGCAGGCGAACATGAAATCCTGCCAGACCAGAAGACCGAGACGGTCACAGAGATCGTAGAACCAGTCTTCCTCGTAAAACCCGCCGCCCCAGACGCGGATCATGTTCATATTGGCCTCGACGGCCGAACATAGAAGGTCTTCGGTTTTTTCGCGGCTGGTCAGCGAATAAAGCGCATCGGATGGAATCCAGTTCGCGCCACGGCAGAAGATTTCCCGGCCGTTGATGCGGAAGGCAAATCGGCTACCTGCCTCATCCTTGTCCGTCAGAAGTTCAATGGTCCTGAAGCCGATCCTGCGGGTGACGGTTTCATCCGGCAACTCCACCGCCAACGTGTAGAGCGTCTGTTCGCCGCTGCCCGCCGGCCACCAGAGCGCGGGCTCTTCTACGAAGAAGACGTGGCGCACCACCGTCTCACCCGCACCCACGCCGCAATCAAGCCGCAGCCTTTCGTCGTTGAGGGAAAGATAGAGCGGAAGGCTCGCCGGACCTTCGGCAAACAGCGTGATTGCCACATGCAGCTCGACGCCGCCCTCGACATGATGTTGTGAGGTGACGACGTGTTCGACCCGTGCCGTATCGAGGCGCTTCAGCAGGATTTTGCCATAAAGGCCGAGCGGAGCGATCGCGATATTCCAGTCCCAGCCGAAATGGCACTGTGGCTTGCGCAACATGTTGCCGTTGGCAATCGGCGAGTTGCCCTCATGATGGGGAATGTAAAAAGGTTGTCGCGCCTGCCGTTCCGCCCCGGCTGCGATGTTGGAGTGGAAATGGATACGAATGGTGTTTTCACCGGGCCGCACGGCGCGAGACACATCGGGACGGTAACGTCGGAAGCAATTGTCCGAACTCAAGACCGGGACATCGTTGACGAAGACGATCGCGACGGTGTCGAGATAATCTATATCGAGATACCAGCTGGCATCGGCGTCATCGAGGATGAAGGTCCGCTCTATGATCCAGTCCCGATGCGCGACCCATTGCACCGCATTTTCATTGGCACCGTGATAGGGGTCTGGAATGATGCCCGCGTTTTTGAGTGCGCTGTGAACGTCTCCCGGCACGGTAAGGTCGGTCGTATGGTCTCCTTCCAGCGAGGTCAGGCGCCAGAGCCCGGCCAGATCGATGACGGTTTCGGGCGTGGAGGAAGAAATCATGATGGGACCCTGCATGGACGAATTCAAATAGGATAAGCTGGCCATTATGACGCAGGCTTGTGTCGGAATCTGGGGAAGATGCATGCCCGCCAGCCAGCCGTTATCCAGCTCCCTCAGCTCGGCAATCTCCTCCCTCCGGCAACGTTACCGTAAAACAATCGTTCCGTCATGTCTTCGGAGTGAAACTTCATGCGCGAAAAATGCCCGTTGGTACTATTGGAAAACCACGGGTACGGATGCCTTGATATCTATTGACTTTTATTTATAAATATCAATTAATTATTGATACTAATTAATCTAGTTTATTGGCATTGTTTCTCTCTCGAGCAGAATTTTCGAGAGCGCGTAAGGTCGGTAATCCGGGATAAGTCTGTTCGATATTTTTCACGACCTACATCGTTATAGCCAAAGGCCCGAAGACCGGATCGGGTGTGACGGCGACCGGCGACGTTTGCCTTTGCAAGAAACAAAAAGCTATCTATGATTATTGTTCTGCAAAGCGTGGCGAAATGACATGAACGATACTGGTAATTCCGGCAGGGACGAAGCGAAGGCGACAACGGGCGAGCGCCCGACCTTGAAGACCATCGCCTACATGACGGGTCTTGGCATCACCACCGTGTCACGCGCGCTGAAGGATGCGCCTGACATCGGCGCGGAAACCAAGGAGCGCGTGCGGCTGATTGCCCAGCAGATCGGTTACCAGCCGAACCGAGCTGGTGTGCGCCTTCGCACCGGCAAGACCAATGTGATCGCGCTGGTGCTGAGCGTCGACGAGGAATTGATGGGCTTCACCAGCCAGATGGTATTCGGCATCACCGAGGTTCTTGCGACGACGCAATATCACCTCGTCGTTACCCCTCACACCCACGCCAAGGATTCCATGGTGCCGATCCGCTACATTCTCGAAACCGGTTCGGCGGACGGGGTCATTATCTCCAAAATCGAGCCGAACGATCCGCGCGTCCGTTTCATGACGGAGCGCAAAATGCCCTTCGTTACCCATGGGCGGTCCGACATGGGCATTGAGCACGCCTATCACGATTTCGATAACGAGGCTTATGCCTATGAGGCCGTGGAGCGGCTGGCGCAATGTGGGCGAAAGAGGATCGCCATCATCGTGCCGCCATCGCGGTTTGCGTTCCACGACCACGCCCGCAAGGGGTTCACCCGCGGTATCAGGGATTTCGGCGTTTCCGAATTCCCGTTGGATGCCATCACCATCGAGACGCCGCTCGACAAAATCCGCGATTTCGGCAAGCGCCTGATGCAATCAGACGATGGCCCTGACGGCATTGTCTCCATCAGCGGCAGCAGCACGATTGCGCTTGTGGCGGGGTTTGAGGCAGCCGGTGTCAGGATCGGCAAGGATATCGATATCGTGTCGAAACAGTCCGCCGAATTCCTGAACTGGATCCAGCCGCAAATCCACACAGTCAACGAGGACATAAAACTTGCGGGCAGGGAGCTTGCCAAGGCTCTGCTGGCACGCATCAACGGTGCGCCGCCAGAAACGCTGCAAAGCATCAGCCGCCCGGTCTGGTCCTCAATGGCGCCGAAGCCTTGATAGAAGGAACGCCTGTGCGGATCAGGACAGGCAATCCTTCAGCGAGTCGGCGATGCCGCGCATCATCTTGAAGTAGAGATCAGGACCCGGTTCAAGCGTGGCCGCTTCGGGATCGAGCGTCGCAGACTTTGCCGCCGTGCCTTCGGTTATGACGGAGATCAGTTTCGGCTCGAATTGCGGTTCGGCAAAAACGCAGGTCGCGCCAAGTTGGCGAACCTTTTCCTGCATCTCCCTGACGCGATCGGCACCGGGCAGGGTTTCGGGGCTGACGGTGATCGATCCCGCCGTTTTTACGCCGTAGCGATGCTCGAAATATTGATAGGCATCGTGGAAGACGATGAAGGGCTTGTCCCTCACAGGCTTGACCGTTTCGGCAATTTCGCTGTCGAGCGCATCGAGATCGTCGATCAGTTTCTTCGTATTGGCCTGATAGGTTTCCGCATTGCCGGCATCGGCGGCAATCAGCGCGGTTTCTATCGTCTGGGCCATGGCCTTGGCGTTGGCCGGATCGAGCCACAGATGAGTGTCGTACGCGCCGTGTTCATGGTCGCCGTCATCGTGCGCATGATCATGATCATGAGCGTCTTCGCTGTCCGAATGGCCGGCATGTTCTCCATGGGCCTCTTCGCCATCGTCATGCGCCTCGAAAGGGCCGCCTTCGCGGAAGGGAAGCTTTTCCAGCCCCTTGGCGTCTTCCAGTTCGACCACTGTTGCCTTGCTGGTCAACGCCTCCAGCGGCTTCTGCAGAAATGCCTCCAGTCCAGGCCCGACCCAGAAGACCAGATCGGCCTTTTCCAGCGTGCGGGCATTGGAAGGCCGCAGATTATAGGTATGCGGTGAGGCGGCGCCGTCGACAATGAGTTGCGGTTCGCCCACGCCACGCATGATTGCCGCGACGAGGGAATGGACAGGCTTGATCGAGACCACGACATTTGGGGCGGCGGTGGCGCCGGAGGCGGCCGCCGCTATTGCTACCGATGCCATGAGCGGGATCACGAACGATCTCATGAAATGCACTCCACTTGAAGAAGTATAGTTATGTTATTACATTTATTGCGTAACTCTATAACGTATGCGATAGCGGTAAGCAACATCGCCGATCGGACAATCCCATGCTTCATTCCGCCCATGCGGGCAAAGAGATACTGGTGTCACTTTCCAATGCCGGCGTGCAGCGCAACGGTCGCTGGCTCGTGCGCGGCGTGGAGTTTTCCGTCAGCAAGGGTGAGATCGTCACGTTGATCGGGCCGAACGGTTCGGGCAAATCAACCAGCGCGAAAATGGCGATCGGTGTCTTGAAGCCGAGCGAAGGCGCGGTATCGCGCATTGCCGGTCTGAGGGTCGGGTATGTGCCGCAGAAGCTTTCGGTCGACTGGACCATGCCGCTTTCTGTGCGCCGGTTGATGACGCTGACCGGGCCGCTTCCCGCGCGCGAAATCGACGCGGCGCTGAACGCCACGGGTATCGCGCATCTGGCAAACGCGGAGGTGCAGCATCTTTCTGGCGGAGAGTTCCAGCGGGCGCTTCTTGCCCGCGCCATTGCGCGCAAGCCCGATCTGCTGGTTCTCGACGAGCCCGTGCAGGGCGTTGATTTCTCCGGGGAGATCGCGCTTTATGATTTGATAAAAAATATCAGGAATTCAAACAATTGCGGAATTCTGTTAATCTCGCATGACTTGCATGTGGTAATGGCGGAAACCGATACCGTAATATGCCTGAACGGCCATGTCTGCTGCCGGGGAACGCCGCAGGCGGTGAGCCAGAGCCCGGAGTATATGCGGCTTTTTGGTGGGTCGGCCGCCAAGGCGCTTGCTGTTTACAGCCACCATCACGACCACACCCATCTGCCCGATGGCCGGGTGCAGCACGCGGATGGTTCGGTGACCGAACATTGCCACCCCGATGATGGCCATCATCATGCGCATGAGCAGCATCACGACCATAATCATGACCACGGGGACTGCGGCTGCGGCCACGAGCATGACGGACATGCCACTTCAAGCCACCAGCAGGGAGAGCGGCATGTTTGACGATTTCTTCGTTCGCGCCATGATCGCCGGCATCGGTGTTGCGCTCACCGCCGGTCCCCTTGGCTGCTTCGTTGTGTGGCGGCGCATGGCCTATTTCGGCGATACGATGGCCCATTCGGCACTGCTTGGCGTTGCGCTGTCGCTGCTGTTGCAGATCAACCTCATCGTCAGCGTCTTTCTTGTAGCCTCGGCGGTTTCGATCCTGCTGATTTTTCTGCAACGGCGGCAGGCGCTTTCCGCCGATGCGCTCCTCGGCATACTCTCTCATTCGGCGCTGGCGATCGGCCTCGTCATCGTTGCCTTCATGAGCTGGGTGCGCATCGATCTCGTCTCCTTCCTGTTCGGGGATATTCTGGCCGTTACCCGCAGCGATATCGCGCTGATCTGGGGCGGCGGGCTGGTGGTGCTGGTTTCCATGGTGTTCCTGTGGCGATCTCTGCTGGCCTCCACAGTCAATACCGAGTTGGCCGAGGCCGAGGGGTTGAACCCGGAACGCGCCAAGCTCATCTTCACGCTGTTGATGGCGCTGGTGATCGCCATCGCCATGAAGGTGGTCGGCATCATGTTGATCACATCGCTGCTCATCATACCGGCGGCGACAGCCAGACGTTTTTCTTCCACGCCTGAGGTGATGGCTGTGGTCGCGTCTGTGATTGGAGCGGTTGCCGTCGTTGGCGGCCTGTTCGGATCGCTGAGTTACGACACGCCATCAGGACCGTCCATCGTGGTTGCCGCCGTGATCCTGTTCGTTATAAGCCTGTTGCCGGCACCGGGTTTTTCCCGCTCCGCAGATGAAGGAGGCAAGTCATGAATGCGCAGAACCTTACCAAAAACCAGTCGCTGGTCATGAATGCCTTGTCGAATGCGCATGCGCCTCTCAGCGCCTATGTGATCCTCGACAAGCTGCGCGATGATGGTTTTCGCGCGCCGCTGCAGGTCTACCGGGCGTTGGAAAAGCTGGTGGAATATGGTCTCGTGCACCGGCTTGAAAGTCTCAACGCCTTTGTTGCCTGCACCCACACGCAGGCAGAATGCTGCTCGCATCATCATGGCACCGTCGCCTTTGCCATTTGCGAATCCTGCGGCCAGGTGAACGAGTTCCACGATCACGAGATCGACCATCGCCTCGAGCGCTGGGTCAAGGACAGCAAGTTCAAGGCGGAAAAGACCACTATCGAAATTCGTGGTCTGTGTGCCGCCTGCGCGGGGTAACACCGTTTGGCGACAGCGGGCGTTCTTGCCCGCCATCCGTCATTTTTCGATGACTTCCAGATCCTTCGAAAAACGTTTCCAGTTTTCGATGTAATTTTCCGCCGAGCGGCGGATGCTGGCGACGGCGTCGTCATCCAGCGTTCGTACGGCACGCGCCGGCGATCCGACGATCAGGGAATTGTCGGGAAACTCCTTGCCCTCCGTCACCAGCGCATTGGCGCCGACCAGGCAGTTGCGGCCGATCTTTGCGCCGTTCAAGATCGTTGCGCCCATGCCGACGAGCGAATTGTCGCCGATGGTGCAGCCGTGGATGATGGCGTGGTGGCCGATGGTGCACATTTCGCCGATCGTGGCGGCAAAACCGAGATCGCTGTGCACCATCACGCCGTCCTGAATATTGGTGCCGCGACCGATGCTGATTGGATCATTATCGCCGCGCAGCGTCGCGCCGAACCAGATGCCGACATCCTCGGCAAGTATCACCGAGCCAATGACATTCGCATCGGGTGCGACCCAGTAGCGATCCGTGGCGGGGGTCTGAGGCACCCGATCTGCGAGGCGATAAAGCGGCATGGCGGTTCTCTCCCTTTGGATTATGCGCCGAAAGCGATCAGGCGACCGTAACGGACAGGGTGCCGACACCGTCTACACCACACTCGATCCGATCGCCGCGCACAATGGGGCCGACGCCTGCGGGCGTGCCGGTCATGATGACATCCCCAGCGGCAAGCGTGAACAGCTTGGAAAGCTCGGCAATCACTTCCGGCACTTTCCAGATCATCTGCGCCAGATCGCCTGTCTGCTTGCGCTCACCATTGACATCGAGCCAGATCGCACCGGTCGACGGATGGCCGATCTTGTCTGCGGGAACGATGGCGGAGACCGGCGCGGAATATTCGAACGCTTTTGCGCCCTCCCACGAGCGTCCCATCTTCTTCAAACCATCCTGAAGGTCGCGGCGTGTCATATCGATGCCAACCGCGTAACCCCAGACGTGGCCCAGCGCATCGCTTGCCAGAATATCCGCACCGCCGCTTTTCAACACCACGACGCATTCGACTTCGTAATGCACGTTCGACGAAAGCGAAGGGTAGGGGAAATCCCGACCCGCAGGCAGAAGGTTGTCCGGATTTTTCTGGAAATAAAACGGCGGTTCCCTTGAAGGATCGTGGCCCATCTCGATGGCGTGATCGGCATAATTGCGGCCGACACAATAGACCCGCCGCACGGGGAACATCTCGTTTGTGCCCTCTACAGGCAGAAGAACGGGTTCTGGAACTGGAATGACGGTGGCGGCCATGGGATTTCCTGTCGTCTTTTTTAGAACTGCAAGTCTTGTCCCGCGATTCCTGGGTGATTTCCAGTTCAAAATGACCGCAGCTGCAAAACTGGCTTTTTGCGGTCCTTTGCTGTAGAAGCCGCCGCAAAGAGGTTAATTCATGTACAGACAAGCGCTTGCAAACGGCGAAAAAATCTTTGCCGTGGCCCCGATGATCGATTGGACGGACACGAGGTGCAGATTTCTGCACCGGCAATTGTCGAAGCGTGCGCTGCTTTATACGGAAATGATCGTTGCCGACGCCATCATCCATGGCCAGCGCGACAGGTTGCTCAACTATCACACTCAGGAACATCCGGTCGCATTGCAACTCGGTGGGTCGGATCCGGTCAAGCTTTCGGAGGCGGTGCGGATCGCCGGCGATTATGGCTATGACGAGATCAACCTTAATGTCGGCTGTCCTTCGGACCGGGTGCAATCCGGCACTTTCGGCGCATGTCTGATGCGCGAGCCCGAGATTGTCGCGCAATGCGTGACGGCGATGAAGGCCGTTGCGAAGGTGCCAGTCACGGTCAAATGCCGCATCGGCGTGGACGATCAGGAGCCGGAAGCCGTGCTGCCGGATTTTCTTTCGCGGGTTGTGGCGGCGGGCGCGGATGCGGTCTGGATCCATGCGCGCAAGGCTTGGTTGCAAGGGCTTTCGCCGAAGGAAAACCGTGAGGTGCCGCCGCTCGATTATGATCTCGTCTATCGCATGAAGCGGGAAAATCCTGACATCTTCATCGGCATCAACGGCGGTATCTCCGATCTCGATCAGGCAAGCCTCCATCTGCACCATATGGACGGCGTGATGCTTGGCCGTGCGGCCTATCACAATACGTCCATCCTTGCCGATGTCGACCATCGCATTTATGGCGAAGAGGCCCAGCAAGCTGACTGGATGGGGCTGCGTGATGCGATGATGGCCTACGCCGCCGACTACATTGCCGCTGGCGGGCGCCTTAACCACGTTACCCGTCACATGGTCGGCCTGTTTCAGGGCATGCCCGGCGCGCGCCGTTTCCGGCAAATCCTTTCCAGCGACGCCACACGGCCGGGCGCTGGAACCGAGGTGATCGAGGCGGCGTTCGCGGCAGTCGATTTCAACCCGGCGAAAGAAATGGCTGGCTGAGCCAGTCAGACCAATTTCTGCAATACCTGTGCGCCGTTTGGTGCATTGACCTTGCCGCCGGTGATGAAGAAAGCGAAGACATCGCGAGGGGTCTTATCGACTTTTCTATCGGGAGCGATCAGCGGCAGGTCATCCGGAACACCGCCCGCCGCATAGGTCTTGACCCGTTTTACCCAATGGTCAATCTCGGCCTTCGGATAACAGGTCTCGATATCGTCTTCGCCCTTTTGCAGGCGGCAATAGACGAAATCGGCAGTTACGTCAGGCAGCATCGGATAATCGTGATGGTCGGCGCAGACGACCGCGACCTTGTGTTTGGCGAGAAGATCGATGAATTCCGGCACCTGAAATGTCGGGTTTCGCACTTCGACCACGTGGCGAAGGCTGATGCCGTCCTGTTTTTCGGGCAGCAATGCCAGAAACGCCCCGAAATCCTCGGCGTCGAATTTTTTAGTCGGCGCGAATTGCCAGAGAATCGGGCCGAGATGGTGGCCGAGCTCCGTCAGCCCCTGTGTCAGGAACTTCGTCATGGATTCACCCGCCTCGGCCAGGACCTTGCGGTTGGTGACGAAGCGGCTTGCCTTCAGGGAGAAAACGAAATCCTCAGGCACGTCCGCCGCCCATTTGGCGAAGGTCTCGGGTTTCTGGCTGCTATAATAGGTGCCGTTCACCTCGATCGCCGTCAATTGCCGGCTGGCATGTTCCAGCTGGCGTTTCTTCGGCAGTTTTTCCGGATAAAACGTGCCTTCCCACGGCTCGAAAGTCCAGCCGCCGATACCGGTGCGGATCGTGCCTGATGTCGACATATACTGTTCCTCCTCGGGCTATCGGCCTTACGTACCCTTGCTGCGAAAGGTGCGGATTACTCCGCAGCCTCGCGTTTTCCGGCTGGCCGCCGTTCCAGAAGTTCCTTCAGGAAATGGCCGGTATAGGAGCGCTCGTTCTTGACGATGTCTTCCGGCGTTCCGGTTGCCACCACTTCGCCGCCGCCCGTGCCGCCTTCTGGGCCAATATCGATGATCCAGTCGGCCGTCTTGATGACTTCGAGATTGTGCTCGATTACCACGACGGAATTGCCCTGATCCACGAGCGCCTGCAGCATTTCCAGAAGCTTGTTGACGTCGTGGAAATGGAGACCCGTCGTCGGCTCATCGAGAATGTAGAGCGTGCGGCCGGTGGAGCGTTTCGACAGTTCCTTGGCGAGCTTGACGCGCTGCGCCTCGCCGCCGGAGAGCGTATTGGCCTGCTGGCCGACCTTGATGTAACCAAGGCCGACATCGAACAGCGCTTGCAGCTTGTCACGCACGGCCGGAACGGCGGCGAAGAATTCAACGCCTTCTTCCACCGTCATATCAAGCACGTCTGCAATGGACTTGCCCTTGAAGGTCACGTCCAGCGTCTCGCGATTATAACGCTTGCCGTGGCAGACGTCGCAGGTGACATAGACATCCGGCAGGAAGTGCATCTCGATCTTGATGACGCCGTCGCCCTGGCAGGCTTCGCAGCGTCCGCCCTTGACGTTGAAGGAGAAACGGCCAGGTGCATAACCGCGCGCCTTCGCCTCCGGCAGACCGGCGAACCAGTCACGGATCGGCGTAAATGCGCCGGTGTAGGTGGCGGGGTTTGATCGTGGCGTGCGGCCGATTGGCGACTGGTCGATATCGATCACCTTGTCGATGAATTCGAAACCATCGATGCGGTCATGCTCGGCCGGAATTTCGCGCGCGCCCATCACGCGGCGTGCTGCCGACTTATAGAGCGTCTCGATCAGGAAGGTGGATTTGCCACCACCCGACACGCCGGTAACAGCGGTGAAAACGCCAAGGGGAACGGCCGCAGTAACATTCTTCAGGTTGTTGCCGCGTGCGCCAAAAACCTTGATTTCGCGGCCCTTTTTCGGCTTGCGGCGTTCTGCCGGCACGGCGACGCCAAGTTCGCCGGATAGATATTTGCCGGTCAGCGATTTCGGATTGGCCATGACCTCCTGTGGCGTGCCTTCGGCGATCACCTGACCGCCGTGAATGCCGGCGGCGGGGCCGATATCGACAACGTAATCCGCCGTCAGAATGGCATCCTCGTCGTGTTCGACCACAATCACGGTATTGCCGATATCACGCAGATGTTTCAGCGTATCGAGCAGGCGGGCATTGTCACGCTGATGCAGGCCGATGGACGGCTCATCCAGAACATAGAGAACGCCGGTGAGGCCGGAGCCGATCTGCGAAGCAAGCCGGATGCGCTGGCTTTCTCCGCCGGAAAGCGTGCCGGAATTGCGTGACAGGCTGAGATAATCCAGCCCGACATCGTTGAGGAATCGCAGACGTTCGCGGATTTCCTTGAGAATGCGAACCGCGATCTCGTTCTGTTTGGCGTTCAGATTTTCCGGCAGCGTCTCGAACCAGTCGCGTGCCATACGGATCGACATCTGGGTGACTTCGCCGATGTGCATCCTGTTGATCTTGACGGCGAGCGCTTCCGGCTTCAGGCGATAGCCGGCGCAGTCCGGGCAGGGGGCCGCCGACATATAACGCTCGATTTCCTCGCGCGCCCAGGCGCTGTCGGTCTCTTTCCAGCGACGCTCCAGATTGGGAACGATGCCTTCGAAATTCTTCACCGTCTTGTAGGAGCGCGCGCCGTCCTGATAGTTGAACTCGATCTTGTCGTCAGTGCCCTGGAGAATGGCGTGCTGCGCCTCTTTCGAAAGGTCCGTCCATTTGCTTGACAGCTTGAAACCGAAGGCCTTGCCCAGCGCCTCCAGCGTCTGGTTGTAATAGGGGGAAGACGACTTGGCCCAGGGGGCGATCGCGCCATCCCGCAGGGTGCGTGCAGGTTCGGGCACGATCAGGTTTTCGTCCACCTTCTGCTGCGAGCCGAGACCGTCACAGGTGGGGCAGGCGCCGAAGGGATTGTTGAAGGAAAAAAGCCGGGGCTCGATTTCCGGGATGGTGAAGCCGGAGACCGGGCAGGCGAATTTTTCCGAAAACAGCATACGCTCGTGGGTCTCATTGAGCGATTTGTTTGCGGAGCCGCCAGCCGAGGTTTCTTCCGGCGGCAGGGGCTTGTCGGCAAATTCGGCCACTGCCAACCCGTCGGCTAGCTTGAGGCAGGTCTCGAGACTGTCGGCAAGGCGTGCTGCCATGTCCGGGCGCACGACGGCGCGGTCCACCACCACATCGATATCGTGTTTGTACTTCTTGTCGAGGACGGGAACGTCAGCGATCTCGTAGAACTGGCCATCCACCTTGACGCGCTGGAAGCCCTTCTTCATCAGCTCGGCGAGTTCCTTTTTATATTCGCCTTTGCGGCCGCGCACGATCGGCGCGAGAATATAAAGGCGCGTGCCTTCCTCGAAGGCAAGGATACGGTCGACCATCTGGCTGACCGTCTGGCTCTCGATCGGCAGGCCCGTCGCCGGCGAGTAAGGCACGCCGACACGCGCAAACAGCAGGCGCATATAGTCGTAGATTTCCGTGACCGTGCCGACCGTGGAGCGCGGGTTCTTCGAGGTGGTTTTCTGCTCGATGGAAATCGCTGGAGAAAGACCCTCGATGCGGTCTACATCCGGCTTCTGCATCATTTCGAGGAACTGGCGCGCATAGGCCGAGAGGCTCTCGACATAACGGCGCTGGCCCTCGGCATAGATTGTGTCGAAGGCAAGCGACGACTTGCCCGAGCCGGAGAGCCCGGTCATGACGATCAGCTTATTGCGCGGTAGATCCAGATCGATACCCTTGAGGTTATGCTCACGGGCACCACGGATGGAAATCGTCTTCAGTTCACTCATGATAAAGCTCGGACAAAATTAACAGGCCTGATGGCGGCGCGTCCTTATGTAGTGACGCAACCGGACGTGTCGAGGTTTATTCCCTATCGATCGATGGCTTTTCGGCTCACTTGACTCGAATTTCGTGATTTAATAGAACAAAAAAGGAACAAATTGCAAGTGCGAATATACTCTCTGAAAAAGTCAGGATTATTCGCTGTGGATTGTTCCCCGTTGCGGTGCCCTTTGCGGGCGGCGATGGTTATTGTGTGCGGGATTTTTTGAAATGCAATTGCCGGTCACGATGGCTGGCGGACAGGATGACGAGATGGCTGGTAGCGTAAACAAGGTAATTCTGATTGGGAACGTTGGCGCCGATCCCGAAATTCGCCGGACGCAGGACGGCCGTCCGATCGCCAATCTGCGTATCGCCACCTCAGAGACGTGGCGGGACCGCAACAGCGGCGAGCGCAAGGAAAAGACAGAATGGCACACGGTCGTCGTTTTCAACGAAGGCCTGTGCAAGGTTGTTGAACAATATGTGAAAAAGGGCGCCAAGCTCTATATTGAAGGCCAGCTGCAGACGCGCAAGTGGCAGGACCAGACCGGTAACGACCGTTACTCCACCGAAGTGGTACTGCAGGGCTTCAACTCCACGCTGACGATGCTCGACGGTCGCGGGGAAGGTGGCGGCGGCAGCCGCAGCGGTGGCGACATCGGCGGTGGAGATTACGGCAGTGGCGGCGGTAACTACGGTGGCGGTTACGACCAGCAGCCGGCGGCCCGCGGCGGTGCCTCGCGTGGCGGCAGCCAGCCTTCCGGCGGCTTCTCCAGTGACATGGACGACGATATCCCGTTCTGATCGGGACCGTGATTGACGGGGCGGGGGCCGGTCGAACCGGTTGCCCGCTTCAAGGTCGCGGCGACCTATACCGCGGCTTTGTCCGCCAGCATCGCAACCATGACATCGGACTGCGAAAGAATACCCACCATCTTGCCGTTGGCGTCGATCACCGGCAGGTAATGCAGCCCTTCCTCCGCAAAGCGGATGATTGCTTCCTCGATCGCCGTTTCCGGCTGCACGGTTCTAACAGGCGATGTCATGATATCCTTGACGGTATCGTTGGGTGCGCTTGCACCTGAGAGGATAAGGCGCAGGCGCTGCAGGAAACCGATGGAAGGGCGGCCGTGTCTCCAGCTAGCCTTTTCAAGAAAATCCGTCTGAGTGACGATGCCGACGATTTCGGCCCTGTCGTTGGTCACGGGCAGAGCCTTGAAATGGTGGTTGTGCATCAGTGAATGGGCGTGGCGCAGGCTATCATCCGGGGCGACGCCGACCACATCGCGTGACATGACGCTGGCGCAATCGAGGTGGAGGGCGCGGCGGCGCCAGGAGCGCAATTCCGTCTTGCGCAAAATCATCTCCAGCACATCGCGATCAATATCGAGAACCTCGTCATATTCCTTCAGCACCTCGTTCAGATCGGCTGAGGAAAAGCCGATTTTCTGTATCGGCGTCGGGTCTGCCGTGCCGTGGCTGGCCTTTCCCAACCTCAGGCCGTGCGGATAGGCGCGGCCGGTGGCATTGTTATAAACGAGCGCGAGGATGAGAAGGACGAGCGAGTTTCCGGCGACCGGCCAGAGAATAAAGCCATAGCCGAGACTATGCACGGCGGGACCGCCGAGAACGGCCGTCAGCGCCACCGCGCCGCTTGGCGGGTGCAGGCAGCGCAGCGCCATCATGGCAGCAATGGCAAGGCTTATGGCAAGCGCGCTGGCAAGGAAAATATCCGGAACGAGTAGAGCCACCGTCACGCCCACGAAAGCCGACACGATGTTGCCGCAGAGGATCGACCAGGGCTGCGCAAGGGGGCTGGATGGCACGGCGAATAAAAGCACCGCCGAGGCGCCCATCGGCGCGATCATGGCGGGCAGGGTAGGGTCTAAGCGGAAAGCAAGGCTGCCCAGAAGTCCGGTCAGCGAAATGCCGACGAAGGCGCCCGCCGCCGCGCGCAGCCTTTCCCGGTTACTGACGGGAGCGGCATCCGGGATGAGGCGGCGCAGCGTGGATCGCATGGAGAGAGCTTTCTGGTGCGGAAAAAAGACGCGCGTCTTTTAACCGAGGCAGGAGCCGGATTCAAAGGGCGGATTTTTCGCAAATCCGGCCGTTTGCGGCATTTTGTTGTGAACCGATGGTCGTCAGAATGCGAAGGCCGATTTTATGCCGTCCACTACGAACTGCACGGAAAGCGCGGCAAGAAGGACGCCGAGCAGCCTTGTCAGAATCGCGCGGCCGGTATTGCCGAGAAAACGGTCCATGCGTTCCGAGACGATCAGGGTGGCGTAGACGAGGGCCATGGCGAAGGCGAGGATGAGAATAAGCACGACCATTTCGAGCGTCGTCTTCATCGTTCCCGCCAGGAGCACGGTCGCGGAAATGGCGCCAGGCCCGGCGATCAACGGCAAGGCGAGCGGAAAGACCGCCAGATTGTGCAGATGGTCCTTGGTGATGGCGATCTCCGAGGCCTTTTCCTTGCGCTCCTGGCGTTTCTCGAAAATCATCTCGAAGGAAATCCAGAACAGCAGCAGGCCACCGGCGATGCGGAAGGCACCCAGCGAAATGCCGAGAAGGTTGAGGATGGTGAGACCGAAAAGGGCGAAGATGGCGAGAATGCCGAAGGCGATGATTGAACCGCGCAGAGCCACCTGGGCGCGCTGGTCGCGCGTCATTCCAACCGTGAGTGCGAGAAATACGGGCGCGAGACCGGGCGGATCGAGCGTGACCAGAAGTGTTGTAAGCGCGTTGATGAGCGTTTCGCTGCTGACCATTCTTTCCCCGCCTGTTCTGTTTTTAGGCCGGAGCCTACGCAAGTCGTACTCGCTTTGAAAGGGAGCGGCGTCGCTTTTGCCAACCTAAATGGCGAAAAGCGGGGTATGTCTTGCAAATGACGCAAAAGACTGTTCAAAACTCGCCGGGAAATTGGCTTAACGTGGCTGTTTCCGCTATAAAAATCCATCCGATTCTTAACAGAGAATGTGATCCGTTTTGACTGACCAGAGCCCCCCCGGCGGCGGAAAACTTCCGCCAGGCATTGAACCGATTTCCATCATTGAGGAAATGCAGCGCTCCTATCTCGATTACGCCATGAGCGTTATCGTTTCCCGCGCGCTTCCCGATGTCCGTGACGGTCTGAAGCCGGTTCATCGCCGTATTCTTTACGGCATGTCCGAACTCGGCATCGACTGGAACAAGAAATACGTCAAATGCGCCCGCGTCACCGGTGACGTGATGGGTAAATTCCATCCGCACGGCAATGCGGCGATTTACGATGCGCTGGCGCGCATGGCGCAGGACTGGTCTCTGCGCCTGCCGCTGATCGACGGACAGGGTAACTTCGGCTCCATCGACGGCGATCCGCCGGCGGCCGAACGTTACACCGAGTGCCGTCTCGAAAAGGCAGCGCATTCGCTTCTCGACGATCTCGACAAGGAAACGGTGGATTTCCGCGATAACTATGACGGCACCTTGCATGAGCCGGTCGTCATTCCCGCGAAATTCCCGAACCTTCTGGTCAACGGGGCGGGCGGCATCGCCGTCGGCATGGCGACGAATATTCCGCCGCACAATCTTTCCGAAGTCATCGACGGCTGTATCGCCCTCATCGACAATCCGGCGATCGAGCTGCTGGAACTGATGCAGATCATTCCTGGCCCGGACTTCCCGACCGGCGCGCTCATCATGGGCCGTTCCGGCATTCGCTCTGCCTATGAGACGGGTCGCGGATCGGTCATCATGCGTGGCCGTGCAACCATCGAGCCGATGCGCGGCGACCGCGAGCAGATCATCATCACCGAGGTTCCCTATCAGGTGAACAAGGCGACGATGATCGAGAAGATGGCCGAACTGGTCAAGGAAAAGCGCATCGAGGGTATTTCCGATCTGCGCGACGAGTCCGACCGCCAGGGTTATCGCGTCGTCGTCGAGCTGAAGCGCGACGCCAATGCCGAAGTCATCCTGAACCAGATCTATCGCTACACGCCGTTGCAGACCTCCTTCGGCTGCAACATGGTGGCGCTGAACGGCGGCAAGCCGGAACAGATGACGCTGCTGGACATGCTGCGCGCCTTCGTGTCCTTCCGTGAGGATGTCGTCAGCCGCCGCACGAAGTATCTGCTGCGCAAGGCGCGCGACCGCGCGCATGTGTTGGTCGGTCTGGCGATCTCGGTTGCCAATATCGACGAAGTCATCCGCGTCATTCGTCATGCTCCCGATCCGGCTTCGGCCCGTGAGGAGCTGATGACGCGGCGCTGGCCGGCGCAGGATGTGGAAAGCCTGATCCGTCTCATCGACGATCCGCGCCACCGCATCAATGAAGACGGCACCTACAATCTCTCCGAAGAGCAGGCACGCGCCATTCTCGAATTGCGCCTTGCCCGCCTGACGGCGCTTGGCCGCGACGAAATCGGCGACGAGCTGAACAAGATCGGTGCGGAAATCAGCGAATATCTCGAAATCCTGTCTTCACGGCTGCGCATCATGCAGATCGTCAAGGATGAGCTTATTGCCATCCGCGACGAGTTCGGCACGCCACGCCGGTCCGAGATCGTCGAAGGCGGTCCTGACATGGATGATGAAGACCTCATCTCCCGCGAAGATATGGTCGTCACCGTTTCGCATCTCGGCTACATCAAGCGCGTGCCGCTGACCACCTACCGGGCACAGCGTCGCGGCGGCAAGGGCCGTTCCGGCATGGCGACGCGCGACGAAGATTTCGTCAACCGTCTCTTTGTCGCCAATACCCATAC
This sequence comes from Agrobacterium tumefaciens, assembly GCF_013318015.2. Lineage (NCBI taxonomy): Bacteria > Pseudomonadati > Pseudomonadota > Alphaproteobacteria > Hyphomicrobiales > Rhizobiaceae > Agrobacterium > Agrobacterium tumefaciens. Next base: position 1,158,692 of record NZ_CP115841.1, on the reverse strand, counting down.
GCCGGTGCTGTTCTTCTCCTCGCGCGGCATCGTGTACAAGGAAAAGGTCTGGCGCCTTCCGATCGGTACGCCGCAGTCGAAGGGCAAGGCCCTCATCAACATGCTGCCGCTGGAACCCGGCGAGCGCATCACCACCATCATGCCGTTGCCCGAGGACGAAACGACCTGGGAAACGCTCGATGTGATGTTCTCGACGACGCGCGGCACGGTTCGCCGCAACAAGCTCGGCGATTTCGTGCAGGTCAACCGCAACGGCAAGATCGCCATGAAGCTGGAGGAGGAGGGCGATGAAATCCTCTCCGTCGAAACCTGTACCGACCAGGATGACGTATTGCTGACGACGGCACTCGGCCAGTGCATCCGCTTCCCCGTCGACGATGTCCGCGTCTTTGCCGGCCGCAACTCGGTTGGCGTGCGCGGTATCAACATGGCGGATGGCGACCGCATCATCTCAATGACCATTGTGGGCCATGTGGAAGCTGAACCGTGGGAGCGCGCGGCCTACCTCAAGCGTTCGGCCACCGAGCGGCGTGCCGCCGGGGTCGATGAGGAAGATATCGCACTGGTTGGTGAGGAAGTCGCGGAAGAAGGCGAACTCAGCGAAGAGCGTTATCAGGAACTGAAGGCACGCGAAGAATTCGTGCTGACCGTCTCTGAAAAAGGCTACGGCAAGCGTTCTTCGTCTTACGACTTCCGCACATCGGGTCGCGGCGGCAAGGGCATTCGCGCCACCGATACCTCTAAGACGACGGAAATCGGCGAACTCGTTGCGGCCTTCCCGGTGGACGAAGGCGACCAGATCATGCTGGTTTCCGATGGCGGCCAGCTGATCCGTGTGCCGGTAAACGGCATCCGTATCGCAAGCCGCGCCACCAAGGGCGTGACGATCTTCTCCACCGCCAAGGATGAGAAGGTGGTTTCCGTGGAACGTATCAACGAGCCGGAAGGCGACGAAGAGGCGGAAAACGGCAATGGCGAAGATGTGGCAGACACTCTGCCGGATACGCCAGAGGCACCGGAGAGCGAGGCGTAAGCCGCCTCGTTTCTTCATCGTCAATCAACAAAAACCCCGCGGTGCACATGCTCCGCGGGGTTTTTCTTTGTCTCGTCAGGTTTGTTGGGTTTGTTCAGCGGATCCGGATATGGACCGGTGCACGCCCGGAGCGGCGGCCGACATGAAGGTGGATATTGGCTTCCGGCTGATTGGCACGCCAGGCGCGGGCGCCATGCGACAAAAGCAGGCTGACGAGATCACGCGTCTTTGCCTTGGAGCGGTTAAGACCGAGATCGGCAATGCGCATTGCCGCCTCGTGAATGGGATGCAGAACCGACAGACTGCCTTGCCCGTTGCCAGACGCAATGTCCGAATAGTTCTCGTTAACTGCCATCTTGGAAAGCCTCGCTACACATTACACAATTCGAGGAGACAGGCGATGTTTCAACAAATAAGACACCGCCTGCACGAACGTCGATTACTGGAGTGACGCCCAGCAGCTGACGCCTTTCTTTTTCAATGCATTGCATGCATTTACCGCGGCGGCCTGGCCGTCGAAGCCGCCGAAGCGGGCGCGGTATACCTGGGAGCCTTCTCTGCTGAAGGCCACCGTGAAGGGTTTTGCGGACCGAAGGGCGGCGCCGCCTTTTTCCTGCGCATTCTGCAACAGGCCACGTGCCGAGTTTTCATCCGGCGATGCGCCAATCTGGATCACCCAGCCGCCCTGCGGAGCTTCAGCCTTTGCCGAAACGGAAGGGGTGGAGGGCACAGATGCCGGTGTGGACGCGGTGACGATATTGTCCACCTTGGTCGAGTTGGTAATCAACTTGCGGTCAGGCGCGACGGCTACCTGAGAAATAGGATCCTTGCCCTTCTGCCAGGTGGCGGCTTCCATGGCCTTTACGGCCGCATTGGACGAGGAGCCTGCAAAGGCAGTAACCGGCGCGTCCTCGTAACGGGTCTGCGGTACGGGGCCGGCATGGGGCAGGCCGGAATCTGTCGCAGCGACAGCTGCGGACGGAGCCGCGACTGCCACAGGTGGAGCAGCAACAGCCACAGCGACTGGCTCTTCGACAGGTGCCGATCTCGTCTGCGCAATCAGGTTGCTGTTGCCGCTGCGGGAGGCCTGCGGCAGGTAGGTCGCAACAAGCTTGCGCATGGTGGCGTCACGGGCAGCGCTCGAGCGGCCGCCAAGAACGACGGCGACGATGGAGCGACCGTCTAGCTGTGCCGATGTTGCAAGATTGCTTCCGGCGGCACGGGTATAACCTGTCTTGATGCCGTCTACGCCGCGAACGGTTCCCACGAGACGATTGTGGTTGCCGATGACCTGCTTGCCGAAATTGAAGGTGCGCGTGGAGAAGTAGCCGTAATATTGCGGGAAATGCTGGCGAAGGGCGATGCCGAGGCGGGCCTGGTCACGCGCCGTCGTCATCTGCGCCGTGTTAGGCAGGCCGTTGGCGTTACGATAGGTCGTGCGCGTCATGCCGAGCGCACGGGCCTTGGCGGTCATCATTCTGGCAAAACGGTCTTCGGAGCCGCCGATATATTCACCGAGTGCGGTGGCCATGTCGTTGGCGGAACGGGTGACGAGCGCAAGAATTGCCTGCTCGACCGTGATGCTGCCACCGGCGCGCACGCCGAGCTTGGAAGGAGGCTCCTTGGCGGCATTGGCCGAAACCGGCACCTTGGAATCGAGCGAAATGCGTCCGGAATTAAGCGCCTCGAACGTAAGATAAAGCGTCATCATCTTCGTCAGCGAGGCAGGATAGCGCAGGCCATCCGGATCCTCGCCATAGAGAACCTTGCCGGTCTTGGCATCAATGACGATGCCCGCATATTTCGGGTCCGCCTGTGCGGTGCCAACGGATGTTGCGGTTATGAACGCCGCAGCAAGGGCCAACGCAACGAACCTTACCAAAGACGTCGCACCCGCTTTGCGCGAATCTGCCCCAAATAGACTTTTCAACACTGCTGAACTCTTCAATCGCATATTTCTGTTCCGCTCGGACGCGCCCCGCCCGAGTGCTCCGGGAAGAAACTTTATCGGGATGGCGTTACCAAGTGGTTTATGAAAGGTATCCACGCTCCATAAAATGCGACTTTTCGGGCGCAATCTGTCTCACGCCTTTTCACGGATTTCAGTCTTTTACGAGGCGCTGCTCGATGTAGCGTTTCACGCCTGCGTCGAGTTCTTTCCATTGTGGCAGCAAGGTTGCGGAGAATCGGTAGAACAGGCTGAGGTCCTGGCCGGCGTGGATATCCCTCTGGCAGTCGCTGCCCGTCGACTCCTGCTGGGTTTGCGGCAGAAGGCAGCGCACGACATAGTCGCTTTCGCCCTCTCGCTGCCCGGTCAATATGACTTCCTTGCCGTAACCTGCGTCGGCACGCAGGCGGTGCAGTGTGAGGCCGTGCTTCAGCGGCACAGGCTCTCCTTCCGTCAACCGGGCATAGATCGGCCCGAAACGGCCGGACATGTCCTCAGACATCGTGCTTTGCGATAGCTGGATGAAAATAAGCCCTGCTGCCTGCGCCGGATCATCGAAAACAGCGCGATTGGAGTCTTCATATCCCTTGAGATCCGGCCAGGTGAGATAAAGATCGGCCCGCTCTCGCTCTCCATCATGGCGGTCGGAAGGTACACGCAGCGTGTTTTTCGCAAGTTTCAGCCGGTCATTGCCGATTGTGATCTCCACCGCGTCGGTTGCTGTCGTGTGGCCCGCCTGAAGGATCCGCTCGCCGTACCATTTAACGCCGATATTAAGGGCAGCAACAAAGCATATAATAATGACGGCAATGATGATTGCGCGCCGTATCAGGGAGGATGAAAGCAGGGGGGCTTCGTTGTGCATGAGCTTCCGACTTGTTCTTGCCACTGGACGCGTTTTCCACACTGAAAACAGACGGGCAAAGCTTTAACCTGCGGCGATCGCCATTGAAATGCTGTTTTGCCGCTGCTACCTGATAGGGTGCAAGCAAAGGACGGCATATGGCAGCGCGCGACAGATATTCCCGGAAACTCGAATGTTCCAAATGCGGTCATCAGGGTTTTGCCGAGGTGTCGGAATCGGATGAGAAAGACCGCCGTAACCTTGATTTTCGCGTTGATGAAATGCCGCGTGGATTCCGCACCGAGCGTGCCTCGGTCGATCCAACGGAATTCATGATCCGCTGCGGTCAGTGCGGCAACATATTCCGTTTCCTGCAAAAAACCGCCTATGCGCCGGGAGGCGAGCCGCGCGTCAAGGCCTGAACGGAAGGTCCGGGATGACTGTACCGCAACAACCCAATGGGGCGCCGCCTAGGCGCAAGCCAATCTGGCCGTGGATCGTGCTGCTGGTGCTGACGCTTTGCGCCATCTATTCCTACAATCGCGCCAACGAGATCATTATGGAGTTTTCCGACACGTTACCGCCGGCGCTGCTGAACCTTTTCGAGGATATTTTCCGGGGCGGTTTTCGGCACGGCGATGGCGGACCGAGCATCGGTGTCTAAACCATAAAGCAGGTAACGCACCCCAGTCTTTATCCGCCGGTCGCAGTTTTTCGGTAGTATAAAAGAAAAAAGCCCCGCAAACGGGCGGGGCAGGTTGATCGCTCGGGGAAAGTTGGGCAATGCCCGGGAGCGATGCGGCTATATAAATGACAATATTACTGACGCGATAGGCCACTTCCGTCCCAAACAGTACGCCGACGCATAAAATTTGCTCAAGCAGGAAGAATTTAGGAATATCAACTATCCAAATCTGTCAGGCAACTTGACAGGAGATCGTTTTATTCTTCGATTGCCTCGAATTGCACATATTCGCGCCTAACATAACGGGACATGAGCAGACGCATGGATAAATCCGGAATCTTCTTCGTGGCGCTTTTATTGGTGCTTGTGGCAATCGTGCTGAGTCTGGCGCTATTCCACTCGCCTCAGCAAAGTCCGGCACTTCCTTCGGGCGAGGGGTCTCTGCTGCCGCCTGCAACGACACAAGGACAATGAGGTGCTGACGGATGCGAAGAGGCTGTGCGCGCGTGCGCCATCGGGATTGACGGCCTTTTTCAAAACGCTATAAAGCCTCACCACCGATGGATGGGTGTCCGAGTGGTTTAAGGAACCGGTCTTGAAAACCGGCGTGCGTGAGAGCGTACCGTGGGTTCGAATCCCACCCCATCTGCCATAAAATTCCAAACAGACAGTTTGAAATCAACAGAACCGGCAGCGTTAGCGACGCGGTGTACTTTAGCTTGGAAATTTCTTGTATCACGGAAATGAAGAAACCCGCCTGTCGGCGGGTTTCGTTGATTAATGTATTAGAGTTCTGGACAGCCGCGTTCGTTCGCGAATGTGATGCGCTCCGGTCCTCGGCGGGTGAAGCCCTGGACGACTACGCGACCAGGTGTGACGCGCACGATTTCGGGGTCGCGCAGGCCTGCCTCGCGGGCGGCGGCGCGGGCTTCGCGTTCGCCGCAGCCACGCATGCGCGGAGGTCCTCGTCGGTCCATGTCGCGGTCGCGATCACGTATAACCGGGCGAACGCCGTCTGGGCCGATCCGCAGCTCCATGTCCTGCGCACTTGCGTGAATAGGCGCGGCAATGGACACCAACGCGATGCCGAGTGCCAGGCCGGCGGTTTTCATTGACTTGATCATGTTCCCTCACTCAGCCGAAAACCGGCGGAAGCTCGTGTGTTTGCGAGGGGAAAACGCGGTCGGGCTTCGTTTGTTCCTTGAGCAGGAGACATCTCGAGACCGCGCGTTTACAGGCGCGTCGGGCTTCCCGCGCTGCGGAAAAGACATAAATCGTTAACCACGTTCATTACAATTTTATCGAATTTGCAGAAGTCGTTCGCATTTTTGCCACGTTATGCACAAGATTAAGCGACTGTTAGGTGCTTCGATGGCAGGGGCATGCATCGAGGCAAATGAGGGTGCGGTTCTTCGAGCCTGCAAGCAGCGTGGGGCAGACGATTTGAAATCTACGGTCAAGAAACTCGGCATCAACGCCAGATCGGGCGTGAAGTGGCTTGCAATTTCCGTGCTTTGCGCCGCGACAGCCTCGTGTTCCACCACCTCTGAGACCAAACCGAAGCAGAAGCGCAGCAAGGAATATTTCTCCGAATCGGAATATGGCGTCAAAGCCAGCCCGCGCGTGGCCGACGGCCAGAACATTCCCAAGGGCGGCGGGCGTGAGCTTCTCGGCAATGCCTATACCGTCAAGGGCCGACGTTATTTTCCGAAGGAAGAGCCGGGTTACAACAAGACCGGTCTTGCCTCCTGGTATGGTTCCGCCTTCCACGGCCGCCTGACGGCAAATGGCGAGGTCTATGACAAGGAACATCTTTCCGCTGCGCATCCGACATTTCCCCTGCCGAGCTATGCGCGCATCACCAATATGGAAAACGGTGCATCTGTTCTGGTGCGGGTCAACGATCGCGGACCCTTCCATGAAGGTCGCCTGATCGACGTTTCCAGCAAGACCGCAGATCTTCTCGACATGAAGGGCACTGGAACGGCGAATGTGCGGGTGCAATATGCAGGCCGCGCACCGCTTGATGGGCACGACATGCCTTATCTGATGGCGTCCTATGTTCCGAAGGGCTCTCGTTCTCCGGGTGTTGCGCCGGAAGGGCAGATCGCGACTGGTGTCATGGTGGCTTCGGCTTCGCCGAATTTCGTGCCGGCCCCGACATCCAACCCTAATTACGGTGCTTCGACGCAGACGGCGCTGTTTGGCACCAAAAAGAATGCAGCGCTCCAGGCCATGCCGCTGGTCAACGGCCCCGCACCGGCCTTCGAGCAATTTGCAATTCTGCCGGAAATCGGTCCGTTCCTGGCGGAACGCCCGGAAGGCAATTTCACGCGTGAGCCGGCAGCACCTGGCGGCAACTATCTGCGCGTGCCAACGCCGTCGTCCAAGTATGCAGCGGCTTATTCCGAAGAATCCTCTGCGGTTTCGAGAACCTCACGTGCGTTCGACAGCGTGCTCGTCGATCGCGGAGCGCTCAACGAGGATTCCATACTTGCCCATGTGAAGCGTCAGCAGGCGAAGACGCGCTGACGGGTTGAAGAGTTTATGGCTGACTTGCGTTTTCGTCGCGAGCGGCGGGTTGCGGCAGGGAAAGCTGGGCGGTTTCATGCACAAGGCCATTCATCGTTCTTTTCTCCCGGTCGCGGCAGCGCTCGCATTTGCGTTTTTCGGTAACGGTCCGGCGCAAGCGCAAACGCAAACAGCACCTTTTATCGCCAAGGCCGAACAGGCCTATATGATCGATGCCGAAACCGGCACGGTGCTGCTTTCCCAGAATGAAAATCAATCCTTTCCGCCCGCTTCGCTTGCCAAGCTGATGACTGTGGAGGTGATGCTGGATGCGCTGGCCAAAGGGCAGGTAACGCCCGAGACAGCTTATCCCGTTTCTGAATATGCCTGGCGCACGGGTGGTGCGCCGTCGCGGACCTCGACCATGTTTGCAGCGCTGAAATCTTCCGTCAGCGTCAACGATCTTCTGACGGGAATTATCGTGCAGAACGCCAATGATGGCTGCATCATTGTCGCCGAAGGCATGGCAGGCTCCGACTCCGCTTTCGCCAAGCGCATGACGGTGAGAGCCGGCGAACTCGGCATGAACCGCAGTGTCTTTGCCAATTCGACGGGTCTTCCCGATCCGGGCAACCAGACGACCGCGAAGGATATGGTGCTTCTCGCCCAGCATCTGCGCGATACCTATCCCGATCGCTATGGGCTTTTCACCAAGCCGGATTTCGAATGGAACCGGATTTTCCAGCGCAACAAGAACTCGCTGCTGGGTAACGGCATAGACGGTCTCGGGCTTGGTTTTGCGGAAGGCAGCGGTTTCGCAGCGGTCGTGTCGGCAGAGCGGGAAGGGCGCCGGGTCTATCTGGCGCTTGGCGGCATCGCTGACGACAAGACGCGGCAGGACGAAGCACGCCGGGTGGTTGACTGGGGGCTGACGGCCTTCGAAAAACGCCATCTTTTTGCAAAGGACGAAGCCGTCGGTTCAGTCAGCGTCTACGGTGGCGATGTCTCGCATATAGACCTGTCGCCCCGGGAAGATGTCAGCGTGCTGGTACCGGTCAATAATCCCGAGCGTATTTCCGGGCGGATCGTCTATCGCTGGCCGCTCAATGCACCGCTCGACACTGGTGCGAATGTCGGCACACTCAAGGTTTTTTCGGGCGAAAGACTGTTGCGGGAAGTGCCGCTTTATACGAGAACGGCAGTCGGCAAGGGCACGTTGACGCAGAATGCAGCCGGGGCGCTCAAGGAATTGCTGCTGTTCTGGCTCTGATGCCTATCCCGCAAGCCGCAACTTTCCCTATGCTTTTGTTCAGACACCGGATTTTCTGAAAAGCGCTTCACACTTTTCGGTTCGATGCTGTAAACAGGCATTTCGATATTTCTGAGAATTCCTCACAGGACGTGACATTGGCCGAAAAGACCGGATTGTTCATCAGCTTCGAGGGCGGCGAAGGCGCTGGCAAGTCGACGCAGATTCGCACGCTTGCCGAGGCGCTTCGCGACCGTGGTTTCGATGTTGTCGTAACCCGTGAGCCGGGCGGTTCACCGGGGGCGGAGGCCGTTCGCCATGTTCTGCTGTCGGGTGCTGCCGAATCCTTCGGCGTGCGCATGGAGGCAATCCTGTTTGCGGCAGCGCGCAACGATCATGTCGAGGAGGTCATTCGCCCGGCACTGGAACGTGGCGCAATCGTGCTTTGTGACCGGTTTCTTGATTCCTCACGTGTCTATCAGGGTACGACCGGCAATCTGGAGCCGGATTTCATCGAGACGCTGCAACGCGTTGCTATTGATGGCGTCGTACCGGAACTGACGTTGATCTTCGATATCGCCGCCGAAAAGGGCCTTGCCCGGGCCAGAAAGCGTGCGGATGAGGGTGCCGCACCGGACCGTTTCGAAAAAGAGGAAATCGAGACCCACGAGAAGCGGCGTGAAGCCTATCTGGATATTGCGCTTGCCGAGCCGCGTCGTTGTCGGATCGTCAATGCCGATCAGCCGGAAGAAAAAGTGACGGAAGACGTCATGTCATTTGTCGAGCCTTTGCTCGAGCGGCTGGAGACTGCGGCGGGCACGGCGCATGAGTGAGGTTCAGGGCGTTCTCGACGGCGCAATTGCGCCGCAGCAGAACACGAAGCTTTTCGGCCATGGCGAAGCGGAGGCGTTTCTTGCGCAGTCCTATCGCTCCGGCAAGGGCCACCATGCGATCCTGATCGAAGGCCCTGAAGGCATTGGTAAGGCTACACTCGCTTTCCGTTTCGCCAACCACGTACTTACCCATCCCGATCCAGCCACAGCACCGGATTTCCTGGCCGATCCCGATACGGAATCGCTTGTCAGCCGGCAGATCACCTCCGGTGCGTCGCATAATCTGCTGCATCTGACCCGCCCGGCGGATGAAAAGACCGGCCGCGTGAAATCCGCCATCACGGTGGATGAGGTGCGGCGGGCAGGGCACTTCTTCTCGCAGACCTCGGGCACCGGCAATTGGCGTATCGTCATCATCGATCCGGCTGACGATCTAAACCGCAATGCCGCAAACGCCATTCTGAAAATACTGGAAGAGCCGCCAAAGCGGGCGATGTTCCTCGTTTTGTCGCATGCGCCGGGCAAATTGCTGCCGACCATCCGCTCGCGCTGCATGCCGCTCCGGCTGCTGCCGCTTTCGGATGCGGATATGGTGCAGTCGCTCGATCATCTCGGTATCAGCCCGGCTGGCGAAAAGCGGGATGCGTTGCTTTCCGCCTCCAAGGGCAGCGTCGCGCAGGCGTTAAAACTGATGAATTACGGCGGCTCCGACATTGTGGAGGCGCTCGCCTCCGTCATGACGGCCGAAGGGCCCGGTGCACGCAAGCAGATGCACAAGCTTGCCGAAGTTCTGGCACAGAAGGATGGCGATATCGTTCTCGGCTTCTTCATGGAGCACGTGACGGAGGAGTTGATGGCGCGTGCAAGAGCGGCGGCGATGGCCGGTGATATCGCGGCGGCAGAGAAACATGCGCGCCTTTCGTCGACGCTTTCGGAACGAATTACCGTGGCGCAGGCATATAATCTCGACAAGAAGCAGATGGTGCTTTCCATTCTGGAAGATGTTCGCGGCGTGTGAGACCCAAGAGATCGTACGGAACGTACGCTTTTGCTTTCGCTGTTGCGAACAATCGTTTAAGAGCGGTCTATCCAAAAAACAGCCTGTAAAGTCGATAGACCGTCATGACAGACAAGACACCCTTCTACATCACCACCGCAATCTCCTATCCTAACGGCAAGCCGCATATCGGCCATGCCTACGAACTGATTGCGACGGATGCCATGGCACGCTTTCAGCGCCTGGACGGAATGGATGTTTTCTTCCTGACCGGCACCGACGAACACGGCCAGAAGATGCAGCAGACAGCGCGGGCGGAAGGCATTTCGCCGGAAGAGCTGGCGCAGCGCAATTCCGACCAGTTCCGCGAGATGGGCAAGCTGCTCAACGCCTCGAACGACGATTTCATCCGCACCACGGAAGAACGTCACCACGAGACCTCGCGCAATATCTGGAACCTGATGGCCGACAGCGGCGACATCTACAAGGACAGTTATGCCGGCTGGTATTCAGTGCGCGACGAGGCCTATTACGGCGAGGACGAGACGGAAGTGCGCGCCGACGGCGTTCGCTATGGGCCGCAGGGCACGCCCGTCGAATGGGTCGAGGAGGAGAGCTATTTCTTCAAGCTCTCGGAATATCAGGACAAGCTGCTGAAGCTCTACGAGGAGAACCCGGATTTCATCGGTCCCGCTGAGCGTCGCAACGAGATCATCTCCTTCGTCAAATCCGGCCTCAAGGACCTGTCGATTTCCCGCACGACATTCGACTGGGGCATCAAGGTTCCTGATGATCCGAAGCACGTCATGTATGTCTGGGTCGATGCGTTGACCAACTACATTACCGCTACGGGTTACATCGAAGACAAGAACGGTCCGCGCGCAAAATATTGGCCGGCCGACGTGCATATCATCGGCAAGGACATCATTCGCTTCCACGCGGTCTATTGGCCGGCCTTCCTGATGAGCGCCAAGCTGCCGCTGCCCAAGCGGGTTTATGCGCACGGCTTCCTGCTCAACAAGGGCGAGAAGATGTCTAAGTCGCTTGGTAACGTCGTCGATCCGGTCAATCTGGTCAACCATTTCGGTCTCGATCAGGTCCGCTATTTCTTCATGCGCGAAGTCTCCTTCGGCCAGGACGGCAGCTATAGCGAAGAGGGCATCGCCACCCGCATCAACGCAGATCTTGCCAATGGCATCGGCAATCTGGCCAGCCGCTCGCTGTCGATGATCGTCAAGAATTGTGACGGACAGATCCCGACGCCCGGGCCGTTGACCGATGAAGACAAGGCGATGCTCGCCTCCGCCGACGGGCTTCTGGCACTCTGCCGTGAGGAAATGGGCAAGCAGCTCATCCATCGCGCGCTTGCGGCCATCATCGCCGTCGTTTCGGAAACCGACCGCTATTTCGCGTCGCAGGAGCCGTGGGCTCTGAAGAAGACCGACCCAGAACGAATGGGCACCGTTCTTTATGTGACGGCGGAAGTCGTCCGCCAGATCGGCATTCTGTTGCAGCCCTTCATGCCGGGATCCTGCGAGAAGCTGCTCGATCTCGTTGCTGCCCCTGCCGACAAACGGGATTTTGCCGCACTCGGCGAAGCCGGACGTCTGGTTCAGGGAACGCCGCTTGAGGCACCGAAGCCGGTCTTCCCGCGTTACGTCGCACCGGAAGCGTGAAGGCGACGACCATGCTGATCGATACGCATTGCCATCTGGATTTTCCCGATTTCGAGGCTGAGCGCGACGATATCATCGCTCGCGCCCATGCTTCCGGCGTTGCCCAGATGGTGACGATCTCGACCCGGGTGCGCCGTCTGCCCGAGCTTCTGAAGATTGCGGAAAAATATCCGTCGGTTTTCTGCTCGGTCGGCACGCATCCAAACAATGCCGACGAAGAACTCGACATTTCGGCCGACGAGCTTGTGCGGCTTGCCGAGAGCCACGACAAGATCGTGGCGATCGGCGAGGCGGGGCTGGATTATTTCTACGACACGCAAAAGCCGGAAGACCAGAAGACCGGCCTCGTTCGCCACATCGAGGCGGCGCGGAGAACCAAGCTTCCGCTCGTCATCCACAGCCGCAGCGCTGATGAGGACATGGCTGCGATTCTGCGTGAAGAAAGCGACAAGAGTGCTTTTCCCTTTATTCTGCATTGCTTTTCCGCAGGTCCCGATCTCGCCAAAACCGGCGTCGAACTTGGCGGTTACGTATCCTTTTCCGGCATTCTGACGTTCCCGAAATCGCAGGATATCCGCGATATTGCAGCCACCGTGCCGCTCAACCGTCTGCTGGTGGAAACGGATGCGCCTTATCTCGCGCCCAAGCGTTGGCGCGGCAAGCGCAATGAGCCTTCTTATGTGGTGAACACGGCGGAAGTGCTGGCCGAGGTACATGGCATCTCGTTCGAGCGCATGGCCGAAATCAGCACCGAGAATGCTTTCCGCTGCTTTTCGAAGATGACAAGGGTGTAGGCGTGGCAATCTACCGTCGCCGCTTTACGGTTCTCGGATGTGCGTCGTCTCCCGGCGTGCCGCGCATCAACGGCGACTGGGGCGCCTGCGATCCTGAAAACCCCAGGAATCGGCGTACTCGTGCGGCCTTCATGGTGGAGCAGATCGGACCCGATGGCGGTAAGACCACCGTCGTCATCGACACCGGGCCTGATTTTCGCGAGCAGATGATTGCCGCCAAAGTGGAGGCAGTCGATGCGGTTCTATACACTCATGCCCATGCCGACCATTTGCACGGTATTGACGATCTGCGCATCTATTTCGCCATTCAGCAGAGCCGCATTCCGATCTATGCCGATCCAGTCACCATGGCGCGCATCTGGGATGGTTTTGCCTATTGCCTGGAAACGCCTCCGGGCAGCAATTATCCGCCGATCGTCGAGCCGCGGATCATCGCCGATATCGACGCGACCCTGATCATCGACGGGGCAGGCGGGTCGATACCTTTCAACGTGCACATGCAGCAGCATGGTGACGTGCACTCGCTCGGCTTTCGGATTGGCAATGTCGCCTATTGCACCGATGTCAGCGATTTTCCGGTCGAAAGCGTGCCCAAGCTTGCCGGTCTCGACGTCCTCGTCATCGATGCGCTGCAGCACCGTTATCACCCCAGCCATCTCTCGCTCGAACAGGCGCTCGGCTGGATCGATAGATTTGCACCCAAAAGGGCGATCTTGACCCATATGCACATTCCGCTCGATTATGACACGGTGATGCGCGAAACGCCTGATCATGTTGAACCGGCTTACGACCAGATGCGTTTCGAAGTCGAACTCGAGATTGAAGCGCCCTAATACCGCCTGAAAAGGAACAGCATGTCGACCCGGCCTTTCCGTGCACCCAGTATGGCGAGCTTCTTCGACAATCTGCGCTCCAGTCGCCTGCGGGCGATGTTCCGGCGCGGCGAGCTGGGGCTGGTGGCTCTCGCCGTCCTCATCGGTATTGCGGCCGGCCTTCTGGTGGCGCTGATAGGCGGATTGAGTACGGCCCTTCATGTGCTGGTCTTCGGTGTCGAGCGGCTGAGCAGCAGTGAACTTTCCGGCTGGATCGTGCTTGCCGGGCCGGTCATTGGCGGCATCGTACTCGGCCTGATCCTCTTCATTCTTTCGAAAACCCGCAAAAAGCCGATGGTCGACCCTATCGAGGCGAATGCGCTGCATGGCGGACGTCTTTCGCTGACGGACAGCATCATCGTCTGCGTGCAGAACATCGTCTCAAACGGTTTCGGCGCATCTGTCGGGCTTGAGGCAGGCTATACGCAGATCGCCAGCGGTGTGGCCTCCAAGATCGGCATCAAGCTGAAGCTGAGACGAGGAGACATGCGCATCCTCGTCGGCTGTGGTGCTGCTGGTGCCATTGCCGCTGCCTTCAACGCGCCTCTGACCGGGGCATTCTATGCCATAGAACTCATCATCGGCACCTATACCGTCGTGACACTCGCGCCGCTCATTGTCTCTGCGCTGGTTGCCAGCATCGTGGCAGGGCTTATCGGCGGACATGGCCTGTCCATCGATATCTATGATGCCAGCCGTGTGACGCCGCCGGATTATGTACCGGCCATCTTTCTCGGCGTGGTATGTGCGTTTATCGGCATCGTGCTGATGCAGACGGTCTCCCTTATCGAGGAAACGGCCCGCAAAAGCGCCATTCCCGGCTGGCTGCGTCCAACAATCGGTGGCGTGGCGGTGGGCGCACTTGCGCTGATTTCACCGCAGGTCCTGTCGAGCGGCCACGGTGCGCTCCATCTCAACATCGATGCCGATCTGACGATATACGGGCTGGCCGGGCTTTTCCTGCTGAAGGCTGCGGCGAGCGCGATTTCCATCGGCTCGAATTTCCGCGGCGGTCTGTTTTTTGCCTCGCTGTTCATGGGGTCGCTGGTCGGCAAGATTTTCGCACTCTGCGCACCCTATATCGGCTATGGCTCGACAGCACCCGTGGTCTACGCCGTGGTCGGCATGAGTGCTTTTGCCGCCGCCATTATCGGCGGTCCTCTGACGATGACGTTTCTGGCGCTGGAACTGACCGGAGACTTCCAGATCACGGCTTTGGTGCTGGCGGCCGTCATCACGACATCGCTCGTGGTACGCACCACCTTCGGTTACTCCTTCGCCACCTGGCGTTTTCACCTGCGGGGCGAAAGCATTCGCAGCGCCCACGATATCGGCTGGATCCGCGACCTGACGGTGGGCAAGATGATGCGCGCCGATATTCGCAAGGCCAATGTCAGCATGGGACTTCCGGCATTCAAGGAGAAGTTTCCGCTAGGCTCGACGCAGCGGGTTATCATGACACATGACGACGGGCGTTATGCCGGAATGGTCCTCGTGCCGGAAATCTACGCCGATCCGATGGATCGCGATCCCTCCAAGATCAGCCTCGAGACCTACCTCAATTACAAGAACGACGTGCTGCTGCCGGCGATGAACGCACGTCAGGCGGCGGCAGCCTTCGATGCTACGGAAAGCGAAGCGCTGGTTGTCGTCAACGACAAGATCGAAAACCGACCCGTGGGCCTGCTGACGGAAAGCCATACGCTGAGGCGGTATAGCGAAGAGCTCGAGCAAAGGCGCCGGGAGGCGTCAGGAGAGTTATAAATCACATAAGGAAACTGCACTTATATGTTGAAATAGATAGTTTTTTTATGATCCATATCTTGGGGCGACAGACTTCTGATTTTCCAGCGATGTCGCATGGGCTAACTTGGCATCACATTGTGAAGCAAGCTGTCATTCGCCGCAGCGGATGCGATTTGAGTAGTCAAAGGAATAGACCATGGATGGCGGCAACTTCGATCTCAAGGAGGAAATCCGCGATTATTGGTCGAAAAGATCAGAAACTTTCGATCTGGCCTTTGGACACAAGATAGCAGCTGGCGCCGAGGCCAATGCATGGCAGAAGCCGATCCGCGACCTGGTGGGACCTGAGCCGAAACATATCCTTGAACTGGCCTGTGGCACCGGCGAGGTGACGCGGCTTATTCATGATCTCGGCCACGAGGTCACGGCACTCGACTTTTCAGAAGCGATGTTATCCGTAGCGCGCGCCAAACATGCGGGAAAACCAAGGCTACGTTTCGTGATGGCGGATGCCGAAAACACCATGGAGCCGGATGCGTCCTATGATGCGATCATCTGCAGGCATCTGGTCTGGACACTGACGCAGCCTGAGGAGACCTTCCGCGAGTGGTTCAGGCTGCTTCGTCCGGGCGGTCGGCTCTTGTTTTTCGATGGTGACTGGGCAACGCCAAAACCGGCAGGGCGTCTCGCCAGCCTTTTGATCCGGCTCATCGATCTTTCGGTGGGGGCCGACAAGAATTACGATGGTGCCCAAAGCAGCCATCATGCCGCAATCATGAAGGCGCTTCCGTTCGGGCAGGGGTTGCGCCCGCAGATGCTGACGCCGCTCCTGATCGCCGCCGGCTTTACCGGCATCGAACTGCACTCACATGCCCCGATTGCGAGAGCGCAGCGGAAAAACACCAACCTGCGCAACAGGCTGCGAACTTACGTCTACCGTCGTTTCATCCTGACCTGCCGCCGTCCTTGAAACGGGAATGGTAATGGGAAACGGGAAAGGTGAGGGGCCGAATGTGAAGTCACACAACCACAAACTCAGCGGTCCTTTACAATAGCACCACCCGAGAAATGGTCGCGGTACCAGGGCAGAAACCATATTGCGAGCGGGCCGAAGACCATGCGATAGAGCGCTTGCGTAAAGGTCAGTCTTTCGCCGGTGCGCCGGACGACCTTTAATCGCATTAGCAGTTTTCCGGGAGTTGCCATGAAGGCGCTGCTTTCGAAGGCCGGGAAATAGCAAAACAACACGGATGCCAGCCATAAAAGCGTTACACCCATCAGAGGTGTCGGCGGTTGCCCCGCTGGAGCGTCCATATATTGCGGTAGCCACTCTGCGGCGATGAATGTCGGTGCAAACGCCACACTGATGAGCAAGATGAGATCGACTATTCCTGCGACGATGCGTTTGAAGATCATGTTTCATCCCTGGACGTGAATCTGACTCGAATAAGATGATTGTACAAGCTATCTACAGAAAACACCCGAAAGCGCTGTCATTCTTTCCAAGCGCCTCTGACGCAAGGAAACGAGCTCCATGACTGCTCCACTCGTCATCTACGCGGATGGTTCATACGACCCTGTAGCATTATCGGGAAGCTGGGCATTCATCGTGTTTGAAACCGAGCGGCAGATCCATGCTGCGCGAGGAGCGGAAATCGGACTTACGAACAATTCGTTTGAAGTCATGGCGGTCATGAATGCACTTTTATGGCTCGATGCACAGGCTCCAGGCCGAATAGCCAAGCTCTGGACAGACTCCGCTCACGTGATGGAAGGTTGCCATCGCTGGCGCGAAATCTGGCGTAGCAACGGGTGGAAGCGCATCAATCCAGATTCGCGAAAACGCAAACGACAGATACCAGATGGCGGTCTGTGGCAGAATGTGGATCGTTTGCTCCTTTGTAATCCGAACGTCGAGATAGCGTGGTGCAAGGGACATTCCGGTATAGCCGGGAGCGATCTCGCGGATGCTTTGGCCCGTGCCAAGATGGTGGATGGGGGCAATTAGTCTCACGCCAACCGGTCTATAGACGCCCGCCAGCAGCTTGTTCTTGTTGAAGTAGCGGAGCTTCAAGCTGTCCGTGCATGAACAAAATTGGGGCGTTATCAGCCCTGCAATCCACGCCAGTATGGTGCCGCTGTTCCTCCTTAAATTGCCGTCCCATCTCTCCGCCAAGGCTCGGCAATTCGTTGTGGCAACGAGAGCATAAAAAATCCCAGCTGGGTTGACTCATTTATGAAACCGGTTACATTCCCTCATGTAAACGGTTTCATCGGTTAAAAACCGTGCTTGGAGGAGCAAATTTTCATGTTTAAACATTTGATGGCTGCTGCCGCTATGGTGCTGGCGGCGGGCACGTCCGTGCATGCTCAGGAACAGAGCTTCAAGATCGGTCTTTCCAATTCTTTCGTCGGCAGCGAGTGGCGCACGCAGATGATCGAGGAAGCTCAGGCTGCCGCAAAGGCGTGGGGCGAAAAGGGCGTGAAGGTCGAAGTCGTCGTTCAGAGCGGTAATGTCGATGTGCAGGGGCAGATCGGCCATATCCGCAATTTCATGAACCAGGGCGTTGATGCGATCCTCATCAATCCGGGCAGCCCGACTGCCTTTGATCCGATCTTCGCTCAGGCGAAGGCACGCAACATTCTCGTCATCGCAACCGACGCGGAAGTGTCTTCTAAGGACGCGATCTATGTCGGCATCGACCAGAAGGCCTGGGCGGCACAGTCCGCACAGTGGCTTGCGGATTCGCTGAAGGGCAAGGGAAGCGTCGTCGCGATCAACGGTATCGCCGGCAATCCCGCCAACGAAGCCCGCGTCGCCGGTTACCGCGAAGTGTTCACGAAATATCCTGATATCAAGGTGCTGAACGAAGCCAATGCGAGCTGGGATCAGGCGCAGGGGCAGCAGGCGATGCAGAACCTTCTCGCCACCTATCCCGATATCAGCGGTGTGTGGGTGCAGGACGGCATGGCCGACGGCGCATGGCGCGCAATCGAAGCCGCCGGCAAGACCAAGGACATCGCCGCGACAGGTGAAATCCGCAAGGACTTCATGACGCGCTGGGAGAAGGAAAAGTTCAACTCCGGCGCCTCCGTCAATCCTCCGGGTGTCATGGCCAGCGCGCTCAACGTTGCGGTTCTGAAGCTGCAGGGCAAGGAATTCAAGGACGGCATTTTCGGCGGTACCTACGGAAACGCCATCTATATTCCGATCCCCTTCGTCAGCAACGACAACCTCGCGGACAACATCAAGTCCGCCGAAGGTAAGCCGGGCTATTGGTCCGTCACGGCAACCGTGACGCCGGAACAGGCTGGCGAGTTCTTCAAGTAAGATCAGTCTCGGGCTGGCCGCAAACGCCAGCCCGAAACCTGAAATTCGAATGTGGACCGCGTATTGCGCGCGTCCGCCAGTGACGAAGCACAATGACAAGTAAAATTCGGGGACATGCGATGGCGAACGCTCTGGAAGCGGCCGGCATACAGAAGAATTTTGGCGCCGTGCGTGCGCTTTCCGACGGCAGGCTGACCGTTGGTCGCGGTGAAATTCACGCGCTGCTCGGTGCGAATGGTTGCGGCAAGAGCACGCTCTGCAAGATCGTTGCAGGTGCGGTCGCGCCGACCAGCGGCACCATCCGGTTCAACGGCGAAAACGTGCGCTTCAAAAGCCCGCGTGACGCCGAAAATGCCGGCATTGCGCTGTTTTATCAGGAGCTAAGCCTCATTCCGCAGCTTTCCGTCGCTGACAATATTTTTCTCGGTCGCGAACCGAAGCGCGGTGTTTTTGTCGACAGCAAGGCCCTGAAAGCCGGGGCGCAGAAGCTGATTGCGCTTTTTGACGGAGTTGCGGGCGAAGGGCTGGAGCCGGATGCGATCGTCGGCAATCTGCCGCCCGATCAGCGCCAGCTCGTCGAAATCCTGAAAGTTTTCGCCCAGAATGCCAGCCTCATGATCATGGATGAGGCAACGGCGGCACTTGATGGCCGCCAGTCCGAGCGTTTTTTTGAGATACTCAGATCCAAGAAGGCGGACGGTATCTCCACCATCATGATTTCCCACCGGCTCGATGAGGTTTTTGCTGTCTGCGACCGCATCACCGTCATGCGTAACGGTGCGACCATTTCGGAACTCGACACCGCCGCTACCACCCGCGAGGCCGTGGTGCATGACATGGTCGGCGATGTCCGCGCCGCGCCTGCCCGCCAGCAGGGACGCGCAGGTGCAGCGCCCAGCCTGAAGGTGACGGACGTTGCGGGCGAGGGTGTTCGCGGTGTCAGTCTTGAAGCCTATCCGGGTGAAATCGTCGGTTTGGCGGGATTGCAGGGGCAGGGTCAGTCGGCCTTGCTGAAGGGCCTGTTTGGCGCAAGCCCCTTTGCCGCCGGGCAAATCCAGTTCGAGGGCCGTGATGTCGCCATCGGCAAGCCTTCGCAGGCGGTTCATAACGGTTTTGCCTATGTGTCAGGCGACCGCGGGCGTGATGCCTCGCTTCAGGGCAGGTCGATCTTCGAAAATCTTGTTGCAGCTCTGATGGTGCGCGAAAAGATGAGACTGGTCCGGCCCGCGACGCTGAAGCCGCGTGTGCAGAAGGTCGCGCACGACATGAAGACGAAGTTTGCCGGCATGGATATGCCTATCGGCACGCTCTCAGGCGGCAACCAGCAGAAAATCTTCATTTCCCGC
Source organism: Agrobacterium tumefaciens (assembly GCF_013318015.2). Classification (NCBI taxonomy): domain Bacteria; kingdom Pseudomonadati; phylum Pseudomonadota; class Alphaproteobacteria; order Hyphomicrobiales; family Rhizobiaceae; genus Agrobacterium; species Agrobacterium tumefaciens. The sequence continues at coordinate 1,138,827 of NZ_CP115841.1, read as the reverse complement.
TGGCTTGCCACCGCGCCGAAACTGCTGCTGCTCGATGATCCGACCAAGGGTATCGATCTTGGCGCCAAGGCCGATCTCTTCGCGCTTATGCGCCAGCAGGCTGACGCGGGCGCGACCATTCTTCTCTATTCCTCGGAAGATGCGGAAATCCTCGAATATGCCGACCGCATTCTCGTATTCAACGGCGGACGCATTTCTGCGGAGCTGACCGGAGCCGACATGACATCCGTCAACATGACCCGCGCCGCCTATGGAGACGCCGCATGAATTCCCTCGGTTTTATGCGCAAGCAACCCTGGATCATAACTCTTGTGGTTCTGGCCGTTCTCATCGGCGTCAACACGTTTCTGCAGCCGTCTTTCGTGCAGCCGGCCGTATTGCAGTCGAACCTGACGACATTTCTTCCCCTGATCCTGGTCGCCATCGGTCAGACCTATGTCATTCTGGCGGGGGATATAGATCTGTCGGTCGGAAGCATCGTAGCGCTCGCCAATGTCGTTACCGTCAGCGTCATCGCTGCACTTGGCGGAACGGCAAGTGCCGTCGTTGCAGGTATGGGAGCGGGTGTTGCGGTTGGACTGATCTGTGGGCTGGTCAACGGCCTGTTCATATCCGGCCTGCGTTTCCAGCCCATCGTCACCACCTTCGCGACGGGCATCATCTTCGCCGGTCTGGCGATCTGGGTTCTGCCGCAGGCCGGTCTTCCCGTGCCCGAAGCCTATTGGCAGACCTATTCCGGCAGCTTCATCGGTTTGCCTTTCGTGCTGTGGATGCTGTTGGCTGGTATTGCCTTTACGCTCGTTGTGTCGCGCATTCCGTTTCACGTGCATTTGTTGGCCGTGGGCGGCAATCGCACGGGCGCTTTCCAGACGGGCCTGCGCCTCTCCGGCATTCGCATTGGCGCCTACATGATTTCCGGTCTGTTTTCGGCGCTCGCAGCGCTGTGCCTGACGGGCGAGACCGCCTCCGGCGACCCCTTGCTCGGTGCAAGCCTGGCGCTCTCCTCCATTTCGGCGGTTGTTCTTGGCGGCACCGCACTGTCCGGCGGGTTCGGCAGCTCGACAGGATCGATCGCCGGCGCGCTGGTGCTGGGCATGATCGGCAACGTGATTTTCTTTGCGGGCTTGCCCTTCGAGTACCAGACATTGGTGCAGGGGTTGATCGTGCTGACGGCACTTGCCGGCGGCGTTCTGGTGACGAGGCGTTGAGATGACAAATCCCGGTTTGAAAATCAAATCCATCATCACCGATCCGCTGACCATTGCGATTGGCGCGTCAGTCTTCCTGCTGCTGGTCGGCGAACTGTTGTCGCCCGGCTTCGCACAGGGGTCGCAGATCGTGCGGCTGCTGACGATCGCCGCTATTCTCGGTATCGTCGCGGCGGGCCAAAATCTTGTGATCCTCGGCGGACGCGAAGGCATCGATCTTTCCGTCGGCGCGATGATCTCGCTCGGCGCGGTCCTTGCCGGCAACATGATGAACGGACAGAATGTCGGAATACCGCTCGCCATACTGGTCGCAGGTGGTATTCCCTTCCTGATCGGCCTCATCAATGGCCTCGGCATCACCTTCGTGCGCATTCCGCCGCTGGTCATGACACTCGGCATGACAGCGGTGATCCAGGGCGGGCTGGTGGTCTATTCGCAGGGCGTTCCATCAGGTGCGGCGGCGCCGCTTCTGGCGGGTTTCATCAACCGGCCTCTCGTTTTCGGTATTCCCGGCGTCCTCTTCGTCTGGCTTGGCATTGCCGCGATCATGCTGTTCGTGCTGCGCCGCACGGCCTTCGGCTTCTCCATTTACGCGATAGGCTCCAATGAGCGGGCGGCGACGTTGGTCGGATTGCCCGTGTCTTTGATCCGCACGCTGCTTTACGGCCTGTCCGGCCTGTTTGCCGGTCTGACCGGAGTCTGCGTGATCGGTTATACCGGCACCTCCTTCATTTCTGTCGGCGACCAATATGTCCTTCCATCGATCATCGCTGTTGTCATCGGCGGCACTTCGCTTGCCGGTGGTGCGGGCGGATATATCGGAACCATGGCCGGGGCAGTTGCGCTCACCATTCTGCAAAGCGTACTGATAACGCTCAACCTCGATGTATGGGCCCGGCAGATCATATTCGGTGTCACGTTACTTGCGCTGATGCTGCTTTATGGCCGCCAAAAGCAGTTGCGTGTGTGACAGATGAGCAAAGACCAAGGTTCGAATATCAGGGAAGTTGCAGCTCTCGCGGGCGTTTCAATCGCGACCGTGTCACGGGCGCTGCAACAACCCGACAAAGTCCGCCCGGAAACGAGGAAGAAGGTTTTCGATGCCGTCAGGCAGGCGAACTTCGTTCCCAACGCCCAGGCCGCAAGCTTCAGGCGTCAATCCAACAATACCGTCATTCTTCTCGTTCGCGATATCGGCAACCCCTTTTATCTCGAGATCTACAAGGGCGTGGAGGAAGCGGCGGGGGAGGCGGGCTTCAAGGTGCTCATGGGCGACGCCCGTAACGACGAAAACCGCGTGGCGACACATATCGACATGGTCAGGCAGAAACATGCTGACGGCCTCATCCTGATGACCGGCCAGTTTCCTTCAGAGCTTCTCGGTCAGGGTGACGCGCTGCCGCCGATCGTCATCGCTTCGGAAACCGTGCCAGGCATCGCGCTGCCCACCGTCAAGGTCGATAACCGCGCCGCGTCCAAAAACGCCGTGCATCATCTGATCGAAGCAGGGCACACGAAGATCGCGCATCTCGCCGGACCTTTTCCGGAAAGTCTGGCACAGGAGCGTTTCGAGGGCTACCGCGACGCGCTTGAGGAAGCGGGTATCGGTTACGCGGATGAACTCGTCGTGACAGGCGATTACAGCATCGAAGCCGGTAGACAGGCGATTGCCGGACTTCTCGAAAACGGAATTTCCTTCACCGCCATCTTCGCCTCGAGCGACCAGATGGCGATTGGCGCAATCAGCGAGCTGCGCGGGCGCGGGCTGTCCGTGCCGACCGATGTCTCGGTCATTGGCTTCGACGATATAATTTTCGCCAATGCTTTCGAACCACCGCTAACGACAGTGCGCCAGCCCCGGCAGGAAATGGGCCGCAAAGCCATGGCGCTGATGGTCGACCGGCTTAATGGCAAACGCACGGCCGAAACCATCGTGCTGGATACGGAACTGGTGGTGCGCGGCTCGGTCGCGCCCTGCCGTTCGCCGCACCGGTAGCGGCCAGACTGTGAATGCAAGGAGTGTAAGGACATGAAGACGATCAAAGGCCCGGCGATTTTCCTCGCGCAATTTGTCGGGGACAAGGCACCCTTCGACACGCTCGACAATCTCGGCCAATGGGCGGCTTCCCTTGGTTACAAAGGCATTCAGGTGCCGACCGATCCCAAGCTCTTCGATCTTGAGAAAGCTGCCGCTTCCAAGGCTTATTGCGATGATATCAAGGGACGTCTGGCCGAGACAGGCATCGAGATCACCGAGCTTTCAACCCATATTCAGGGCCAGCTCGTCGCTGTTCATCCTGCCTATGACGAGATGTTCGACGGTTTTGCGCCCGCCGAACTGCGCGGGAAACCGCAGGCGCGTCAGGAATGGGCGGTCAACCAGCTGAAGTGCGCGGCGAAAGCCTCGCAGCATCTGGGCCTCAAGAGCCATGCGAGTTTTTCCGGCGCGCTGGCGTGGCCTTTCATTTATCCCTGGCCGCAGCGCCCCGCAGGTCTTGTCGAAATGGCCTTTGCTGAACTCGGCAAGCGCTGGACGCCCATTCTCGATGCATTCGAGGAGAATGGCGTCGATCTGTGCTACGAGCTGCATCCCGGCGAAGACCTGCATGACGGCATTACCTTCGAGCGTTTTCTCGAAGCCACCGGCAATCATTCGCGCGCCAACATCCTTTATGATCCCTCGCACTTCGTGCTTCAGGCGATGGACTATCTTGATTTCATCGATATCTACCACGAGCGCATCCGGGCCTTTCACGTCAAGGATGCCGAGTTCAATCCGACCGGCCGGTCCGGCGTCTATGGCGGTTATCAAGGCTGGGTCGACCGGCCGGGGCGCTTTCGCTCACTCGGCGACGGGCATGTCGATTTCGGCGCGGTGTTTTCCAAGCTCACCCAATATGATTTCGACGGATGGGCCGTGCTGGAATGGGAATGCGCGCTGAAACACCCGGAGGACGGGGCGCGTGAAGGTGCCGGCTTCATTGAAAATCACATCATCCGCGTGACTGAGCGGGCTTTCGACGATTTCGCCAAAAGCGGCGCCGATGATGCCGCCAACCGTCGCCTTCTCGGGCTTTGAAAGGGATAGACATGTCCTCCGCAACAGCAAGATTTAATAGCCGCCGCATTCGTCTCGGCATGGTGGGTGGCGGTCAGGGTGCCTTTATCGGCGCGGTGCATCGTATCGCCGCGCGGCTCGACGACCGTTACGAATTGGTCGCCGGTGCGCTTTCCTCCGACCCGGCACGCGCCAGCGCTTCGGCAACCCTGCTCGGCATTGCGCCCGAGCGGTCCTACGCTTCTTTTGAGGAGATGGCGTCGGCCGAGGCCGGTCGTGAAGACGGTATCGAGGCGGTCGCCATCGTCACTCCCAATCACCTGCATTTCGCCCCGTCCAAGGTCTTTCTCGAATCTGGCATCCACGTCATCTGCGACAAGCCCGTCACAGCGACGCTGGAGGAGGCCAAGGAGCTGGCGAATATCGTGAGGGCATCCGACAGGCTGTTCATCCTCACGCATAATTACACCGGCTATGCCATGTTGCGGCAGATGCGGGAGATGGTTGCCAACGGTGCCATAGGCAAGCTGCGCCATGTCCAGGCCGAATATGCGCAGGACTGGCTGACCGAAGCGGTTGAAAAGACCGGCGCAAAGGGAGCGGAATGGCGCACCGATCCGAGCCGCTCGGGCGCGGGCGGGGCAATCGGCGACATCGGCACCCACGCTTTCAACGCCGCCGCCTTCGTGACCGGTGAAATTCCCGCGAGCCTCTACGCAGATCTCACTTCCTTCGTTCCGGGCAGGCAGCTGGATGACAGCGCCAATATTCTGCTGCGTTACGAAAGCGGCGCGAAGGGCATGCTCTGGGCAAGCCAGATCGCTGTCGGCAATGAAAACGCCCTGTCGCTCAGGGTCTATGGCGATAAGGGCGGCCTTGAATGGCACCACCGCGTGCCGGACGAGCTGTGGTTCACACCTTACGGCGAGCCCAAGCGGCTGATTACGCGCAATGGCGCGGGCGCAGGCGCTGCCGCCAACCGCGTCAGCCGTGTGCCATCAGGGCACCCGGAGGGATATCTCGAGGGTTTTGCGACGATCTACCGTGAAGCCGCAGACGCAATCATCGCAAAAAGGGAGGGAAAAGCAGCCGCCGGGGATGTGATTTATCCCGGCATAGAGGACGGCCTTGCGGGTCTCGCATTCATCGATGCGGCCGTGCGGTCCAGCCTGACCTCGTCCTGGGTAGAGATCGACATCTAGATCACTGGATATCGGGGACTGACGACGCAGGGCATCGGAGGTTGTGCCCAGCATTACCCGACTGATTGTTCGGAAGAGCACGGGCAGGCGTGTCGTCATATTGATCAAACGGAAAGGGAGTCACGCGTTTGAAAACGTTCAAGTCAAAATTCGCAAAGATGGCATTCGTCGTCGGACTGGCGGCCGGTATCGCAAATCCGGTTTTTGCCGATGACAGCAAGACGCTGCCGATTGCCGCGCAGATGTACACACTGCGCAACGCCGGAACGCTTGAGGAGCAGCTTGCCATCCTCAACCGCGCGGGCGTTTCCGCCGTGGAAACGGTGGATATGCAGAAGGTCAGCGCCAGCGAGCTGAACGCGCTTCTGGAAAAGCACAAGATCAAGGTCATTTCCTCGCATGTGCCGATCGACAAGCTTCGCGGCAATCTCGACGATGTCATCACCGAGCAGAAGGCTGTCGGCAATCCGGTCGTGACCGTGCCGTTCCTCAAGCCCGAAGACCGCCCCAAGGACGCCGCTGGCTGGACAGCCTTCGGCAAGGAACTTGGCGGATATGCCGACAAGCTTTCCGCGGCTGGCCTCTCCATGGCCTATCACAACCATGATTTTGAAATGGTCAAGTTCGACGGCAAGACGGCGCTTGAACTGCTGCTCGATGCCGCAGGCCCGAAACTGCAGAGCGAACTCGACGTCGCCTGGGTGGCGCGCAGCGGCAATGATCCGGCTGAGTTCCTCGGCACTCTGAACGGTCGGGTTTTTGCAATCCACGCCAAGGACAATGCACCGGCCGGCACGGCCGAAAACGAGCGCGGCTTTGCAACGATTGGCACCGGCGTTCTCGACTGGAAGACGATCCTGCCGGCGGCCAAAAATGCCGGCGCACAATGGTTCATCCTTGAACACGACCTTCCGCTCGATGCCGAAGCGGTCGTGACCAAGGGCAACGCGTTCCTGAGCGAGCACTTGCCGACCATTCAGTAAACACTGCCAGTAAAACCAGAACCGCACCTCGGCGGCCGGTTTCGCCGGGGCGCATAAGGTTCGACAGACGCATGATGAAGTTTCCGCCGCGTTGCGACGGGGAGCGCATTGTCTCGTCGACTTTTTACCCAAGTACCAATCGGAGGAGTTATCATGGCGGACAATCATTATGATGCGATTGTTGTCGGTTCAGGCATAAGTGGAGGCTGGGCTGCAAAGGAACTCACGGAAAAAGGCCTGAAGGTTCTGCTGCTGGAGCGCGGCAGAAACATCGAGCACATTACCGACTATCAGAATGCCGACAAGGAAGCCTGGGACTATCCCCATCGCAACCGCGCCACGCAGGAGATGAAGGCGAAGTATCCGGTGCTCAGCCGCGACTATCTGCTGGAAGAGGCCACGCTCGGCATGTGGGCCGACGAGCAGGAAACGCCCTATGTCGAAGAAAAGCGTTTCGACTGGTTCCGTGGTTATCACGTCGGCGGTCGTTCGCTGCTGTGGGGACGCCAGACCTACCGCTGGTCGCAGACCGATTTCGAGGCCAATGCCAAAGAAGGGATCGCCGTTGACTGGCCGATCCGTTATCAGGACATTGCTCCCTGGTATGATTATGTCGAGCGTTTCGCTGGCATTTCCGGCAGCCGCGAGGGGCTGGACATTCTTCCTGATGGTGAATTCCTGCCGCCTATTCCGCTGAATTGCGTTGAAGAGGATGTGGCACGCCGGTTGAAAACTGCCTTTAAAGGCACGCGACACCTCATCAATTCGCGCTGTGCCAACATCACCCAGGAACTGCCCGATCAGGAGCGCACGCGCTGCCAGTTCCGCAATAAGTGCCGGTTGGGCTGTCCTTTCGGCGGCTATTTCAGCACGCAGTCATCGACCCTGCCGGCGGCAGTCGCCACCGGAAATCTTACGCTCAGGCCTTTCTCCATCGTCAAGGAAATCCTTTACGACAAGGACAAGAAGAAGGCTCGCGGTGTCGAAATCATCGATGCCGAAACGAACCTGACCTATGAATATACCGCCGATGTGATCTTCCTCAACGCTTCGACGCTCAACTCGACCTGGGTTCTGATGAACTCGGCCACCGACGTGTGGGAGGGAGGGCTCGGCAGCAGCTCGGGCGAACTCGGCCACAATGTGATGGACCACCATTTCCGCATGGGTGCCACCGGCGAGGTGGAAGGTTTCGAAGAGTTTTATTTCAAGGGCCGCCGCCCGGCGGGATTCTATATTCCCCGTTTCCGCAACACCGGCGACGACAAGCGGAACTATCTGCGCGGTTTCGGTTATCAGGGATCCGCCAGCCGTTCGCGCTGGGAGCGGGAAATCGCCGAACTCAACATCGGAGCCGACTACAAGGAAGCGCTGACCCAGCCGGGCGCCTGGACTATCGGCATGACTGCCTTCGGTGAAATGCTGCCTTATCACGAGAACCGCGTGAGGCTGGACCACGACAAGAAGGACAAATGGGGCCTGCCGGTCCTGTCGATGAATGTCGAGATGAAGCAGAACGAACTCGATATGCGCGAAGACATGGTCAATGACGCAGTCGAGATGTTCGAAGCGGTCGGCATCAAGAACGTCAAACCGTCGAGGGGTAGCTATGCGCCGGGCATGGGTATCCATGAAATGGGTACGGCCCGCATGGGACGCGACCCCAAAACTTCCGTGCTCAATGGCAACAACCAGGTCTGGGATGCGCCGAACGTCTTTGTCACTGACGGCGCCTGCATGACTTCGGCCTCCTGCGTCAACCCGTCGCTCACCTACATGGCGCTGACGGCGCGTGCCGCGGAATTTGCCGTTTCCGAACGCAAGAAGGGGAATCTGTGATGAACAGACGTGAACTGCTGAAACTGATAGCCATTGCCTCCGGTCTTCCGCTGATCGGCGCTGACGTGGTCACTGCGGCGGAAAACGCCGCCAAGCCTGCCGGCGACGTCCACGTCTTCAGCCCGGAGGAAATCCGGCTTCTGGACGAGGTGGCTGAAACGATCATCCCTCGCACATCCACCCCGGGTGCGAAGGACGCCGCCGTTGGCGCATTCATGGCAGTCTATGCGGCCGATTGTTACACGGGCGAACAGCGGAAACTTTTCCTCTCCGCGATGGCTGAGATCGAAAACCGCAGCCGGACGGAATTCAAGAAAGCGTTTCTGGAGCTGACGTCGCAGGAGCGGCAGACGCTGATTTCTGCGCTGGACAAACAGGCCCGGGCGGAACAGACACCGACCGCACCGCATCCCTTCACACTCGTCAAGCAGCTGACGCTGCTCGGTTTCTTCACCTCGAAGATCGGCGCCACCGAGGTTCTCGTTTACGACGAAATCCCCGGCGGCTTTGAGACCTGCGTTCCCTACAAGAAGGGTACGCCCGCCTGGGGCACGACCTGAATTGAGAACAAGCCGCCCGCCTGCATTCGCAGGCGGGCGCGTTAATACGGCAGAACAAGGATGACACGATGCGCAAGAGAATGATCATCACGGCGGCAATGCTCGCAGCAAGCGCCATTCCCGCTTTTTCAGAGGGCGATGTTGCCAAGGGGGAGGCGGCCTTCAAGCGCTGTTCCGCCTGTCACGCCATCGGCGAGGGCGCGAAAAACAAGGTCGGCCCGCAGCTTAACGGGATCATCGGCCGCACTGCGGGCGGCGATCCGGACTATAATTACTCGAATGCGATGAAAAAAGCAGGCGGGGAAGGGCTGGTGTGGACACCGGAGGAACTGCGAGACTTTCTCAGCGCTCCCAAGAAGAAAATCCCCGGAAACAAGATGGCCTTGGCGGGCATCAGCAAACCGGAAGAACTGGATAATCTTATCGCCTACATCGAAAGCGCGTCTTCGAAACCAGCCGAATGACAGCACGCCGTTTATCGAACATCAAAACTCCCGCAGTTTTGAGACGATGACCACGACTTTACCCCAGCATATCCTGCGCGCCGAAGGCCTTGCCAAGGAATTGCCAAGGCCTTCCGGCGTTGTCTTCAAGGATGCATTTGCGGTACTCAAACACCGGTTCTCAGGGGTCGGTCCGTCCTTCCTGCAGGCCCGACTTTTCGAAAGACCTGTCCTGATGGAAGCCGAGTTTGGCCAAGCCGTTTTTCACCTCCGGTGCGTTCATGAATAAATCCCAGATCAGGCCGCTGCGATAGTTTTCCATCATCGCAACAACAGGCCCTTGATTGATCGCAAGATGCGTTCCGGACACCCAGCCGGTTGAGGGCTGGAATGAATCCATGAGGCCAAAGCGGCCGACGAGTGCACCATTGTTCCATTGCAGAAAACGCAACGCCGCCTCGCGTGAGCGATGAGAAAAGAAGGGCATGCTAGAGAGGGCTGCCGTTGTCGCAATGATGCCGTCATCGTCGGTCGGAGAATTTACGACATAGCCCTTTGGCCCATCACACGCAGACAGACCCCACCCGGCCTCACTTGGGTAACGCGTGCGGCAGTAGCGGTAATTGATCATGCAATGCGCGTGAACCTGCTCCAGATAGTCGTGACAATAAACATCGCCGAGACCGCGCGGATCGAGTGTGCAGAAGGAATAGTGCGATAGGAAAAGCGGTCCTCCATACGGCTGGCCAAGCGGCAGCCGAACACCGAGATACATCGATCCGTTCCGGATTTCGCCATCGCTTGCCCATCCGGAATGATAAGACTCGGCGCTGATTGCATGCGTCGTTGAACCCGCCGCGAGCACATAACAGACGAGGGCCTCGTTCCAGCCCACAATCGGCAAGTTTTTCGCCCAGGCATACCGACGGCTCCAATGCCAGAACAGCGGCCCGGGCTTTCCCCTGGTAAACCAGCCCCACTCCACCGTCTCGACGATTTCATTTATGGACCGGCGTAAATCGATTTCGGAGGATGTCTGCGCGCCAAAAAACTGCCTAACGCAGATCAGCGCCTGAACCAGAAGAGCGGTTTCAACGAGATCTCCGCCGTCGTCGAATTTCGCGAAGGGTATCGTTCTTCCGCTGGACGCATCGATAAAGTGAGGGAAGGCGCCATGAAAACGCTTCACACTTGCCAGCGATCTCAACATCCGGCTCGCCCGGGCGATGGCTTCCTGTTCGGTTATCCAAGAACGGCGGACACCAACGATGAGCGAAAGGAAACCAAACCCGATCCCGGAGACCGACGCGATCTCATGGATCGCAACACCATCGGATCGCATACGATCCCGCGGCAGGCCACTCTCCGGGTGACTCCCGGACCAGAAATATTCAAAGGTATTGCGATGCAAACCATCAAGTTCAGCAGGTAATTTGTCCGTCAATTCCAACCTCAGCGACCAGCGGCAATCAGTCGGCAGATCGACTGCCAAGCCTTATCCGACTCTGTCACCATCTCCAAATTTCAAGCGGAGCGGTGAATCCCGGTAGCCGCAAAAATCCTCGGCTACCGCAGCATCTGCCTTATCGTCTCCACGATCTGCTCTTCGCAGTAGGGTTTCGTAAAGAAAGCGGTATCTGCCGCGATCATATGACCGGGATCTTCAAGATGGCCGGAAACCAGGATAACTTTGATAGGCGGCCACCTGTCACGAACAATGGCTGCCAGTTGCAGGCCGTCGACGCCGCGTGGCATATCGATATCAGTGAAGACAATTCGTATGTCTGCGCGTGCCTCAAGGATATTGACCGCCTCCGTAGCATCTGCCGCAGCAAGCGCTGTGTATCCTGCGGTTTCAACCAGATCCACGGCGGCAAGGCGTAGCAGCGGCTCATCCTCGACGACGAGTATTGTTGCCACATCGGCAGCATTCGAGGTCACGGTCATCATGACTGTCTCAAATGGGAAACCAGTCCCTGCATCGTTACCCGCAGGCCGTCAGGGTCAAAATTGACCTCGACACCGCCTGTACCCATCAGACCAAGCTGGATGAGCTTCGATCCGAAACCTTTACCCGATGGAGCGGTCACCGGCGGGCCGTCCTGCTCCTTCCATTCCAGAACAAGCGCGTTCTCGCCGCCTGCATCTTCTATCGTCCATGAAATAACGACGGTTCCGGCATCAGAAGACCAGGCTCCATATTTCAAAGCGTTTGTGCCAAGCTCGTGCATCAGGAGAGCCAGCGACAGTGCAGTTCTAGGCCCGATTTCCATGTCGGTGCCCGATATGCGGTATCGCTCGGGAAGAGAAAGTTGGCGAAGCACGGAATCGATCACTGCCACCATGCGCGCCGACGACCAGTCCTGGTTCAGGAGAACCTCATGCGCATTGGAAAGCGCGCGCAATCTGCTCGTGAAGGCTTCGACAGGGGCTCTGTCGGTAACAGGGCGAAGCGTCTGTGTCGCAATCGCCTGAACCATGGCCATCGTGTTTTTGAGCCGGTGGCTGATCTCGTGATTGAGAACCTGCTGTTCCTGCTCGGCCCGAATCCTGGAGATCGCCTCACGCGTGCGGTCCGCTATCGCACGCACAAAATCACGCTCCTCGGACGAGAATTCATGCGGCTTGTCGTAGTGTACGAACATGACCCCCGCGAATGCACCTCTTTCGATGATTGGCACATTCACGAGGACGGAGATGCCTAATGAGTGTAGAAGCTCGGCTGAAGCGGAGGTTCTCGGATCTGTCGCCACATCGGGTATGATGACCGTCTCACCCCGCTTCAAATCCTGGATGTAGGATCCGTAATTCCTGAAATGATGGAGCCCCGCGACGGTGAACATTCCCTCCGCACACCAGTCGGGAAGCATTTGCACCGTCTCGGCGATAGGGTCAACGATGCCGTAGCCCGCCCGCGTCGCGCCTCTCAGACTCCGTGCCAAAATCTCGGCGGCGGCAAATGCCACTTCCGCAACAGTATCCAGCTCGCGGATCTTTTCGCCGAGTTCCAGGAATGCAAGCTGCCTGTCCTCCGACAGTTTTTGAGCGGTGGCGTTGCGTGCGACCTTGATATATCCCGGGACCTTGGGCGACGAATGGTTGGACATCGGCCGGATCGTGCCGTCCAGAAAGATGCTGGAGCCATCGGCAGCGAGGTGCCATCGGCGGTCGGGTGCAACCCCTTCGGACGTGGCTCTGCTCACTTCAGCCGCAGGAACGCCGGCTGCCCGGTCCTCCTCAGTAAAAATCGACTCAAACGGCCGTCCGAGCATCTCGGCTTCCGACCAGCCAAATGTCTCCTGCGCTCCACCGAACCAGCTTGTAATGCGCTGGTCTTCATCGATCGTCATGATAATATAGTCTTTGGCGCCTTCGACGATCAGGCGAAGCTTCGTTTCGCTGTCGCGTAAAGCCTCCTGGGCTTGCATACGGTCAGTGACTTCAACAAACATGATGACGAACGCGTCTTCACCAGTGGCTTGAACATAGCCGTCAAACCACCGGTCCATCGATCCGATCTTGCGGGTGAAACGCTTGCTTTGTTGGGTCTCGACGGCCTCCACCACATCGGAAACCCACTCATTCTCGAATTCTGGAAAGAGGTCGCGCATGGTTCGACCAGGCACATTATCGCCTGGTAATCCGAGAAGAGTGCTCCATGCGGGATTGACCGTCTCGTATCGCCAATCGACAATCGTTCCGTCGACGTCACGGATCACCGAGCCTACGACGATGCCTTCCTCCAATTGCTGGAAAAGCGCACCCCAGCGTTGCTCGGAAAGGAAGGTCGCAATCTGGTTCGAGGCGACCCTTCCGATCTGGTTCAGTAACTGCAGCTCGCTTTCCGTCCATGTGCGTGGTTCGCCATCGATTGCTGCGAGCGCGCCGATCACCATGCCATCAGGGAGGGTTACAGGCACTCCCATGTAGGAGATCACGCCCAGATCGGTTATGGCCAGATTATTTCTAACGAGATCATGAACCGTCGCATCCCCGATGATCAAAGGCTGTCTGTCGCGAACCACATGCTGACAGAATGAATGCGTGAGTGGCGTTTCCGCCGCTTCAGCCCATTTGGGTGGCAACCCGACATGAGCGATGAAAACCTGCCGGTGCTCGTCCAGAATGGAGATCAAAGCTACTGGGCATTTCAGGCCGGTTTTGACGACCTCGATAATATCCTGGAATTCGGGTGGGCTCTGGACATCAAGCAGCCCAGAGTTTCGAACTGCGTCAATGCGTTCCGACGGTGAATTCAAGGTCAATCCTTATCCGCACAGGGGCGGCGTTGGTCAAGCCGACAAGGCGGCAAGCAGTTTGGGCGAAACAACAAGGCTGGGAGGAGGGGTAGCGGAGCGCTCTGCGCCAATAACGATGCCTTCAATGAACTGCAAGGCATTTTGCAAACCGTTCATCGTGTAGGGTTTCTCGATCGCTCCAAGTGCGCCTGCAAAGTCCTCAGGTATTCTCTTCAGGTTACCCGAAACAAAAACATAGGGGATGGAGCTCGAGGAAAGATATCGGCCGACTTCTATGCCCGTTGGACCATCCAGCAATTGAATGTCTACAAATGCGAATTGCGGCAGTGCCTTATTGGCAAGCTCGATAGCTTCCTTGCTGTCGGCAGCGATCCCCACAATCTCGTGTCCGGCATCCTCCACTTCGCTTTCAAGTTCCATCGCCAGCAGAGCTTCGTCCTCTACGATCAAGATTTTCACAGGAGATCCTTTCAGTCTTTTACAGAAAGCGTGACACGAACATCCGAGAGGCTACCTTCAACCGTCCGAACTATCGTAGCACGCAATTGTTTTACGCATGCTTCCAGCATCTTTTTGCTAAAGGCTGCTTCTTCCTTGTCCACTTCGCCCGGCGTGACGGTATCGGCAACCCTGACAAGGAAGTGGCCGTTTAGGCGCTTGACCTCCAGGTGCAATTGCCCGCCACGGTCCTTCAATCCTCTGCGAATGGCGTCGCCGATGAGTTCGTTGATGATCAAGGCAAGGGGGGAGGCCTTGGTCGCCGGAACCACAACCTCGTGAAGATCGGTGGTGAGGATGATGTCGGTTCGCTTCAAGGCGCCGATCTTGTCGAGCATCAATGTATTGGCAAAATCCGCGACATCGAAATGTCCTACATCTTCATCGTTCAGAAGCTTGCGCTGAACGGTGCTGAGTGCTTCGACCCTGTTCAGCACAGACATCAATGTCCGCTCCACAACATCGTTATCAGTCATCCGCGCCTGAAGCTTCACGATTGAGGCGATCGTCAGGAGGTTGTTTTTTACGCGATGATCAACTTCGTGGACGAGGGTTGTTTTTGCCCGCAATGCCTCTGTCAAATCCGCCGTTCGCAGCGCCACCTCTCCCTCCGCGATGTGGCGGGCGCGAGCGAGTTCGGCTTCCTTGCTCTTGATATCGGTGAAGTCGAGTTGCGAGGCGAAAAAATAGATGACGGTTCCGGCAGCATCGCGAACAGGACTTACGAAGAGAGCATTCCAAAACTCTGATCCGTCCTTGCGATAATTAAGGATGTCGATCGCCAAATCCTGCTCGGCTGCGATTGCCTCACGCAGTTTCGTAACTGAACCAGGATCCGTGTCTGGACCCTGGAGCAGACGACAATTTTGACCAACCAGCTCTTCGGCGGAATAGCCCGTCAATCTGCTGAAAGCAGCATTGCAGAAGATGATTGGATTGTCGTTGAGGAGTGGATTTGTGATGATCATGGGCATGCGGGTGGCCTTGAAGGCTGCCGCAAACGGATCTTCAGAAGCGTGGCCAGATACTAGACGCTCTCCAGCGTCTTGAGCATCCTGCCGGAGGAGATCATTATCTTTCATGCAGGGTCCTGAAGGTAACGGTCCCCTAAAATGTTTGAATGGGAATTTGGTTCCAACGACAAAGTGAATTATTTCTGTTTTACAGGGTAGGGGATCCACGATCTTTTTGCATATTTTCCGAGAGCAGGTCTGCCGGCTTCCGATAGCCGAGAGATCGGCCTGATGACGTCAGTAGAACAAAAACGGGGCGACCAACTGGCCGCCCCGCTTGATGTGAGACTGGGTCGAAACCTCAAGCAGGCCGTTCTTCGCCCGCGTTCGGCCTCCAGGTGATCAGCTTTCTTTCGGCGACATCGAGAATGAGATCGATGACGAGAACAAAAATGGCGAGAATGATGATACCGGCGAAAACGCCGACCGCGTCGAAGTTACCTTCAGAACGGGCGATCAGGTAACCGAGGCCTGCGGAAGACCCGAGATATTCGCCGATGATCGCGCCAACCACCGCAAATCCGACGGATGTGCGCAGCGACGACAGAATCCAGCTGGCTGCCGCCGGAAAATAAACATGACGCAAGAGATCAGAGCGCTTTGCACCGAGAATGCGCGTGTTGGAAAGCACGACGGGGTTCACTTCGCGAACACCTTGCATGGCGTTGAAGAACGTCACGAAGAAGACGAGGGTGACCGCAAGAGCGACCTTTGACCAGAGGCCAAGCCCCAGCCAAAGGACGAAAATTGGCGCGAGGACCACACGCGGGATGGCATTCACGGCCTTGATGAACGGATCCAACACACGGGCCACAAAGGGACTGAGGCCCAGCCAGACACCGGCGCCGACGCCGAGACCTGTACCGATGAGGTAACCGAGAACCGTTTCACTCAAGGTGATACCGACATGTTTGTAAAAGCCGGCATCGGCAACCCAGGTGATGACCTGCTTGACGATGTCGATGGGTGCCGGGAAGAAGAAGCGGTCGATCGCCCCGGAGCTTACCCCGAGTTGCCACCCACCCAGAAGCACGACCAGAAGCACGATCTGGATGATGCGAACATTAACGGCTTGCATAGCTTTTCTCCACTTCGCCGCGCAAAGACGCCCATATATCGCGATATAGGGTCATGAATTTCGGATCGAGCTTGATTTCGGCCACGTTGCGGGGCCGTTCCAGATCAACCGGGAAGCTCTCGATAACCCGGCTCTTGGGGCCGGCAGCAAGGACGACAACACGGTCCCCGAGTGCAATCGCCTCTTCGAGATCGTGCGTGATCATGACCACTGCACGGCGATCCTCTTGCCACAATCTCAGGAGTTCATTCTGCATGAGGTGGCGCGTGTGAATGTCGAGTGCGGAGAAGGGCTCGTCCATCAGGATGACCTTCGGCTCGGTTATAAGCGCCTGCGCCATCTGGACACGTTTGCGCTGTCCGCCTGAAAGTTGATGCGGAAAGCGCTCTTCAAACCCCTTCAGGCCAACTTTTTCCAGCCAGGCCAGAACTTTGGTACGGCGCTCATGTTCGGATACGCCGCGGAACAGCAAGCCAAGCTCGACATTCTGATAGGCCGTTTTCCAGGGAAGCAGCGCATCCTGCTGGAAGAGATATCCAATGTTGTTCTGCACGCCCTGCACGGCCGAACCATCGATGGAGACCTTTCCCTGCGCCGGTTTCAGCAAACCCGCGATGGCATTGAGAATGGTGGACTTTCCGCATCCGGTTGGGCCGACAATCGAGAGAAACTCACCATCTCCAACTTTCAGGTTCACATCCTGGACCGCAACGAACGCGCCAAAGGCCATTGTTACGTTCTCGATTGCCACCATTGGCTGAAGATTGAGTTCCGCCACGGGTTCTAACTTTCTAATTGGCAAAGACATTGAAGACCCTCAGTTTACGCCCTTCGAAGCCGCAGCCTCGACGAACTTGTTGGTGTAGGTCGTGTTGAGATCGATCGTGGCCTTCGCGACCGCGTCGTTGAAGCTTTTCAAAACCGCCAACGGGGTTTCCAGATCGGCCTGGTTGAAGGTTCCATCTTCGGAGAAGATCGCCTTGGCGGCTTCGACGGCCTTGATGTAGGTCTGCTTGTCGCCGGACACGAAATCATCGGGAAGCTTTGCAACGATTTCCTCGGCCGAATGCTCCTTCATCCAATGCAGCGCCTTTACCGTGGCATTGGTAACCTTCTGGATCACCTCGGGATGTGCATCGATGTATTCCTGCGTCGCATACAAGACGGAGGTGGGGTAGATCCCGCCGTAGACGTCCTTGGCGCCCTGATCGCTGCGGGCATCGATCAAAATCTTGCCAAGACCACGCTCAACCACGATCGTCGCAGCCGGATCGTAATTGACCAATAGGTCAATCTTGCCCTGCTGCAGAGCGGCAACAGCAGCAGCGCCGGAGCCAACGCCGATGATGGCGATGTCGTTGTCGCTCAGATTGTGCTGCTTCATGTAATAACGAATGAAGAAATCGGACGAAGACCCGGGCGAGGTGATCCCGACCTTTTTGCCCTTGATGGTTTCAGGTTTTGCCGGATCGAAGTCTGTATCGTTCTTTCCTGCGAGAACCAGCCCGGAATTGCGGGCAAGCTGAACGAAGCCAACCACGTGCTTGTTCTGGGACTGCATCTGGATCGTGTGATCGTAGAAACCGACGGCTACATCCGTGGACCCTGCGACGAGCGCCTGCAGGACTTTCGAACCGCCTTGGGCAAAGTTCTCGGTCGTCACCTCAAGGCCCTCGTCCTTGTAGAAGCCGAGGCTGGCCGCCACCGGAAAAGGCAGGTTGTTGAGGTTGTACGAACCAACACTCATTCTGACAGATTCTGCATTTGCCGACGCTGCCAGCGCACAGAGCGCCGCTGTTGCAAGCAAGTATTTACGCATGAGGGTCTCCTCCCAGTTTTGCTATGTTTTGAGCCAGTATGGCTTTGTCTAGGCTGCGTCTTCAATCGCAGCGTTTGGCTTGGCGAAGGCAAAGCCTTCGAAAAGTCTGCGGGCCGTTCTCACAAGCCCGGCTGTTATTGCTCCGTTCCGCATCTCAAGTTGCACGTCCAGCCGACCGGCGGGATGCTCGATGCAGATCTGGGTCGGAACAGACCGATTTCCCGCTTGTTCAAATGCCACGGAGCCTTCCGTGATCGCTGCGGTTGCTATGCCAACGGCGCCGGTCGTTGCCAGGGCAGGGTGGCACTCATTGGGCATGAAGTACCGGACAGACAGAGTGCCTCCCTTGCGTGCCGGCGCTACGATCACGGGTTTTGGTATGACCATATCCGTTACATCCCCCATCCCCATCAATTTGCCTGCCTGAATGCGAATGCGGGTCAATCGTTCGATGAGATCGCTATTGGAAGTCAGGGTCTGCGGATCTTCATATCCCGTGACGCCGAGGTCTCCCGCACGCATGAGGACCATCGGAATTGCGCAGTCTATCGCCGTCACATCTATTCCCTCAACCGTGTCGACAGGGTTTCCGGTGGGCAACAGTTTTCCGGTTTTCGCACCCGCCGCATCCACGAAAGTCAGGGCGATCGGTGCAGCCAGACCCGGAACGCCGTCGATGGATGCGTCTCCGAGATAAATTACTTCGCGACCACGCGTCGGCACCTTTGCCTCGATCAATTTTCCGGTGTTCACGTTGTGGATGCGAACCACGGTATCGCTTCCCCGAGCCTCGACAAGTCCAGCTTCGATCGCAAAGGGACCGACCGCGGCCAGCATATTTCCGCAATTGGGCGAATAGTCGACATACTGCCTGTCGGTACGAACCTGTGCGAACAGATAGTCGATGTCTGCGCCTTCGACGGTGGAAGGACCTATGATCGCCACTTTCGAGGTGACCGGATTGCCGCCTCCTATCCCGTCGATCTGCAGCGGATGACCGGAACCCATGATGGACAAAAGTGCCGCATCCCGTTCCGCTCGATTACGCGGAAGGTCAGACGCCAGGAAGAACGGTCCACGAGATGTTCCGCCGCGCATCAGCACACAGGGTATCTTAAGCAGGTCGTTCATTTATCGCCTCAATCTTGCATTTGGTGGATCAATCCGCCTTGTTGTTGCAATATGAGCAAAAGAATCTAATCTGTTAAATGCAATGTTCGGAGGTATTATTGCGATATGAGCATCAATTGCGAAATTCTGGATCTAAGAGCATTTCAAGCAGTAGTTGAGCTTGAAAGTTTTCATAGGGCTGCCGACGCGTTGCATATTTCGCAACCGGCGCTTACCCGGCGCATCCAGAAACTGGAACAGGCCATTGGCGCGCCACTCTTGGAAAGGACCACACGCCACGTTGCCCCGACAGCGATGGGTCAGGAGGTAATGCCGCTTGTCCGGCGCATGCTGGAAGAGTTCGACGGATCGCTTTTTGCGATGAAAGATGGTGCACATCGGCGCGGCCTCATCACGATGGCCTGCGTTCCAACCGCAGCGTTTTATTTTCTACCCACCGTGATCAAAACATTTAGCAAGCAATATCCGCATATTAGGCTGCGTATCAGAGACCTTACGGCAAACGAGGGGCTGCAGGCGGTTGCGCGGGGCGAGGTGGAGTTCGGGATAAACCTCATGGGTAATTCTGATCCAGACCTGGCATTCGAACCTCTCATCGATGACCCATTTGTGCTGGCGATGCGGAAAGACCATCCTCTGGCGGCTTTCGAAACGATCCAATGGAATCAACTGGAGCCTTACCCGCTGGTTGTCGTCGATCGCTCCAGCGGCAATAGAACGCTTCTGGATGGCGCACTCGCGCGGCACAATCTAAAGCTGAACTGGTTCTACGAGGTGACCCATCTCAATACGTCGCTTGGCCTGGTGGAGGCTGGGTTGGGGATTTCCGTGTTGCCGCGACTGGCTACCCCACAGGATGACCATCCTTTCCTCGTTACGCGGCCGATCGTTAATCCCGTGGTCTCCCGAACCATCGGTATCGTGCAAAGAAGAAGCAGCGCCTTATCTCCCGCCGCGGAGAAATTCGTGGAAATGCTGTTGAAGACCTGGAAAACGCCTTAGGGTTCACAATCGTGTATCTCGCCGCGAAGGGCCCGGGTCTGACGTCACCTGGTGTAAGGTCGAGAAACGGGCGAGGGTGACGCCGTCTTCTCAGCGATGGTTGCGTCGTCACGCCGCCTTACCGGCTCTTCTAATAGCGGACCGCCTTGGCGTTCTGGGTCATAGATATGGGTTTTGCTGTCGCCATTTTCGCTGTTGAAGGAAACGGCGATGTGCACCGCGCCGATTGACGTCAGCAAGCTCAATACTGATCAACCGTACAATGTAGATGTGGTTGAAGATCATAGCCTGCTTACCGACCGACGAGACATACTCGGCAGCAAGAGCGACCTCCATCAGTATCGCTTGAGGCAATAATGTGAGGCGGAAATTGAGTGGTGTTTTGTTTAGAGCGAAAGGATGCGTTACGCTTCGACCCAGTGCGATAACGCGACAACCAGATAAGGTTCAAAACGAGTTCTGAAGGTTGCCTAAAGGGTCATTTGGACTGAAAATCCAAGACATTTAAACCAGAATAAGTTCCATAATCTATCTTATGCGATTATCGTATTGTAGCCGCAAAGTTAAAGTGTCCTGTTTCTGCAAAGTTGGAATGTCACACTCCCCGGGTCTGATTGGCATCTGGGAGATTGCAGATGGGATTGATAGCGATGAGCGAGCGCGATCTGCAGCGGATCGAGGTTTTGTCGAAGGTTGTTTCCGGGCGGATGACGACGGTGTCTGCGGCGCATGTTCTTGATCTGAGTGAGCGCCAGGTGCGTCGGCTGCTGGACCGAATACGGAGTGGCGGCGCTGCGTCGATCCGGCACAAGGCGATCGGCCGGCCGTCCAACAACCGGATCAGTGACGGGGTTCGTGATTATGCGGTGGCGCTGGTTCGGGAACGTTATGCGGATTTTGGGCCGACATTGGCGACGGAGAAGCTGGCTGAGCGCGATGGCTTGTCTGTGTCGCGCGAGACGGTGCGCAACTGGATGGTCGATGCTGGCATTTGGCTGTCGCGCAAGCAGCGCCGGACGTTTCATCGGCCACGGTTGCGACGCGAGGCCTATGGCGAACTGGTGCAGATTGATGGGTCGAAGCATCGTTGGTTTGAGGATCGCGGACCACCCTGCTCACTGCTGGTGTTCGTTGATGACGCGACCGGCAAGCTGATGCAATTGCGCTTTGTGCGGTCCGAAAGTGCCTTCACTTACTTCGAGGCATTGGAGCTCTATCTCCAGTGCCACGGCGCGCCGATTGCCTTTTATTCCGACAAACATTCGGTGTTTCGGGTGGCAAAGAAGGATGCCAGAGGTGGTCAGGGCATGACGCAGTTCGGGCGAGCGCTTTGCGAGCTAAATATAGAAATTCTCTGTGCAAATTCGAGCCAGGCCAAAGGTCGCGTTGAGCGGATGAACCGGACGCTTCAGGACCGTCTGGTCAAGGAATTGCGGTTGGCTGGCATCGACAGCATGGAGGCTGGCAATGCTTTTTTGCCCGGCTTTATGGAGGACTACAACGCCCGTTTTGCGGTTTGCCCTGCCCGATCCGAGGATTTGCATCGACCGATGAACCTGGCGTCGGATCGATTGAAAGAGATCCTCTGCAAGCGAGAACAGCGTTATGTCGGATCGCAGCTGACATTTTCCTATGAGCGACAGCGGATCATGCTGGAAGAAAGCGACGTCACGCGTGGCCTTGTTGGCAAATATGTCGAGACCTACGCCTATGCCGATGGCCGAATGGATGTGCGCTGGAAAGGGCATTACCTGCCCTACACGGTGTTTGCCAAGGATCAGCGGGTGACGCATGCGGCGATCACCGAGAACAAGCGGCTCGGCGATGTTTTGGCCTATATCAAAGAACGCCAGGACGCGCAGGCAAAACCTGAGGTGAAGAGCAACAGCGACAAGAATGGTTATGTCAAACGCGTTCGTGGACCCGGTCGCCGCAAAGACTTCACCAACGATCCGGCTGTAATTTCGCGGCGAAAGAAGGCGCTGTCGCGGCAGCAGGCTGCTGAGTGAGGCGTCTCAACGCTAAAGCCGAAGAGGTGTGTTTACCACCAGCCCCGATCTGATCTTGCAATCGGGATCAGCCGCTCAGATCGGGGCTGATCGGACATTTCTACTTTGCAAACCGGCGGACATTTCAACTCTCCCGCCACATCGTATGTAGCGGCTATTTAGTAATGCGACAGTTGGGCCAGTTAGAGATGCGACAGTCTCGCCTCTCGATGTTCTGGTCAATGCCAACGTTGGGAGCAAGGATGACGACCATCAACCTGGTCGAGACCATGTGCGGTCGGAGTCGTCATGTCCTGTTTGATCACCATGTCGCAGAAAGAATTGCATCGCCTCGAAGTTATTCAGAAGATCCGTGATCAGCGCCTGTGCGTCGTCCAGGCCGCTGAACTGCTTGGCCTCAGCCGAAGTCAGGTGCACAGGCTGCTGCAGGCCTATGACCACTCTGGTGCGGCCGGTCTGGTTTCGAAGAAGCGAGCGCGGCCAAGCAATCGGCGCCACAGCGAGGAGTTTCGCAATGCGGCGCTGGATCTGATCCGCGAACGCTATCTGGATTTCGGCCCGACGCTGGCGCGGGAGAAGCTGATCGAGTTGCACCGGATCTCTGTCGCCAAGGAGACGCTGCGGCAAGCTCTTGCATCTTCGCTTTGCCGGATCGGAGAACACGTTCGACTATCTGCATGCGACGAAGGCTTAATGGCAAGCCGCCACGCAATCCGAAACACATGCATCGGCCTCTGGCCGACCATGAGAACCTTGACGGCGCCATGTGCCGCAAGGAAGTGCGCACGCTGTCGCAGGCACTGACGTTGCGCTACGACAAGGTGTTATTTATCCTCGATCCAACAGAACAGGCCAATGCGCTGGCGGGAAAGAAGGTCGTCGTCTGCGACTATCCGGACGGTCGCCTCGAGATCATGCACGAGAGCTTCACCCTACCCTACAGAACCTTTGATAAGTTGCGATCAGTGCACCGATCCGAAGTGGTCGAGAACAAGCGGCTGGACGACATGCTGTTGATCGTGGCCGAGATGCAGGCCGGGCGGGAACAGCAGCGCAGCAAGAGCGGCCCTCGCCGCACCGGCCAGACGGATCATATGTTCGGCATTCGCGATGGCAGCCAGAGCAACGGTTATCAGAAGCGCGGCCGCAAGCCCGGCCGGCGGACGGACTTCATGAACGACCAGGAGGTGATTGCCAAAAGGCAGAAGGCGCTGGCGCGGATGGAAGCGGCGGAATGAACTGGCGACGTTGAATGCCAGCGGTCTATTGCAGACGTCAGCGTCGCATGCGAGTTTGCGTTATGAAAGACGAACAACAAACTTCTTCCGATCATACACAAATCCACCTTGCTCCAGACGACGCTCTGGTTCTTTTTGAGCTTCTTTCTCGTTGGTGCAAAGAGAGCAGCGCTCCCACGCCAAGCGCGTCCTGTTTCGAGAGCCCTGCCGAATGCGCTGTGCTGCACGGACTGCTTGCCGGTCTCGAAAAGCAGCTGGTTGCACCCTTCAGGGCAGACTACCTTGACCTTGTAAAAGAGGCCCGTCGCCGTTTGCAGTCATCGTGGGATTATCCTGCACTTAGGGTTTGATCTCATACCCGGAATGCCTGTTGATTGCCAAGGCAGATTATGCACCCTGCTGAGGAAGCTAAAGCCGAATAGGCATTCCCTCACCCGCCCCCGCTCCTCCCTTGCAACCCGGCCCAGCCGGTCGGATCGGGGGCTGACCGTCGGTGCCTGTGTCGCGTTTCTAAACAGCTGGCGAAGTCGCGCCTCTAACCAGCTTTGACATCGTATGTAGTAAGCTGATGAAGCTTCCTATGGTCCCGAGCGCCTCACCTTCATCAGCGCCGCCTAGACATTCTGTACCTCGCTCGAGCACAATAACGAGCAAAGGATTTAGAGAAAGCACCTAGCCTTGAGTGGGCTTTGAACCCATGAAAGACATTGCTGACGAAATGCCCATGCATTGGCTGATGCGGCAAAGATTTTGATGATCTGTCGGAACTGATAGGGATTAAATAGTAGCCAGCGGTGTTCTCACGGGTACGACCACGTACTCATGAAGGAGCCTGCGCCGTGAAGCACCTCTATTCCATCACACTCGTTATTGCCACATTGGCCTGCACGGCCGTATCTGCAAGCCCGTTTTCGTCGGCCGCCGGACGTTACCGTATCGATCCCGCCTCGCACATCGGATTTTCGATTGCACAGGTTGCCGGTCCGGGCATCAACGGCACTATTCCCGATATATCCGGCCGCTTCGATATCGATCCGGACCAACCGTCCAAGTCCTATGTGGAAATCAGTTTGAACCCTTCCAGCGTGAAGACAGGCCAGGAGCGGGTGGAAAATTTCCTGCGGTCCAGCGCAGTTTTCAACATCGCCGCCTATCCGCAGATCGTGTTTCGCTCCAACCGCGTTACGCAGGACGGGCCGCGCAGCGCGGTGGTTGAAGGTGTGCTCACGGCCCGAGGCGTATCCAGAGCCGAGACGTTTCACGCAACATTCGTTGAGCAGCAAAAGGGTTCCGTCACCTTCCATGTCACCGGAAATATCCCCCGCCTGCCCTATGGCATGGGTGTTGGCGTGCCGCTCTATTCGAACACGGTTGCCTTCGACATAGATTTGAAGGGCGTCAGATAAAAACGACGGAACGTCAAAAAAATCGGCGGGACGGGATTAATTGTCGCTGGTCGGTGTTCTGTCTTGTATCGGACATGGTGCCCGCACCGTTACCTCTCAAAGGACGATCTCATGCGTGAACATCATTTCATTCTGGCAGGCGCTCTCGCGCTCGCCTCCACTGCCGCGCTTGCCGAACCATACGCCGGTGGCGCGGTGGTTGAAACGGCGACGGCAAAGGGCACGATCCTGACTGACGCCAAGGGCATGACCCTTTATACGTTCGACAATGATGGCAATGGCTCGTCAGCCTGCTATGACGACTGCGAAGAAATGGCCGCCGCTTGCGGCTGCCAAAACCGACAAGGCGGATGGCGACTACAGACCACTCGCCCGCAGGGATGGCACGATGCAGTGGTCGCATGATGGAAAGCCGCTGTATCATTGGCAGATGGACAAGAAGCCCGGCGATGTCACAGGTGATGGTGTTGGTGGCGTCTGGCACGTTGCCAAGGAATAGCACCGATGCCTGATTTTCTTGACGAGATCACAAGTTGCATACCGGCGCTTCGACGTTATGCGAATGCGCTCACGCACGACCGTGACACGGCTGACGATCTCGTTCAGGACTGTTTGGAAAGAGCCATCCGCAAAAAGGCGCTGTGGCGGCCGCAGGCGCCGTTACGTCCATGGTTGTACCGGGTGCTGGTCAACGTTTACCGCAACAATCTGCGCGGCAGAAACCGCCGGCCCTCGCAAATCCCGATTGATGATGTTGCCGAACAGATGTTTGTGCCGGCGCCGCAGACGGGCCGGATCGCGCTTGCCGAAATGGCCCGTGCCATCGAAAAACTGTCAGGCGAACACCGTGAGGCCCTCCTCCTCGTCGTCGTCGAAGGTCTGAGTTATGCGGAAGCGGCAAAGGTTCTGGAAATTCCGTTGGGCACTTTGATGTCCCGTCTGGGGCGCGCCCGAACAGCCTTGGCCCGTATGACCCAGGAAGACCAGCCAAATCTCAAGGTGATAAAATGACTGGCAACGAGCCGCAGATAACCGAAGCCGATCTGATATCCTATGTCGACGGGCAGCTCGAAGACCAGCGACGTGATGCCGTTCGCTCCCACCTCGCCTCCAATCCGGCCGATGCGCGCAAGGTCGAGATATGGCAGCGGCAGAATGCGACACTTACGGCTCTCTATCGCCCTGCTGATATCGATGTTTTACCCGAGCGCCTCGATGTTTATCGGATGGAGCGGCGCTTGCGATCGGAGCGTGCAAATTGGCGCAATCTGGCAGCGGCTTCCGTTCTCGTTCTGGCAGTTGGACTGACAGGTGGCTGGTTCGGGCGCGGACTTGTGTCGGAGGTCGAGGCACCTGCCCATTCCATTGTGGCGGATGCGACGCAGGCGCACAAGTTGTTTGCTAGCGAGGTTCTGCACCCGGTCGAAGTTCGGGCTGATGCCGAGAACGGTTCCAGTCTGCCGAAATGGCTGTCAAAACGGCTCGACCGTAAACTGAACGTGCCGGACCTCAGCCGCCATGGCTTGTCCCTTGTCGGCGGCCGGGTGCTGCCCAGTTCCGAAGGCGCCGCAGCTCAGCTGATGTACGAAGACAAAAGTGGGGAGCGTGTCACTCTTTACATCGTGGCCGCGGCTGAAACGAGCGATACCGCCATGCGGCGCTCCAATGTCGACGCGCTGGAAACAGTGTCCTGGGATGACGAAACAATCCGCTGCGCTCTGGTCGGCAGCCTGCCGTCCGACCGCATGGAGGCTATTGCCAAAGACACCTATCAACAGCTGAGTTAGCCGATGCAATATCTCAAGGGTCATTCCGATAGAGCGACGGGGGGCGTAAGGAGATGGCGAAACACGCCCGCCTCCTTTGGTTTGGTGGCGATCGTTTTCCATTGGACGATCGCGCTCCTATTCCTCGCGCAGCTTGCGCTGGGATATCTCATGAGCCGCGACATCGATCCGGTGCTTCAGTTCAATCTTTTTCAGTATCACAAGTCGATTGGGTTTCTGGTTCTGGCCCTCGCCGCCCCCCGCTTCATCTGGTCGATTTTCAGCAGGAAACCGCGGGCTCTGGATGGTGAAGGGATGGCTTCGAGGTTGGCCGCACGGTCGGCTCACGCCGCGCTGCTGTTCCTTACTCTCGCCGTTCCCCTTGCCGGTTGGGCCGTCGCGTCGACGTCTCCTCTGCAGATCCCCAGTTATGTCTTTGATCTTGTCGTCATGCCAGGACTACCCATGGCGATCTCCGACCAAGCCGAGGCCTTCTGGACTGAGGTTCACGCCACTCTGGCCTATCTTGCCGCAGTTATCGTCGTTCTTCATGTGGCAGCAGCGCTGTGGCACCATTTCGTCCGCAAAGATCCAACGCTTCGGCGCATGATCCCTTTCAGGGCTGCTGCAGATAACAGGAGCCGCACCGCCTCCCCTCGAAAATAGCTAATAAAGTGTTCTCTGGTAGTCCTTTTCCAGATCGTCATCCAATTTCCGCATCTCATCCTTGTTGCTGGGCGCCCCCGTCGTTTCGTCAAGGATGATTTTGATGAGCGACGGCATCTCGGAGCGATCCTGAAAATGATACGGGCTCCACAAATGAGACCGCCGAAACGCCTTGGCGCAATGCATGGCGGGCAGTCCTGTACAGACAGTGTAGTGGGTTCTTACCTAAGGCCCTCGCTATTCACCGACGTTCAAGCGGTCGAGGCGGCCTTGAAGACGGCAAGCTGGTCGGCAAAGGCGCGTTGATAGGCCGGACGCGCCTCACCGCGAGCCACATAGGCTGAAAGGTTTGGATATTCGTCGAGGATGCCTGAGCTTTTTATCCTTTGCAGCACCGATATCATCAACAGATCTCCAGCGCTGAACGCACCGTCGAGCCAGTCGTCGTCACCGAGGCAGCGGGAGAGTTCGCCGAGCCGCTTGCTGATATTTTTATCGATCATCGCTAAGCGCTCTTCGTACCAGCTCTTGTCGCCCTCCAGAAACCGGGCAATCGAGCGGTCAACGATTGGCGGCTCCACCGTGTTGAGCGCGGCGAACATCCAGGTTATCGCCCGTGCCCGCGCATTCACATCCCGCGGCAATAGGCCGGCATTGCGCTCCGCGATGTGGAAAATGATCGCGCCGGATTCGAACAGTACAAGGTCGCCCTCCTCATAGGTCGGGATTTGTCCGAATGGCTGAAGTGCCAGATGCGCAGGTTCCCGCATCGCCTTGAAGGAGAGAAGGCGAACATCGTAAGACAGTCCAGCTTCCTCCAGCGCCCAGCGCACGCGCATGTCGCGGGCCAGACCCTTGCCGCCATCGGGCGAGCGTTCAAAAGCGGTAATCGTGATCGTCATTGCTGTTCCCCATCGCGTCTGTTTGGAGACTATTGGCTCATTGTGGTCGAGCATCAGCTTTTTGCGCCGGCCGGAAAAGGCGGCGCGTCAGAATAGGCGTTTGCCAGAGCGAAAACAATCCTTGTACGTTTCAATGACAGGTCATTAGCGTGCCGTTGGCCGTGGAAAGGGCTGGCCATTTCACGCAAAAACTCTAAGCTCCTGCGCCGGACGCGGATTGCCAAAACCTTCAGGATTTCAATTTAAATCATTAGGGAGAAACTATCAGATGAGCCTGCGTATAAACGACATCGCACCCGATTTCACCGCCGAGACCACACACGGTCCGGTGAGCTTTCACGAATGGATCGGCGACAGCTGGGCGGTCCTGTTTTCACATCCGAAGAATTTCACGCCGGTCTGCACCACGGAACTCGGCGCGATGGGCGGCCTGCAGCCGGAATTCGAAAAGCGCGGCGTCAAGATCATTGGCATTTCGGTCGATCCGGTCGAAAGCCATGAGAAATGGAAAAACGACATCCGCACCGCGACCGGCTTTAATGTCGATTATCCGCTGATCGGCGACAAGGACCTGAAAGTCGCGAAGCTCTATGACATGCTGCCGGCAGGCGCTGGCGACAGCTCTGAAGGCCGCACGCCGGCCGACAACGCCACCGTGCGCTCCGTCTTCGTTGTCGGTCCCGACAAAAAGATCAAGCTGGTCCTCACCTACCCGATGACCACCGGGCGCAACTTCGACGAAATTCTTCGCGCGATCGATTCCATCCAGCTGACTTCTAAACATCAGGTGGCGACACCGGCAAACTGGAAACAGGGCGAAGACGTCATTATCACCGCCGCCGTCTCCAACGAAGATGCGATTGCCCGTTTCGGCTCCTATGACACTGTTCTTCCATACCTGCGCAAGACGAAGCAGCCCGGCTGATTTGAAATCGATAAAGGGGGCGATGGATCTCCATCGTCCCTGTTTGATCTTACTCGCGGCGCAGCTACGGCTTTATCACGCCGCCGTGGTAGTCGAGCCGGTACACCTCAACGCTGTCCCGATATATGCGCTCCACGCCGGTAAAAGTCCGGAATTCGCCCTCATTGGTATCGACATAGATCATGTCTTCGACCTCGTGGGTGAAGCCGCCGAGGAAGCGCCCTTCCCTGTATAGCGTGGAAAGCGATCGCTGGATCACCCCGCCCGCCACCGTGCCGTCGATTAGCTCAGGGCGGATGATGCGGCCGTAATAATTCATGGCCCAAAGTGGAATTCCCTGATGCCAGACGACCTCCTGACCGATGAAGTCGGTTCCGCCGAAATAGCTATCGATGTAGTTCCAGTCGCCACTTCGAAAGCCGAGGTCGTGTGAGCCGATGCGGGTGGGCGTCGAGGATTTGTTGCCGCCGCCCACATAAGTGGCGGACTTGGCCTGCACGATGAATTCTTCCAGCATCGGGAATACCTCACATCAGGAACATAAAGTGAACATACTGGACTTGTATGAAGGTCGCAACCGTATTCCTTACCCTGCCTGTCGCCATATTTTCACAGATGGCGGGCTTGGTAATCGCAGCGTTTGCCCTTAAAAGCGATGCATAAATGATCCTCGAAGAGTGCCCATGTCGCAGACCCCGCAAATCTATGTCGATGCCGACGCCTGCCCCGTGAAACCCGAGATTCTCAAGGTGGCGGAACGGCATGGGCTGGAGGTGACTTTCGTTGCCAATTCCGGTTTGCGCCCGTCGCGCGATCCGATGGTGAAAAACGTGATCGTATCGGCCGGTTTCGATGCGGCGGATGACTGGATTGCGGAGCGTGCGGGCGAAAACGATATCGTCATTACCGCCGATGTGCCGCTCGCCGGGCGTTGCGTTGCCAGGGGCGCGCTGGTGACGGGACCGACCGGCCGCGTTTTCGACCAAACCAACATCGGTATGGCAACTGCGATGCGCGACCTTGGCGCACACCTGCGCGAAACCGGTGAGAGCAAGGGATATAACGCGGCTTTCTCGCCGCGCGACCGGTCTGCTTTTCTGGAGACGCTTGACCGTTTCTGCCGCCGTGTCAAAAAATGACCGCGTAATCAGGAAGGCTCAGCCCATGACCCCGGCCAATCCGCAGAGCAACACCTACAGCCGCCATAAGCCTTTCTTCGTCGCTCTTTTCGTTGGCGCATTCGGCCTTGGCTTGGCGCTGGCATTCGCACGGCCGCTCGCCATCGAAATTGCAGCCATTCTGTTTTTCCTGACCTATCTCGGGCTGGTGGCCTTTCGGCTTCCGAAATTAACGGCCCAGCACCTGAAAGCGCATGCCGATAGTGATGACCTGCCGGCAATGGCCATCATCGCCATTACGCTGATCGCTGCCACCGTCGCCGTCGTTTCACTTTTCCAGGCACTCAACCATTCCGGCGAAACCGTCTGGACGCTGCTGCTCGCCTTCGGCTCCGTCATTTTCGGGTGGCTGACAATCCACACCATGACCGCCTTGCACTATGCCCATCTTTACTGGCGTCCAGAAACCGTTGATGGCAAGCGCAAGCATCGCGGCGGCATGGATTTCCCGGCAACGAAGGAACCCTGCGGTTACGACTTCCTCTATTTCGCTGTTGTCATCGGCATGACGGCGCAGACCTCGGATGTTGCTGTAACCACGACACCGATGCGCAAGGTCACCCTGTTGCACTCCATCGTCTCCTTCTTCTTCAACACGGTTCTGGTAGCAGCGGCGGTCAATGCTGCGGTCGCGCTTGCGGGCTGAACCGGAAAAAACTCTTCATAAAGGAATGGCTTCATGAATATCATCTCGCAAAATACGGCCTTTGGCGGCATGCAGGGCGTATTTTCGCACCCATCCGAAACCCTGAAATGCGAGATGACCTTTGCAGTCTATGTGCCGCCGAAGGCGATCAGCGAGCCGTGCCCGGTTCTGTGGTATCTTTCCGGCCTCACCTGCACCCACGCCAATGTCATGGAAAAAGGCGAATATCGCCGCATGGCATCCGAACTCGGGCTGATCATCGTTTGCCCGGATACCAGCCCGCGTGGCAACGATGTGCCTGATGAAGTGACCAACTGGCAAATGGGCAAGGGCGCGGGCTTTTATCTCGACGCCACGCAGGAACCTTGGTCGGAGCACTACCATATGTACAGCTACGTGACGGAAGAGCTGCCAGCCTTCATTGGCCAGCATTTCCGCGCGGATATGAGCCGTCAGGGCATTTTCGGCCATTCGATGGGCGGCCATGGCGCCATGACGATTGCGCTTAAGAACCCAGAGCGCTTCAAGAGCTGCTCCGCCTTCGCCCCAATCGTCGCCCCCTCCTCTGCCGACTGGTCCGAACCGGCGCTGGAAAAATATCTCGGAACGGATCGTGCCGCATGGCGGCAATACGACGCCTGCTCGCTGGTCGAAGACGGCGCCCGTTTTCCGGAATTCTTGATCGACCAGGGCAAGGCCGACAGTTTCCTCGATAAAGGCCTGCGTCCGTGGCTGTTCGAAGAGGCGATCAAAGGAACCGATATCGGCCTGACGCTGCGCATGCACGAGCGTTACGACCACTCCTATTATTTCATCTCCAGCTTCATGGATGACCATCTGAAATGGCATGCCGAGCGACTTGGCTAAGGCTGCGAAAGGGGAAGCTTAACCTGCGCGGTTTTGGATTCGTCCGACATCTTGAACAGCGACGTGACGGCGTGTTCAGTACGCCGTCTTCGCCATGGCTTTCGGAGATTTATGCATCCAAAGGAATGCGGGCGATGACCTTAATCTCGAAATCGAAGCCCGCGAGCCAGTTCACGCCTATTGCAGTCCAGTTCGGGTAAGGCTTCGTGCTGAAAATCTGCTGCTTGACGGCCATGATGGTTCCGAACTGTTTTTCGGGGTCCGTATGGAATGTCGTCACGTCGACAATATCATCAAATGTACAGCCCGCTGCATGCAGCGTGGCTTTGAGATTTTCGAAAGCCAATTGTACCTGACGTTCAAAATCGGGTTCTGGCGTTCCATCGGAAAGGCTGCCCACCTGCCCGGAAACGAACAGAAGGTCCCCGGATCGGATAGCCGCCGAATAGCCGTGCTCCTCGTAAAGAGCATGTCTGTTTGCGGGAAAGATTGCTTCGCGCTTCGCCATTTTTAAATCTCTCTTCTTTGTAATCAAGTGCACTCTCTGGGCGGAACGTTACGCTTCAAGAGCTTCACACAACGCCATATTTGATATACGGTGCGTATTTGAATTTGGTGACATACATGCCGTATGTCAACCCATATACGTCACGTATGTAAAATTGAGGAGAGAATGGCGAAACGACGCGCGGAAACGATGGAGGAAAATCGCGTAAAACTGATCGCGGCTGCACGAAAGATTTTCGCCGAAAAGGGATACTCTTCCGCATCAATGGACGAGTTGACCGCTGAGGTTGGTCTGACGCGTGGGGCGCTTTATCACAATTTCGGAGATAAGCGTGGGCTGCTGGCGGCGGTGGTCGATCAGATCGATTCTGAAATGGCGTCTCGTGCTCAAGAGATCGGGGCATTGGCCGAGGACGATTGGCAAGGTTTGCTCGCCGAGGGCGCCGCCTATATCGAAATGGCGCTTGATCCGGAAGTACAACGCATCGTTCTGCTCGACGGGCCTGCGGTATTGGGTGATCCGTCGCAGTGGCCTAGCCAGAGCAGTTGTCTGCACGCGACCAAGCGAACGGTTCAGAGCCTCATCGAACAAGGGGTCATCAAGTCAGTCGATGCGGAAGCTGCGGCTCGGCTTCTAAGCGGCGCTGCACTTAATGCTGCGCTATGGATCGCCGCCAGTGACGATCCCGTGAAGGTGCTGCCGAAGGCTGTCGAGGCTTTCCAGTCCATGGCCACCGGCCTTCTTGTGAAACCAGTTTAAACTCTATCTGGAAACCATACTTGTTCACGGAAACAACGCCGTCGCCAGCGTTGTCGGTCCGGGTCGGCTCAGCCGGAACTCGCGGATCACGCGCTCCGCGACGCCGTAAGCGAGATCCTGCTCGATCGACTGATTGTCGAAGCTGACGACGGTGGCTGTGAATTTGGCCTCGGCGATAACCTCGCCCGTCGCCACCGCGGCCGCACGAACGATGACACGGGCCGATGCCCGTTCTCCAAACAGGAAGGGGCCGCGGGTGACGGATGCGAGGCGAATGGTCAGCACAACGCGCGGTCTGATTTCGCCGCGTGCCGTCGTTTTGATGGCATTCTGTAGTTGCGCATGAATGGATTGCATCAATGCTGGCGCTACATCCGGCCGTGCCGCTACAAAGGCGCCGCGCACATCATAAAGCAGCCGGTCGGCATTGGTCGCCTCCGGTTCCAGCCTGAAAGACATGAGCGTGAAACACGCCAGCACAACAATGCCAAGGCGTTTCAATCGAGTGTTCATGATCTGCGGCTCCCCTAACGTGAGGTAACCGCATATTCGGTCATCAGGGTTAGAAAAGCGTTAAGGCGCGCTCTTCAACGCCTCCAGAACGTTGAGTGCTGCACGCATGTCGATGAGCCTAGTGGCGCGGCGCTCCAGCGCCTCCTCGTCCTCGCCCCAATGTTCGGCGGTCCAGTCCTCGTCAAGATGAGCCAGCGCCCAGGTTTCCTCCAGCGTCAGCTGCCCTTCCGCCAGTGCCAGCGCCAGAATGGCGGAGCCGGTCAGCGACGTCATGGTGTGCAGGGCGGCAAGCGCGATCGGCGTATCGTATTTTTTGAGCGTCACGGCAAAGGCTGCAACGGCTTCCCGAGGCTGATCGCGATGCATGACGCCTTCGACGAGAGTGAAGCGTGCGCCGAGAACATTGGCCGCCCAGTCGATCACCGGATCCCAATGGTCCGCCTGCCGCGCCACAAGCGCTTCCGGTTGACCTGCGCGGTAGCACAGGAGATCGGAAGAGGAAAAGCGCAGTATGTCCTCGAAAACCGCCTGGGTATCGCTGGCGATGCCGTCGATGGCGGTGTTCACATGCCGGGAGACCGGCATGACGACCGGGTTCACCACTTCTTTCTGCGCATCCCATTCATCGCGAAGCTGATCCGCAAGCGCCTTCGATGGCAAGACAAGCGGCTTCTTGGCGGGCGTGCGCAAAGGTTTGCCATCGAGATGGATGGTGAAGCCGCCGTCTTCCACGTCAGCAACGGTAACGTCCTTATAGAAACGTTTCGGCAGGGGCCGCTGCATCTGGATTTGGGCGCGAAGGATCGGATCGGGGTGGCTGAGGCCTTCCGAAAGGTCGTTCAGGAGATCACGCATGGCACGTCCTCATCAGTCGAATAGAAAGGATCATTCAAGAATATCGGCAGGAACATGGGCCGGAACTTCGCTTGGATGGCTGACGACGGCGTCTGCGCCCGCCTTCCAGAGATCATCGACCGAGGCGTAGCCCCAAGCAACGCCGATGGCCTTTGCGCCGGCGGCCTTTGCCATCTGCATGTCATAGATAGCATCGCCGATGACGACAGTGTCGGCCGGAACCATGCCGGTTTCATGGCAACATTCCATCACCATGGCCGGATGCGGCTTGGAAGGGCAATCATCCGCCGTGCGCGACACGATGAAATGCTCGGCAAAACCATGCGTTTCGAGAATATGGGTCAACCCGCGACGGCCCTTGCCGGTGACCGCGCCGATCAGCACCTCATCCCGCCTGGCGAGCGTGTCGATTAAGGGCGCGATACCGTCGAACAGCGGCTCGATCATGCCAGGTCGGGCGCGGATCGGGTGATAGATTTCCCGATAGCGCTCAGTCATCGCGCGCGCCTCGTCATCCACATGCGCCTTACCGAGCATGCGGGCGATGGCGATGTCGAGCGTCAGGCCGATAATTGCCTTGGTCTGCGCAATATCAGGCCGTGGCTTTCCGAAATCGGCAAAGGTATCGACCATGACGGCATGGATAAGGCCGGCGCTGTCGACCAGCGTGCCGTCACAATCGAAAAGAACGAGTTTCATCTGATATCAGCCTTCCCTGTCGCCATCGGCCACGTCGAGGCCGAGCAGGTTCCAAGTCTGTACCATATGCGGTGGCAAAGGCGCGCTGACGCGAAGCCGGCCGCCATTCGGGTGCGGAATGTCGATATGGCGTGCATGCAGGTGCAGACGCTTTTGTACACCGCCCGGAAAATCCCAGTTCGGATCATCGATGTAATATTTCGGATCGCCGATGATCGGGTGCCCCATATGCAGTGCGTGAACGCGCAGCTGGTGGGTACGGCCGGTATAGGGCTCCATTTCCAGCCAGGCGAGGTTCTGCGCAGCGGTATCGATAACACGGTAGTAGGAAATGGCGTGATCTGCCCCCTCTTCGCCGTGCTTGGCAATGCGCATGCGGTCGCCGTCGGGGGTCTGTTCCTTGACCAGCCAGGTGGAAATCTTGTCCTGATGCTTGCGTGGTACGCCGCGAACCAGCGCCCAATAGGTCTTCTTGGTATCGCGCTCGCGGAAAGCGGCCGTCAGCTTCTGTGCAGCACCTCGGGTGCGGGCCACCACCAGCACGCCCGACGTGTCACGGTCCAGACGGTGCACCAGACGCGGCTTTTCGCCCTTCGGGCTGGTCCACGCTTCCAGAAGCCCGTCGATGTGACGGTTGACACCCGATCCGCCCTGAACGGCAATGCCGGCCGGCTTGTTGAACACCAGAACCTTGTCGTCCTCATGCAGCAGCATGCGCGCCAGAAGTTCGCCGTCTGCCGAATGTTTGAGGTCCCTGGATCCGATCGGTCCGCTTTTGACCTTGAGGTCGGAATCAACAGGCGGCACACGCACCATCTGTCCCGGCTGCACCCGTGCGTCCGTCTTCACCCGGCCGCCGTCCACACGCACCTGTCCTGAGCGCAGAAGCTTTTGCAGCTGCCCGAACCCCAGACCCGGATAGTGAATCTTGAACCAGCGATCGAGGCGCATACCGGCCTCGTCGGCCTCGACCTTGATATGCTCGATACCTGCCATGAAATTTCCAGTCTCTCTGTCTTGATCGCGCGCCCTGTTATCCGGCGCACCGTTTGGAGCAAGCCTTTAGAACAAACTGCGGCCCAAGGCCAGCCCGGCGAAAACCGCCGCGATGGAAACCACCAGGCTTGCCGTGATGTAAACCGCTGAAAGGCCGAGCGCGCCGCGTTCGAAAAGCGCTACCGCATCCAGCGAGAAGGACGAAAAGGTGGTGAAGCCACCGAGAACGCCGGTGACCAGAAACAGACGCATCTCCATGGACGCGTTCAGCCGCCTTGCAACAAGCTCAACCAGGAAACCGATGAGAAAGGATCCGACCACATTCACCGCCAGCGTTCCCCAAGGGAAAGTCATACCCACAAGGCGCACACTCAACAGACCCACGAGATAGCGGAAAACCGAACCGATTGCGCCGCCTGCTGCGACAAGAGCGATATTCAGCATTTGGGGAATGTCTCCGGAGAAATACCCGACGGGTCTGTTGAAGACGTTTTCTAGAACATAGCCACGGGTGGTGAAACCCCCTCGTCCCGACCTTTTTTCGATTAAAACTCGATTAAATTGCACGTCCGCGATTTAGGCTTCCAACAAGACGCAGCTGCTAATCTGCGGTTTTACGGGTCGGCGAAGGATGGCCGGAGGTTGGATGACACAGGTTCTTTCCGTTTCTGCAAACACTGCGGCCTACGCACTGGAGGCCGTGAAGCCGTCGCAGCGTGTATCGCGCAGAAGCGAGGTTGAGGAAGCCATTCACGAATTGGCGCGCAAGGCCGAACAGGGAGACGATTTCCAGTTGAGAGCCTTGCTCACCGCCATCAAGCCGCCGGCCTTGACCCTCTATTTCCTGACAAGCGCCAGCCATCGCAACGCCCCCCAGACAACACTCGATCAGGCCGTGCAGGCCTACGAGGAAAACCAATCCAATAAAAACTTATAATACCAATTTGATATCCATACTTATTAAATCGATTTGTAAGTTTTTTGGTGCGCATTTTGCGCGTTCAGGTTGTTGTCAGATTCAAATTTTAGTCCTTCGGTACCAACTGGAGGAAGATCATGATTTCTATTGCCCGTCACGTCACAGCCACCACGATCGCGCTCCTTGTTTCGGCGCCGGCTTTCGCGGCCACGACCATCAAGGTCACCGAAGGCGGTGAAGGTGGCGGACCAATGACACTCGTTATGGACCAGACGACGGTCAAAGCCGGTGAAGCCGTGTTTCATGTGCATAACGATGCCATGAGCGAGCAGCACGAAATGGTGCTCGTCAAGCTGAAGTCTGCAGACGAAAAAATACCGCTCAATACCGCGAAACACCGTGTCGATGAAAAACAGCTTAAAAGTCTTGGCGAAGTGGCCGACCTGAAGCCCGGCGGCGATGGTCAGCTCAAGGCAAAGCTTACGCCCGGCACATATCTCCTCTTATGCAACATAAAAGGTCACTACGAAGCGGGTATGCAGGCCAAGCTGACTGTTACAAAATAATATTGGTCGAACAAGCTGAGGCTGCCGGATGAGTATTGCGTTCCGGCAGCCTCTTTTTTGCGTCAGTTGTGCTGGTGAGCGTTCTTGTCGTCACCACCCTTGGCCGAGCCTGCGGAAAGCACAATCTCGACCTTGCCAGCCTTTTCAAAGATCAGCGTCACCGGCACCTTGTCGCCTTCGGCGAACGGCTTCTTCACGTTGAAGAACATCATGTGCAGGCCGCCGGGCTTCAGCTCCACTGTCTCGCCGGCGGGAATGACGATGCCGTCATCCAGCTTGCGCATCTTCATGACGTCGTTGACCATGGCCATTTCGTGAATTTCCGCACGGCCGGCGGCGGAGGATTCGACGCCGATCAGCTTGTCGTCGCTGGAACCGGTATTCTTGATCGTCACATAACCGCCGCCCACGGGCTGACCGGGCAGCATGGCCTTTGTCGCGCCAGCCGAGAGCTCGAGACTGCCAGCCTTCACCACGTCCATATCCATATCCATGGCCATAGCGGAATGGTCATGCCCGCCGGCATGGGCTTTTGCGGTAACGCGGATGGTCGGCGCCGGGCTTTTCAACGAATGCGGATCGACGCCTGCGGCCGCCACCTCGTCCCAGGAAACCTTGCCTTTGTCGCCGCAAAGCTGCGTCACCTTGAAGGGAAGGTCCTGCCCGGCCTCTATGCCGGAGATTTTTCCCTGAACGGCAAAGGTGTCATAGAATTCATCCGGCAGATTGCCGCCCTTCCAGCGGATTTCGACCGCGCCGCTTTTGATGTCCTTTCCGTGGTTCTTGTAGGCTTTCTGATAGTCGCCCTTGATGACCTCAAGGTCCCAACCGGCCTTGGGCTGCGGCTTGGCAGTGATGAAGCCTTCCGGCAGCTTGATCTGCACTTCTGTGGTGGCAAGTCCGCCATCGCAGCCATGCGGCACCTGAAGTGCGGCAACGATGGTGCTTTCCTGTTCGGCCGAACCGTCAACGAAGGTCGTATGGGCGAAGGCCTGCGCCGTCGAGACGGAGGCGACGAACAGGGTGCAGGTGATGATCTTGGTGGTTTTCATTTGTTTGTCCTTGCGACTGCGGCGCCATTGGCCCGGGCAGCTGCTCCGTGCCGCCACCCGGCGGCGATGATCCTGTGAAACGAAGAGGTCAGGCGGACAGGGATGGCGGGCCGCGTGCGGACGGTTTGCGGATCGTCTGGACCGAGTGAAAGCCCCATTCCGCGGTCAGGCGATTGTCGAGCCAGGCGAATTCCGTCCTCAGCCAGCCGGCCGCATCGGGCACCGGCAAGAGAATGGACGAGGCCAGCAGGCAGGCCTCGCAAAACAGGATCGCATCGCTTGAATGGGCGGGGCCGTCATTGGGGTGCGAGGCATTTACCCCGCCGCTGTGGCCAAGGCAGATTTCGGCAAAGGTGCCGTCCGGCAGCCGGTAACTCTCATCCAGAAGAACGGCAGGTGCCGCGGCGAGCGCGGGCTTGTGGGCAAAACCAAGCGACAACATCAAAAGCGCGCAGAAAATGCGAAGCATTTTCTCCACCCTTGTCAGCGGTCGTTTTCGATTTGCGTCCATCTTCTGGCGATACCCCTCTTTCCTTCCGATTTCAAAGGGGAAATTTGCCGCAGGCCCAATCGCTCAAAGGAACAATCGATACAGGGCGGCATTTCCTTTCCAATACGGATCGTTTCGGAAGGAGTACCGACATGCCAGCCAAATCGAAAGCCCAGCAGAAAGCCGCAGGTGCGGCGCTGGCCGCCAAACGCGGTGAAGTCAAGAAATCCAGTTTACAAGGTGCTTCAAAAAGCATGGAGAAGTCCATGACAGAAAAGGAACTTGATGAACTGGCGTCGACAAAGCGCAAGGGTCTGCCGGAGAAAAAATCAGACTGACGGCACGCTTCGTGCATGGAACTCGCCGTGTATCTAGCCAGCGATGGCGCAGATGGAGCAAAAATCTGTTCAGATGCGTCATTTCGTCCTTGCCAATGACCGGGCTTCGAAGATAATGAGCCTCGCATCATCGTTGGGAGAAACCGCTTCATTGCGGTGCCGAAGGAGCAACCGCCCCGGAAACTCTCAGGCAAAAGGACCACCGGTGACGACGGAACTCTGGAGAGAAGCCACCTTTCATAAGGACGGCTCGCCGAAGGGATAACAATCTCAGGCGACAAGGACAGAGGGGGCTCTTGAACCCGGCGCGTTTTTCGCGTCATGACCTGAGCCCGCGCGATCTTTCGCGCAACCCTGGAGGCGTCCTTGGACGATACCGCCGAGCTTAAAATCACGCCGCTCCATTCCCTGCATGTTTCCCTTGGCGCCCGCATGGTGCCTTTCGCCGGTTACGACATGCCGGTACAATATCCGGCGGGCGTGCTGAAGGAACATCTTCAGACCCGTACCTCTGCTGGCCTCTTCGACGTGTCCCACATGGGCCAGGTTATCGTGAAGGCGAAGTCGGGCAACAATGCCGACGCTGCAATCGCGCTTGAAAAACTGGTGCCGGTTGACATTCTCGGCCTAAAGGAAGGCCGCCAGCGTTACGGTTTCTTCACCGATGAAAACGGCTGCATCCTCGATGATCTGATGATCACGAATCGTGGCGATCACCTTTTCGTCGTCGTCAACGCGGCGTGCAAGGACGCTGATGTCGCCCATATGAAGGCGCATCTTTCTGACACTTGCGACATTACCCTTCTCGATGATCGAGCGCTGATTGCGCTTCAGGGGCCACGCGCGGAAGCGGTTCTGGCCGAGCTTTGGGCCGGTGTTTCCGAAATGAAGTTCATGGACGTGCTGGAAGTTCCGCTGCACGACGTTCCCTGCATCGTTTCCCGTTCCGGTTATTCCGGCGAGGATGGTTTTGAAATCTCCGTGCCTGCCGAAAAGGCGGAAGAGATCGCCAAGGCCCTGCTTGAGCACCCTGATTGCGAGCCGATCGGGCTTGGAGCGCGCGATAGCCTGCGTCTTGAAGCTGGCCTTTGTCTCTACGGCAACGATATCGATACAACGACCTCCCCCATCGAAGCCTCGCTTGAATGGGCGATCCAGAAGGCGCGCCGCGCCGGTGGTGATCGCGAAGGCGGTTTCCCTGGGGCAGAGCGTATTCTCGGTGAACTCAAGGACGGCACATCGCGTCGTCGCGTCGGCCTGAAGCCAGAGGGCAAGGCACCGGTGCGCGGTCATTCCAAGCTTTTCGCGGATGCCGAAGGCAAGACGGAAATCGGCGAAGTGACTTCCGGCGGCTTCGGTCCGTCGGTC
The DNA here is from genome assembly GCF_013318015.2 of Agrobacterium tumefaciens. NCBI lineage: Bacteria > Pseudomonadati > Pseudomonadota > Alphaproteobacteria > Hyphomicrobiales > Rhizobiaceae > Agrobacterium > Agrobacterium tumefaciens. The sequence continues at coordinate 1,098,068 of NZ_CP115841.1, read as the reverse complement.
GAAGGTCCCGTTGCCATGGGTTACGTCCCTGCGGCCCATACTGCTCCCGGCACGGCGATCTTTGCGGAAGTGCGCGGCAAATATCTGCCCGTCACCGTCGCTGCCCTGCCCTTCATCAAGCCTACCTACAAACGATAATCTTCATCCCATCTCCGGAGAGAATACGATGCTGAAATTTACCGCAGAACACGAATGGCTGAAGTTCGAAGGCGATATCGCCACCGTTGGCATTACCAGCCACGCCGCTGAACAGCTTGGCGACCTCGTCTTCGTCGAATTGCCGGAAGTGGGCGCCACCTTCTCCAAGAATGGCGACGCGGCGACCGTTGAATCCGTCAAGGCGGCTTCCGATGTCTATTGTCCGCTGGATGGCGAAGTGGTGGAAATCAACCAGGCCATCGTCGACGATCCCTCGCTGGTCAATTCCGATCCGCAGGGTGCCGGCTGGTTCTTCAAGCTGAAGCTCTCCAACGCCGCGGATGCCGATACGCTGCTCGACGAGGCAGCCTACAAGGAGCTGATCGCGTAATGACGACGCCCACGGAATTCCATTTCACCGACTATCAGCCCTATGATTTCGCCAACCGGCGTCACATCGGGCCGTCGCCGTCGGAAATGGCGGAGATGCTGAAGGTCATCGGCTACAAGAGCCTCGATGCCCTGATCGACGCCACCGTTCCCTCCCCCATCCGCCAGAAGGTGCCGCTGACCTGGGGTGCAGCGCTGACCGAACGCGAGGCGCTCGACCGCCTGCGCGAAACGGCCAACAAGAACCAGGTGCTGACCTCGCTGATCGGCCAGGGCTATTACGGTACAATCACCCCGCCCGTGATCCAGCGCAACATTCTGGAAAACCCGGCCTGGTACACCGCCTATACGCCTTACCAGCCAGAAATCAGCCAGGGCCGTCTTGAGGCGCTGCTGAACTACCAGACCATGGTCTGCGATCTGACCGGCCTCGATGTCGCCAATGCATCGCTGCTTGATGAAGCGACCGCCGCTGCCGAAGCCATGGCGATGTGCCAGCGCGTCGCGAAGTCCAAGGCAACCGCCTTCTTCGTCGATGCCAATTGCCATCCGCAGACCATCGCGCTGATCGAGACACGTGCGGCGCCACTCGGCTGGAAGGTGATCGTTGGTAATCCCTTTACCGATCTCGATCCTGTCGACGTGTTCGGCGCGATCTTCCAGTATCCGGGCACCCACGGTCATGTCAGCGATTTCTCGGGCCTGATTTCCCGCCTGCACCAGACGGGTGCCATCGCTGCCGTTGCCGCCGATCTTCTGGCGCTGACGCTGTTGAAGTCACCCGGTGAAATGGGTGCGGATATCGCCATCGGCACCTCGCAGCGTTTCGGCGTTCCGGTCGGCTATGGTGGTCCGCATGCGGCTTACATGTCCGTCAAGGATGCACATAAGCGCTCCATGCCTGGCCGTCTGGTCGGCGTCTCAGTCGATGCGCGCGGCAATCGCGCCTATCGTCTGTCGCTGCAGACCCGCGAGCAGCATATCCGCCGCGAGAAGGCTACCTCCAACATCTGCACCGCGCAGGTGCTGCTTGCAGTCATGGCGTCGATGTATGGCGTTTTCCATGGCCCGCAGGGCATCAAGGCGATTGCCCAGCAGACCCACCAGAAAGCCGTTTTGATGGCCAAGGGCCTGGAGAAGCTTGGCTACGTCATCGAGCCGGAAACCTTCTTCGACACCATCACCGTCGAAGTCGGCCATATGCAGGGCGTCATCCTGCGCTCGGCCGTTGCGGAAGGTGTGAACCTGCGCAAGGTCGGCGCGACCAAGATCGGCATGAGCCTTGACGAGCGCACGCGTCCCGCGACGCTTGAGGCGGTCTGGCGCGCATTCGGCGGCAATTTCTCGATCTCGGATTTCGAGTTGGAATATCGCCTGCCGAAGGAACTGCTGCGCACCAGCCAGTACATGACGCATCCGATCTTCCACATGAACCGTGCCGAAAGCGAGATGACCCGTTACATCCGCCGTCTTTCGGACCGTGATCTCGCGCTCGACCGCTCGATGATCCCGCTCGGTTCCTGCACCATGAAACTGAACGCAACTGCGGAAATGCTGCCCATAACATGGCCGGAATTTTCCGACATCCATCCCTTCGTGCCGGCCAATCAGGCGCTCGGCTACAAGGAGATGATCGATGACCTCTCGGAAAAGCTGTGCTCGGTCACCGGTTACGACGCCTTCTCCATGCAGCCGAATTCCGGCGCTCAAGGGGAATATGCGGGGCTCCTGACCATCCGCAACTACCACATCGCCAATGGCGGCGCACATCGCGACGTTTGCCTCATTCCAACCTCGGCGCACGGCACCAATCCAGCCTCCGCGCAGATGGTCGGCATGAAAGTGGTGCCGGTGAAAGTGCGGGAAAATGGCGATATTGATATCGACGATTTCCGAGCAAAAGCAGAGCAGTATGCGGAAAACCTCTCGTGCTGCATGATCACCTATCCGTCCACCCATGGCGTGTTTGAGGAGACGGTTCGCGAGATTTGCGAGATCACCCATAAACACGGTGGTCAGGTCTATCTCGACGGCGCCAACATGAACGCCATGGTTGGTCTTGCCCGTCCCGGCGATATCGGTTCCGACGTCAGCCACCTCAACCTGCACAAGACCTTTTGCATCCCGCATGGCGGCGGCGGTCCGGGCATGGGGCCGATCGGCGTCAAGGCGCATCTTGCTCCCTATCTTCCCGGCCATCCGACGACGGACGGTCGTGAAGGTGCGGTTTCGGCTGCCCCCTTCGGCTCGCCGTCGATCCTGCCGATTTCCTGGAGCTACTGCCTGATGATGGGCGGCGAAGGGCTGACGCAGGCGACCAAGGTTGCGATCCTCAACGCCAACTACATCGCCGAACGGCTGAAGGGCGCTTACGACGTGCTCTACAAGTCCGAAACGGGACGAGTGGCGCATGAGTGCATCATCGACACCCGCCCGCTGGCAGACAGCTGCGGCGTGACGGTGGACGACGTTGCAAAGCGCCTCGTCGACTGCGGTTTCCATGCGCCGACCATGAGCTGGCCGGTTGCCGGCACGCTGATGATCGAGCCAACGGAATCCGAGACCAAGGCGGAAATCGACCGTTTCTGCGATGCCATGCTGGCGATCCGCGAGGAAGCCCGCGACATCGAGGAAGGCCGTGCGGACAAGACCAACAATCCGCTGAAGAACGCGCCGCACACGGTGGAAGATCTCGTCGGCGAGTGGGATCGTCCTTACAGCCGCGAACAGGGTTGCTTCCCGCCCGGCGCCTTCCGCATCGACAAATACTGGTCGCCGGTAAACCGCATTGACAATGTCTATGGCGACCGCAACCTCATCTGCACCTGCCCGCCGATGGAGGCTTATGCCGAGGCCGCCGAATAAAGGCATCGGTACGAACGAACTTATGAAGGCCCGGAGCGATCCGGGCCTTTTTCGTTCCGGACACAAGCCCCAAGACCGGGCGACCACGTCACATGCGATTGATCGTAACCCGTTCCATGCTAAACCGGATGCTGCAATTTAAGCGGTGATGGAGTTTGAATGCGTTTGATTTGCCTGAATGGTTGGGGCGGAAAGCTCCATGACGAGCTTGTTCCCTATATCTCCGCGTCCGATCCCGACATTCTATGTTTGCAGGAAGTGGTGCATACACCGGCAGCCGAAGAGGACTGGCTGAGCTATCGCGATGACGGTAGGGATCTGCCGCAAAGGGCGAACTTTCTTCGCGATGTCGAAGAAGCCCTACCCGATCATCTGGCAATCTTTTGCCCGGCGTCACAGGGTGACCTCTGGCACGGGGAGACACGATATCCCTCTCAATGGGGGCTGGCGACTTTCGTGCGTAAATCCATCGCGATTGTTGCGCAGGCTCAAGGTTTTGTGCACGGCTGCTTTTCTGCGAATGGATACGGAGATCACCCGCGTTCGCGCACGGGCCATGCTGTCAGGGTTTTCGACTTCACGACCGGCCAGCCAGCCGTCATCGCCCATATGCATGGGCTGCGTGACCCCAACGGTAAACACGATATTCCCGCCCGTCTGATGCAGGCAAAACGCCTCGTGAAACTCGTCAAAGACATCGCGGAGGATGGTGACCGGATCATCGTGTGCGGCGATTTTAATGTTCTGCCTGAGAGCGACACCTTCACGGTATTGAAGGAACTGGATCTCATCGAACTCGTCACGACACGTGGTTTCACAGACACGTGCACCTCGCATTATGCCAAACAAAACCGTTTTGCAGATTACATGCTGGTCAACCCAGTTGTGCAGGTCGATCATTTCGATGTGGTGAGACAGCCAGAAGTCTCGGATCATTGCCCCTTGCTGCTCGAATTCAGCTAGAGGCTTAAGCCGCCTTATCGGTCGTTGTCTTCATCTCACGGTTTGGTCAGCGCACGAGCCGGATATCGCTCGTCACCACCGTCTTGCCGGTCCTGCCGTCCTTGTCGGTGGTGCGAAGCCGCAGGCCGTTTTGCCCGACTTTTTCGATTGTCATGGCTGCGACGCGGTCGCCGTTGATGTCGCGGTTCCAGCGAACCGTCAGATTGATTGCATTTCCCTGCCGCGTACCGGAAAGGGCAGACGGTCGGCCGGAGGGTCCGGTGTAAGCGCCGCTGTAACGTCCACCTTTCTCCGACAGGTCGGCTGCAATTGCGCGCCTGACCACTAGAAGGCCACGGCATGTGCCGGACATATTGAGCGACGAGGTCCCCGCTTTGGAATTCAGCGTACAATTGACGTTGATTGGCGGCGTGCCAATGCGGGTGATCACGGTTCCCTTACCCGCCCATGTGCCTTTCAGCGACGAGAGGAATTCGCGTTCGTCCGCTAATGCCGGCTGCACACCGAGCAGCCCTGCAAAAAATAAACTCGTGATAGCCGTCGTTTTCATGGCGCGTATCCAATTTTTCACGAAGACTAACTCGCTTGCACCGTCAAACGTTCCTCCGGTTTATTTAGCAACTGTCAAAAAATTCGAGAGGCTCATGTTTCTATCGTGCCGATGCAACCAAATGCAGGCATAGATGTTTCTCGCCAGCGTCGATCAATTTCTGATCACCTACCGCATATTTTTCGGAGCATATTTCATGACGACGATCGGCGTTTTGGCACCGCGCGGCAGCCTCCCCTCCGGCGGTCTGCCTCGCAGCGGTGGTATGTCAGACCGCACGCTTTTTGCCCTTGCGGCGCTTAATTTCTTTCTGGCCGATGCCCGCGACGGGCTAGGGCCGTTCCTGGACGCATTTTTGGCGACACAGGGCTGGTCATCGCTTTCGCTGGGGATGATTGCCACGGTCGGTGGCCTTGTCGGTCTGCTTGCCACACCGCTCTGCGGCGCGTTGGTGGACGGCACGACGTGGAAAAGAACGTTGATTGCCATCCCCGTCGTTCTCGTCACCGTCGGCGCGCTGATTACGCTGATCTTTCCCGATGCGTGGATCGTCTGGACCGGCCAGATCATGACTGCGGTTGTCGGCGCGGTCGTTGGACCGGCTCTGGCCGGACTGACGCTTGGTCTGGTCGGTGAACGCCTGTTCTCCCGTCAGATATCGCGAAACGAATTCTGGAACCATGGCGGCAATTTCGCATCGCTCTTCGCCACTTACGTTGCCGTTTCCTTCTTCGGCCTGCATGGCGTCATCGGACTGATGCTTCTGACGGCTGCCGGCGCACTTGTTGCCGCCGCCGCCATCGACCCCGACAGGATCGACCACAAGGTGGCGCGAGGCCTTGGCGAAGACAAGGGCGAACCGGGACCTTCAGGCATCAATGTGCTGCTTCACGAACGCGGTCTGATATTCCTCGCGATCATTCTTCTTATCTTCCACTTCGGCAACGCGCCGATGGGGCGGCTTATCGCGCAGAATTTCGCCATCGAACTGCAGACACCATTCCGCACGACAGCGATCATTACTGGCGTCGCGCAATTCGCCATGATCTTCGTTGCGGCCCTGGCGCCGTGGCTGATCCGTCGCTTCGGTCTTGCGACGGTGTTCCTGATCGCGCTTGCCGCCCTGCCTATCCGCGGTCTGCTGGCATCCGCCTTCACGGATTTCTGGGTAATCTTTCCGGTACAGCTGCTTGACGGTATCGGTGCAGGCCTTCTGGGCATCGTGACGCCTGTGGCCGCCGAACGCATTCTCAAGGGAACCGGCCGGTTCAATGTCGGCCTTGCAAGCGTCATGATGGTGCAAGGCATTGTTGCGTCCCTCAGCAACGTTGTTGCCGGCTGGCTGGTAACCAAAGGCGGTTACGCCCTTTCGCACTTGGTCGGCGGCGGCATATCGGCCATCGCCATCGCTCTCTTCTTCATCTACCGAAACGAGATCGCCCCGAAGCAGGCCGACGAAGTACTGCCTCAGTAAACCGTACAAATAAAAAAGGAGGCCTCACGGCCTCCTTCATCCAACTTGCGCAAATGTCGGTTATCCGACGAAAGCGCGCTCGATGACGAACTCGGCAGGCTTGTTGTTCGCACCTTCGTTAAGGCCGGCCTTTTCAAGAAGCTCCTTCGTGTCCTTCAGCATGGCCGAAGAACCGCAGATCATGCCGCGATCGATCGCGGGATCGAGTGCGGGAACACCCAGATCCGCAAACAGCTTGCCGTTCTCAATCAGCGAGGTGATGCGGCCCTTGAAGGGATAATCCTCGCGCGTGACAGTCGCATAGTGCTTGAGCTTGTCGCCGACGATCTCGTTCAGGAATTCATGGTTCCTGATTTCCTCGACCAGATCGAAACCGTATTTCAGTTCGGCCACATCGCGGCAGGTATGGGTGAGGATGACCTCTTCGAACTTTTCATAGGTCTCTGGATCGCGGATCAGGCTTGCGAAAGGTGCAATGCCGGTGCCGGTCGAGAACATATAGAGCCGTCTGCCTGGTGTCAGGGCATCCAGAACCAGAGTTCCTGTCGGCTTCTTGCGCATAAGCACGGTATCACCGGGCTTGATCGCCTGAAGATGCGAGGTCAACGGGCCATCCGGAACCTTGATCGAGAAGAATTCGAGTTCCTCGTCCCAGGCAGGGCTGGCGATGGAATAAGCGCGGTAGATCGGCTTTTCGCCGACCATCAGGCCGATCATGGCGAATTCGCCGGAGCGGAAGCGGAAGCCGGCCGGACGCGTCATGCGGAAACGGAACAGGTGATCCGTATAGTGCTCCACCGACAAAACTGTCTCGGCGTAAACACCATCAGGTATCTTGATCGCGAAATCTTCCGTCTTGGCTGGCGCGTTCATTTCAGGTTCCGTCCATTCATTCGATAAGCGACATTCTTCGACCGGGCAATTATACCATTTTTGCCGCGGTTTGAAGGCATGAGAATATCAATACTGCCATGCGCGCAGAAAATATGCATCTAAAACTCATATTTCCGCACAGCGCGTCATTGGGCCGCACGGCGGCGCCAGCTATAGGCCTCTCCACCGTTGGCCGGAAGGGCCGTCGGCTGGTAATAGACCGGGATTTCCGGCAGGCGATTTTCGGACAGGCGGCGGATCGCCGTCTCGTTCGTCACCGCAAAGCTGGTAAAGCCGGTGCGCAGCATCAGCGGCACCTGGTCGATCAAAACATCGCCAACCGCCCTCACCTCACCGGCAAAATCAAGACGGCTGCGCAGCAACGAGGCATGGCTGAAACCCCGCCCGTCATTGAAGGCCGGGAAGCTGACGGCGACAAGGTCGATGCGGTCGAGATAGGGCTCGAGCCGGGTGACATCGTCGGAAGGCGCAATCAGAACGCCGAGGCCGACATCATTGCTTTCAGCCGCACGGACAAGGAAATCAGCGAGCGACAGCACCGGTTTCTGCTCGGCAGTTGCCTTCACCTCTTCCGTTTCGATCACCCAGGGATCGTTTTCCACGAAGCCGTCGCGGTTCCAGATTTTCGTCATGGCAATCTCCTCAGGCGGCTTCAGCGGCGGAACCGTAGAGCGCATCCTTGAACGGCTGCGGTCCGACGCGGCGATAGGCTTCGAGGAAGGTTTCTTCCTTCGAAAGACGCAAGCCCAGATAGGTGTCGACGATAGTTTCCACCGCGTCGGTGACTTTTTCCGGCTCGAAACCACGGCCAATGATCTCACCAATCGAGGTGTTTTCATCACCCGATCCGCCAAGCGTGATCTGGTAGAGTTCCGCACCCTTCTTCTCAACACCCAGAAGGCCGATATGGCCGACATGGTGGTGGCCGCAGGCATTGATGCAGCCGGATATCTTGATCTTAAGCTCGCCGATTTCCGCCTGACGTTCCGGCGCGCCAAAACGGGTGGAGATTTCCTGCGCCACCGGAATGGAGCGCGCATTGGCAAGCGCGCAATAGTCCAGCCCGGGACAGGCAATGATATCGGTGATCAGCCCGGCATTGGCAGTCGCCAGTCCAGCTCCTACAAGTGCGCGATAGATCGGCTCGAGATCGGCCAGTGCCACATGCGGCAGGATGATGTTCTGCTCGTGGCTGATGCGGATTTCGTCAAACGCGTATTCGGCGGCGATATCGGCGACGAGTTCCATCTGCTCGTCGGTCGCATCGCCGGGAATGCCGCCAATCGGCTTCAGGGAAATCGTCACCATGCCGTAGTCCGGATGCTTATGCGGCTGGACGTTCTGCTCGACAAAACGGGCAAAACCTTCATCCGCCCGCTTCCAGCGCGCCAGGCTCTCCCAGCCTTCAGGACGGTCCTTCAGTGCCGGCGGTGCGAAATAGGCGGTGATGGCGGCAATATCGGCATCCGGCAGCTTCAATTCCGTGTTTTTCAGCTCCGCGAATTCGACCTCGACCTGGCGGGCCAGTTCTTCTGCGCCGGTTTCATGCACGAGGATCTTGATACGCGCCTTGTACTTGTTGTCGCGGCGGCCGTGCAGGTTATAAACGCGCATGACGGCCGTGGTATAGGACAGCAGGTCTTCTTCCGGCAGGAAGTCGCGGATCTTCTTGGCGATCATCGGCGTACGGCCCTGCCCGCCGCCGACATAGACGGCAAAACCGATCTCGCCCTTGTCGTTCTTTTTCAGATGCAGGCCGATATCGTGAACCTGAATCGCGGCGCGGTCGCGCTCGGCGCCCGTTACAGCGATTTTGAACTTGCGCGGCAGGAACGAGAACTCCGGATGCACGGAAGACCATTGACGCAGGATTTCCGCATAAGGACGCGGATCGGCGACCTCGTCTGCGGCGGCGCCCGCGAAATGGTCGGCGGTCACGTTGCGAATGCAGTTACCCGAGGTCTGCAGCGCATGCATTTCCACGCTTGCCAGTTCGGAGAGGATATCGGGCGTGTCGGACAGGCGCGGCCAGTTGTACTGAATGTTCTGGCGGGTGGTGAAGTGGCCGTAACCCCGGTCATATTTGCGGGCGATATGGGCCAGCATCCGCATCTGCTGCGAATTCAGCGTGCCGTAAGGAATGGCGACGCGCAGCATATAGGCATGGAGCTGGAGATAGACACCGTTCATAAGGCGCAGCGGCTTGAACGCGTCCTCAGCAAGCTCGCCGGACAACCGGCGCTCGACCTGATCGCGAAACTGTGCCACGCGGCCTTCAACAAATGCGTGATCGAACTCGTCGTAACGGTACATATTCTTCCTCAGACTGCGATGAATGCTGCATCGGCCGGCTTGAAGCCGTTGGCATAGTGCATGGTCGGGCCAGCGGCGCGAATGCGCTCACGAAGCCGCGTCGGCCAAAGCTTGCCATTCTCCTCCACCACGTCGATGACATTCACGTCAACGACCTTGTTGGCGGAAAAATCCCGCTTGCCGATTTCCTCGAACGAAGCGACGGCCTCTGCGTGGCGGGCGACGATTGCGTCCTGCAGGTTCTCCGTCCATTCGCCATTGGCATCGAGCCATACAGCGATCCCATCGCCCAGGCGGTTGGCGGTCAAAACCTTGTCAGCCATTTGCATACTCCCTTTTAAGGTTCGCTGGCCGCGCAACAAGCGCGAGCGCCTCGGACCTGTCAAAATTGGCGCCCGCCACCGCATCGCCGATAATGACCATGACCGGACCGGTCAGTTCGTCGCGATGTTCGAGGTCGGGCAGATCGTTCAAAGTGCCATGCAGCAGGCGGCGATCCGCGCGGCTGGCATTTTCGATAACGGCTACGGTCGTTTCCACGCCGAGACCTGCCTCTATCAGCCTCGTCGCGACCGACGCGGCAACGCTGCGGCCCATATAGACAGCAATGGTAGCGCCGGAGACGGCAAGCCGCGCCCAGTCCGGCAGGACATCGCCGGTCAGATCGTGGCCGGTGGTGAAAATCAGCGACGAAGCGACACCGCGCAGCGTCAAGGGCAATTCGAAATCCGCAGCAGCGGCGAAGGCGGAGGTAATGCCCGGAACGATCTCGTAACCGATACCGGCATCGCGCAGCGCCGCCATTTCCTCTCCCGCCCGGCCATAGACCAGCGGATCACCGGATTTGAGGCGCACGACGCGCTTGCCGTCTTTACCAAGACGCACCAGCAGGCGGTTGATCTCATCCTGCGACTTGCTGTGGCAGCCCTTGCGTTTGCCGACGGACAGCCGCTCGGCGTCGCGGCGCCCCATGTCAACGATTGCCTGCGGCACTAGCGCATCATAGACGATCACATCCGCTTCCATCAGCACGCGCTGCGCGCGCAGCGTCAGCAAATCTTCAGCACCGGGACCAGCGCCCACAAGCCAGACGCGGCCTTCGCTGCGCTCGGGCGATTGCAGCAAACGGTCAGCGGCATGGCGGGCGGATGATGTATCGCCGAGAGCGACGGCATCTGCGACAGCACCGGAAAAGAACCGGCGCCAGAAATTGCGCCGCAACGCGCCCTTGGGAACATTCTGCTCGGCGGCGTCACGATATTGCACGGCGAGACGCGCAAGCTTGCCCAGCGACGGAGACAGCATCTGATCGATACGTGCGCGGATCATCTGGGCAAGAACCGGGCCGGCGCCTTCGGTGCCAATGGCTATGGCGACGGGTGCGCGGGCGACGAGTGCCGGCGTGAAGAAATCGCAGAACTCCGGCTGATCCACCGCATTGGCGGGGATTTTCTTGGCGCGCGCAGCCAAAACGATCTCACGGTCCAGTACCTCGTCCCCAGTGGCGGCAAAAACCAGCGTCACGCCTTCAATCAGCTGGCTTGCGAAACCCAAAGCCCGATGATCGATGCCGTTTTCGCTGATATAGCGCGCAAAATCTGCTTCCGGCTGGTCGGCATAAGCAATGATATGTGCATTGGTATTGGCAAGCAGCCTTACCTTCGCAAAGGCCTCGTCACCATTGCCGAAAACAGCGACCTGCCGTCCCTCAACCCGGAAGAACGCGGGGAAGGTCGAAAGGCGATCGCCAGAAGCGGAAAAATCATGTTCGTTGTGCATCGGGCATTTATCCCGCATTGCGGCGCAAGATTGAAGAAACAGAAATTCAAGCCTTTCCGACACCTGGATTTTTATTTCTCGAACACCCCTGTTTTTGAGGAAAACTAACCGGCGCACCTTTATCAACCCTGTCGAACGCCTCGAAATCCCATGAGAATCCCTTGACAAACCAGGCCCTCGCGCCGAACAAGAAGGGACTATTTTCGTCGATATCTCCATGCAAAACCGCTTCCCCCTGAGGCGGTACGAAGGATAAGACCCTTGACCAGCTCGACCATCGCCGCCCGTCTTCTCGATGTCATCGAACACGATATCCTGCCCCTGACGGCGCGCGGCGTCAGCCTCGGCAACAAGGTTTTCGGTGCGGCGATCCTGCGTAAATCCGACCTGTCGCTGGTGATCGCGGAGACGAATAACGAGCTGGAAAACCCGCTCTGGCATGGCGAAGTGCACGCGCTTAAGCGGTTTTACGAGCTGGGTGAGAAGCCGAACACCAAGGAATTGATTTTCCTTTCCACCCATGAACCCTGCACCATGTGCATGTCCGCCATCACCTGGGCCGGCTTCGACAATTTCTACTCCTTTTTCAGCCACGAGGATTCGCGCGACGCTTTCGCCATTCCGCACGACCTGAAAATCCTCAAGGAAGTTTTCGGGCTGGAGCCGGGCGGGTATCGCCGCAGCAACGCCTTCTGGAACTCTTTCTTCATTGCCGATCTGGTGGAGAGCGAAGACGATCCGCTGAAGACCGAGCTGAAGGCGCAGACGGCCCGCATCAAGGCTGCCTATGACGAGCTTTCCACCAGCTATCAGTCATCGAAGAGCGGCAACGATATTCCGCTGAACTAGAGCATTTCTAGACGGTTTTCCGCCTGGATATGTATGAAAATAAAGAACGAAGGTTTGAAAGACTATGGAAGCCTCGAAGGATATTTCCCGCCTGATCGAGATCATGGAAGCCCTGCGCCAGCCGGAAACCGGCTGCCCCTGGGATGTCGTCCAGACCTTCGAGACGATCAAGCCTTACACCATCGAAGAGGCTTATGAGGTTGCCGACGCCATCGAGCGCAGGGATATGGACGATCTTTGCGAAGAACTGGGCGACCTGTTGCTGCAGGTGGTTTTCCATGCCCGCATCGCCGAGGAACGGGGCGAATTCGCCTTTGGTGACGTGGTTGAGGCCGTGACGTCCAAAATGATCCGCCGCCATCCGCACGTCTTTGCCGTTTCCGCCGCCAATACGCCTGACAGCGTCAAGCTGCAATGGGACCAGATCAAGGCCGAGGAAAAGCGCGAGCGTGCGGAACGCCGCGCCCGCCGCGGTATCACCGAGGATTTCAAGGCCGGCTTTTTAGGCAGTGTGCAGCGTAGCCAGCCGGCTCTGACCGAGGCTCTGAAGTTGCAGGAACAGGCTGCGCGTGTCGGTTTCGATTGGTCGGATCCAGCCCCCATTCTCGACAAGATCGAGGAGGAAATCGCCGAACTGCGTGAAGCGCTGGCGGAGGGAAAGCCGGAGAAGGTCTCTGATGAACTTGGCGATCTCATCTTCGCGCTGGTCAATATCGGCCGCCATGTCAAAGCCGATCCGGAAGACGCGCTGCGCGGCACCAATACGAAATTCCGCAGGCGTTTCAATCACATCGAGACGTCGCTCACCGAAAATGGCGAAACGCTTCAGGAAGCGAGCCTTGAGAGAATGGAAGACCTGTGGCAGGCGGCAAAGCGCATAGAACGCTCGCTGGATATGGTTTCGTCCTGATCACCCGGATATGCCGAAAAATTCAGAGCGCCCGGTGCTTTCGACAGTGGTGACGAAAACCTAAAACCTCTCCTGTGCATCATGCTCGGGCCTGCCCCGAGCATCTGCGACATCCTGATTGTATCTGTGTGTCTAGATCCTTGGGACAAGCCCAAGGATGACGTTGAGTATAAGGGAATATACCGCAATCGTTCTCGGAGCGTTTACTGCTCCCAGTCTTCCCGCTCGCGGATGGTTGCCTTTCCAAGCTTCCGTTCCAGCTCGGTGGCCTGCGCTTCCGACAGGCGCACATCAAGGGAAACAGAACCGTCCTCATTGTCTTCGCGGCTATCCACGATGGAGTTGCTGTAGACCCATGAGATCAGCGGCAATTGCTCGACGGAGAGGACTACAGTCGTTTCCGTCAGGACACCTGACAGACGGCCGGAAATCTCGTCCATCAGGGCATCTACGCCCTCGCCCGTGACCGCCGAAACGGCACGAATATCGGAGCGGCCCTCGGCACGTTCAATGATGGCGTCATGCGCTTCGGGTTCGAGACGATCGACCTTGTTCCAGACCTCGATGATGCGCTTTTCGGCTTCCTTTTCGTCGATGCCGAGATCGCCAAGAATGCGCAGCACATCGGCCGACTGGGCGGCATTATCCGGATCGGACATGTCGCGCACGTGCAAAATAAGATCGGCTTCCAGCACCTCTTCCAGCGTTGCGCGGAAAGCGGCGACGAGATGCGTCGGCAGATCGGAGATGAAACCGACGGTATCGGACAGGATAACCGTGCGGCCATGCGGCAGCTTCATGCGGCGCAAGGTCGGATCGAGCGTTGCGAACAGCATGTCTTCCGCCAGAACGCCAGCACCGGTAATGCGATTGAAGAGGGTGGACTTGCCGGCATTGGTATAACCGACCAGCGCCACGATCGGGTGCGGCACCTTGCGGCGCTTGGCGCGGTGAAGCTGGCGGGTGCGCACGACCTGCTCCAGCTCGCGCTCGAGCTTGACGATGCGATCCTGCAGCAGCCGACGGTCGGCCTCGATCTGCGTTTCACCCGGACCGCCCATGAAGCCCGCGCCACCACGCTGGCGTTCAAGGTGGGTCCAGCTTCTGACGAGGCGGCCCTTCTGATAGTTCAGATGCGCAAGATCGACCTGCAACGTGCCTTCCTTGGTGGAGGCACGGCGGCCGAAGATTTCGAGGATCAGGCCCGTCCTGTCGATGACCTTGGCATTCCACTGCTTTTCAAGATTGCGCTGCTGCACCGGGGTCAAAGGATGATCGACGATCACCAGACCGGAATTGGTTTCATCCAGAAGATGGCCGATTTCCTCGATCTTGCCGGTTCCAAACAAAGTCGCCGGACGCGGCTGGTTGACCGGCACGACAAGACCTTGCGTCACCTCAAGATCAATGGCGAGCGCCAGCCCCTTTGCTTCCTCAAGCTTGGCCTCAACGGACCGTACAGGAGAAACCGGACCCGCCACCGCATCACGGCTTTCGCGCTGCTGCTTGAGGACAGGCACGATGACCACCGCACGCATGTCGTCGCGGTGCTTTTCCTGTTCGGGGATGATCGATTCGTTCGAGGTGTCGCGCGTCGTAATGGGTTCAGCCTTATCAAGAAATGAATTTGCAGCCGACCGCATCCGTGCGGACGACTATCTGGATTAACCTGATTGAACCGGAAATGTTCCCGGTTCAGGTCAGCTTATATCGAAGATACCGTTGAGGGAGCCTGATCAGGCTGCGCCTTCTTCGCTCTCGAACATCTGCATCGGCTGGCCGGGCATGATGGTGGAGATCGCATGCTTGTAAACAAGCTGCGAGTGACCGTCACGGCGCAGAAGCACGCAGAAATTATCGAAGGAAGTGACAACGCCCGTCAGCTTGACGCCGTTGATCAGGAAAATCGTGAGCGAAATCTTTTGCTTACGAACGGTATTGAGGAAAAGATCCTGAAGGTTTTGAGAACGTTCCGCCATGGCGCCGCTTCTTTCTTTTTTGCCGGCAGGGATACCGGAAAATAATCAATCAATAATAAGCCGGCCGAGTCTAGTCCCCCGCTTGGCCGACCTGCAACTCTGGTATCAAATCGTGTCCTGTTCCGCAACGGCGAAAACAGCCGAATGAGTACGAGTATTGACCTGCTTTTTCGATTCGAAACAGTCAGAAATATTGTATCGAAACCCGGAAAAGCTGTTCCACGTCGCGCACCGCATCGGCAGATGCAAACAGCACGACGCGGTCCTTCGCCTTGATCTTCGTGCTGCCGTCCGGGCGGATCACCACACCGTCGCGATAGATCGCGCCGATGCGCACGCCATCAGGCATATCGATGTCACGGAAGGACTGGCCGACCAGCGGCGAAGTCTCCAGCGCCTCTGCCTCGATTACCTCCGCCGAGCCGCGCTGAACGGCATAAACCGACCGGATACGGCCCTTGCGCACATGCTGGAGAACGCGCGAAATGGTAACGGCCCGGGGATTGATATAGGCGTCGAGACCGAGTGAATCCGCAACCTCGTGAAAGGACGAGCTGTTCAACAATGCAAGGTTGGATTTGCAGCCAAGCTGCTTGGCCATCACCGCCGCCAGTATATTGGTCTGATCGCTGTTGGTGAGCGTCACGATCAGATCCGCATCCTGAATATCGGCCTGCAGCAAAATCTTCTGGTCCAGCGCCGAACCATGCATGACAATGGTGTTGCTGAGCTGTTCCGATGCGGCAATAGCCCTGTCGCGATCCGCCTCGATGATCTTTACCCGCGTCTTAGGCTGCAACTCCTCGATCTTCTGCGCGACGAAGTGGCCAATATTGCCGGCGCCCGCAATGACGATGCGCTGCGCCTCCTGCTCCTCATGGCCGAAGAGGCCAAGGGTGCGGCGTGCGTGCTGGCGCTGACAGATGACATAAGCGAGGTCGCCGACGCGCAGCTGCTCCGAGGAGTGCGCGACCTTGAGGATGCCGTTCCGGTAGACACCCACCACGGTTGCGATAAGGTCCGGAAAGAGGTTGGAAAGCTGCTGCAGCGGCGTGTTGATGACCGGGCAGTCCTCCATGCACTCGATTGCCAGCATGAAGACCGTGTCGTCGGCGAAACGCACGACATCGGTGGCACCCGGAAAGGCGATGCGCCTGAGTACCATCTTGCCGACTTCGACTTCAGGCGAAATCGTCACGTCGATCGACATGTTTTCGCGGCTGAACAGATCGGCATATTCCGGTTTGAGATAGCTTTGGTCGCGGATGCGGGCGATTTTGGTCGGAACGCTGAACAGCGCATGCGCAACCTCGCAGGCGACGATATTGATCTCGTCATGCAGGGTCACGGCGATGATCATGTCGGCCTGGTCCGCACCCGCCTTTGCCAGCATGTCGGGATGGGCGCCATGGCCGACATAACCGCGCACATCCAGCGTCTCTGTAATGGCGGTAATGAGGGTCGCGGAGGTATCGATGACCGATACTTCATTATCCTCGCGCGACAGTTGTTCGGCAATGCCGTAACCCACCTGCCCTGCGCCGCAAATGATGACTTTCATGCTGTCTCTCTGACGGAATAATCGATTACGACGACTTGGGCCTTCGTCTCTTATACGCCGAGAGATTTCAGTTTGCGATGCAGTGCCGATCTTTCCATGCCGACAAATTCCGCCGTTCGTGAAATATTGCCGCCGAAACGGTTGATTTGGGCGACCAGATAGTCCCGCTCGAACATTTCACGTGCTTCGCGCAACGGCAGTGTCATGATGTGCTGATCGCCTTGCGCCGAAATCTTCGGCAGCATGTCGCCAATATCCGCCGGCAACATGTCTGCCGAGATTGGTGCCTCACCGCCTTCGGGGCGTGCCAGAATCATCAGCCGCTCGATATTGTTGCGGAGCTGGCGAATGTTACCCGGCCAGTCATGCGTCTGGAGAACGGCCATGGCGTCATCGCCGATCTTGCGCGGGCGGATACCGGCCTGTTCGGAAATCTGCCGCATGAACATGTCTACGAGGAAAGGAATATCCTCACGCCGCTCGGACAGCGCCGGCACCTTCACCGGCACCACGGCGAGGCGATGGTAGAGATCTTCGCGGAACTGGCCTTCGGCGATCAGGCTTTCGAGGTGATGGGCGGTTGAGGAGATGATGCGCACATCCACCTTTACCCGCTTGCCGCCACCAACGCGCTCGAACTGCTGATCGACCAGCACGCGCAGGATCTTGTTCTGCGTTTCGCGCGGCATCTCGCCGACTTCATCGAGATAGAGAACACCGCGATGGGCCTCTTCCAGAGCGCCCACCTTGCGCGGCTGCCCGGGCAGGCCTTCCGTGCCGAACAAGGCGATTTCCATGCGGTCCGGCGTGATGGTCGCAGCGTTCAGCGCAACGAAAGGTCCTGTAGCACGCGAGGATTTCTTGTGCACCATGCGCGCCACCAGCTCCTTTCCGGAACCGGAGGGGCCGAGAATCATGATGCGGCTGTTGGTGGGCGCCACGCGGTCAATGGTCTGGCGAAGTTGGGAAACCGCAAGCGACGCGCCGACGAGTTCAACCGCATCGCCAGTGCGCTTCTTGAGTTCCTGCACCTCCCGCTTCAGCTTGGAGTTCTCCAGCGCGCGTTCGGCAATCAGGATCAGGCGGTCTGCCTTGAACGGCTTCTCAATGAAATCGAACGCGCCGCGCTTGATGGCGTTGACGGCGGTTTCGATGTTGCCGTGACCGGAAATCATCACAACAGGGATATCGGGATGGCGGCTCTTGATCTCGTCCAGCAGGGCCAGACCGTCGAGCTTCGACCCCTGCATCCAGATGTCGAGAAAGATGAGACGCGGAACGCGTTCGGAAATGGCGGCCAGCGCGCTGTCGCTGTCGAACGCCATGCGCGTCTCGTGGCCTTCATCGGAAAGAATACCCGCTACGATTTCGCGAATGTCCGCCTCGTCATCCACGACCAGAATATCAGACGCCATATGCTGCTTCCTTGTTATTTTTGCCGCCGACCGCCTCGATATAGGGCAGCAGCACTCTGATCATGGCACCGTGGCCATGGTCGAACTCCGGCGGGGCATCGTGGAGTTCCAGATACCCGCCATGCTCTTCGATGATTTTCTTGACGATGGCGAGGCCGAGGCCCGTGCCCTTGTCCCGCATCGTCATATAGGGTTCGAGAATGCGGTGACGGTTCTCGACGGGCAAGCCTCTGCCATTGTCGATGATGTCAGCCACGAACCGCGAATTGGCCTCGTCGAAGGATGCGCGCACCAGGATTTTACCTGGCCGCTTTTCGCCTTCCACCGCTTCGATCGCTTCCGTTGCATTCTTGATGAGATTGCCGAACGCCTGTCCCAGCATGCGGGCATCGAACATGCCCTCCAGCGGGACATCGCCAAATTCCGTCGAGAATTTCGTGTCGGCGGCGCTTATTTCGCGCAGGAATGCCGCGTCCTTCAAGATCGAACGCAGGTCCGACTTTTCCTTCGTGGGCTTCGGCATGCGCGCAAAGGCCGAGAATTCATCCACCATCCGGCCGATGTCACCAACCTGCCGGACGATGGTGTCCGTACACTGGTCAAAGATGGCGCGATCGTTCTCGTCGATCTGCTTGCCGAAGCGGCGTTTGATGCGCTCGGCGGAAAGCTGGATAGGTGTCAGAGGATTCTTGATCTCATGCGCAATACGCCGCGCGACGTCGGACCAGGCGGTCGAGCGCTGGGCAATGACGAGATCGGTGATATCGTCGAGCGTGATGACGTAGCTGTCGCGGCTGTCGCGTGCATCCTCACGGGTCACCTGCACATTGAGCGTCCGTTCGGTGCCGCGCCGCATGATGTTGATCTGCTTGCGGAAATTGCCGCGCGACCAAGTGTTGGCCTCGGTCACGACCTCTTCGATTTCAGGCGCGATATCAGATAGTTGCGCACCGATCAGCTGGTCGGAGGAAAGCGCTACGAATTCTTCAGCCGAAGGATTGACGATGGTGATCCTGCGGTTTTCATCAATGCCGATAACGGCCGCGGTAACGCCCGACAATACGGCCTCGATGAAGCGGCGGCGATCATCGATGTCGTCTTTCGCTTCAATGATCTGTTCCTGTTGGCTACGCAGTTCCGAGACCATCTTGTTGAAGGTGCGCGACAGGCGGCCAACGTCGCCATCGATGGCGCGAACGGGAACCAGCACATGCATGTTTCCGGTGGCGACACTGTCTGCGGCGCTGATGAGGAGACGGATAGGACGCACGATACGGTCGGCTACCGCAATCGCGGTCCAGATCGCCGCCAGAAGTACGATCAGCGCGAAACCGAGATAGAGGATTGCAAACGCAATCTGCAACGGCGCACGGCCGGCCTCCATCGCCTTGTATTCGGCGCGGTTCTCTTCCATCAGCCGCATCGCGCCCATTACCTTGGGATCGACGGCACGCACGGTGTAAAGAAACGTACCGCTGATGCCCTCGAGCTTGATGATGGCGCCGACGAGATTGGTGATACCAGGCGGAATAAGGGTTGGCTGACCAGCGGCGGCCTTTTCAAGCGCATCGTGCGGAATGGCCGGAAGCGGCTTTTCCGTCTTGATATCGGCTTGCGCGACGGCGTCGCCGTCTTCCTGCACCAGGAATGCGCCGAGAAGACCACGGCCCTTGGCCTGACGGGTCATGAGATCGACGAAGCCGGTGCGGTCGAGATAAAAGAGCGCGCGATTGCGGTCGAGGTCGGTAGCCATCGACAGGGTCTGTCCCTGAAGATAACCGGCATTCTCCATCATATAGGCCTGGGCGATATTGCTGGAGGAATCGACGATCGACTGGGTACGTAGCGCAAACCAGCGGTCGAGACCGACATTCAGCGTCAGACTGGCGAAGATGGCGACGAGAACGGCCGGTGTAATCGCAACGATGGAAAACAGCACGACGATGCGCACATGCAATCGTGCCGCCGCCCTGCCCTTTTTCCGCGCTTTCAGCAGGCGGTTGATTTCCCGACCGATGAGAAAGATCAATCCGATCACAAAGACCGAATTGATGACGACCGAGGCGATGACGACATTCGATGTCGGCGCAATCGGTGTTACGCCCAGAAGCACGAAAAGTGTCAGTATGGCGCAAACAAGGGCGACACCGGCAAGCACCAGCCCCGGCAGAGCGAAAGACATCCTGCGATCGGCTACCACCATTCCCGCTGCGTCTTCGGCAACGGCTTTTTCGGCGGCGGGTTTCCGCATGCATTTCTCCCAATCGCTGGCTAGCCAGCACCACATTCATGAAAATGGGCGAATCCGCCTCGTGCCGGCGAATCTCTCTCCATCCTAGTGTTTTCCAAGCAACACAATGTGGCGAAAATGCAACGACAACCGCGGCCTTGTCAACATTCTCAGCTGGGCCGGGAGCTGCGATACACGGAAACGCCAAGCTCGCGAATCTTCTTGCGCAGCGTATTGCGGTTGAGGCCAAGAAGATCGGCAGCCTTGATCTGGTTACCGCGCGTCGCCGTCAGGGCAGCGAGAATGAGCGGATATTCCAGTTCGCGCAGAACACGGTCGTAGAGACCCGGCGGCGGCAGGCCTTCGCCGAAACTTGCGAAATAATCCCGCATGTTTTCCTCGACCGCCTGCGAAATGGTCAATGAGCCGGTCCGGACCGCCATCTTGTCGAGCGGGCTGTCTGGAACATCCGACTGCAATTCCTGCTCGATGATCTCGCGGGTGATGACTTCCTGCGGATAAAGCGCCATCAGGCGACGGATCAGGTTTTCGAGTTCGCGCACGTTGCCGGGCCAGGCATAGGCCTTCATGACTTCCAGCGCCTCGGTCTCGAAGCGTTTTCCTTCCAGCCCCTCCTTTTCACCCGTCTGGATGAAATGGCGCACAAGATCGGGAATATCCTCAGCGCGGTCGCGCAGCGGCGGCAGCCGCAGCGGCACGACGTTCAGGCGGTAATAGAGGTCTTCGCGGAAAAGGCCCTGGTTGATCGACTGCTTCAGGTCCTTGTTGGTGGCGGCGACGATGCGAACATCGGTCCTGATCGGCGTGCGTCCGCCGACCGTCGTATATTCGCCCTGCTGCAATACGCGCAGCAGCCGCGTCTGGGCGTCCATTGGCATATCGCCGATTTCGTCGAGAAACAGCGTGCCGCCCTCGGCCTGTTCGAAACGGCCGGTCGAGCGGTTCTGCGCGCCGGTGAAGGCGCCCTTCTCATGGCCGAACAGTTCGGATTCGATCAGATCACGCGGGATTGCCGCCATGTTGATGGCGACGAAGGGGCCGTTGCGGCGCTTGCCGTAATCATGCAGCGCGCGCGCCACCAGTTCCTTGCCGGTGCCGGATTCGCCGGTAATCATCAGCGTCAGGTCGGTCTGCATCAGGCGGGCGAGAACCCGGTAGATTTCCTGCATGGCGGCCGAGCGGCCGACGAGCGGCATGCCGTCCTGCATATCGTCGTCCAGTTTGGCGGGCTTGCGCTTCGGCTCCGACAGGGCGCGGCCGATGATGGCAATCAGCTCCGTCAGGTCGAAGGGCTTGGGCAGGTAATCGTAAGCGCCCTTTTCCGAGGCCTTGATCGCGGTCATGAAAGTGTTTTGGGCACTCATCACCAGAACCGGCAGGTCGGGGCGGGCCTTCTTGATGCGCGGAAGCAGATCGAAGGCGTTTTCATCGGGCATCACGACATCGGTAACGACCAGATCGCCCTCGCCGGCAGAAACCCAGCGCCAGAGCGTTGCGGCATTGGACGTGATGCGCACATCGTAACCGGCACGGCTGAGCGCCTGATTAAGCACGGTGCGGATCGCGGCATCATCATCGGCGACGAGGATAGTAGCTGTCATCTGTCATTTCCTGTCGAGTTCGGCAAGATGCGGTCGTCCAGCGCCACTTCAGGCGAGACGGGCATCAATACGCGGAAAGTCGTGCGATGGTTCTGGCTGTCGCATTCGACAATGCCGCCATGGGCGCCGATCAGTTTGGCGACAAGCGCCAGACCCAGGCCCGAACCATTCGTCTTGGTGGTAATGAAGGGGTCGAAGAGATGCGGCAGGAGATCGGCCGGCACTCCCGGCCCATTGTCATGCACGCAAAACTCAAGCGGCAGCGAGATGCGTTCGCGGCTGCCGGCCACGGACATGCGCATGCCGGGACGATATGCCGTCGTCAGCACGATCTCGCCCTCCGACTGATTCCCGACGGCTTCCGCCGCATTTTTCACCAGATTGAGAAAGACCTGCACCAGCTGGTCGCGATTGGCATAGACCGCCGGCAGCGATGGATCATAATTCTCGGAAATCTTGATGTTGCGGGCAAAGCCAGCCTTGGCTATGGCCTTCACATGGTCGAGCACCGAATGGATGTTGACTGGCACGCGGTCCACCGGACGCTCGTCGGAGAACACTTCCATGCGGTCAACCAGCGAGACGATACGATCGGTCTCGTCGCAGATCAGCCGCGTCAGCGCACGGTCCTCATCGGCAACCGATGTCTCGAGAAGCTGCGCGGCACCACGAATGCCCGAAAGCGGGTTCTTAATCTCATGCGCCAGCATCGAGGCAAGGCCGGTGACAGAGCGTGCAGCAGCCCGATGGGTCAATTGCCGGTCGATCTTGTCAGCCATCGACCGTTCCTGGAAGACGACGACAACAGACCCCGGCTCGCTGACAACAGGCGCGACATAGAGATCGACGAGCTTGTCCTGTCCAAGCCGGGGGGAGCTCAGATCGACCCGATATTCATTTACCGGCGCGCGGCGTTCCCGCACCTGATCGATCAGCGCAAGCAGCGGACTGCCGAAGGGAATGAAGGTGGAGACGCGGTAGCGGGCGAGATGGGAGGCGCTGGCCCCGAAAAAAGCTTCTGCTTCCCAATTGGCAAAAGCGATGAAACCTTCGGCATCCACCAGAATAACGGGATTCTGCACCGCGTTCAGAACCGCCATGGCGAGCGGGTTCGCATCTGCCGGGCTGTGTTTATCAGCGCTCATGCGGCCTTCCTTGCGGCTTCTTCGCCCGCATTGTCGCAAAGGGCGGAGCGCAGCAGATCAGCCACTTCCCCCGTATCACGCGATGTCATGATTTTAGCCTTGTCGGTGGTGGCGATCTCCGTCGCGAAACGGTCGAGATACCAGCCCAGATGTTTGCGGGCATGCCGAAGACCGGCTTCCCTTCCATAAAATTCGAGCATCATGTCGTAATGTTCGACGGCGATATCGGCAATATCGGCGCGTTGCGGCGCTGCGTGTCCGGCCAGTACCGCCGGCAGCCAGGGTTGACCCTGTGCACCGCGACCGACCATAACGGCATCCGCGCCGGAACGGCTGAGGATTTCACGCGCATCTTCGGCGGTCTCGACATCGCCATTGGCAATCAGCGGCACGGAAATCACCTCGCGCACGGCGCGAATGGCATCCCAGTTCGCCCGTCCTTCGTAAAACTGCATGCGGGTGCGGCCGTGAATGGTAATGAGCTGGATGCCAGCGGCTTGAGCGCGGCGAGCAATTTCAGGTGCATTGATGGTGTTTTCATCCCAGCCGAGCCGCATCTTCAGCGTCACGGGCACATCGACCGCGCCGACGGTCGCCTCGATCAACGACAGCGCATGATCAGGATCCCGCATCAAGGCCGAACCGGAGTAACCGCCCGTCACCTTCTTGGCCGGACAACCCATATTGATGTCGATGATGCCAGCGCCATTGTCAGCCGCAATTTTTGCCGCTTCCGCCATAAAATGCGCTTCGCGTCCGGCGAGCTGCACCATATGCGGAACCATCCCGGCATTTTTCAGCCGCGCCCAGGATTCCCCACGATTGGCGACAAGTTCCCGGCTTGCGACCATTTCAGTCACCACAAGGCCCGCGCCGTAACGCCAGGCGAGCTGACGGAAAGGCAAATCTGTCACGCCCGACATAGGCGCCAGCACTGCGCGATTACGGATCGCGACTGAGCCGATGCTGAACGGGACTGACAACTCCGGAAGGGGCAAGTGATGATCTTTCGTGCAGAAGAGTTATATGCATTATTTTTAGACAGTGTTTGCGCAGTTGCCAAGCACTTTTACAGGGTTGCACCTTTTATTTGCGCGTGGCCTGCCTGCCTGTTTTGCTGGCGGCGGCAATTTGTGCAGGTTTGAACAAACGGGATGACCGATCCTGCGGCATGTGGGTGCGGGTGGGCGGCTTATCGGGCTGGCCATTCGGGTTTTGAAACGCTAGAGCAGGACTGTCAACCATTAAGGGTTGCGCACAAAGCATAAGACCAATGCAGGAAAGTACTATGAAACTCGGCATCGTCGTTGTCGCCGCAGGACGCGGAGAAAGAGCCGGCTCCCCCGAGGAAGGGCCGAAACAATATCGCCCGATCGGTGGCAAGGCCGTGATCGAGCATACGTTGTCGACCTTTCTTGCCTGGGCAGACACATCGCCTATCGTGGTCGTTATCCATGCCGACGATGCGGCACTCCTGTCACCAATCCTTGAACGGCTGAATGCCGGAGAGCGGATCGTCACCGTCACGGGCGGCGCAACCCGGCAGCAATCGGTGCTCGCTGGTCTGGAAGCGCTGGCCGCGCAAGACCTCACACATGTGATGATCCACGATGCCGTGCGGCCTTTCATCGCCGTGGACATGCTGGAACGCATCGTGGCGCTGCACAAGGCGGGCGCTGTCGGCGTTCTGCCTGCCCTGCCCGTCACTGATACGCTGAAGCGTGGCGCAGGCGATTCCGTCGCGGAGACGGTTTCAAGGCAGGGCCTTTATGCGGCGCAGACACCGCAAAGCTTCGGCTATGGCGAAATCCTCGCCGCGCATCGCGCTGCTGCCACATCTGGAAAAACCGACTTTACCGATGACGCCTCGATCGCTGAATGGGCAAGTCTGCCTGTGACGCTGACCGAAGGCTCGGTCGACAATGTGAAACTCACTCTCAAGCGGGATATCGCCATGGCCGATGAAAAGCTCTCCTACGGACTGCCTGACGTGCGCACCGGCAATGGTTACGACGTGCACCAGCTGGAAGCAGGAGACGGTGTGACGCTGTGCGGCGTCTTCATCGAACACGACCAGAAACTCAAAGGCCATTCGGATGCCGATGTGGCGCTGCATGCGCTGACGGATGCCCTGCTCGCCACCTGCGGCGCTGGCGACATAGGCGATCACTTCCCGCCTTCCGATCCGCAATGGAAGGGTGCCGCTTCGCGCATCTTCCTCGAACACGCGGCCAAGGTAGTCCGCGGCAATGGCGGCACGATCATGAATGCCGATGTCTCGCTGATTGCCGAAGCGCCGCGCATCGGACCGCATCGGCAGGCCATGCGTGAGGCGCTTTCCGACATTCTCTGCATCGCGCTGGAGCGCTGCTCGGTCAAGGCGACCACCAACGAGACGATCGGCTTCGTCGGCCGCCGCGAAGGTATTGCTGCGATTGCCACTGCCACTGTGGTCTACAAGGGCAGACCGCTATGAGCCTGTTTCCTGCGGATATAGAAGAACTGGCGCGGCGGATCATTTCTGACTTTACCGCCGGCGGCTTCATGGTCTCGACGGCGGAAAGCTGTACGGGCGGCCTGATTGCTGGTTCGCTGACGGAAATCGCCGGCTCTTCTGCCGTCGTCGATCGCGGCTTCGTCACCTACACAAACCAGGCCAAGATGGACATGCTTGGGGTTGGAACTGAGACGCTGGCGAATTTCGGCGCCGTATCCCGACAGACCGCGCTGCAAATGGCGCATGGCGCGCTATTTCGTTCCCGGGCGGATTTTGCCGTAGCCGTGACCGGCATTGCCGGTCCGGGCGGAGGTTCGGTTGAAAAACCGGTGGGGCTGGTGCATCTGGCCGCCAGGGCGCGCAGCGGTAAAATCCTGCACCATGAAATGCACTACGGAGAGATCGGGCGAACGGAAATCCGTCTTGCGACCGTCAGGACGGCGCTCGAGATGCTGATTACCCTGAATCAGGCCGGGTCCGCGTAGATTTTATCGGCGCGGGTCTCGAAGGCTTCGGCGAACATGCGGAAGGCCCTGTCGAACATCGATCCCATGACCGCACCGAGCAGCCGGTTCTTGAATTCATACTCGATGAAAAAATGAATGGCCGAGCCGCCCTCTGCGGAGGCTTCAAAACGCCAGCGATTGTCGAGATATTTGAACGGGCCGTCGATATATTTCACGTCGATAGCGCGCTCTGCCGGGTTCAGCAGCACCTGCGTGGTGAAGGTCTCGCGAATGGCCTTGTAGCCCACCGTCATATCAGCCACCAGCAGAGTCTTGCCGTCCCGCTCCTTGCGCGAGCGGATGACCAGCGCTTCGCAAAGCGGCAGAAACTGCGGATACTTCTCCACATCGGCGACGAGGTCGTACATGCGGTCGGGCGAGTGTTTTACAAGGCGATGCGTTTCGAACTGTGGCATGAGCGGGAGTTAATCCTCGATAACAAGAAGATCAAGAAGGCGGCGAAGCTGTTTTCGGCTTTTAAGCTGGAATACCGGCACGTTGGGACCATAAAGCGCGAAATTCTGCTCGAAGATCGGGGCGTGCCGGCGTTCGAAATTCCAGATATAGCGCAGGAAATCGAGATCCAGTCTTTCGGGGCACCCTTCAGCCATTTCAGGACGCGCCTTGCCATACCCCTTGGCAATCCGGGTGATGGCGCCCCAAAGGCAAAGCCAGCGCGGCATGCGCACCCAAAGGACGATGTCGGATCTCGGCAGACGCATGTCGAAAGACGATGGATTGCTGCCGTCCATCAGCCACCGGTCTTTGGCGACGATAGCGGCAATCCTTTGTCGCTGTTCTTGGCGCGGGCGTGCATGCCAGCCTGGCAACCAGAAAATATCGCGATCCATGGAAATGTATTCAAATCCAAAGCGTCTTACGAGCTTCCGGGAAAGCGTCGATTTTCCGCCTCCGGAGCAACCAACGACCGAAATACGCTGCGCAGATGCGATAATCGCAGCCGCGTCCTCCACGTTTTCAAGATAGTTCGGCATCGAATAAACCTCGTCTTCGCCACCATGCCATTTTTAAATAGCGCGGCTATTACTCTGCGGCGGCATGGCCGCGGCGTCCGATGTTACGGAAATTTAACTATTGCAACCCCCTCGCAGGGATTGCTATTTATTTGCGACTAATATTACACCCATGGGATGCAACGGCGCTGGAACCTCCCATTTTCACCGCGCTTATTCATCCCTGGGTTCACACCCACATAACCCGCTTTGAGCCACTGAGTGAGCCGATGGACGATTTTTCCAACATCATCAACCTTCTCGAATCCGCCAAGCAACTTGCATCGATGAACGAAATGCCTATGCTTGCCTATCTCATCGACGTTGCGAAATGCGAGGCGAGAGAGAACAAGCCGGTTTTGCGCAAGCGCAAACGCGGCGAATCGACCGCCAAGGAAGAATGTTAGACGCCGGTTCGATAAAGCCGGCTGGCCCAATCTTCAAGACGATGTCATAATCAGGACTGAAACCGGCCGCTTTTCGAGGCGGCCGTTTCTTTGCACGATGGAAATGACAATCTCATGATCGCCGCATCCGCCGATATCAGAACCTATACGCAGGAAAGACCGAAGGAACGGCACGGCTTCGTGCAGATCGTTCTTCCGGTCTCGGGATGTCTGCGGATCGATGTAGCAGGGCTACAGGACGAATTGTCCACCGGGCGCGCGGTCTTCATTCATCCCAACACATCGCACACACAGGAAGCGACGACGATCAACCGGTCGCTGGTGGTCGATATCGACGAAACTGCTGTTCCCGAACAGGTGCTGGAGAGATTTGTCCACAAGCCGTTTCTCGATATCGCACGGGATACACGGCAGCTGATCGCTTACATGCGCGGCGTCATCGGATCGGATGGGCCGCGTGAGGATATTGCCAACCTCTGGGCACCGCTCCTGATCGACAGCCTTGCGACTGAAAAGACCGATATCCGCCACCGCCTGCATGCGCTGGGCGAGATCGTCAGAGCGGAGCCATTTTTCCCCTGGACCATCGAGACGCTCGCATCCTGCGCCGCGATCAGCGATAGCCGCCTGCATGCGCTGTTTCTGGAAGAGTTCAACCTCCCTCCTCACCGCTGGCTTGCAGAGCTGCGCATGGACAAGGTCTGCGCATTGCTGCGCCACTCCACATTGCCGATTGCGGAAATTGCCTTGCGGGCCGGCTTCTCCGACCAGACGGCACTGACGCGCGCCATGCGCAACGCGATGGGCAAAACGCCTGCCGCTTATCGCCGGGCCTTCGGCATTCACTGAAAGCACAGCACCTCTTCTCTCAGGAGTTTTTGTCAAGACAGCCGTACGTGGCTGTGGCACATCGCGGGCAATCGTGAATGCGGATGTGACATGACATGAACAAGACAAGCCTCGGTGTTATCTACGGCATGATGGCGGGCGCACTCTGGGGCGCGATCTTTCTCGCCCCGAAACTCGTACCGGATTTTTCCGCCCTGCAACTGTCGACGGCCCGTTACCTGACCTACGGGCTGATTTCGCTCGTCATCATCGGACCGCGCCTGAAACGGGTATCTGCCCATTTCGGTGCGCGCGAATGGATCGCGCTCGGCTGGCTGAGCATGATCGGCAACATCGCCTATTATGTCTTCATATCAACGGCGGTGAAACTGAGCGGCGTTGCCTTCACGTCCATCATCATCGGCTTCCTGCCGGTTGCCGTCACCATCATCGGCACGCGCGATCATGGCGCGGTATCGCTCAAGCGTCTGTGGCCGTCGCTCGCCTTTGGCGCAATCGGCATTATCGGCATATCCTGGCAGTCGCTGACGGAAAGCGATGCGGGGTTGGATGTATCCCGCCTGATCGGGCTGGCCTGTGCGCTTGGCGCGCTCGCCTCATGGACGGCCTTTGCGGTTGGCAATGCCCGCTGGCTGTCACGCCTTCACGATGTCAGCGCCGACGACTGGAACATGATGACGGGTGTGGTGACCGGCGGGCTGGCGCTGGCGCTCGCCATACCGGCCTTTGCTTTCGGCGGGGAAAGCCATAGCTCCAAGGACTGGCTGCATTTTGCGGCCATCGCCGCCGGTCTCGGTTTCACCGCATCCATTCTCGGAAATGCTCTCTGGAACCGCATGAGCCGCCTGCTGCCGCTCACCATGGTTGGGCAGATGATCCTGTTCGAGACGCTCTTTGCGTTGCTCTATGGTTTCCTCTGGGAAGGTCGTGGGCCAACAATCGTCGAAGTCCTGGCGATTTCCTCAGTCGTGCTGAGCGTCATCCTGTGCATGCGCGCGCATCGGCCGGAGAAGGTTGTGGCCGGACTTCAGGTGAAAGCAGCAACGTCATCCTCCGGACAAGCCCAAGGATGACGCGTGAGAGAAATTGCCCGCCCCGCCCACTTACTCCGCAGCGGCCAGAAGCTTCTTCTCGCGGGCTGCGCGCAGGCGTGCAAAATCGTCGCCCGCATGGTGGGAAGAACGCGTCAGCGGGCTGGAGGAGACCATCAGGAAGCCCTTGGTATAGGCGACCGTCTCATAGGACTTGAATTCCTCCGGCGTGACATACGCCTCAACCTTGTGGTGCTTGCGTGTTGGCTGCAGATACTGGCCAATCGTAAGGAAGTCCACGTCAGCACTGCGCAGATCGTCCATCAACTGCAGCACTTCGTTGCGCTCTTCGCCAAGGCCGACCATGATGCCTGATTTGGTGAACATGGTGGGGTCCAGTTCCTTGACGCGCTGCAACAGGCGCACGGAATGGAAATAACGCGCACCGGGGCGAACCGTGAGGTAATTGCCGGGAACGGTTTCCATATTGTGGTTGAAGACATCGGGCTTCGCCGCGACGACACGCTCCAGCGCGCCGGGCTTCTTCAGGAAGTCCGGGGTCAGAATTTCGATGGTGGTGTTGGGAGACGCAGCGCGGATCGCCCAGATCACCTTTTCGAAGTGCTCCGCGCCGCCATCGGCGAGATCGTCGCGGTCGACCGAGGTAATGACGACGTGGCTGAGGCCCATCTGCTTGACGGCCTTGGCGACGTTTTCCGGCTCGTCCATGTCAAGCGCATTGGGCTTGCCGGTCGCGACGTTGCAGAAGGCGCAGGCGCGGGTGCAGATCTCACCCATGATCATGAAGGTCGCGTGTTTCTTGTCCCAGCATTCGCCGATATTTGGACAGCCGGCTTCCTCGCACACCGTCACCAGCTTGTGGCTGCGCACCAGTTCGCGCGTCTCGTGGTAGCCTTTGGATGTCGGCGCCTTGACGCGGATCCATTCCGGCTTGCGCATGACTTCGGTATCGGGCCGATGGGCCTTTTCCGGGTGGCGGATACGCTTTTCTTCGGACGAAGTCCTGTCGAGAATAGTGACCATAAGAAACCTGTTTCTATCGCTTGCCGCGATCATCACATTTATTGACGCGATGCTTTAGAACAATTCCAGAAAAAGCGTAAGCCCCTTCCGGGCACGAAGCCTAGTCAGCGCCGTACCAGCTTAGCCATGAACAACAACAGGCTGGCGCCGATGAAGGACGTTACGAAATAACCGAGCCTGCTGTCCTGCACGAAAACGTCGAAGGTTCTCAGCACCGCAACGGCAACCACCGAACCGACGATGCCGAGAACGATATTCATGAAGATGCCGAAACGCATATCCATGAGTTTGCCGGCGAGCCAGCCGGCAAGACCGCCGATGATGATTGCCGCAATCCAGCCGATATTTTCCATTCCCGCGCTCCCTTATAGAACCAGCGTTGAGACATATGGGACACCCGGCACGGTTAGACAATGCCGGGCATCACGGGGCACTCATGCGTTCAGCACACGTCCGTAGGCGTCGAGCACGCTTTCCTTCATCGACTCGGAAATGGTCGGATGCGGGAAGATCGTGTGCATCAGTTCCTCTTCGGTGGTCTCGAGGTTCATGGCGACCACGAAGCCCTGAATGAGTTCGGTGACTTCCGCACCAACCATGTGCGCGCCGATCAACTCGCCTGTCTTCTTGTCGAAGATGGTCTTGACCATGCCCTGATCTTCACCGAGCGCCACGGCCTTGCCGTTGGCCGCAAAGGAGAAGCGGCCAACGCGAATATCGCGGCCCAGTTCCTTCGCCTTGGCTTCGGTGAGACCAACAGAGGCGACCTGTGGGTTGCAATAGGTGCAGCCGGGTATCTTGAGCTTGTCCATAGGGTGAACATTCGGCAGACCGGCGATCTTTTCAACACAGATCACGGCCTCATGCTCGGCCTTGTGGGCGAGCAGCGGCGGGCCGGCGACATCGCCGATGGCGTAGACGCCAGGCACGTTGGTCTTGCCGTAACCGTCGATGACGATGAAGCCGCGATCGGTCTTCACGCCGACGGCCTCAAGGCCGATGCCTTCGATGTTGGCGACGACGCCGACAGCCGAAATCATCCGGTCAGCGGTGATCTTCTCGGACGAACCGTCCTTCTTCTCGAGCGTCGCAGTAACCGAATTAGCAGCCTTCTCGACCTTGGCAACCTTGGTTTCCAGATGGAACTTGATGCCCTGCTTCTCCAGCTGCTTCTTGGCGAAGGCAGATATCTCCGCATCTTCGACCGGCATCACCTGGCTCATGATTTCAACGACGGTAACGTCGACACCCATGGTGCGGTAGAAGCTGGCGAATTCGATGCCGATGGCGCCGGAACCCATGACGAGCAGGGACTTCGGCAGTTCTTCCGGCTTCATTGCCTCGAAATAGGTCCAGATCAGCTTGCCATCCGGTTCGATGCCTGGAAGCGCGCGCGGGCGGGCGCCTGTGGCGACGATGATGTGCTTGGCGGTATAGGTGCCCTCGCCCAGCGTGTTCTTCGGAACCGGGCCCATCGGTTCGACAGGCTTCTTCTGGGTCTTGGAAACTACGATTTCACCAGGCTTGGTGATCTTGGCCTCGCCCCAGATGATATCGACCTTGTTCTTCTTGAACAGGAAACCGACGCCGTTGTTCATGCGGTGCGCGATGCCGCGCGAACGATCAACGATCGCCTTGACATCAGGCTTGATCGAGCCTTCGAGCGTCAGGCCGTAATCCTTGGCGTGCTGAGCCGTATGCAAGACATCGGCAGTGCGCAGCAGCGCCTTGGTGGGAATGCAGCCCCAGTTGGAGCAGATGCCTGCAAGGTGCTCGCGCTCGACCACGGCAACCTTCATGCCGAGCTGGGCAGCGCGAATCGCGGCAATATAACCGCCCGGTCCCGAACCGATGATGATGACGTCATAAGATTGAGCCATAGGTATCCTGCCTTGTCCTATCGGGTCACGGCATGCCGTTCCGAAACGAGAATTGTTGTCAAAGTCCGAGCATCATGCGAACGACGGGCTCCAGCCCGCGCCCGATGGCCCGCGTGTTTTCAGCATCGAGATGAACGCCGTCTACGGGCGTCGTGCGGGCAACTGACCCCGCATCGAAAAATCCGCAATCGAGATCGTCGGCCAAATCCCGGTAGACCGGCGCGAGCATCGCCGATTCATCGATCGCATCGCGAAAGATAGCGCCCATCACGGGGTTGGCCGTTTCGCACAGTTGCGGCGGCGCGACGATCAGAACATCCGGCGCTTCCCAGTCCGGCACCTGCCAGACATGGTTGCGCACCAGTTTGACCAGCCGCTCCACACCCTTCATCGCGACGATGGCCGAGCCATGAATCGACGGTTTCAAGTCGTTGGTGCCGAGCATGATGATGACCAGGTCAAGCCGCGCGTGGCTGTGCAGAAGCGTCGGCAAGAGCCTTGCACCGTTGCGATCGCAATCAGCGGTATGATCATCATAGGCGGTGGTTCGTCCACCCAGCCCTTCGTGGATCACCTTCACATCAGGCCCGAGCGCCTTTTGCAAGACGCTCGGCCAAAGATCGTCATGGCTATGCCGGCCACCCGTTTCCGCATCTGATCCCCATGTCAGGGAATCGCCAAAGCAGAGGACCGACTTCACCATCTCACTCTCCGATCAAACCAGCATGCCCATCGGGTTTTCGATGTAGCGCTTGAAGGCACCGATCAGCTCGGCTCCGAGCGCGCCATCGACGCAACGATGGTCGGTGGAGAGCGTAACCGTCATGACATTGGCGATCTTGATCTCGCCGTTCTTCACGACAGCGCGTTCTTCACCCGCGCCGACTGCCAGAATGGTGGCGTGCGGCGGGTTGATGACGGCGGAGAAGCTCTTGACGCCCATCATGCCCATGTTGGACACGGCCGTCGTGCCGCCCTGATACTCCTCGGGCTTCAGCTTGCGCTCCTTGGCGCGCTTGCCGTAGTCCTTCATCTCGTTGGAGATGGTGGAGAGCGACTTCTCTTCCGCCTTGCGGATGATCGGCGTGATCAGGCCACCCGGAATGGAAACGGCAACGCCGACATCCGAATGCTTGTGCTTGACCATGTTGCTTTCCGTCCAGGAGACGTTGGCATCAGGCACATCGCGCAGCGCGAGAGCCAGCGCCTTGATGACCATGTCGTTGACCGAAAGCTTGTAGGCGGGCTTGCCGTCCTTTTCGGGAGCGGCGGCGTTGAGCTGGGCGCGCAGCGCCAGAAGCGTATCCAGTTCGCAATCCACGGAAACGTAGAAATGCGGAACGGTCTGCTTGGATTCGACCAGACGCTTGGCGATGACCTTGCGCATGCCGTCATGCGGCACCAGTTCGTAAGAACCGGGTTCGAACAGCTTGAGAACAGCTTCTTCGGACGGGCCCTTGGCAAGTGCGGCAGCTGGTGCGCCTGCGGATGCTGCGGCGGCAGGAGCAGCCTTCGCACCACCAGAAGCGGCAGCCTTTTCCACGTCAGTCTTGACGATACGGCCATGCGGGCCGGAACCGGACACGGCCGTGAGGTCGAGACCGGCTTCCTTGGCGAGACGACGGGCAAGCGGCGAAGCGAAGATGCGCTCGCCGGATTTTGCAACCGGGGCCGGGGTGGAAGGTGCGGAGGACTGGTCGGCAACTGGCTTTTCAGCCTTGGCTGGGACAGCTTCTTCCTTTGGCGCTTCGGCCTTTGCAGCTTCTTGCTTCGGAGCCTCGGCTTTGGCCTGGGACGCGGCAGGAGCAGCATTGCCGCCCTTTGCTGCCTCAGCCACATCCTCGCCATCGGCGGCGAGGATAGCGATCAGGGCGTTGACCTTGACCGCTTCCGTGCCTGCGGGAACCACGAGCTTGGCGACCGTGCCCTCATCGACGGCTTCCACTTCCATGGTTGCCTTGTCGGTCTCGATCTCGGCGATCACGTCACCGGGTGCGACCTTGTCGCCTTCCTTGACCAGCCACTTGGCCAGATTGCCCTCTTCCATGGTGGGAGAAAGGGCAGGCATGGTGATGTTTATCGGCATCGAAACGCCTCCCCTTACTTGTAGCAGACGGTTTTGACAGCCTGAACGACTTCATCGACGTTCGGCAAAGCCAGCTTTTCGAGGTTTGCCGCGTAAGGCATCGGAACGTCTTTGCCGGCAATCGTCAGGATCGGCGCATCGAGATAGTCGAAAGCGGCACGCATGACCTGATTGGCGATGAAGTCACCAACCGATGACTGCGGGAAGCCTTCCTCGACGGTGACCAGACGACCGGTCTTCTTGACCGATTCGATGACGGTGGGCAGATCCATCGGACGGATGGTGCGAAGGTCGATCAGTTCGACGTCGATGCCGAGCTTTTCGAGTTCCGCAACCGCCTTGATTGCGTAGGTCATGCCGATGCCGAAGGAAACGATCGTCGCATCCTTGCCCTTGCGGTGAATGCGCGCCTTGCCGATCGGCAGCACGAAATCGTCGAGCTTCGGCACTTCGAAGCTCTGGCCGTAGAGAATTTCATTCTCAAGGAAGATGACCGGATTCGGATCGCGGATGGCTGCCTTCAGGAGACCCTTGGCGTCCGCTGCCGTGTAGGGCATGACGACCTTGAGGCCCGGAATATGGCTGTACCATGCGGCGTAACATTGCGAATGCTGAGCGCCAACGCGGGCAGCAGCACCCGAGGGGCCACGGAACACCATCGGCGCACCCATCTGGCCGCCCGACATGTAAAGCGTCTTCGCAGCCGAGTTGACGATCTGGTCGATCGCCTGCATGGCGAAGTTGAAGGTCATGAATTCGACGATGGGCCGCAGGCCCGTCATTGCCGCACCGACGCCGATACCGGCAAAACCGTGCTCGGTGATCGGGGTGTCGATGACGCGGCGCTCGCCGAATTCCTGCAACAGGCCTTGGGTAATCTTGTAAGCGCCCTGATATTCGGCGACTTCCTCACCCATGACGAAGACTTTTTCGTCGGCGCGCATTTCTTCGGCCATGGCGTCGCGCAGCGCTTCACGCACCGTCGTCATCACCATTTCCGTGCCTTCAGGAATATCCGGATCGGCAGCGACTTCGATCTTAGGTGCTGCCGGAACCTTTGCGGCTTCCTTGGCAGCGCTCGGCTCCTCGGATGCTTCGCGGGTCTTGCCGCCTGCGGCATCCGAATCGGAATTTGCAGCTTCAGCCTTCGGCTCTTCCTTCTTGGCAGAAGAAGAAATGTCGGCAGCGCTTTCGCCTTCCTGGATGAGAACGGCGATCGGCGTGTTGACCTTGACGCCTTCGGTGCCGGCGTCGATCAGCAGCTTGCCGATAACACCTTCATCCACAGCTTCCACTTCCATGGTCGCCTTGTCGGTCTCGATCTCGGCAATCACGTCGCCGGATGTGACCTTGTCGCCTTCCTTTTTAAGCCATTTGGAAAGCGTGCCTTCCTCCATGGTCGGGGAAAGGGCGGGCATAAGAATTTCTACTGGCATGGGTTTCCCTTTCCCGATCAGAGCAGAATGTCGGTGTAGAGCTCGGATACATCCGGCTCTGGGTCGTTCTGGGCGAAGTCTGCGCTATCGGCGACAATATCACGGACATCCTTGTCGATGGCCTTCAACTCGTCTTCGCTTGCCCAGCCCTGCTCCAGAAGCCGTGCCTTGACCTGCTCGATCGGGTCATGTTCGGAGCGCATCTTCTGCACTTCGTCTTTCGAACGGTATTTCGCCGGGTCGGACATGGAGTGACCACGGTAACGGTAGGTCAGCATTTCCAGAATGATCGGACCCTTGCCCGAGCGGCAATGTTCCAGCGCCTGATCGGCGGCGGCCTTTACGGCGCGCACATCCATGCCATCCACCTGGATGCCGGGAATGCCGAAGGACTGGCCGCGCAGCGAATAGTTCGACTGTGCGGTGGCGCGGGCGGTCGAGGTGCCCATGGCGTAACGGTTGTTTTCAACGATATAGATGATCGGCAGTTTCCAGAGAGCGGCCATGTTGAAGCTCTCGTAGACCTGACCCTGGTTGGCGGCGCCGTCACCGAAATAGGTCACGGAGACATTGTCGTTGCCGCGATATTTATTGGCGAAGGCAAGACCGGTTCCGAGCGAAACCTGCGCACCGACGATGCCGTGGCCGCCGTAGAAATGTTTCTCCTTGGAGAACATGTGCATCGAGCCGCCCTTGCCCTTCGACAGGCCGCCCTTGCGACCGGTCAATTCGGCCATGACGCCACGCGCGCTCATGCCCAGAGCCAACATATGGCCGTGGTCACGGTAAGCGGTGATGACCTGATCGCCTTCCTTCTGAGACATCTGCATGCCGACAACAACGGCTTCCTGACCGATGTAGAGGTGACAGAAACCACCGATGAAGCCCATGCCGTAAAGCTGGCCGGCCTTTTCCTCGAAGCGACGGATGAGAAGCATCTCACGATAGGCGTGAAGCTCTTCTTCCTTCGAAAAGTCCGGGCTGTTCTTACCGGTGAATTCGCCTGCAGCCTTTGCCGTTGTCTTTCGGCCGGATACGGACGCGGTTTTTCGCGGCGCCATTCATCCCTCCCTGAGTTGTCGTTTGAATGGATAGATTGGCGCGTACCATATGCAAGAAAATGCCATGCAGCAATGCTTTAAACGCATGGCACATATTCATGCTAAAGTGCTGTGAATAAATCACAAATCATTAATTAACTTGATTTCGGTTAATTAGAAGTAGGTATTCATGATGACAATTTCGTCCGTACGGGACATATTCAACTGATAACGGGAAATCTCGTCAATCATGTCACGTTCGAGAGAACCGTCGCTCAATAATTCGACCTGCCGCTCCAGCGCAACGCGCGCCTGCGTCAGCTTGGCAAGCTCTGCCGTTCTGGCAATACGCTGCCGCTCCAGCCGCTCCGTCGCCTGAAGGCCGAAGTCGCCGTGGATGGAATGATACCCGAAATAGGAAAGAAAAGCGATCGTAATGGCCGGAACGATCAAACGGCCGAATCGTCTCTTTTTATGATGTCTGGTCCACATGCCGGAGAGAAGCCTTAAAACGCATAATGTGAGTCTCGAGACTAATGCGGATTGTTTAACTATCCGTTGACCTTAAATTCCGCGCGACTGATAGACGCAAAAAAGCCCGCCAGAGGCGGGCTAATAATGACGACGATATCAGAGAGAGTTCGTTATGCCGAGCGTGATCCGGCATCAAGCCACAGCGCGTCTTCGCCGTGAAAAGAGCCCTTTCAACCCAGGGACCTGGCCTGACTGAACCCCAGATCAACTCGGGAGTGAGCAGTGCGGATAAACCGCCCATCCCTGAGACTGACCCGCCAGGCGGCGGGCCATATCGCGAAACCCGAACGCGGATTATCCGCGCAGGATCGAACGGCCGGCGTAAGCAGCCTGCGGGCCAAGCATTTCTTCAATGCGGATAAGCTGGTTGTACTTTGCGAGCCGGTCGGAACGGGCAAGCGAGCCGGTCTTGATCTGACCGCAGTTGGTTGCAACCGCGAGATCGGCGATGGTGGAATCTTCCGTTTCGCCCGAACGGTGCGACATGACGGCGGTGTAACCTGCCTTGTGCGCAGTTTCGAC
Organism: Agrobacterium tumefaciens; assembly: GCF_013318015.2. NCBI lineage: Bacteria > Pseudomonadati > Pseudomonadota > Alphaproteobacteria > Hyphomicrobiales > Rhizobiaceae > Agrobacterium > Agrobacterium tumefaciens. The sequence goes on along the minus strand of NZ_CP115841.1, from coordinate 1,060,146 downwards.
TGCGTCCAGCGTCTCGGAAAGCGAACCGATCTGGTTGACCTTGACTAGGATGGAGTTGGCGACACCCATCTTGATACCATCGCGAAGGCGGGCGGAGTTAGTGACGAAAAGATCGTCGCCCACCAGCTGGCACTTGTTGCCAATGAGATCGGTCAGCGCCTTCCAGCCATCCCAGTCGTCTTCAGCCATGCCGTCTTCGACGGAGATGATCGGATATTTCGCCACGAGCTCGGCCAGGTATTCGGCCTGCTCGATCGGCGAACGGGTCTTGCCTTCGCCTTCATAAACGTAATTGCCGTTCTTGAAGAATTCGGTCGCCGCACAGTCGAGACCGATGAACATGTCGTCGCCCGGACGGTAGCCAGCCTTTTCGATCGACTTCATGATGAAATCGAGTGCTGCCGGCGCGCTTTCGAGACCCGGTGCAAAACCGCCCTCATCGCCGACATTGGTGTTGTGGCCCTGTGCGGACAGTTCTTTTTTCAGCGTATGGAAGACTTCGGAGCCCATGCGCACGGCTTCGCGAATATTTTCTGCGCCGACCGGCAGGATCATGAATTCCTGGAAGTCGATGGGGTTATCGGCATGCGCGCCGCCGTTGATGATGTTCATCATCGGAACCGGCAGCAGATGCGCGTTCGGGCCGCCGACATAACGGTAAAGCGGCAGGCCGGACGCTTCAGCGGCAGCCTTCGCAACGGCGAGCGACACGCCGAGGATGGCGTTGGCGCCGATGCGCGACTTGTTCGGCGTGCCGTCGAGCGCGATCATCATCTGGTCGATCTGGATCTGGTTTTCAGCGTCGAAACCGCCAATCGCGTCGAAGATTTCCGTATTGACGGCTTCGACCGCCTTTTCCACGCCCTTGCCGAGATAACGCTTGCCGCCATCGCGCAGCTCAACCGCCTCATGCGCGCCGGTGGAGGCGCCGGAGGGAACGGCGGCACGGCCCATGGAGCCGTCTTCGAGATAAACGTCGACTTCAACGGTCGGATTGCCGCGGCTGTCGAGAATTTCGCGCGCGATGATATCGGTAATGGCAGTCATGGTCTCTCCCTTGGGAATGGAACAGATATTTTCCGTCGCCTGTCTTAGACGATGGCGAAGAAATTACAATGACGGTGGGCAGCGGAAACGGCCCGCCCGCCATTAAAATCGATTGGCACAAAAGTGCCCGCCGTCACGGTCAGCCGATCAGGCTTTCGTAATCGCGTCGAAAGCCAGAAGCTTTTCGAGCATTTTCGGCATGTCCTTCAGATGGACCATGTTAGGGCCGTCTGACGGCGCATTGTCCGGATCCTCATGCGTCTCGATGAAGAGGCCGGCCACGCCAACCGCAACGGCCGCACGCGCCAACGTCTCGACGAATTCGCGCTGGCCACCTGTGGAGCCGCCCTGCCCGCCCGGCTGCTGCACCGAATGGGTGGCATCGAACACGACAGGTGCGCCGAGCGCTGCCATGATCGGCAAAGAGCGCATGTCGGAAACCAGCGTGTTGTAACCGAAGGACGCGCCGCGCTCGCACAACATCACATTCGGATTGCCGCTCTCATTGAGCTTGGCAAGCACGTTCTTCATGTCCCAAGGCGCCAGAAACTGGCCTTTCTTGACGTTGATGACGCGGCCGGTCTTGGCGGCGGCAACGAGAAGATCGGTCTGGCGGCTGAGGAACGCCGGGATCTGCAGCACGTCCACTACCTCGGAAACGATGGCGCATTGCTCTTCCGTGTGGATGTCGGTCAGAACAGGAAAACCGAATTCCTTCTTGAGATCGGCAAAAACCTGCATCGCGTTATCCAGGCCGATGCCGCGTTTTCCGGAAAGCGAAGTGCGGTTCGCCTTGTCGAAAGAGGACTTGTAGACAAGCCCTATTCCCAGCTTGTCGCAAAGCTCCTTCAGGACGCCAGCGATCATGAAGGCATGTTCGCGGCTTTCCATCTGGCAGGGGCCGGCAATCAGCGAAAACCGCTCGGTATTCGAGAAGGAAACCTTGCTGGCGCCATCGCCGGCGGTGACTTTAAGATTGTTCGTAACGCTCATCATTTTTCCTCGAAGGCGAAGGCAACGCCCTGACCGGGTGCCGCGGGCACCACCAGACGGCCGTCCGCTTTTGCGCAGGACACGCCATTAGCAGCAAGCACCGCCTCTGTCACGGCAAGATCGTGTGACGAAAAGACGATGCCCGCGCCGCGCAATCCGCCTTCGTTGCCATCCTGAGCATTCAGGGCCTGCCCGCCGAAAGGCGGTTTTCCGGTCAATCTGATGCTGGCATTGCCGGTCGCGAAAACCATATCACCGCCCGGAGACCATTTGCCTTCACAGCCAAACACCGTCTCGATCAGGCCCGCCACCTTCATGTCGCCGCCGGAAAACAGGACGATTTCACTGAGGCCGGTGACACCATTGGCGTGGCGCTCCAGCATGGTGCGATCGCCCGGAAGGGCTTGAAGCCGTTGACAACTGAACAAAAAGAAATCCGCGGCCGCCCCGCTTGCCGCAAAAGCCAGCCGGAACGCCGCCTCGCCTTGCGAGCCATCCGGCATCCGAACAGGCCGCGAAAACTCGAAAACATCGCCCGCCGAAAGGCCGGCTGCCCGAAACCGCTCATGGTCAACCAAGGCGTCTTCAGTTCTGGCGACAAGAGCCGAAAAACCCTCCTGCCCGTCCCGTTGCCGGAAAGCCACGTCCCTGCCGGTGAACACATCACCCCTCTCTATTGACGTATTATATTTAGCCGGATCAGCAATTGCGAGCGGCTCCAGATAGGTGCCATCGGCGAAAAATACGCAGGCATTTTGGGTGCCGAAAGGATGCAGAGCCTCCGGCGCAACCGTAAAGCCAAGACTGACGAGGCGCTTCACGGCGACGCCTATGACTTCCACGGGCAAAACGAGATGGTCAACGCTATAGGGTTTCGTCATGAAAATGTATCCTGCTGGCCTTCCGCCCGGAGCATGCCGGGACGGTTTTGACCGCACAAAAGCACAATTGCGTCCTATGAGGCAAATCATCACAGCAACAGATGGCACCTTCACGAAATTTTAGGGGATTGCAGAACACATATGGAACATATAGTGTTCGTTCTGTATTTGTTTCGCGACTTCCACTACGATTCTAAAGGGTGTTTTCCTCATGCTCACGCGCAAACAGCAGGAATTGCTTCTCTTCATTCATGAACGAATGAAAGAGTCCGGCGTGCCGCCCTCCTTCGATGAAATGAAGGACGCACTCGATCTTGCTTCGAAATCCGGCATCCACCGCCTGATAACCGCTCTCGAAGAGCGCGGGTTCATTCGTCGGCTACCGAATAGAGCTCGGGCGCTGGAAGTCATCAAACTGCCCGAGGCTTATACGCCGGGCGCAAGGCCGCAGCGCGGCTTTTCGCCAAGCGTTATCGAAGGCAGCCTTGGCAAACCCAAAACGCCGGAACCGGCCCCTGCCCCCAAGACGCCGGCCAACGATCTGGGCGGGGCTGTCACCGTGCCGGTCATGGGCCGCATCGCCGCGGGCGTGCCAATTTCCGCCATCCAGAACAACACCCATGATGTGGCAGTGCCAGTAGACATGCTTGGCACGGGCGAACATTACGCGCTTGAGGTCAAGGGTGATTCGATGATCGAGGCCGGCATTTTCGACGGCGACACAGTCATCATCCGCAACGGCAACACCGCCAATCCCGGGGATATCGTTGTGGCTCTGGTGGATGACGAGGAAGCCACGCTGAAGCGCTTTCGCCGCAAGGGAGCCTCCATTGCGCTCGAGGCGGCAAACCCAGCCTATGAGACCCGTATCTTCGGGCCCGACCGGGTGAAAATTCAGGGCAAGCTGGTTGGGCTGATCCGCCGCTACCATTGATCTTATCGAACCGAACGTATTCGCTTTACAATAGGCGTCATCGTGAAGATGGCGCCTATATCGGGTTTGGCTGTTTCCAAACGTGGCGTGCTTTTGCGGGTGCACGAGGATATGCGCCATTCAGCCTATGCGCGTTGCCCTTTCTAAACTGAGTTCCTGCTCCATAAAGATGCTTCGGTTTCGCTACAGGCGTGGTGGCGAATGGGCTGCTCGCTGTAATTGTCGAAGCGATCCCATCCGCTGTTTTTTAGCGACGTTGTTCTGTCGTTTTGCGCAGTCAGTTTTTAGTAGTCACCAAAGGGTGACTTATCGCGAGGCGCGCTCTCGGCGACCCCACATCACCATTCATCAACGGCGTTTATGGGAGCCATGGATAATTTTCGATATTCCGTGAACGCTTGGCAGGTGTAGAAATACGCGTCATATCCGGGAGATACGCCATGTACGATCTTTATATAGCCAACAAGAACTATTCTTCATGGTCGCTGCGGCCATGGGTATTGATGCGCACGCTCGGTATCGCCTTTGATGAAAAGCTCATTCCGTTCGGCGAAGGCGTCTCCTTCTCCTCCTTTTCGCCGACGGGCAAGGTGCCCTGCCTGGTCGACGAGGGTATGACGGTTTGGGAAACGCTTTCGATCGTCGAATATCTTGCCGAAAGACACCAGGGTGTCTGGGCAAGCGACAAGCATGCGAGGGCCTGGTCGCGTTCGGCCGCGAGTGAGATGCATGCCGGCTTTTCCTCGCTGCGCAATCTCTATCCCATGTCGGTGGGCATTCGGGTCAAACCCAGGGGCGGCGATGCCGGGCTTAAGGCCGATATAAAGCGGATCGATGCGTTGTGGAGCGAGGGTCTTACAAAATTCGGCGGGCCATATCTTGCCGGTCAGAAGTTCACGGCGGTCGATGCTTTCTTCTGCCCGGTTGCATTCCGTTTCCAGACCTATGGCAGCGCGGATCTTTCGCCGGCAGCGAAAGCCTATTGCGACCGGCTGCTCGCCCTGCCTGCCATGCAAGAATGGTACGAGGCCGGTTTGAAGGAGAGCTGGCGCGACGCTGATCATGAAGAGGAAGTTGGCGAGATCGGCGAATTGACTGAAGATTTGCGCGCCAAGGCCCGATGATCAATGCTGGCGGCAGTCATTGCGACGCCGCCAGCAGCCGGATGATGGGCTGCGGCAGATCACGGTCGAAACGTCCGCTTTTCCAGTCGTAATGACGGTGCTGGCTCCAGGGCCTGTCCGTTCCGGCGATTGCGGCGCGCAGCCCGCTCGCCACACCCTCCTCCCTCTTGTCAGCAAAATCTATTTCCACAGAACCGAGACGCCGCAAGATGTCACGGCTGAGCAGGAGTGCACCCGAGCGGCACTGCGAAAAAGAGGTTCTGCGGGAAACAACGACGATATCGGCAATATCGCAGGCTTTTCCGGCGAAGCGGCCATCTTCCAGAACGACGATCCATTCTCCGCTCGCGGCGCTCGCTACGCACCATATGTCTTTCCTGCAGGTGAAGACGCCAGCTTTGGCGTCTTTGAGCGCCGCCGTCATCTCGCGTACCACCACAGCCATGTCTTCGGGCGACAGTTTCGATCTCGAGTCAGAACCAGCAGTATTTGCCATGCTCTCACCATTTATAAAACCCGGCGGCACGGTTTTTTCCGGCAGCAGCAGCGCCCTTTGCCACTGGTCGTAAACGAAGCCCTGCGGACGGGCTTTTGTGGTTGAGACCTTGCCGTCCTCCAGGAGTGCCACCAATTCGCCGTCCTCGTGAATCAATAGATCCGGCAGATCACGATAGGCCGTAACTGCCGACACACCGAAGGCCAAGAGCAGAAACGGGATGCCAAGAAGCGCAAGCCGGCTGCGCAGCAATGTCAGCAGCAGGAAACCCACCGAAGCCAAACCGATAAACCAGCCATGCGGACGCCCAGTCGCTGCGCTGCCGCCCCAGGAGGCCACCTCGTTTGCAACCTCGATGACGAGTGCCATGCCATAACCCATGATCTTCAGGAACGGCGCATCGAGCCCGAAGGGCATCAGCAGCATGGCGATAAGAGCGAATGGCATGACGATCAGCGACATGAGCGGCATTGCAGCCAGATTGGCGAACAGTCCATAGGTGGTGACACGGTGAAAATGTTCGGCTGAATAGATCGCCGTCGAAAGGCCCCCGATCAGCGACGTCGTGATAACGCCGCCAATGACCGCGCCCATCATTTCCGCCACCTTCAGCCATGCGGGCTTGCGCCCGATGAACAGCCGCTCGCGATCCGTACGCCAACGGCTCCAGAAGGCATAGGCGGACACAAGCGCTATAGTGGCGGCAAATGACATCTGAAAACTCGGACCCATGATTTCCGAGGGCGAGAAAGCCAGAATGATCAGGGCGGAAATGGCAACGTTTCTGAGGCTGAGTGATGGTTGATCGAAAAGGACCGCAATCAGCATCACAGACATCATCAGCCAGGCGCGCTCGGCGGAAACGGCAAAACCGGAAATCAGATAATAGGCAAGCGTCATCAGCAGTGCCGCGAAAGCCGCGATTTTCTTGACCGGCCAGCGCTGCGCAAAGGCGGGAAACAGGCTGAAAGCCAGTCTCAGGCCAACAAAGAATATGCCGGATGCCAATGCCATGTTGAGCCCGGATATGGCAACGATATGGGCAAGGCCGGAGAGCCGCAACGCCTCCATCGTCTCCGCCGATATAGCCTGTCTCTCATCGGTGATGATGGAGGCGGCGAAGGCTCCGGCATCACCGCCGATGGTGGTGCGGATGCGTTCGGCAATTGCGCTGCGAAGGCCGTAAAGCCGCATATCGGCCCATTCCAGCCAACCCTTGTCAGGCCTTGCGTCACCAACGGGTGATACAAGCGCATCCGGTGATTTATAAAAGAAACCGGTCGCGCCTATGCCTCTGAAATAAGACGTGAAGGCGAAGTCGTTCAGTCCCGGTAAGGCCGGGCCGGACGGCGGCGAGAGGCGGACCTTGCCGCGAAGGGTTGCGCCGAGTGTGATCGGCTCGCCTCCGCCACGCGAAAGCACCGATATCCTCTGCGGCGGACGCGACAATGTCGGGTCCGCTGTTGCGGTCAGATCGACGACATATCGCCAGTAGCCGCGTGCATCGACCTCCCGGCGCGCCACGGTGCCGGTGATGGTGGTGGTGACGGGGGTATCCAGCACCACGGTCCCTGCCCGTCGGGTTTCGAAATCTGCCAGAAGCATGCCGAGCAATAGAAAAGCGAAGGGGCCGCAAACCGCCGCCGCAATGCCAGCTTTATATCTCACAAAGAGCGCCAGAACGGCGACAAAAAGAAATGTGGCAATCAAAACGACCGGGGAAGGCGTGGCATCTAGAGAAAACCAGAGTACCGCGCCGCAGCCGATGGAAACGGGAATGAAAAGAAAATCGTGGCCGAATGCGCGCTCCTCGGCCAGGTACGTGGCGATTTTTTCGACCACGGTAGTGTTGCGGTTAATCTCGGGAATAATGGCGGAAGTGTCATATGTTGCCGCATCACTGCTTCGGCGGAGAGGAAACAGAATTTCCCGCGTGCCGGGCAAGTCTCCCTGCATCGTTTTAGCATATTCGAAATGCTGTTTTTCCCCTTGACCGAGCAATCCCCACCGCCCCTTGCCGCACCAAAAACAGGTTTGCAGACCAGCGCTGGGGATTGCAATCCTTTACTTTAACGATGCGTTGACCGAGATTGAATTGCTGCTGCCGGGAAAGCCTGAAGCAACGCGATTGCGTTTGCCGCAATGCACAATTTGACCTTTGGATAGCTTGGCATCCGCGCAAGGATCATATAGCTAATCGGTAGACGCTTAACCGCGGGGCGTATCTCAACGCCCCCACCCGCATGTTTTCGGAGGATCAGTATGACGGAAAAAAGCGCTACAGTGACACTTGGCGAAAAACAGGTCGAACTCCCGGTCAGGGAAGGCACGATTGGACCAAGCGTCGTCGATATCGCCACGCTGTACAAGCACACGGGCTCCTTCACCTACGACCCCGGCTTCACCTCGACAGCCTCCTGCGAATCCAAGATCACCTATATCGATGGTGACGAAGGCGTTCTCCTGCACCGCGGCTTCCCGATCGAGCAGCTTGCCGAACAGGGCGACTTCCTGGAAACCTGCTATCTGCTGCTTTACGGCGAATTGCCGACGGCTGCGCAGAAGAAGGACTTCGACACCCGCGTAACGCGCCACACCATGGTGCACGAGCAGATGAGCCGCTTCTTCACCGGCTACCGTCGCGACGCACATCCGATGGCTGTCATGTGCGGCACGGTCGGCGCTCTCTCGGCCTTCTATCACGACTCGACCGACATTACGGATCCGCACCAGCGCATGGTCGCTTCGCTGCGGATGATCGCGAAAATGCCGACGATCGCCGCCATGGCCTACAAGTACCATATCGGCCAGCCCTTCGTTTACCCGAAGAACGACCTCGATTACGCTTCCAACTTCCTGCACATGTGCTTTGCCGTGCCTTGCGAAGAGTACAAGGTCGATCCGGTTCTGGCCCGCGCCATGGACCGCATCTTCATCCTGCATGCGGATCACGAACAGAACGCTTCCACCTCCACGGTGCGTCTTGCCGGTTCGTCGGGTGCAAACCCGTTCGCCTGTATTGCAGCGGGCATCGCCTGCCTCTGGGGTCCGGCACATGGCGGCGCCAACGAAGCGGCGCTCAACATGCTCAACGAAATCGGCACGGTTGACCGCATTCCGGAATATATTGCCCGCGCCAAGGACAAGAACGATCCGTTCCGCCTGATGGGCTTTGGCCACCGCGTGTACAAAAACTACGACCCGCGCGCCAAGATCATGCAGAAGACGATGTACGAAGTGCTGGAAGCCACCGGCAACTCCGACGATCCGATCATGCAGGTCGCGCTCGAACTCGAAAAGATCGCTCTTTCCGATCCTTACTTCGTCGAGAAGAAGCTATACCCGAACGTCGACTTCTATTCGGGTATCACGCTGAAGGCGCTTGGCTTCCCCACGACCATGTTTACCGTGCTGTTCGCACTGGCCCGCACCGTCGGCTGGATCGCGCAGTGGAACGAAATGATCGAGGATCCGCAGCAGCGCATCGGCCGTCCGCGTCAGCTCTACACGGGCGCCGGCAAGCGTGACTACGTTCCGGTTTCCAAGCGTTAAGCCGGGAAACCAACCAACAAAAAAGCCGGCGGGTTTTATCCGCCGGCTTTTTTGTTGGATATGATCATCGATAAGAATAGCGAAACCTGCCCTGCCAACCCCAGGAAGCAGACAGGATCGCTGCCGGTTCAGCCTTGCTGCTTGCGGCTGTTCAGCACATCGAGAAGGATAAGGGCGCCGGTTTCGCCAGGAGGCACTTCGGTGTGCAAACGCTCCTGCACAAGAGCATAGCCTTCCAGCATCGCCCGCCGTTCGGTGGTGTCGGATGAGAGCCGTTCGGCCCAGCGCAACATCGACCCTGCCCGTACCACCTCGTTGAAATATTCCGGCACCACGACATAGTCGGCAATCAGGTTCGGAAGCGCACCTGTCCAGGTTTTCACCCGCTTGCTCAGCATCGTGAAAATCCAGTCGGTCTTGTAGACCGATATGGTTGGTACGCCGACGAGCGCGAGCTCGAGAATAACGGTGCCGGACGCGGCAATCGCCGCATCGGCGCGCGCAAATGCATTCCACTTGAAGGCGGGATCGATGCCGATTTCAGGCCTGATATCCTGAGGCCATGTTGCCGCCAGTTCGCGGATGCGGTTTTCCTGGCGCGGCACTGTCGGCAGCAGAAACTTCGTCGGGCCGTTGCGCTCGACATATGCTTTTGCCGCTTCCTGAAACGGCTCCATCAACCGGGTCGTTTCGGTGGAACGTGACCCCGGCAGGAGCAGAATGGTTTTCGGTTCGCCGTTGGCAGGCAGGGGCCGCTCAGCCCGCCTCTGCCGCACGGAGAGCACGTCTTGATCGACGCTGAGGCGATGGCCGACAAAGGTTGTCGGCGGGCCGCCGAGACGCCGCATCGCCTCCGGCTCGAATGGAAGCAGGGCCAGAACGTGATCGACATAGGACAACATCGCAGTGGCGCGATATTCCTTCCACGCCCATACGCTGGGGCAGACATAATTGACGACCGGCAGATGCGGCAATTGTTTGCGGACTTTTTTCGCAACACGATGGGTGAAATCCGGGCTGTCGATGATCAGCAGAATATCCGGCTTGGCGACAATGATTGCCTGCGCGGTCTGGTTGATCCGCGAAATCAGCTTCGGCAGCTTCTTCAGAACCTGCGTGAAGCCCATGATGGAGAGTTCGGAATAATCGAACAGCGAAACCAGCCCCTGCGCCTCCAGAGCCTCACCGCCGACGCCCATTAACTCGACAGAACCCGAGTAATGGCCTTTCAGGGACCGGATGAGATCGGCACCCAGAAGATCGCCCGATACCTCGCCAGCTATAACCGCCACCTTCAACGTTGCCGCCATCCCACCATGTCTCCGCCCATCATGTCTTCACCGAGTGACGTATCGATACCGCAGACGAATATGCCGGCCTGATCTGCCGCCTTCAACATCTCATCGCGATCAAGTACCAGCGCGCGCCCGGCTTCAACGGCGATCCCCGCCAGCCCGGCCTTATGCGCGTTCTCCACCGTTTCCACGCCGATAGTCGGCAGGTCAGCGCGGATATCCTGTTGCGGCTTGCAGAGCTTCACCAGAACACCCTTGCGACGGGTCGAGATGCGGCCCTCAGCGCGTAATGCCGCGACACGCGCCAGCATCGCGTCTGTGCCCTCGACGCCCTCCAGTGCAACGATACGGCCGCCAACGGCGACTGCACCCTGCCCGACATCAAGCGTGCCGAGTGCCAGTGCGGCCTGCGCGGCCTTGCGTATGTCGCGCAGATCGTCTTCAGCAGGTTTATGCGCACCGAAAGGGCCGGTCGTAGCAAGCAGACCGGGTGCGATCTCGTGGGCGCCAATGACTTTTGCCCCAAGCGTGCCGATGACCTTGATGACCATCTGCAAAACGGCGTCATCGCCGCTCGACAGCAGGGTGCGGACGATGGATGGCAGTTTCAGCAATATGCCGATCGTGGGGCGGATTTCCCGCCATTCAGGGCGCCGCGCCACGGCGCCGGAAAGCACGACGCGGTCCACCTGGTTTTCGCGCAGCAGGCGACCAAGCCCGGCGACATCGCCGACGCTAATCACCGCATTGTCGAAACCGCTCCAGTCAAACTGGGAATCATCGCGCAGCTGTACAATGAAGGGGTTCTCCCCCATCTCGCGCGCAGCCGCCGCGACATGCAGCGGCAGCTGGCCGCTGCCGGCCACGATGGCGAGACGCCCGCCGCCTGTCACGACTCACTTGCCCCGGTTTGGCGAGGAAAGCGCGCGGTCGCTGTCCGCACCGATGAAATCGAGGATTTCGATGACCTGGGGGCAATCGAGATATTCTGCGCGGTCAATCGCAGCCGCATTGCTGCGGATGGCGCCTTCGCCTTCGAATATCTGCTTGAAGACGCGCCTGACCTTGTGAATATCCGCGCGGTCTATACCGGAACGCGTCATGCCAACGACATTCAGCCCGCCGAGAATGCCGGGATTACCGTTCAGCATGCCATAGGGAATGACGTCATAATTGACCGCCGACAACCCGCCGATAAAGGCCTGACGACCGATTCGGGTGAACTGGTGCACGGCACAGCCGCCGCCCAGGATAGCGCGGTCCTCAATGGTGACATGTCCAGCCAGCATCACATTGTTCGACAGGATGATATGGCTGCCGAGGCGACAATCATGCGCCACGTGCGAATTGGCGAGGAACAGGTTGTCATCGCCGACAATCGTCTTGCCGCTGCCGTCGGAGCTGCCCGCATTCATTGTTACGCCTTCGCGCATGATGCAGCGCGCACCGATCTCGAGCGTCGTTTCCGAGCCATCGTGGCGAATTGCCTGCGGTGTACCGCCAATAACGGCCATTGGATGGATGACCGAACCACGGCCAATGACGGTGAGACCGGAGACGACGGCATGATTGTGCAGCGTGACCTCGTCTTGCAGAGTAACTTTCGCGCCGACATAGCTCAGGGCACCGATGACGACATTTTCACCGATAACCGCGCCGTCTTCGACAACGGCGGTCGGGTGAATTTTTGCCGAAGCCGCGATAGTGCTCATTGCTGGTCCTCGGGGATCATCATCGCACCGACGTCAGCTTCCGCCACCAGCGCGCCTTCGACCTTGGCCTCGCAATGAAATTTGAAGACATTGCCCCGCTGGCGCTGCTTGACCACGTGAATTTCCAGACGATCGCCGGGAACGACGGGTCTGCGGAAGCGCGCGTTGTCGATTGTCATGAAATAGACGAGATAACCGCCCTCACCCTGGCTGCGGGCGCAGATCGCACCTGCCGTCTGGGCCATGGCCTCAACGATCAAAACGCCCGGCATGATCGGGCGATCCGGGAAATGACCGGTGAAATGCGGTTCGTTGACCGTCACGTTCTTGATGCCAATCGCCGAATTATTACCATCGATCTCGATGATCTTGTCGATGAGCAAGAACGGGTAACGATGCGGCAAAAGCTTCATGACTTCCAGAATGTCAGCCGCGCCGAGCGTCGTCTTGGTTTCTTCAGCCATCGTTTTTTTCTCCTGTTTTTTTATCACGCCCTTCAGCGCGCGCCAGAATATCGGCCATGTCGCGCAGGAAATACTTCATCGGACGCGCTGGCGTCCCACCATAACGGGCGCCGGCCGGAACGTCGGCGACAACACCGCTCATCGCCGCAATCTGCACACCGTCACCAATAGTGATATGGCCGTTGATACCCGCCGCGCCGCCGATCATCACACCATCGCCGATGCGGGTGCTGCCCGCAATGCCGACCTTGCTGACGATGCCGCAATGGCGGCCGATGCGGACGTTGTGGCCGATCTGAACCTGATTGTCGATCTTGGTACCTTCGCCGATGACCGTATCGTCCATCGTGCCACGGTCGATCGTCGTATTAGCGCCGATCTCAACATTATCCTGAATGATAACCCGGCCGATCTGAACGATCTTCAGCATGCCGCGCGGACCGGGCGCATAACCGAACCCGTCCTGACCGATGCGCGCTCCGTTGTGAATAATCACATTGTTGCCGATGAGAGCGGCAAGAATGCTCGCGCCGCCGGCAATCGTGCAATCACGCCCCACCTGAACATCCGCGCCGATGATGACACCAGGCCCGATCCGCGTACCGGCGCCGATATGGGCACCAGCGCCAATCACGGCGAGCGGCTCGACAATCACGCCAGCTTCCAGCTTTGCAGACGGATCGACATGCGCGGTATGGGAAACTTCAGCTTCCATCACCACAATCGTACCGGGACGCATCGCGGCGGGATGCAACAAGGCACCTACCTGCGCAAAAAGCGTGTGCGGGTTTTTCGATATCAGCGCCGGGATGTGAGACGGCAGCATATCCGCAAGTGCGGCGTCACAAATGACAGCGCCAGCCTCACAGGTCGGCAACTCATCGCGGTTTTTGCGAGAAAGAATATAGCAGAGCTGGTCGGGTTTTGCCCGGTAGACCGGCGCAACGGACCTGATGATCCGTTCTCCCGCCGCCTCATCAGACAGTTCCGCCCCAAAACGGTCTGCGATGTCTTTCAATCGCAGTCCCTCGTGGGGCGGAAAAAACGCGTTGTATTCCATTAGCCGGACACTCCAGAACGTTCAAAGTTGCAGTTCTGGACTGCCGATATCAGAAAGTGTTGGACATGCCAAACCGGAAACGCTGTTCCTCGTCGTAGTCTTCCTTGGCGATCGGAACCGCATAGTCGACGCGGATCGGGCCGAAGGGCGATGCCCACATCACGCCGATACCGGCGGATGCGCGGATGGAGTTGTCATCCTTCACGCCTGCGCTGTTGGCAACCTTGTTGCCGTACAGCGTACCGGCATCGACGAAACCGGCGAGACGGAGGCCGAAATCTTCCGGAACACCTGGCATCGGAGCCGTGACTTCAGCAGAAGCCGCGAAGTAGGTCGTGCCGCCGATGGAGTCGGAACCGATACGCGGGCCAATACCATCATTCTTGAAGCCGCGAACCTGACGACCACCGAACTTGAACTGATCGAACACCAGCAGATTGTCGCCCGTCGGAACGACGTGACCCGCCTGACCGGTGAGCGAGCCGATAACGTCGTACTCGTCCGAAAGCGTGTAGTAGAAGCGCGCCTTGGCGTAGATCTTGTAATATTCGGAATCGCCGCCGAGGCCTGCAAATTCGTTCGTCAAGGCAGCCTGCCAGCCTTCGCGCGGCATGTTGCGGTCGTCGAGCGTATTGTAGTTCAGCGTGTTGGAGATGATGGACTGTGTCCAGTCACCGCCACGGATCAGAGCCTTATAGGGCTCGGCAAGATTGCTGCCGGTTTCCCAATCGCCCTCACCGTCGTAGTTGAGCTGCTTGTAGGTGTACTTGAACGTCGTCGAGAGGTTCTCGGTGATCGGCGCCGTCACGCGCAGTGCGAAGCCCTGCTCGTCGTAATCGTAATAGTCTTCGCTACGGCTCTGGCTCTTGAACAGGTCGAAACCTGCGGCCAGACGGTAACCAAGGAAATACGGCTCGGTGAAGGACAGCGTGTAGCTGCGTGCATCGTCTTCACCCGCACCGGCGGCGAGACGAATGTACTGGCCACGACCGAGGAAGTTCTTCTCTTCGATCGATGCTTCAAGCAGCACACCGTCGTTCTGCGAGTAACCCGCACCGATACCGAACGAACCTGTCGACTGATCTTCCACGTCGACAACGATGACGACGCGATCAGGCGCGCTGCCGCCGGCAGTCGAGACATTGACCTTCGAGAAATAACCGAGCGCTTCAAGACGGCGCTTGGCAGCCGTGATGACCGTCTGGTTGAAAGCATCGCCTTCGGAAATATCGAACTCGCGGCGAATGACGTAGTCACGCGTACGCGTGTTGCCACGGATTTCGATACGCTCGACATAGGCGCGCTCGCCCTGATCGACGATGTAGGTCACACCGATGGTGTTACCGGACATATCGCGGTCGCCGCGCGGCGTTACACGGGCGAAAGGATACCCCTCACCGGCAACGCGCTTGGAAATCGCTTCCATGCTCTGCTGGACTTCCTTGGCGCTGTAGCTAGCGCCTTGGCGGGTTTCCACGAGACCCTGAAGCTCGGAGCCGTCAATACCCGGAACAGTCGATTCGACTGCGACGTTGCCGAAGTCGTACTTCTTGCCTTCGTCGACCGTGATGGAGATGGTGTATTCGTTCTTGGACTCATCAAGCACCGCGTCGGACGACACGACCCGGAAGTCGGCATAACCACGGTTGTAGTAGAACTGGCGCAGCGCCTCTTCGTCGGCGCGCAGCTTGTCCTCGTTATAGACGTCCTTGCGTGTCAGGAACGACAGCATGTTGGACTTCTTGGTATTGATGACAGCGGCCAGACGACCGTCGCTATAGGAATTATTGCCGACAAAATCGATGCGGCCGATCTTCGTGCGCTCGCCTTCGTTAATGACGAAAGCGATGTTCACACGGCCCTGACCAACGGAAACGGTCTGGGTGGTGATTTCGACGTCGCTGCGGCCGATCGCGGAATAGGCTTCCTTGATGCGCGCGATATCGGCAGTAACGATTGCCTGATTGAACGGGCCGAGCGGCTGGGTCTGCACGATGCCAGCGAGCTTGTCGTCCTTGATCTTGCGGTTACCGTTGAAAACCACCTGATTGACGAGCTGGTTTTCGTTGACCGTTACAACCAGCGTGCTGCCGGAAACGCGCATGGAGACATTCGAGAAGTAACCGGTGGCGTAAAGACGCTTCACCGATTCATCGATGTCCGAATTGGAAAAGTTCTTACCCGGCGCAATGGTGATGTTGGAGCGTACGGAGTCCGCACCGGATCTCTCAGCGCCACGAACATCAATCTTGCTGATGACGGCTGCATTCGCAACACCAGCAGAGGCAAGCACGCCGAGGCCCGCAACCGAAGAAACACCAGCAGACAGCGCAACCGCCGACACCGCGTTCAAAAATCTTGAACCAGCCTTCATTTCAATTCTTACCTTTTTACGTTGTCCCTCAGCGGGCGGAACCCGACTCCGGCCATGTGCGTCGTTTTACCTGCTTTTCCCCTACAAGCAAGTCAGAACGTTAAATTCTGTTTACTTCGTGATCCAGAGTGGCGCATTCGCCACTTCGGGATAAGAACAGGGTAAACAATCGACTAACAAAACCGTTAAAACACTATCCTCAGCCAATCAAGCTGCTGATATCATTCCATGTTGCAAAAACCATAAGACCCAAAATCATTGCCATGCCGATACGGAACGCAACCTCCTGCGCACCGGCACCAAGCGGTCTGCCGCGGATGGCCTCGATTGCATAAAACACCAGATGTCCGCCGTCCAGAACCGGCACAGGCATCAGGTTCAAAAGACCGATCGATACGGAAAGAACCGCTGCAAGCTGGATGACGGCCGAAATACCGAGCGTCGCCATCTGGCCCGAAGCCTGTGCTACGCGGACGGGACCGCCCAGTTGATCGGCGTTCATACGCCCGGTCACGAGGTTACCGATGTAGTTGAAAGTACCGGTGATGACGTGGCCCGTTTCACGCACGCCCTCAAGCAGCGCCTCAGACGGCGAATACTCGATGTGGCGGAAATTGCCGCTGTTCTGGTCGGTGACAATGCCGATGATGCCCATTTCCAGCTTGTTGCCGAACTGGTCCGTGGTTTCGGTGCGGGTCGGAACCATCGGCAGCTTCAGCTCCTCGCCTGCCCTTTCGACGGTCACAGTGATCGGTGTGCCCGGACGGATGCCGACATAACGGCGTACGTCCTCGAACGTCTTGACCTTTTCACCGTCGATCGCAACGAGGCGGTCACCGGGGTGCACGCCGGCGGCCGCAGCCGCGCTGTTTTCACGCACTTCCGCCACGACCGGATCAGCGATCATACGGCCATAGACACCGAACAGGACCGCGAAGATGAGAATGGCGAGAATGAAATTGGCAATAGGTCCGGCGGCAACCGTCGCCGCCCTTTTCCACAGCTTAGCGCCGGAAAGCGTCTGCGCCCTCTCCTCAAGCGACATATGCGACAGGCCGGAACTATCCGGCTTGCTGGACGCATCCTCGTCGCCGAAGAATTTTACATAGCCGCCGAGCGGTATGGCGGAAATCTTCCAGCGCGTGCCGTGCCTGTCGGTAAAGCCGATCAGCTCCGGGCCGAAACCGATGGAAAAGGCCGTGGAGCGAATGCCGCTCCAGCGGCCGACAAGGTAGTGGCCCATTTCATGGACGAAAACGAGCAGAGAAAGTACGAGGACGAAGGGCACGATATAGCCGGTCAGAAAACCGGTCGCCGCCATTACTGTGTTCATGACAATCTGCCCTTTATTTCATGACCTTGCGTGCCGCTTAAAAGCCCGGCAACAGGCCGCCGCCCGATCCGGGCACGTCGCCGGTTGCCGCCGCATGCACGAAAGCAATGAGGAATACCGTAAAGCAGGCGAAAACAAGACCGTCAACCCGGTCCATGAAGCCGCCATGGCCGGGAATGAGATGGCTCGAATCCTTGACCTGAAAACGCCGTTTCACGAAGGATTCGAAGAGATCGCCTATCTGGCTGAACACCGAAAGAATGAGAGCGAGCCCAAGCAGCAGCAGGCTGATCCTGCCGTGATAGGCAAGAGACACCGCGCCGCCGCCGATCAATGCGGCCACCGCTCCGCCGATTGCGCCTGACCAAGTCTTGCCCGGTGAGATCGACGGCGCAAGCTTTGGCCCGCCGATGGCGCGCCCGACGAAATAAGCGAGAATATCCGTTGACCAGACGACAGCGAAAATGAACAGGATGGCGACGAAACCGGTCAGCTCATCGCCGCGAATGGCGGCCAGCGATATGCCGCTCAGACCCGCATAAACGATGCCGCCCACCAGCCACCAGTTTCTGCCACGCAAGACGGGAAAAAGTGCCGCCGTCAGCGTGAAGCCAGAGAGCAGGGGCAGGTCGAGCGAAGGTTCGCCGAAAATCGTGTTGCCGGCGATGACGGCAACCGCAAACCAGCCCCAGGCATTGCCGGTGGAATTGGTTTCCGACATGCGGGTGATTGTCGCCCATTCATAATAGATGAGGATCGCCAGCAGACCGGCCACGATGCGGAACAGAATGCCGCCATACCAGGTCGCAGCCAAAATGACCGCCGCCATGACGATTGCGGATATGATCCGCAGTCTGAGTTCACGGCTCATCAGGCGCCTGCCACGGCAACCTGCTCGGCCAGAGCGCCAAAACGGCGATCACGCGTTGCATATTGCTCGATTGCGGAAAAAAACCGCTGCCGGTCGAAGTCGGGCCAATATTCGGGAACGAACAGGAACTCGGAATAGGCGGCCTGCCAGAGCAGGAAGTTCGACAGCCGTTCCTCGCCGCTGGTGCGGATGATCAGATCAGGATCCGGTATGCCTGATGTATCAAGTCTTGCCGAAATAATCTCCGGCGTGATCGATTCTGCATCCAGCCGGCCTTCGGCGACATCGCGGGCAATCGCCATTGTCGCGCGGGCAATCTCGTCGCGGCTGCCGTAATTGAAGGCAATCACCAGCGTCAGCCTGGTGTTATCAGCCGTCATATGTTCCGCTTCTTCGAGAAGACTGCGGATATCGTTTTTCAGCCCCTGCCTATCGCCGATGATGCGCACACGCACGTTTTCGCGGTGCAGTTCCGCAAGGTCGCGCCTAATGAAAGCCTTCAAGAGCCCCATCAGGTCGCTGACCTCGGATTCGGGCCTGCGCCAGTTTTCCGACGAGAACGCGAAAAGTGTGAGATAGCGGACACCGCAGTCGCCGGCCGCACGCACCGTTTCGCGCACAGCCTCGACCCCGCGGCGATGCCCCATCACCCGCGGAAGACCGCGCTGTTTTGCCCATCGCCCATTTCCATCCATGATGATGGCGACGTGCTCGGGTATTGAGGAACGTGTCGTCGTCGGCATATCGATCCAGTAACAGGCAGCGTGGAATTAAAACGAATAAAATACAGGTCTATCGCAAGCGATACTAGACCTGCATGATTTCCTTTTCCTTCTCGCCAAGCAAGCGCTCAATTTCCGAAATCGTGTCGTCGGTGATTTTCTGCACTTTTTCCGACTGTCCACGGCTTTCGTCCTGACCGATATCACCGTCTTTTTCGGCTTTTTTCAGACCATCCATGCCATCGCGACGCACGTGACGAATCGCGACCTTGGACTTCTCGGCGTAGTCATGAGCTACCTTGACGAGTGATTTGCGGCGCTCCTCGTTGAGTTCTGGCAGCGGGATACGCAGGTTCTGACCATCAACGATCGGGTTGAGGCCGAGATTGGATTCGCGGATGGCACGGTCGACGGCGTTCACCATCGACTTGTCCCAGATGTTGACGCCGAGCATGCGCGGCTCCGGAACCGTGATGTTTGCGACCTGGTTTAGCGGAACGCGCGAGCCATAGGCCTCGATGGTCACCGGATCGAGAATGTTGGCCGAAGCGCGGCCGGTGCGCAGCGATGCGATATCGCTTTTGAATGCATTGATGGCACCATCCATGCGGCGCTTGATATCGTTGAGGTCAATACCACTCATCTTGATACTCCATCTCTATCGGCCGTGGCGGCCGGAATACGCCACAGGGGCGACATCGTTTTTTGATTATTTGTCGTGCACGATGGTCTTGCGGCCGCCGCCGGTCAATATCTGCGCGAAACCGCCCTTCTCGTGGATCGAGAAAACAATGATCGGGATGTGATTCTCGCGGGCAAGCGCGACAGCTGCAATATCCATGACCGCCAGTCCCTTGCCGAGCACTTCGCTGTGGGTCAGCTCGTCGAAACGGGTGGCTGTCGGGTCCTTTTTCGGATCGGCGGAATAGATGCCGTCCACCTGGGTGCCCTTGAAGATTGCTTCCGCGCCCATTTCCGCGGCGCGCAGCGCTGCAGCGGAATCGGTTGTGAAGAAGGGGTTGCCCGTGCCGCCGGCAAAAATCACCACACGGCCCTGCGCCAGATGGTGGAGCGCTGCACGCTGCGAGAAGCTCTCACAGATTTCCGGCATCGCAATTGCGGACAGAACGACGGTGTCAATGCTGAGCTTGCGCAGGGAGGTTGCGAGCGCCAGCGCGTTGATGACGGTGGCCAGCATGCCCATATGGTCGCCGGTAACGCGATCACCGCCCTTGGACGCCACGGCAACGCCGCGGAAAATATTGCCACCGCCGACGACAACGCCGACTTCAACGCCCATCGCCCTCGCCTCGGCAATATCGGAGGCGATACGGTCCGCAACCGCCACATCGATACCGAAACCCTGATCGCCCATAAGGGCTTCACCGGAAGCCTTGAGAAGAACACGTTTGTAGATCGGCTTGGAAGACATCATGACTCCTCGGAAATGTAACCGAAACGCGGATACACGAAGGGCACCGCGTTGTCACGCGATGCCCTCCCGTTTTCCCAAGATTGGGTAAATATAATCAGCCCTTGGCGACTGCGGCGACTTCTGCTGCGAAATCGCTTTCTTCCTTTTCGACGCCTTCGCCGAGCAGCAGGCGAACCATGCCCGTCACTTCGATGGCAGCACCGGCTTCCTTTTCAGCTTCCTTGACGGCAGCGCCGACAGTGATGTCGGGGTTGATGACGAAAGCCTGCGACAGAAGAGCGACTTCTTCGAAGAACTTGCGCATACGGCCATCAACCATCTTTTCGATGATGGCTTCCGGCTTGCCGGATTCGCGGGCCTGCTCGATGAAGACGTTGCGTTCGCGCTCGGCCACGGCTGCGTCAACTTCCTCGGCGCGGATGGCGAGCGGGTTGGTTGCAGCGATGTGCATGGCGACCTGGCGGCCGATGGAGCTCAGAACGGCCTTGTCGCCGACCGACTTCAGGGCAACGAGAACGCCAAGCTTGCCGATGCCTTCGCCGGCAGCATTGTGGATGTAGGTCGCGACAACGCCGTGCTCGACTTCGAGTGCTGCCGAACGGCGCAGCGTCATGTTCTCGCCGATGGTGGCGATCGCGTCCTTGATGCTGTCGGAAACGGACTTGCCGGTTGCCGGATAGGTGGCGGCGCTGACGGCTTCAACGGTGCCGTCGGTGGAGAGCGCTACCTGGGCAATGCCGCGAATGAGATCCTGGAACGCGTCGTTGCGGGCAACGAAGTCGGTTTCGGAGTTGAGTTCGACAACAACAGCCTTGTGACCCATGGTGGCGACGCCGATCAGACCTTCGGCAGCCGTACGGCCAGACTTCTTGTCGGCCTTTGCGATGCCCTTGGCGCGCAGCCAGTCGATCGCCGCTTCCATGTCGCCATTGGTTTCAGCAAGAGCCTTCTTGCAGTCCATCATGCCTGCGCCGGATTTCTCGCGCAGTTCCTTCACCATTGCGGCTGTGATTTCGGTCATTGTTTGCCTCTTATCGGTTCGATCGGTCAGCCGGCTGAATTCGCCGTGCCGAAGTTCTGGGTGATGAGTGTACCCGGCCGCACACCCTTTGAAACCGGGACGATTTCAGGAAAGGGGCATGCGCATTCCCAAGTGCTGCGGCGTCTCCATACATCGAAACGATGGGTGCCGCTCAAGTGTGACAGCGTTATGAAGGCTGCCACCGGATTTCATCCGCATCAAAACGCCAGAGACTTCACCGAAGCCCCGACGGAGCGGTTTGAAACGAACAAGGCCGTCAACCCATTTAAGGTCTTTGACGGCCTTGTCATATCCTGGTCGAGGAGACGGCGACACGAAATCGCCGCCAGACAGGGCCTATATCAGGCGCCAGCCTCGTCTTCGAGCGCGGGCTCGATCGGAGCTTCTTCCGAAGCGCCGATGTCGCGGCCGGACGAACCCTGCTGACGCAGGATGCCGTCGATGGCCGCGCGGGCGATCAGGTCGCAATAGAGCGAGATGGCGCGCGATGCGTCGTCGTTACCCGGGATCGGGTAGTCGATGTGATCCGGATCGCAGTTGGAGTCGATGATCGCAACGACCGGAATGCCAAGACGCTTGGCTTCTTCGATCGCGATCTTTTCCTTGTTGGTGTCGATGATGAACATCAGGTCCGGAACGCCGCCCATATCGCGGATACCGCCGAGAGCCTTTTCAAGCTTTTCGCGTTCGCGCTCGAGGGTCAGACGCTCCTTCTTGGAATAGCCGGTGCCTTCCGAGTTCAGAATCTCGTCAACCTTGCGCAGACGCTGGATCGAGTTGGAGATCGTCTTCCAGTTGGTCATCATGCCGCCGAGCCAGCGGGAGTTGACGTAATACTGGGCCGAACGCTTTGCGCTGTCGGCGATGATTTCAGACGCCTGACGCTTGGTGCCGACGAACAGAACGCGGCCGCCACGAGCAACGGTGTCGGACACGACCTGAAGGGCGCGCGACAGCATCGGAACGGTCTGAGCCAGGTCGATGATGTGGATGTTGTTACGGTCGCCGAAGATGTACGGCTTCATCTTCGGGTTCCAGCGATGCGTCTGGTGACCAAAGTGAACACCAGCTTCCAGAAGCTGACGCATAGAAAAATCGGGCAATGCCATGCCTAGTTACTCCTTTTCCGGTTTAACCCCCGCGAAGCGAACAGCGCCGATTTTCATCGACACCACCGGGCGGAACGGACCGGATTTCTCCCGGAACATCCCAAGCTTCGCGTGTGGAATGGTGAGGCGCATACAGTCGCCTCAGATAAAAAGCAAGCATTTCTGCGAAAAAACCACGCAAACGGTCCGTCTTTTAGCGAACCGGCTTGTTTTCGCAGGTTTCCGGCTTGAGGATATCAAGCTTCGCGAGCTTGCCGGTCAGAACGAAATCGCCGTAATCCATCGTCAGATCGCGGGTGATTCCGTTATCGTAAAGCTTGAACGACATGCGGTAGATCGGCAGGGCGTCGGTGCCGGTCTTGTCGTTGTAATAAGCGATCGTCACCGGCCAGAACGCGGCTTTGCCGAATTCGCCCGCCTTGCCGGCCTCGGCATCGCCGTCCTTCGGCATCTGCGCCTTGCCGACCAGCGTCGAAGTGATCAGGCTTTCATCGCCGTCATCCGAGCCGTCGAAAATACGGGATTCGAAGATGCGCTTTCCCTGCTTGGCGTTTTCAATGACCTGAAACATGTGCTCGGTCGGAAATTCGCTGGCGACGAGATCGATCTGACGGGGGTCCGGGCGGGTCAGATCAACCTTCACACCCTCTTTGTTGTCGATTGCAGCGCCCTGCACTTCCTTGTCCAGCTTGTCGTCGGTGTAGGACTTGGTCTCGAAGGTGAACTTCCTGGCCGCCAGGTCCTCGAAGGTCGTCGTCTGCTGGTCGGTCATGCGGACCGCGTCGCCGGTGTTGATCTGTGTCACGAAACGGAAATCCGTCTTGTAACCCTGACACGCAGAGCCAGTGAATTCATAGACCATTCGGCCCGTCATGCCCTCGATACCGGAACGATCCGTCGCGTCCTTGAGTTCGAGATCGTAGACGGCGCGATGGGCGATGAGGTCCGGAACCGTGACGGGCAAGGCATTGGCACCGTTCGACAGGCCGGTCATGAGCCCTGTGGCGGCAACGAAACCAAGCGTCCTGACAAACATTCAATATCTCCTGTTGGACTCGCTGCTCATATTGTACAAGCAACCGCCCGGCTTTTGGATCAACATCTTCTGAATGCCGGATTCTTGAAGGATTTACAACAAAACCGGAGACGAAAATGTCTGATGTCATCGAAGGCCGCCTCAAGGAACTGGGCTTTACTCTTCCCGTAGCGGCAGCACCTGCCGCAAACTACGTTCCGTTCACCATCAGCGGCAATCTTCTTTATGTATCGGGTCAACTGCCGATGGAATCAGGCAAGATTGCGGTGACGGGCCTCGTTGGCCGCGATGTTGACGTTGCAACCGCCCAGCGCGCCGCCGAATTGTGCGCCGTCAACATTCTCGCACAGGTCAAGGCTGCCTTGAACGGCGACCTCTCGAAAATCCGTCGTATCCTCAAGCTGAACGGCTTCGTTGCCTCGGTTCCGGAGTTCGTTGAACAGCATCTCGTCATTAACGGCGCCTCCAATCTGCTCGCCAACGTTCTGGGTGATGCCGGCAAGCATGCCCGCGCCGCCGTCGGCATGGCCTGCCTGCCCTTCAATGCCGCCGTCGAGATCGACGCGATCGTGGAAATCGACGTATGACCCTTAAACTTTCCTGGCTTACCGCCCAGCCCGTCGCCCATCGCGGTTATCATGACCTGAACAAGGCGGTATGGGAAAACACGCTATCCGCATTTTCGCGCGCCATCGACGCTGGTTTTGCCATCGAATGCGACGTGCAGCTGGCCGCCGATAGCGTGCCTGTGATTTTTCACGACGACGACATGGCCCGGCTGACGGGTATCAAGGGCGACGTGCGAGAACATACCGCCAGTGAATTGTCTCTGCTTTCGGTCGGTCAGACCAAGGACCGCATACCGACGCTGAAACAGCTTCTGACGCTATGCGCCGGCAAGGTGCCGCTGGTGATCGAACTGAAAGGACGCCAGGGCGAAGGCGTCGATGACGGGTTTGCCGAAGCGGTGCTGGAAGATCTCGAGGGCTACAAGGGCCAGGTGGCGCTGATGAGCTTCGACCATCACCTGCTAAGAGACCTGAAGGCTGCAGGCTCGCCCTGGCCGCTCGGCCTTACCGCCGAAGGCGCCAAGCCGGAAGACTTCTTCAAACACGACGAGGCGATGCAGATCGGTGTTGATTTCATCTCCTATCATTGGGGTCATTTGCCCAACAGTTTCATCGAGGCGCAAAGAAAACTTGGGCTTCCCGTGATTACCTGGACTGTCAGGGATGAAAATGCGCGCGAGACTACCTATAAATATGCGGACCAGATGACATTCGAAGGTTTCGACCCGAGAGAGAACCCATCCGCCACGGCATGACAGAAGACTATTCCATACGCGTTGCGCAATCCCTGAGGGATATCGATCCGGACAGCTGGAAACGGCTTTCCGGAACATCACGCAATGTGTCAGGAAAACCGTACAATCCTTTCATTTCCCACGCATTTCTATCCTCGATGGAAGATTCCGGATCGGCCACTGCCAAGACCGGATGGCTTGGGCACCATCTGCTTCTCGAAAACGGGTCGGGCGAACTTGTCGGAGCCGTTCCGGCCTATCTGAAGAACCACAGCAAGGGCGAATATGTCTTCGACCATGGCTGGGCGGATGCCTTTGAGCGAGCCGGCGGCCATTATTATCCGAAGCTGCAATGTTCGGTGCCGTTTACGCCGGCGAGCGGGCCGCGGCTGCTGGTATCCGAAACCGAAGCCGAGACTCGCTTCAAACCGCTTCTGGCATCCGGCCTTGTCCAGGTGACGGAAAAGATCGGCGTTTCTTCCGCTCATGTCACGTTTCTGGAAGACGCCGACCTATCCGCGCTTCTGCCCCGGGACTTCCTGCACAGGACCGATCAGCAGTTCCACTTCATCAATAACGGCTATCGCGATCACAACGATTTTCTTGATGCCCTTTCATCGCGCAAGCGCAAGGGGCTGAAAAAGGAACGTCGGGCAGCGCTGGAAAACGGCATCGAGATCGACTGGTTGACCGGAAGCGACCTGACAGAGGAGATCTGGGACCAGTTCTTCGCCTTCTACATGGATACCGGCAGCCGCAAATGGGGACGGCCCTATCTGACGCGGGAATTCTATTCGCTGATCGGCGAGCGCATGCCTGACGACGTTCTGCTGGTCATGGCCAGACGCGAGGGACGCTATATCGCCGGTGCAATCAATTTCATTGGCTCGGATGCGCTTTACGGCCGACACTGGGGATGTATCGAGGACCATCCCTTCCTGCATTTCGAGGTCTGTTACCATCAGGCGATCGATTTCGCGCTGTCGAAGGGTTTGAAGCGGGTGGAGGCGGGTGCGCAGGGCGAGCACAAGCTGGCGCGCGGTTACGTGCCGGTCACCACCCATTCAGCGCATTTCATCGTTCATCCGGGTCTGCGCCGCGCGATTGCCGATTATCTTCAGCGCGAGCGTGAAGAGGTCGAACATATTGGCGACTATCTGGAAGACCACACGCCCTTCCGCAAGGGTGAGCGACAGGAACACGAGCCGGATGCATAAAGCTGTCGCGATCTTTCAGATTCGCTGCCCACGCTTTATGCCTTTGTTTCGTCGCATGTCGTTATCGCAAAACCGCTACACGCTTTTAGGCGACATGCTTTAGTCCGTTACGAGGAGAGACCACCGATGACCGCCAGCGCCTATGATGACAACAATATCTTCGCGAAAATCCTGCGCGGCGAAATTCCGAGCCACAAGCTCTATGAAGACGAGCATACGCTGGCTTTCATGGATGTGATGCCGCAGGCACCCGGCCATCTTCTGGTCGTTCCGAAAACCGGCTCGCGCAATCTGCTCGATGCCGACCCGCAAGTGCTGGCAAAGACCATTGCCGTGGTGCAGAAACTGGCAGTCGCGGCAAAGGAAGCCTTCGACGCTGATGGCGTCTTTATCGCCCAGTTCAACGAACCGGCAGCCGGCCAGACCGTGTTCCACCTGCATTTCCACGTCATTCCGCGCAAGGAAGGCGAACCGCTGAAGCCGCATTCCGGCGCTATGGCCGATGGCGAAGTGCTGAAGGCCCATGCGGAAAAGATAAAGGCAGCGCTTGCCTCGTGATGTTTGCCAAGACGCCCACGCGTTTGGCAGAATGGCGGCATCCGCACACCGTCACCCCGGAGCTTATCCGGGGTGCGGCGCGATCCAGTCCTTGATCGCGCAATACCCCTCTCGGCGCAGACGCGCCTTGGCTGGTTGCCGGATCTAGTCCGGCACGACGACCGTGGTGTTTATCATCATTCCACGGGACGATAGGCATTCCTCTCCGGCCAGGGCCAGCCTTCAAGCACCGCCATATCCGGCCGGAATATCTCCACCTTCAGGGGATAGCACGGGACCGCGTCGCTCGAATGGCTGGCACCACAATCGCCGCCGGGGCAAGCGGAGAGCGCGCCGATGAGATCAATTTCCGCGAAGAGTTCCAGATAGTCGCCCGGCCGCACCGGGCTTGCCTTCATGAAATACTGATGCGTATCGCGGGTGAAACCCGTGCACATGAAGACGTTCAGAACATCGTGTACATGCGGTTCCGCCTCGCCGAATGACAGGCCTTTGGCCGCGGCGAGTGCATTGGTGAGGTTCGAATGGCAGCAATGGTGATAGTCGCCGCCGCTCAACAGCTTGTTGGTGTAGGGATCGCACCGGGTGCCGATCACATCATGCACGCCACCGCCATCTTCATCCCAGCCATACCATGACAAAGTATCATGGGTGATGGTCGCCATCGGTCGCAGGGACGGCAGATTGCTCCACAGGCGGTTGCCTACGGAAACATGGGTCGCATGCAGGGCGCGGGTTTTGCCGCTGAAAAAGCGCTCCGTCAGATCATGGGCATTCCAGAGATTCAAATCCCCCACCTGCGGGCCTTTGGTGCTGACGATGCGGAAAAAGTGTCCCTTCGGAACATTGAAAGTGCCGCCCTCGCGCGGTGGCACGATGACTTCGTCTATCTTCACCATGGCTTTTTTAGCCTGTTCAAGACGCGCAAGGTCCGGTGTCTGAAGTGTGCCGTTCGGATAAACGACGACGGGACGGACGGCGCGGCGCGCGGCGGCATCAATGGGTTCGGCGGCGGACACGGGGGTCATGAAATCCTCGGATGGATGAAAATGTGACGCGAAATTGCGGCATGAATGGCGTGATGACAAGACGGGTTTTTCTTGCGCTCAGACCAAGTCTGACTTAGCCTCGCAGCATCATGAAACTGCCACCGCTCGCCACCCTCCGCGCGTTTGAAGCTGCGGCCAGAAGGACAAGTTTTTCCCTGGCCGCGCAGGAACTCGGCATGACGGCGACGGCCGTAAGCCAGCATGTGCGCAATCTGGAAACATGGCTCGGCGCGCCGCTTTTCGAGCGCCATGCGAGAGGCGTGAGACTGACGCCGGCGGGTCAGGAATTCGGCATGACGGTTTCGGCCGGCTTGGGGCAGATCGCTTCCGGTGCGGAACGGATCAGCCGGGGCCGAAACCGCATCACCGTTCGTCTGGCCAGCCTGCCTTCAGTAGTTGCGCATTTTCTTACACCCCGCCTGCCCCGTTTCCGCGCGCTCTATCCAGACATACAGGTGTCAATCAGCTATTCCGGCAGGAATGAGACCACGCAGCCCGATCTCAGCATCACCCACGGCCCACGCCCTGCGCACAAAGCCGTGGCGCTTTTCAGTGCCGAGACGCGCCCGACATGCGCACCCGCTTACGCCACGAAGTCCGGTCCCTTCGACGATGTCTCAAGCCTGCGGCGGGCTGAATTGCTGCATGACGCCACCGAGACGGCATGGCGGGACTGGCTGGCGACTGCTGGCCTATCCCTGTTCCAGGGCACTGGCCCAATCTTTGCCGACTTCAATCTGCTCGTGACCGCTCTCAAGGCGGGACACGGCATCGGCCTTTGCCCGACAGCGCTTCTTCGCGACGAAATCGCCGACGGTCAATTGACCGTGCTTTTCGATCGGGCGGCCGATGCGGACAAATATTACTGGTTGATTGAAGCAGAAGAGATGACCGCATCGGCCCGACTCCTGTCGGACTGGCTTGTCGATGAGGCGCGCGAGAGCGGAAACCGGGGCGATTACTCCGCCGCGACGACTTGAGTCGAAGCGCGAGCCTTCTCTCCGTTTCTTTCCCTTACCGAAAGCCACTTGAGCAGCCAGGCTGAAGCTGCACAGACGATTGCAAACGCGACGAGACCGCCGAAAATATCAGACAGATGATGACCGCCTTGAACGAGAACAGCGGGCAACATCAAGATATTGATCGGCAAGATCACCGCCATCACCAACCAGTGACGTGGAACGAACCAGACGGACATCGCCGCCATTAAGATATGAAACGAAGGGAAACCGATTAGCCCCAGCACGTTTTTGGGCGAAAGGTGAACAACCCCTTCCGTTATCAGGCGGTTCAACTCCTGCCCGTACGCATTATCAACAGCCAAGGGGATGGTCTGAGAAACCCATTGCGGCAGTTGCACATAGGCGGATGGTCCAAATGACGGGAAAAATATCCAGAAGATTATACTTGCAAAAGCGCCCAGCACTCCCGTCACAAGGAAGTGGTGCAACATCCGCTCCTTGCCTGTAAAACCAAGCGTAATAACGATCACCAGAAGCTGCGGCAACGACGTCGCATAAACGAAAAACAGGATCGTTCCGATCCACGGATGTGTCGCCGCCCAAGTGACGATGCCCATCCAACTATAACCGAAGGCTGCATCCACACGGAAAAGCACATGATCGATTGCTGGGAACGCGACAGGCAGGAACATGTAGTTAAAGACGGACGCGACAAGCGTAAAAAGAATGAACAGTCCGCCTGCGATTAGCGCGGCAGCTATGCGAAGATCACGCCCGCTTTTGCGATAGAACTGACCGAGAATAAAAACGCCGGCGCCCATCGATCCGCATAATAAATATCCGGCGTAGTCAACCGCGATGCCTTTGACAGCGATCAGTACCGTATCGATAACGAATAAGATGGCGATAAAGCCAAGTACAAAACGCTCTGCCGCAAATAGTCGCATGGAATAGCCGCCCCGGTTCCAATCGACGGGACAGTAGGGTATTTAGCTTAATATTCATATAATGAAAGTATTATAAACAACCCACCGGCCGGGAGCCAGATCGGCGCGGCCACGCCGGCGATAAAGCGATTGCCGGTCGCCAGGAATGCGATGAAACCGAATGTCGCCGCTCCGATGTGCAGCCACAGTAGCGATGCCTCCACGAGATGACCACATCGCCCCGGCTTCTGTCGGACCGGCTTGTTGCGGAGGCGCGCGAGTACGAAAACCGGGGCGATTATTCCGCCGCGAAGACTTGGGCAGGAACTGCTGCCGCCTTGCCGGCCCGTTCCTTTGCCGACAGCCAGTTGAGCAGACGGCTCGAGGCTGCGCAAACGATAACAAAAGCGAAGAGGCCGCCAAAAATATCCGAGAGATGATGTCCGCCCTGAACGAGAACGGCAGGCAGCATCAAAAGATTTAGCGGCAAAATCACCGCCATCACCAGCCAGTGACGCGGAACGAACCAGACGGACATCGCCGCCATGAAGATGTGAAACGACGGGAAACCGATCAATCCCAACACGTTTTTAGGGGTGAGATAGCTTACGCCTTCCTGCCCCAATCGCATCAGTTCCTGTCCATAGGCAGGATCGACCGCCATTGGAATTGTCTCGGTGACCCATTGCGGCAGATCCAGATAGGCTTTAGCGCCGTAGGTTGGAAAAAATATCCAAAAGACGATGCTGGCGAGAGCGCCAAGCACCCCCGTTACCAGAAAATGGTGCAGCATCCGATCCTTGCCGGTAAAACCCAGCATGATGACGATCAACAGCAGTTGCGGCAGCGACGTCGCATAGACAAAAAACAAGGTTTTGCCGATCCACGGTTGGGTAGCAGCCCAGATGACAACATCCCGCCAGTTATAGCCGAGCGCGGCATCCACGCTCAACAACAGGGGATCGATCGCCGGAAACTGAACCGGCAGGAACATGTAGTTAAACACAGAGCCCGCCAGCGAAAAAAGGATGAACAGCCCAGCGGAAACAAGTGCAGCCGCTATGCGAAGATCACGCTCGCTTATCCGGTAGAACTGGCCAAGAAGAAAAACCCCGGTACCCGCCACCAGGCACAGAGAATATCCGGTATAGTCAACCTCAATGCCCCTCGTCATAATCAATGCAACATCGACAATAAATAATATAAAAATTACATTCAGTACAAAACGTTCTGCTATAAATAGCTTCATAGAATTTACCCCAGACCCCTTCAGCGGAAATCTAGGTCCTTGGCATTAATATTCGGATAAGACGAGTACTAAAAGCCAAGCACAAACAACCCGGCTGCCAAAAGTGCGATAGGCACGGCTACGCCGACAATGACGCGTTGGCCGGCGGCCAGGAACGCTGTGAAACCGAGTGCTGCCGCGCCGATGCGTAGCCATAGCGGTGAAGCTTCAAGCGTTCCGGTTGGAAAGACGATCAGCTTGGCGGTGACGGCCATCACGAGCGCGGTGGCGACTGCCCTCACCCAGTATAGCGCCTCGGAATCCTCCTTCAGCCGGTTGCCGGCGAGCACGCCGAGCCAGCGCCAGAGATCGGTCGCCAGCCAGCCGGCAATGGCGATGAAGAGGTAGGGCGCCCACCACTGTTCGGTCATCATGGTTCGCTCTCCGGTGAGACGGGAATGATCTTTCGACGAAAGACGAAACGGTCGATCAGATAAGCCACCGTGCCGCCACCGATCCCGGCATAGAGAATGTCGAATTCCGGCGCGATTACCGCAAAGACCGGCCCCGCGATCACACCGATGATGAAGGCGACCTTGACGACGGAATGGCGGGCGGTCGCCCAGATCGACGCTATGAAATAGACAGGAGTCAGAAAAAACAGCACGCCTGCGACAAGCGGTGGAAAAGCCGCGACGACGCCGTAACAAAGGCCGACAATGATAGCGTTGACGACGGTAAGGGTAATGCCGAAACCGGCAAACCACGCAGCCCGTGCTTCGCGCGGTATTTTGGAAAGGTTTTGCGTGGCGAAGACCCAGGCGGTGATCGCCACGAAGTGGGAGAGGAACAACAAAATCCATGTCGGCGTTTTTGCGCCACGCATCTCCGGAACGATGGAGGCAACCATGGGCATCATTCGCACCGATGACAGCGTCACTGCCAGAAAACACGCGGCAAGATTGGCGCCGCCGACCATCGAGCCGATCAGGATCATCTTGGCCGGCAAAGCCCAGATAACCAGCGTCATAAACACCGCTTCCCCACGTTGAACGCCCGATTCCAGCGCGAAGGCGCTGAAACCGACGAAGGATGTCATGAGAATAAGCGAGGGCAGCGAGAATATGCCCCGCATTCCCCTGAAAAACCAGCCGCGCAGGGGGATGGTATCGCTGTCTGCTGATCGCATTGCTGGTCCACTAATGCATGTCGTCCGAAAGTGCGCAGCGGTTTCGGAATGACGAGAAAAATAAAGCGCGTTTCACGAATCCGGTAAAATGCGACGCGCTTCAGGCATGAAAATGCCGGGCTTTCGCCCGGCACCGTTTGTCGGTCGGAAGACCGTTATCATTTCTTCTTCGGCACCTTCGGCACCGTATTCGCCTTGCGGCGCGGCTCGCTATCCTCGTCGGGCTTGCTCGCCTCGGCAACCAGAACATCCGCTTCCTCATTGGCAATCGCTGCCTTCGAGGCGGGCTTCGCCTTGGCCTTAGACGCCTTGCCCGGAGACTTGGCAGCATTGAGCTCTGCTTCCGGCTTCGGCTTTACCGGCGCTGTTTCCGGCAGAACCTCGAGCTTGAGGCCGTCGGAACCATCATCCTTCTTGCCGACGGTGACGCTGACGACACCGCCCTTCTTGAGCTTGCCAAAGAGGATTTCGTTGGCGAGCGGCTTCTTGATGTGTTCCTGGATTACGCGCGACAGCGGGCGAGCGCCCATCTTTTCGTCGTAACCCTTTTCCGCCAGCCAGGAGATCGCGTCTTCGTGCAGATCGAAGGTGACATTCCGCTCGGAGAGCTGCGTCTCGAGCTGCATGACGAACTTCTGTACCACCTTGTGGATAACGGCAGTCGGCAGCGGCGAGAACGGAATGATCGCATCCAGACGGTTGCGGAATTCCGGTGTGAACAGGCGGTTGATCGCCTCTTCATCCTCGCCCGTGCGTCGCGAAGAACCGAAACCGATGGCCGATTTCGCCATTTCGGAAGCACCCGCATTGGTCGTCATGATGAGGATGACGTTGCGGAAGTCGATCTTCTTGCCGTTATGGTCGGTCAGCGAGCCATGGTCCATTACCTGCAACAGGATGTTGTAGATATCCGGATGGGCCTTCTCGATTTCGTCCAGCAACACCACGGAATGCGGATGCTGATCGACGCCATCGGTCAAGAGACCGCCCTGATCGAAGCCGACATAACCGGGAGGCGCACCGAGCAGACGCGAGACGGTATGGCGCTCCATATATTCCGACATGTCGAACCGCAGCATCTCGACACCAAGCGAGGCGGCGAGCTGCTTGGCCACTTCGGTCTTGCCCACGCCGGTCGGGCCGGAGAAGACATATGAGCCGATCGGCTTGTTCGGTTCGCGCAGACCGGCGCGTGCCAGCTTGATGGCGGTGGCCAGCGCCTCGATGGCGATGTCCTGACCATAAACGACCGAGCGCAGTTCCTTTTCGAGGTTGGCGAGAACCATCTCGTCATCCTTGGAAACCGTCTTCGGCGGAATGCGGGCCATCGTCGCGATGGTTGCTTCGATTTCCCGTTCCGTGATCAGCTTGCGACGCTTGGACGCCGGCAGCAACATCTGCGCCGCACCGGTCTCGTCGATTACGTCGATCGCCTTGTCCGGCAGCTTGCGGTCGGAAATGTAGCGGGCCGACAATTCGACCGCAGCCTTGATCGCTTCGTTGGAATATCTGAGGTGATGATAATCCTCGAAGTAGGGCTTCAGGCCTTTCATGATCGCGATAGCATCGTCGATCGACGGCTCGTTGACGTCGATCTTCTGGAAGCGACGCACCAGCGCCCGGTCCTTCTCGAAGAACTGGCGATATTCCTTGTAGGTGGTCGAACCGATGCAGCGGATCGCGCCTGACGAGAGCGCCGGCTTCAATAGGTTCGATGCATCCATTGCGCCGCCAGACGTCGCACCCGCACCGATGACGGTGTGGATTTCGTCGATAAACAGGACTGCGCCGGGATATTCCTCGAGCTCCTTGACGACCTGCTTCAGGCGTTCCTCAAAATCACCACGATAGCGGGTTCCGGCCAGAAGCGTGCCCATGTCGAGCGAGAAGATCGTGTCATTGGCCAGCGCTTCAGGCACCTTGCCTTCAACGATACGCTTGGCCAAACCTTCGGCGATCGCCGTCTTGCCCACGCCCGGATCGCCCACATACAGCGGGTTGTTCTTGGAGCGGCGGCAGAGGATCTGGATGGTGCGGTTGACTTCCTCATGACGGCCGATCAACGGGTCGATCTTGCCGTTTTTCGCCTTTTCATTGAGGTTGACGCAATAGGCCTTCAGCGCATCCTGCTGTTTCTTGGCGGATGAGCCTTCTTCCTCGGGATTGCTGCGTGCAGCCTTGGGGTCGGCCTCCGGCTCGTCTGCGCCACGCGGAGCGCGGGTCTGCGACGTGCCCGGACGCTTGCCGATGCCGTGGGAGATATAATTGACCGCATCGTAACGGGTCATTTCCTGCTCCTGCAGGAAGTAGGCAGCGTGGCTTTCGCGCTCGGCGAAAATGGCCACAAGCACGTTCGCTCCGGTCACTTCCTCGCGGCCAGACGACTGAACATGAATGACAGCCCGCTGGATAACCCGCTGGAAGCCGGATGTGGGCTTGGAATCCTCGTCATAACCGGTCACGAGGTTGGTCAGTTCGTTGTCGACGTAATCGCTGACAGTCTTGCGCAGCGCATCGAGATCGACATTACAGGCGCCCATCACGGCAGCGGCATCCGCGTCGTCGATCAGCGCCAGAAGGAGATGTTCCAGCGTCGCATATTCGTGGTGACGCTCATTTGCAAAGGTCAGTGCCTGGTGCAGCGCCTTCTCGAGACTTGGGGAAAAAGTTGGCACGTTGCGATCCTCATTTCTTTTCCATGACGCATTGCAGCGGATGCTGGTGCTGTCGGGCGAAATCCATGACCTGGCTTACTTTCGTCTCTGCGACCTCATATGTAAACACCCCACATTCTCCTACGCCGTGCTGGTGCACGTGCAGCATGATGCGGGTCGCCGCTTCGCGATCCTTCTGGAAAAAACGCTCCAGAATATGAATGACGAACTCCATTGGAGTGTAATCGTCATTCAGTAAAAGAACACGGTACAAATTCGGTCTTTTCGTCTTTGGCTTGACGCGGGTTATAACGGACGTTCCGCGGTTCGTACCGCCGTCTTCCCCGTCGCCCTCGCCCTGCATGTAGATCGGCTCAGCGATCATCTTTCATCATTCTCCAAACCGTTCTCAAACCGGCAGTCATCACCAGGAGGGAGAACTTCGCCTCTACATATCTAGGTCGTTAAGATCGGATTTTAAGCCCCCTGTGAAACGGTGCAATCACTATTGCGTTTGCGAAGAGGCAAACCTTGGGAAAAACAGGGGGCTTGCGATAGCATTGCGGGAAAGCGCGGTGCTATCCGCCTTTCCTGACGTGGTTTCAGCCTTGACGCCAAGCGCCTGCAAGGGAATCGCGAGCAACAGCGGACCTAATCTCACGCCCGCGCCATCCACCGTCATTCCTTGTTGTCGAGCATTTCGCGAACGGCGATCGCCAGCTGTTTCAGCGAGAAGGGTTTTGGCAGGAAGCCGAACTTGGCATCCGCCGGAAGGTTTTTCGCAAACGCGTCCTCGGCATAACCAGAAACGAAGATGAATTTAAGATCGGGATAGGATTTGCGCAATTCCCTCAGGAGTGAAGGACCGTCCATCTCCGGCATGACGACGTCCGACACGACGATATCGACCTTGCCTTCCAGCTCTTCCATCACCTCCAGCGCCTCGACACCCGAACCCGCCTCATGAACGGTGTAACCACGGGTTTCCAGCATGCGTTTGCCGCCGCGCCGCACTGCTTCCTCGTCCTCCACCAGAAGCACGACGGCGGAGTTGCCGGTGAGATCCAGCGGCTCTTCCTTCACCGGTTCGGGCAGAGCCACAGGGGCGAGTGCCGCTTCACCGGGCTGCTGGCCCGGAACGTGCACCACTTCCACCACGTGGCGCGGCAAATAGATGCGGAACGCAGTGCCTTTGCCCACTTCCGATTCGGGATAGATGTAACCGCCGGACTGCTTGACGATGCCATAGACCATCGACAGGCCGAGACCGGTGCCCTTGCCGACATCCTTGGTGGTGAAGAACGGCTCGAAGATTTTGTCCATAATCTCCGGCGGAATGCCGGTTCCGTTATCGGCGACTTCCACCATGACCATGTCTTCCGCCGGGACTTCCGGCCGACCGAGCGCTGCGGCTTCATCCGCATCCACATTGCGGGTGCGGATGGTGATCTTGCCGCCATCGGGCATGGCATCGCGCGCGTTGACGCAAAGATTGATCAGCACCTGCTCAAATTGCGACAGGTCGGTCTTCACCGGCCAGAGATCGCGGCCGTAATCCACTTCCAACTTGACATTGGTGCCGGAAATCAACCGGTCTACCAGCATGCGCAGGTCGCCGATAACGTCGGTCAGGTTGAGGATCGCCGGGCGCATCGTCTGTTTGCGCGAGAAAGCGAGAAGCTGTCGCACCAGCACCGCCGCGCGGTTGGCGTTGCGCTTGATCTCCATCAGGTCGGCGAAGCTCGGGTCTGCGGGCCGGGCCTGCAACAGCAGATGGTCTGATGACAACAGGATCGCAGTCAGCACATTGTTGAAATCGTGGGCGATGCCGCCTGCCAGCGTGCCGACGGCGTTCATCTTCTGCGTCTGCGCCATCTGGGTTTCGAGCGCCTTCTGCTCCGTCACCTCGATCGCATAAACGATTGCCACCTCTTCGGGCGCCTCGTCGTCCTGATCGATGACGGCATTGACGTAGAAACGGAAATGGCGGCCCTCGTCGCTCGGATGGCGGGAATCGAACGGGGCGATATCGCCCTGCCGGTCCTTCGCCTCGGCCAGCGCCTGCTCAAGCCTGGGTTTCTCATTGTCGTGGATGATGGCTTCGAGGGCAACGCCGCGATCAATATCGTCACGCCCGACGACGCCGGAGAACAGCTTGAGGAATGGCGCGTTGATACGAAGAATGCGGCCTTCGCCGTCGAGCGAGGCAATGGCCATCGGCGTATTGTTGAAGAAACGCGTGAAGCGCATGGCGGACGAGGATTCCGTATCCTCCTGCCCTTTCGGACGCATCAGAACAATTGTCCGGCTTTCGCCGGGCGCGCCGTCCTTCGAGGTAACCTGATGCACGAGGCGGGCCGGCATGCTCTGGCCGTTGACCCGGCGCATGTCGAGATCGAGAATCTCGGTGCGCTTGGCTGAACCCTGCGGATGGACGGATTCGATCAGCGCCATACCCTCGCCGGCGACTATGTCCGACACAGTCATCGAACCGGGCGAAAATTGCGCGAGATCGATGCCGAGCCATTCGGACAGGGTGGCGTTCAGATAAACGATCTCACCCTTGCGACCTGCGGAAAAGAAACCGGCCGGCGCATGGTCGAGATAGTCGATGGCGTTCTGCAATTCGCGGAAGAAGCGTTCCTGATCTTCCCGCTCAGGCGTGATGTCGGCGATCTGGAAGACGTGCAGCGCCTCGCCTCCCGCATCCTTCAGCACCCGACCTTTCAGCCGGTACCAGTGCGGCCCGCCGGAAGTGGCCTCCCCGAGCGGCTTGAGCAGACGGAACTCCTCGTAACCGTCACGCCCCTCCCGCAAAACATTGATGAGGCGATAGAGCGCTTCGGTCGATTCCCGGCTGCGCGAGAGCAGCGTCTCCAGGCTCTGGATATCGCTCGCCTTCGTGGTGCCGCTCATCCGGCAATAGGTGGCGTTGGCGTAGACCATATGCCCCTTGGCATCGGTAATCAGTGTGCCGTCTGGGTGTGCCGACAGGAAACGGCGGGCCAGCCCGTCCGATTGCGACTGCGGCATGACCTCGATGAAACCGATGATCGACGACACCAGAAAAAAGATACCCATCATCGCCAGCACGCCGAGAATGCCGAGCACGATTTCGTTTTCCAGCGAATCCTTGAAATAGACGAAAGCAGCGGCGGCGGCGATGAGCACCAGCGCCAGCAGGAGAATCCGCAGAACCGTGCCGGAACGGGCACGCCTGTCCACCAGCGGAAGGTCGTTGTCGCTTGTCTCGCGCACCCGTGTCATCTTGGCCTCGCAGTCCTGCAGGTCGTCATTCGGTCAGCCCTATTTCCTCAACGGAATCGGGCAGTAGAATTTCTTGTAGCAACTCGCTTGACCGTCAAAAAGCTCCGCTGCACCACAAAGGCTTAAAATCGCACAGAGAAACGGCCCTAAAGAGGCGCAAATGCCTCAGAAGCCTATTTTGCGACTGCAGGTCAGCGCTTTAACCTGGCATTGAATGCGCGGCGCGGAGCAGACGATATTGCCATCCGCTACCGTGCAAACCGAGCATCCATCCGTGAAATCGATACAGGATGGATTGTCTCTTACGAACTCGATCATGTTCGCAGGATTTTCGGACGCCTTGTCATCCGCCGTCTCGGCCCGAGCGGGAAAAACAAATCCTGGCAATCCAAATAAAACAACAAAAATGAAAACTCTTACCGGAAACCCGTCAACGAGCAATTTCGCAAGCATTTACAATCGCTCCTTCGAAGAGAGAATTGCAACCTTCATTGCTCCCCGGCATTGAAGGGAAAGATATGGCGCTTTGGAGGCGCACGGCCGGCTGACGAGACGATCCTATGAAGCGATCCTGGGGACGAAATGAATAAACCTTGTATCACGCTTAAAAAAATCGTCTTTTCCTGCTTGACGTTCACATTATAAGAACCACGGCAATATTAATTGCAC
This sequence comes from Agrobacterium tumefaciens, assembly GCF_013318015.2. NCBI lineage: Bacteria > Pseudomonadati > Pseudomonadota > Alphaproteobacteria > Hyphomicrobiales > Rhizobiaceae > Agrobacterium > Agrobacterium tumefaciens. The sequence goes on along the minus strand of NZ_CP115841.1, from coordinate 1,021,644 downwards.
GAAAAAATCTGAAGGGATGATCTCCATGATGGAAGATTTTATCGGCACCTATGGAAACAATCTCATCGTCGCCGTCGTCGGTGTCGGTCTAGCCCTGCTTGTTCTGGCAATTGTTCTCTGGATACTGCGCAGGCGCGGCGGGGCGGCCCCGTTTATCCGTGGCGGTCGCAACCGGCAGCCGCGCTTGCAGGTTCTCGATGCGACGGCGGTGGACGCCCGGCGCCGTCTGGTGCTGGTTCGCCGCGACAATGTCGAGCATCTTGTCATGATAGGCGGTCCAACCGATATCGTCATCGAGAGTGGTATCGGCGCGATCCCAATCGTCAGGGAAGTGCGCGAACCGCAGGAAGCGGAACTCAAGGCGCTGCCGCGTCAGGACAGCGAACCAAAAAGGGCTGAACCGCCGATCCCTCGCGAAAGCCGCCCAGCTTTGCCACAGCAGCCAATCGCAGCGGCATCTCCAGCCTCCTTGCCGGAAGAACCCGTAAAGCAGCCGCAGCGGCCGGAACCGCCCGCCCCGGCTGCTCGTCCAGCACCCACCCCTGCACCGGCCGCATCGCTGCCACCACGTCCGTCTACGCCGCCGCAACCGGTATCCACGCCCATGACTGCACGCGAGCCCGTTGCACCGGTAAGACCAGCCGCCCCGGAAAGGGATACTACTCGTCCTGCGCCACCACCGGCATCGGTCATTGCGGCACCGGCCGCCGCTGTTCTGCCTCTCGCCGCCGCATCGCTCGACATGCCCGCCGAGCGACCGGAACAGCGCCGCCCTGATCCCTTCGCGCCGGCTCCTTTACCCTCGGCGCCGCCCGCACCGCCTGTCCAGGCAACGGTTCCTGAAGAACGGCCGACGGTTGTTGCCCCGCCGGTTTTTGCCGCGCGCGAACCGGTCATCGACCAAACGAATGCCGCAGATTTTCTGGATGCCGCGCGCGAGCGCGTTCTACCCGGCCTGAAACCGGGGCAAGATGCGCCAGCGCCCTTTGCGCCAAAGCCTGAAAATCCGCCCGTCGTCTCCGCTAACGCCGAGCCGAAATTTTCCGATGACCTTGCCAGCGATTTCGAAAGCTTTCTTGAGGCGGAGATCGCCAAGAGCAAGGATGCCGATAGCGAACAGGCAGTCGCCGCTGCTGCGGAAAAGCCAAAGACCGAACCCGTCTCGCCGCCTGTTACCGGTGCAACGCCGGATGGCGACATGCAGAAGGAAATGGCGCGTATTTTCGGCGAACTTTCCGTTACCCGCGACCGCTGACAGGTTAACATCTGTCGGCAGACAGACATTCAAAACAAAAAAAGGGCGCGGAAACAAATCCGTGCCCTTTGTCATTTTGGTTTTGTTCATTGGCCGGCTCGCCGAAGCGCCCGGAACAACGCTGGCTTTATTCGTCGCGGTAGACTTTTTCACGACGCTCGTGACGTTCCTGCGCCTCGATGGACAGGGTCGCTATCGGTCGTGCGTCGAGGCGCTTGAGGCCAATAGGCTCACCCGTTTCTTCACAGTAACCGTAAGTGCCGTCATCAATCCGCTGAAGGGCAGAGTCGATCTTGGAGATCAACTTGCGCTGGCGGTCACGGGCGCGAAGTTCGATCGCCCGGTCAGTTTCCGAAGATGCCCGATCGGCTAGGTCGGGATGGTTGGCGCTTTCTTCGGCGAGATGTCCGAGGGTCTCGCGCGCTTCTCTCAGGATGTCGTTTCTCCAGGCCACCAGCTTCGCGCGGAAGTAGGCACGCTGGTTTGCATTCATGAACTCGTCGTCTTCCGAGAGCACATATTTGCTAAGATCGATCTTCTCACTCAACGCGATTCTCCTCGAAGAACATCTCAATGCGGCGGTGTATACTCCAATGATATAGGCTGATTCAAGTCTACAGATCAGTTTTCAGGCATTTTTAAAACTGACACAAAAATCATCTAAATGACTAATTTTTATCCTTTATTCGTATTCAAGCGATCTCTTCTTAAATCACTTAAACGCGACTTACCAACAGGAAAGAGGACTTGCGGTCATGCAACCCTATCCTGTAGCATTCCTCCATTGCCTCCCATTCGAACGTCGGTCCCCGCCCTTGACAGCATCTTCTCCGAGCCGAGTGTATCTTTTGCGCCACGCCAAGGCCGCCTGGGCGGCACCGGGAGAACGCGATTTCGACCGGGGATTGAACGAGGCCGGTTTTGCCGAGGCGGAGATCATCGCCGACCTTGCCGCCGACCGGCGCTACCGCCCGGACGTGCTCTTGTCCTCCACGGCCACGCGCTGCCGGCAGACCACGCAGGCCTGGCAGCGGGCCTTCAACGAGGGCATCGACATCGTCTATATCGACGAAATGTACAATGCGCGCAGCGAAACCTATCTTTCTCTCATCGCCGCGCAAACGGACGCACAGTCCGTGATGCTGGTCGGGCACAACCCCACAATGGAGGCGACGCTGGAGGCGATGATAGGCGAGGACCTGCTGCATGCCGCCCTGCCCTCCGGTTTTCCGACATCGGGTCTTGCGGTTCTCGATCACGACGACAGTGCCGGGAATGGTAAAAATCGCTGGCGACTGGTCGATTTTCTCTCGCCCGGAAAATAGCAGCAGCAGCGTGCGACCAATGCGTTGCCGAAGCCGGACCCGTTGAAAATCCATTGGCGCGCTTCTTTTTTGGGCAACCGCCCCTTCCTATATTGCAGCTGTGACCGTGAAAAATAGCTGGGAAACTGCCATTGCCGCCTTCTCTTACGTCCCTGACAGACAGTGCGCTCATTGCATTCGACAATCTGGCCGACCGTGCGAGCACCCTTACAAATCCGACATTGCGGCTTGGCGTCACTGGTCTTTCGCGGGCGGGCAAGACGGTTTTCATCTCCTCGCTCGTCCACAATCTTCTGAATGGCGGTCGTCTGCCGCTGTTTGAGGCCATGCGTTCCGGGCGCGTCTCGAATGTGCGTCTGGAGCCGCAACCGGACGATGCCATTCCCCGGTTTCAGTATGAGGACCATATTCAAGCTCTGGTACGCGACAGGCTCTGGCCGGACTCGACACGGGCAATCTCTGAACTGCGGATCACGCTCGACTACCAGAGCGCCAGCGGTTGGGGCCGTTGGTTTTCCGCGGGCAAGCTCTCCATCGATATCGTCGATTATCCCGGCGAATGGCTGCTCGACCTGCCGCTGCTTTCGCAGGACTACAAGAGCTTCAGCGACAGCACCGTCGCGCTGGCGCAAAATGGCATCCGCGCCGAACTCGCGCAGGAATGGTTGGCAATAGCCTCCTCGCTCGACATCAATGCGCCCGCCGACGAGATGACGGCGCGACGCCTCGCGGAAAGCTTCGCCGCCTATCTGAAGGCCTGCAAATCCGACGAGCGGTCGCTCTCCACCTTGCCGCCGGGCCGTCTGCTGATGCCGGGGGATCTGGAAGGATCACCGGCGCTGACCTTTGCGCCCCTGCCGGGCCTGACAGACGACAAGGCACCAAAGGGGTCGCTGCGCGCCATGATGGAGCGGCGCTACGACGCCTACAAGGTAATCGTGGTGAAACCCTTCTTCCGTGAACATTTCGCCCGCCTCGACCGGCAGATCGTGCTGATCGACACTCTTCAGGCGGTCAATCGCGGCCCCGAGGCGGTGCAGGATCTGGAACGGGCGCTGGGCGATGTTCTTGCCTGTTTCCGCCCTGGCACCAACAGTCTGTTGTCATCGCTGCTGGGCCGGCGCATCGACAAGGTTTTGATTGCCGCTACCAAGGCCGACCACCTGCATCATGAAAGCCACGACCGGCTGGAACGGCTAACCCGCCGTCTGGTGGACCGCGCCATCACCACCATCGGCATGAATGGTGCCGGCATCGAGGTCATGGCGCTGGCTTCCGTGCGCGCTACGCGGGAAGCAAGCGTGAGGCAGGACGGTCACGAGCTTCCGGTCATCGTCGGCACACCGATGGCGGGTGAAACCATCAACGGCGAGATATTTGACGGCAACCGTAAAACGGCGATCTTTCCCGGCGACCTGCCCGAAGACCCGGAGCCGCTTTTCCGCAGCATCGACAGGGATGGCGACAAGGCGACGTTGCCGGACGTCAATGTCGTGCGTTTCCGCCCCCCCAATATCGATGAACCGGGCAGCGGCGGCATCCGGCTTTCCGTTCCCCACATAAGGCTCGACCGCGCCATGCAGTTCCTGTTTGGAGACAAGCTCGCATGAAGGCTCCCACACAAAACGATCCGCAGGCACGCCGCCCGGCGGCTTTCACGCTCGAAACCGAAGAAACGGCAAGCCCAACCGTCGTGCAAAAACGCGCACCGCGCAGCTTCGACACCGAGATTTCCCTGACGCCCGATGAGGATGATCCATTTTTAGCACCTGAAGAGACGGATGCCGCCGCATTGCCGGTGGCCGTGCCGAAGAAAAGCCGCTTCTCCTTCGGCAAGCTCGCGCTTGGTGCACTCGGCGTGCTGTTCTCGCTGGCCTTCGGGCTCTGGGCGGATCAGCTTATCCGCAATCTCTTTTCCCGCTCCGACTGGCTGGGTTACACGGCGAGCGTTGCGCTCCTTGTTGCGCTTTTTGCCGTCCTCGTTCTGGTCGGACGAGAAGTGTTCGGCATCATGCGGCTCAACGCCGTCCAATCGCTGAAAGCCGATGCGGAGACGGCCAGCCTCGACAAGAGCCCGAAACCCGCCCGCGCCATCGTTACCCGCCTCAATGCAGTTCTCTCCCACCGCGCCGAAACGGCCAAGGGGCGCGCCGCACTCAAGGACACCGAAAACGACGTGATCGACGGGCCGCATCTGATCGAGCTTGCCGAACGCGAATTGCTGGTGCCGCTCGACCGGCAGGCCCGCGCGCTGATCCTCAACTCCTCCAAACGCGTCTCCGTCGTTACCGCCGTCAGCCCACGCGCCGTGGTCGATCTCGCTTATGTGCTTTTCGAGGTGACAAGGCTGGTGCGCGCCATGGCGGAACTTTACGGCGGCCGGCCGGGCACGCTCGGCATGCTCAGGCTTTTGCGTGACGTCGTCGCCCATCTCGCGGTCACAGGTTCTATCGCCGTCGGTGATGGGCTTGCCCAACAGGTTCTCGGTCACGGGCTTGCCTCAAAACTCTCCGCACGCCTGGGTGAAGGTGTCATCAACGGGCTGATGACGGCGCGAATCGGCATTGCGGCGATGGATCTGTGCCGCCCGCTACCCTTCAAGGCGGTAAAGCGACCCGGCATAGGTGATTTCATGTCTGACCTCACGCCCGATCTTGGTGGCGGAAAAACCGGTCAAAAAGCCTGATCAGCCGGACTTGTACGGCTCAAAAGGTTACGGACGAAGCTGTAAATAAAGCCGAAATAAACCAAGCATTAACCATTCCGCCGGTAGATTGCCGCTTATCGAACAGGCTTCTTCGCCGGGGAAAGTATCATGTATTCGCGCTTCTTTTCGCTTGTGGGCGGACTTGCCGCCATATTGTCCGTCAGCGGCAGCTTTGGCCTGTCTGACGTCCATGCCGCATCGCGCGATCGCGACGACGTGTTTTTCCGTTCCGTTGCCGGAAGCTGGAAAGGTCCGGGCGAAATCGTCGCCGGCAAGTACAAGGGCACCAAGTTTACCTGCGACCTGACGGGCGAGCCGCTCGACGATAAGCAGACGGGCATCAAGCTCGCCGGCACCTGCCGCGTCGGCGTGTTCAGCCAGCCCATGTCCGCGGTCATCAGCCAGAAGGGCGGCTCTTACGAGGGCAAGTTCCTCGACGGCGCCGAAGGCAAGGGACTGGACATCATTTCCGGGCAAGTCAGCGGTGACAAGGTCGTTGTGGGCATCAATCGCGCCAAGCTCAACGGTGCCATGGTCGCCCGCGTCTCGAACGACAATTCGATGAACATCACCATTTCCGTCAAGGTCGCCGACCAGATGATCCCGGTTATCGGCGTCACACTCGCGCGCGACATCGACCAGATCGCCGTCGGTTCGATCAAGCCGTAAAACCCGCGACCTTTTCAACCATCGCCAAGCGGGAGTGTCCACCACTCCCGTTTTTCGTTTGCGCTGATGATGCCGGTTTTATCCGCCTGCCGCAGCCATTCCCGCACGGGCTTGCCCCGGACTTCGAGATCGGGTGCGATATCGGCTAGCGGCAGCAGCACGAAGGCACGCTCCGTCATGCGCGGATGCGGCACTTCAATGCTTTCCGTAACGACAACATCATTACCATAGGTCAGCACGTCGATATCGATGGTGCGTGGCCCCCAGCGCTCCGTTCTGACCCGTTTCATGCCCTTTTCGATATCGAGGCACAATTGCAGCAGCGCGGGTGCTGAAAGCGAGGTTTCGACCAGCGCACAGCAATTGAAAAAATCCGCCTGGTCCGTCTTACCCCAGGGCGGCGTGCGATAAAGCCCGGAGACAGACAGCACCCGGCAATCGCCGTGCGCATCCAGTTCGCGCAAGGCTCTGGCCATTGCAGCGGCAGGGTCACCGATATTCCCGCCAAGGCCTAGTGCGGCAACTGTCATCCTGTCAGGCACGGTGTTCAACACTCACCTGCGCATAGTCGAGAATGCCGGGAACCGGCGCAGAGGGCTTGCGAACCGTGATACGCAGCCAGACAATCTGCGGATAACGCGCGCGCAGGGCCTTGGCGATATCGTTCGCGAGAGCCTCTATCAGGTAACGGCGCTGGCCGACGACGATCTTTTCGATAACGGCGAAGGCGACGCCATAATCGACGGTATTTTCGATATCGTCGGTTTCGAGCGCATTACCCGCTTCAACCTCCATCTCGGCATCGACGAAAAAGCGCTGGCCCAGCACCTCCTCCTGCTCGAGAAGGCCATGACGGGCGAAAAAGGAACAGTTTTTCAGAATAATGGTGTAGCGGCTCATCGCATCGCCTCCATGGCGGGGTTATACCGGAATAGCCGGCCTCTTTTAAGGCATGCGGCACTCCGGCATCTATTGATCTATGCATCGGGCCTTGCCGACGCTTTGGCAAGAACCGCGTCGGCAATTGCCAGCGCATCGCGTGTTGCGGCGACATTGTGCACGCGAAAAATCGCGGCACCCGCCAGCCTGAGGATCACTGTCGTCGCTGCTGTTCCGATATCGCGTTCGTGGGCCGCATCCCTGCCCGTCAGCGACCCGATGAACCGCTTGCGCGACGTCCCGGCCAGAACAGGCAGGTCAAACGCGGCAAGTTCGCCAAAGCGCGCCATCAGCTCGACATTTTCACGCTCGTCCTTGGCAAAACCGAAACCTGGATCGAGCACGATGGCGTCACGGGCAATTCCCGCAGCTTCCGCCATCTCAAGCGAACGATTGAGGAATTCGAACTGATCCTCGATAACATCGGCGCGCTTCTGCCTGTCGCGCCCGGTATGCATGATGCAGACGCCCGCGCGCGCGGCGGCAACCACACCCGCCATGTTCCCGTCCTTCTGCAGGCCGAAAACATCGTTGACAATATGGGCGCCCGCCTCGATCGCCAGCCTTGCCGTGGATGCGCGGTAGGTGTCGACGGAAATCAGAACATCAGTCTCGCGACGGAGCCGTTCGATAACCGGCAGCACGCGATCCTGTTCCTCACCCTCGGTCACCTCGGCCGCGCCCGGGCGGGTGGATTCGCCGCCGATATCGATGATATCCGCCCCCTCCTCGACACAGGTCAGGGCATGGGAAAAAGCCGCATCAACGGCAAGATAACGGCCGCCATCCGAAAAGGAATCGGGCGTCGCATTGACGATGGCCATAATACGGCCACGTCCATCAAGTTTCAGGGAGCGACCATGGGCCGCTTGCCACACATTGCTGCCGGCTGTTATCACGTAACACGCGCCTTTCGGGAATAACGGAGTGTTATGCCAATTCTTATAAGTTCCGCTCCGCCTATGCAGCAAACGTTTTTCAAGTTCAACCGGAAGGCCGGGTTATGACCATATCTTCACGTGCTCTTTGCGCCGTTTTCGCTGGCGCATTAGCCTTTTCCATGCCCGGATCGGCCTTTTCCGAAACCATCGTCAGCAAGACCTATTCCTATTTTTCGATCAGCGGTAAAACCGCCGCTGACCTCGACAAGCAGCTTTCCAAGCATGGCCCGCTGACGCGCAACACCGGCGCACGCCATCCCGGTGCCACCGAGATCAAATTCGGCGGCGAACTCACCTATGTCGAGAAAAACGGCATGTGCAGCGTTGGAAGCACCAAGGTGTTGCTGAACACCCGTATTCTCCTGCCGCAATGGAAAAACCGCCGCCGCACCACGGCGGAACTGGCCTTCATCTGGGATACGTTGCTTGCAGATATCAAGCGCCACGAGGAACGGCACGCGGAAATCGCCCGCACCCATGCCCGCTCGCTCGAAAGGCAACTGACGGCGCTTCGTCCGCAAAAAGACTGTGAAACGCTACAGGCAATGGTCGGCAAGATCACCCAGACCGTCATGGACGAGCACGACAAGGATCAGTTGAGGTTCGATATCGTGGAATCCAAAAACTTCGACGCGCGCATGACCCGGCTTTTGAAGAACCGGATCGAACAGGGCCAGAACCGGCGCTGAGGCGCCTTTCCGCCCATACTCCCCTGGACGCGAAACGCAACGCTAACATGACGTTACGTCATGTTCGATATCACCCGTGACTTCTCGTCATGGTGCGGTCGACGAGACTCATTGTAGCTTGTTCACATGGTTTTTAACGGTGGTGATCCGCAGGGGTCCGGCGTTCGAAACCACCTCCGGTTCTCCCGGTGCGCACTTGAGGCTCGCAGGTGTTTCCTCCCTCGCTTGCATGCTGCGTACCCGCCTCGCCCCGCTCCCCGCTAACAGGTGAGCGGGGCTTTTTCTGTGGCGTATAATGCGGCTTGCCGTCAGCCCTGACGTTCGGGAACGTGAACGACAAGGCCGTCAAGCTCGTCCTTCATCTTGATCTGACAGGAAAGACGCGAGGTCGGGCGTACTTCGAAGGCGAAGTCCAGCATGTCCTCTTCCATCGGCTCGGGTCCGCCGACACGTTCCGCCCATGCGTCATCCACATAGACATGACAGGTCGCACAGGCACAGGCGCCGCCGCATTCCGCATCGATGCCGGGTATGGAGTTGCGCACGGCATTCTCCATGACGGTGGAACCGTTGCTTACGTCGAGTTCATGGGGCGTGCCGTCAAAGGCAACAATGGTCAGTTTTGTCATGCCGGAGATCCAAAATGGTGTCTAAGAACTGTTCTAAACAAACACATAGAAAGGCCGGTTCGCCTTGGCAACCCGCTTCTCGCAGGCGCCAAGCGCAACCGGCCCTGTAAAACAGACTGGATTCGCCTTAGCGGCAGAGCTTGAGGATGAAATTTTCCGCTTCGACAATCGCTGCCGCAAGTCTGGCTACAGCAGCGCTATCGTTGCCCTTGTCCTCCACTGCCGCCGCCGCCGTGGAAACGGTGGAGGCACCAACCGCCTGCGCGGCCCCCTTCAGACGATGGGCAGTTGCCTTGACGGTCTTGTCGTCAGCGCCGGCCATTTCATGCAAGGCAGCACGGGCGTTACGGCTGAAGAGTTGCAGCACCTCGATTTCAAGTTCCTTGTCGCCCATCGTCTGGCGGGCGAGATGTTCGAAATCGATTGGTCTTGTCGCGGCGGCCGGCGCACTACCAAAATTATCCGGAGCTTCGAAAGCAATACTGACGGCTGCCATATCTGAAATTCCTTTGTCTCGCCGTTTCCTGTTTCGTGTCACATCTGTGTCGTATTTACGCATTGAAGCCGGTGCTATCAGCTTAAATTACGGCGTGACGCGGGCGAAAATCTTCTGCTATGGTTAATTTATGTTAAACTTATGCGAAACAAGGCGTTCAGCGTGAAACTCAGGTTTAAAAACTGTTAAAAAGCCGACACTTCGCTGCTGCGGCAAACCCGCATTAATTGTTTCGAACACCTAAATGTGTCACTACGGTACTGCCGTTCCGACGAGGCTTATGCTCAAGCTTTGTTATTCCGGCACAGTGATGTAATTTCGCCCGAAAGCTGGACCACCAGCAATTCGGGATTGGTAATGGCGGAATTGTTCTCTTTAACGGGATAATGTTCCGCTGGCATGATGGCGGCAGTCCATTTGCGGGTCGCAGATGGTCAAACGGCATGAAGCCGGGCGTATGTGTAACGAGGCGTAACCGCATGGCGAATAACAAGATCAGCGACTCTGTCGACGAGACTGCATTTCAGGCGTTGGAAGACGCCCTGCAGCTTGGTGCTTTCGAAGACAAGCCGGAATCGCGGAAGACGACAGCGCCAAAGCAGCCGGAGGCCAGATTGAAGGAAGCAAGCAGACAGACCCCTGCTCCCGAGGCCGCGCGCGCGCCTGCCGAACAGGCGCCCAGATCCCCCAATCTGGAAGCTGCCAACGACGGCTCCAAGCGCAGCCCGGCCATGATCCTGAAATCGCTCGAAGGCGGCTCCATCGGCGGCGCGCTCAGAAACGCGACGATCATGTCGGTGATCTGGGCGCTCGGCGGCCTCGGCATCGCGCATCTTATCTACGGCAGTGCACTCTGGAACATCGGCTCGGTTGCCGATCTCGCCGCAATACCTGGGCTGATGGCGATCGTCGTCGGCATCGTCGTTCCGATCATGCTGTTCTTCGCCTTCGCGATCATGATGGCGCGTGCCCGCGATCTGCGCAACGCTGCCCGGTCGATGGCAGAAGTCGCCCTTCGTCTTGCCGAACCCGAAACTGTCGCCTCCGACCGGATCATGTCCGTCGGCCAGGCGGTTCGCCGAGAAGTCTCGGCCATGAACGACGGCATCGAGCGCACCATTGCCCGCGCGACGGAACTCGAAACGCTCGTCCATTCTGAAGTCAACGCGCTTGAGCGCAGCTATGCAGACAATGAACTGCGCGTGCGCAGCCTCGTGCAGGAACTGAGCGCCGAGCGTGACGCCATCGTCAACCATGCGGAGCGCATCCGCTCCTCCATCGTCGGCGCGCAGGAACAGATCAAGGAAGAGCTTTCCATCGTCGGCGAAGAGCTTTCGATGCGGCTTTCCACGACCGGTGAGGCCTTCGCCTCGATGATCGACACACGCTCGGCCGCGCTGCTGGAAAAATCGCGCGCCTCGACCGAAGCGATGGGCAGCTTGATTGCCGCCAAGACCGAAAACCTGCTTCAGGCACTGAATTCCTCGGGCGCAACGCTATCGAGCGAATTCGACATGCGTCTGCACAACCTCACCTCGACGCTGGACGAGCGCGGCGAAGTGCTGCTGGAACGCTTCGCGATCCACGCCTCGACGCTGGACAGCGGCGCGGAAAGCCTCAACAGCGCACTCGAGGAACGCACCCGCCAGCTCAACGAGACCCTTTCCACCCGCACGCTCGAACTCAACCGCAATATCGATCGCGGCCAGCAGATCATCGGCGGTTCGCTGGATAACGTGCTCGACAAGCTGTCCACGACGCTTGAAGAAAAAGGCCTGTCCTTCCGCCAGAGCCTGCAAAGCACGGCTGATGACGCGATCATGGATCTCGATCTTCGCTCCGGCCTCTACGAAGAACGCCTGCAGGCGACGGTCGGCCAGGTCAACTCCGCCTTCGACGAACATGTGGCGGATTTCGCCAGTGCCTTCGACCAGCGCGCCGGCAGCCTCGACAGCAAGCTGATGGAGAGCCTCGCCCGGATCAACGAAACCGTTGCTGGCGGCTCCGAAGCCCTCGACACCATGCTGACCAGCGGACTTGAGCGCATCGGCAACACCATGACCGACCAGTCGCTTGCACTTGCAACCGCACTGGGCACCGGCCAGGAAATGCTCGAAAGCGCGCTTGAGACCCGTACCCGCGCGTTCAGCGACGCAATCGGCCAGCGCACCGCTGAAATCACCGATGCCTTCGCCAATTCGCACGAGAAGATCGACGGCGTGCTGGCGGAGCGCAGCAATGCCCTGTTTGGCGCGCTTTCGGCAAGCCAGGACCGTTTCGACGAGGCGCTTGCCAGCCGTTCGCTGGCAATTACCGGCTCGGTCTCCGGCACGGCGGAACGTCTAGCCGCGATGCTTGAGGAGCGTGCAGCCGCAATCAACAGCGTCGTTGCCGATGTCGAGCGCCGTCTTTCGGAAACGCTCGAAACCCGCGCCGCCGCCATCACCGGCGCCGTTTCCGGCATCGAGGACCGCATTTCCGATACGCTGGAAAGCCGCACGGCTGCCCTGCACGACGTCGTATCCGGTGCGGAAAACCGTATTGCCGAGACGCTGGATGGCCGCACGGCCGCTCTTTCCAGCGCCATTTCCGGCGTCGAGGAACGCATCGCCGACACGATGGACAGCCGCACGCTGTCGCTCGACATGACCTTCGCCAATGTCGAGGAGAGGCTGTCGGAAACGCTCGACAACCGCACCTCCGCTCTGTCCGGCATTGTGGCAAGTGCCGAAGAGAGGATTGCGGGCGCACTCGACAGCCGCACGTCCACCTTCGGCGACGTGGTTGCCGGTGCCGAGAGCCGTATCGCGGAAACGCTTGATGGTCGCACCGCAGCACTCAACGCCGTCGTTTCGGGGGCTGAAGAACGCATTGCGGATGCACTCGACAGCCGCACCATGGCACTCGACATGGCGTTTTCCGGTGCCGAGGAAAAAATTACCGAAGCACTCGATACCCGCACCGCCGTCCTTGGCGAATTGGTGGCCGGTGCCGAGAGCCGTATCGCAGAAACGCTTGATGGCCGCACGGCGGCGCTTAACGCCGTCGTCTCCGGCGTTGAAGAACGCATTGCAGATGCACTCGACAGCCGCACCATGGCATTTGACATGGCGTTTTCCGGCGCCGAGGAAAAAATTACCGAAGCGCTCGATACCCGCACCGCCGTTCTTGGCGAATTGGTGGCCGGTGCCGAGACCCGCATTGCCAGCGCACTCGACAGCCGCACGGCTTCGCTCAAAAACGTCGTATCCGGCGCGGAAGAGCGGATCACTGACGTGTTCGACAGCCGCACCATGGCGCTCGACCTGAGCTTCTCCGGTGTCGAGGAAAAGATCGCCGACATCCTCGACGGACGCACTGCTGCGCTTCACTCGGCGGTTTCCGGGGTCGAAGATCGTATTGCCGATGCCCTGGACAGCCGCACTGCCACCCTTTCCGGCATTGTCTCCAGTGCGGAAGAACGCATCGCGGACGCTCTCGACAGCCGCACCATGGCGCTCGACATGACGATTTCTGGCGTTGAGGAGCGTATCTCCGAGGCGATGGATGCCAGAACCGCATCACTGTCGCTCGCGGCCGCAGGCGTCGGCCAGCGACTGGAATCGACGGCTTTCACGCTTGAAAACGCACTCGCCAGCGGCCACGAGCGGCTGGAGACCATGCTCGGTTCGCAGGCCGAACGCATTGCCGGCTCGCTTGAGCGCAATAGCGGCCTGATCGAGCAGAGCGTCTTCGGCGCGGCCAGCCGCATCGAAAGCGTCGTGGAAGACGGCAGCAGCCGTTTTGCGCAGACGGTGGAAGAAGGCGTCTCCCGCCTCGAAAACAACCTCTCGCAATCGCATGAAGACATCCGTACCGCGCTCGAGCAGCGCCAGGCGGATATCGCCGCGACGTTGAGCTCAGCCACGACCCAGATGGGCGACATGCTCTCCGAGCAGGCGATGATGATCGGCACCACCGTTGCATCCAGCGCCAGCATGCTCGAACTCTCGCTTGAAACCCAGCAGGAGACGTTGCAGAAGGCCATAGACGGCAGTGCAGCCACGCTGGAACAGCGTCTTCGCAACAGCGCCGGCGATATTGCCGTCAAGATTGGTGAGGCCGCCCGCGAAATTGGCGGTGCGACCGATGCTCTCTCCTCGCGGATCGAAACCTCGATCGGAAGCGTCACGGGCAGGCTCGACGAGACCGGCACCCGCATCGAGACTTCGCTCGGTGCGCTGCAGGAGCGTGTGTCGAGCGATCTCGGCAACGTCAACACCTCTATCGAGGATGCCGGACGTCGCTTTGCCGACGCGCTGGAAGACAAGACAGCCGCCTTCGCCCGCACCAGCGACGATGCGGCTCAACGTATCACCGGCATTCTGGACGAGCAGACGATACGGGTTGCCGACACGTTCGAAAGCCGCACCAGCCGTCTGGCGGAAACCTTCGATGCCGGTTCGGCCCGCATCGATGAACGCCTCGGCACCATGGACCGCGCGCTGACGATCGGCCTCGAAAACGTCAACCGCACCATCGAAGGCAAGGCGAGCGAGCTCGCGGTCGGCCTGCGTGGCGCAGTCATTTCCGCCACCCAGAGTATCGACGAAGAAGCCGTTCGTTCCACTGCCCTGCTTGCGAAAACCGGCTCGGAATTCGCCGAACAGGTACAGGCGCAGAACGACGCCTTCACCAAGGCGATCGAAGAACGTTCTGGCGAGATCGTCAATCGCATCTCGGATGCACAGACGCGCCTGTCCGGCCAGGCGGCAGCCGTCGCCCAGACCTTCTCCGAGGCGGGCAACATCATCGTCAACAAGGTTGCCGAGGCCGAAGCGGTCGTGCGCTCGCAGGTGGGCGTCATTTCCGAGACCCTGACCGGTGTTGAATCCGCTCTCGATGCGCGCGGCGAATCCATCCGCTCGGCGCTGGACAACCGCACTCGCGAACTCAACTCGATGCTGGCCAGCCGTTCTGCTGAACTGTCGCGCCTGATCGAAGAGAAGGCAAAGCCTGTCGTCGACGAATACGCCACCATCGGTCGCGAAGCCGCCGAAAAGATCGTCTCCGCCGCCCAGCAGAGCGCCGAACTTCTGTCGCAGAGCAACAGCGGCATGGTCGGCATGGTTGAACAGGCGATCAGCGATTATGCCAATGCCGGAAGCGAGGCAGCAAGCAAGCTTGTCGCGGCAACCCGCCAGAGCACGGACATGCTGTCGCAGACGCATACCGCCATGGCCGACGCCGTCGAAGAAGGTATCGACAAATACACCCGTACAGGCAGCGATGTGGCAAACAAGCTTGTCGCCGCCACGCGCCAGAGCACTGATATGCTGTCGCAGACCCATAACAGCATGGCCGAAATCGTCGAAAAGTCGGCAAACAACTTCAACTCTGCGGTTGAGCGCGCCGCGCAGGAATTCGGCACGGCCGACGAAGCGTTGAACGCATCGGCCACCCGCTTCTCCGAATCCGCCTCGCAGGCCGCCGACATGGTGTCCAGCTCCAGCCGTCTGCTGGAAGGAAAGATCGATCGTCTGTCGAATATTTCCGGCCAGACACTGGCGCAGGTTGCCGGCATCGTCGGACGTTTCGAGGAACATTCGAAGGTTCTGAGCCAGGCGTCCGAACTGCTCAATGCCGCGCAGTCGAGCCTTGTCGGTACGCTGGAAGAGCGTCAGGATGCACTTCGCAGCCTGTCTGTCGGACTAGTCAAGCGTTCCGAGGAGATCGAAACCGCCATGCGCGGCGTCGTCAGCGTGGTGGAAACCACGCTCAACGAGGCAGAGGAGCGTTCGCAGAACGTCGCCGGCAACCTGCGTGACAATCTGCAGGCATCCTTCTCCGATATCGGCCGTTCGCTCGACGAGACGGAACAGCGCGCCCGCTCGGCAGCACAGACCATGCGGGGCGCCCTGCTCGCCGCTGGTCAGGATGCCAGCCGTTCGATCGAGAGCACGCTTTCCGACGCGCAGAAATATTCCGACGAGCTGGTCAACCGCCTGCGTGGCGGTGTCGAATCCTCGCTTTCGGAAGTCGACAACCTGCTCGGCAGTGCCTCGGAGAAATCCAATGCCGCCGCCGCCAACCTCAAGGAAACGCTGCGTCAGGCAGTTGAGGAAGCTGTCAGCCGTTTTGCCGGCGCGACGGACGAAATCCGCCGCTCCAGCCACGATATCCGCCGCGAGCTGGATGCGACCCGTGCCGAACTGAAGCGTGGCGCGTTCGACCTGCCGGAAGAGGCCAAGGAAAGCGCCGCAGCGATGCGCCGCGCCGTTTCCGAGCAGATCAAGGCCCTGCAGGATATTTCCCAGCTTGTCGGTCGCTCGACCCAACAGATGGAAGTTTCCGAACCCGTCGCCCGCGCCATTGCAGCGACCCAGCCTGCCGCTGAACGCCGTGTCGAAGCGCGTCCGCAGCCGGCAGCAGCCACGCCGGCACAGCCACCACGCCCGGCTCAGCCGCAGCCGGCAGCCGCACCCGCCTTGCGTGGCACCCTGCCGCTTGAGAACCGCCAGGTCGAAAACCGTCAGGCGCCTGCCCCGTCCCAGGCGGCTGCAGCGCCTGCCGCACGCCGCGAAGAAGGCGGTGGCTGGATCAGCGATCTTCTGCGCGGTGCCTCGCAGGAATCGGCCGCCGCTTCCGCACCCCGCGCAAGCGGCGATCAGCAGCCGACCCGTGCTGCCGATACCCGCAATCCGCGTCACATGGTGGAATCGCTGAACTCGCTGTCCGTCGACATCGCCCGCGCGATCGACCACGATGCGTCGGTGGAACTGTGGCGCCGGTACCAGCGCGGCGAACGTGACGTCTTCACCCGTCGCCTCTATACGCTGAAGGGCCAGACGACGTTTGACGAGATCAAGCGCAAATATGAGCGGGAGGCCGAATTCCGCACCGCCGTAGACCGCTACATCACCGATTTCGAAAAGCTGCTCGCTGATGTCGCCCGCACGGACCGTGACCGGACAGTCACCCAGTCCTACCTCACCTCCGATACCGGCAAGGTCTACACGATGCTTGCCCATGCGGCGGGTCGGTTCAACTGATCTCTGGTTAAGACCAGAAACAATAAAACCCCGGTCATGGCCGGGGTTTTTCGTTTTGGTCGGCAGGTAGCTTTTCGACTGTAGTTCAGTCGCTCACGTTGAAATCAGATCTCGAACGTACCCGATGCTACCCGGACCGCGTGGCCACCGATGCGGGCGCGGGCGATTTCGTTGTCCTTGATGTCCATGCGCAGATGGATGTGGGAAGGACGTTCCATCTCCACGCCCTGCTCTATCAAGAGCGGATAGTGACCGTCTGTCAGGCCGTCGAAATGATGGATTGCACCGGAAAGGGCGGCGGCGGCGGAACCGGTGGCGGGGTCTTCCGAAATCCCCATTTCCGGGGAAAACATGCGGGCATGGAACTTTGCCGCGTGATTGACGCCGCCGCGACAGTAGATATAGGCCGCCGTCAGGCGCCCCTCCACCAGCGGTGCGGTGCGCAGCCAGAGATTGGCGTCGAAATCCATTTCGCTGATAGCGGCAATATTGTGCAGCGGCACGAGCAGGAACGGCACACCGGCCGTCCAGATCGACGGTACGTGGTTCTCAAAGCCGAGATGGCCTTCGCTCACGCCCAGCGCATCGGCAAGTGCGGTATGATCGAGCGGCAGGGTGACGCGGGACGATTTGCGCGGCAGGTCGAATTCGGCGAAGCTGACCGCACCGGCGCGCATTTTCACCGCACAGCGGACCGGACCCACCTTTTCCTCCAGCACACAGACCATATCGATATCGTCGTCACCTTCATTGCGATTGCGCTCGGCTATCGCGATCGCTGCGCCAACAGTCGGGTGGCCCGCGAAAGGCAACTCGCCCGAAGGCGTGAAGATACGCAGCGAAGCCGCGTGGGCCGGGTTGCCCGAGCGGTTGACGAAAACGGTCTCGGAGAGGTTCATTTCTCTGGCTATCGCCTGCATCGTCACTTGGTCGAGGCCATCCGCGTCATACATGACTGCCAGCGGATTTCCCGCCATTTTGGTCTCGGTAAAGACATCGTAGATATTGTAATTCAGCACCACGCCCGTCTCCTGCCACTCGCCGTTCCGCTTGTTTCGCGCAAGTTGCCTCACGTCGCGCCGCATCGCAACCCTTGTCGAAGGCCGGAAACCAAGAAGCTGTGGACCGCGCGCGGGCAAACCCGCCTGCTGCGAACGCCTGTCCGCCGGAAAGGCCTTGTCGCCTGCTGCCGTCTTCATGTACCAAGGATGCGTCTTGTGGCTTGCGATCGACCGTTTTATCGACGTTTGGAGATTATGAGCTGCTTCAACAGGTTACAGCATCGTCCGCATATCGATTCCGGTATGCGTCGTTGCCGAGGGAAGCGAATGTCGCATTCTAACTGTTCACTATCCTTCGTGGCCTCCGCAACCGAGGAGGCGCAGAGGGCGCTGGAGGAGCTGAAAGGCGCTTACGGCAACACACCCTTCGACGAGGCGGAAGTGATCGTGGCGCTCGGCGGCGATGGCTTCATGCTGCAAATTCTCAACGAAACGATGAATTCCGGCAAGCGGGTCTATGGCATGAACCGGGGATCGGTCGGCTTTCTGATGAACGACTACCGGGTAGACGGCCTGGTCGAGCGTATTGCGGTGGCGACCGGCAATGATTTTCATCCGCTGCGCATGACGACGACGGATTCCGACGGCGATGAATTTACGGCGCTTGCCATGAACGAGGTCAGCCTGTTCCGGCAATCGCATCAGGCCGCCAAGCTTCGTGTCGAGGTGGACGGCAAGACGCGGCTTGAAGAATTGATTTGCGACGGCATGATGGTTGCGACACCGGCGGGGTCAACAGCTTATAACTTCTCAGCCCATGGACCGATCCTGCCGTTGGAATCACCGCTGCTGGCGCTCACACCCGTCAGCGCCTTCCGGCCAAGGCGTTGGCGCGGCGCACTTTTGCCCAACAAGGTGACGGTCGATATTCACGTTCTGGAGCGCGACAAGCGTCCGGTGAACGCGGTCGCCGACCATACGGAGGTGAAATCCGTACGGCATGTGCGGATTGCGCAATCGCAGGACAGGACGGCCAGAATTCTCTCGGACCCAGACCGTTCATGGTCAGACCGCGTACTCGCCGAACAATTCAACAATTGACGCCAACCACTGATGATGGCCATGCCCCTGAAAAAACCTCTTCTCGCCGCGCTGATTTTCGCCGCCACAGCGCTACCCGTGCGGGCGCAAACGGAGGCCATCGACAACTTGCCGGTATCGGCGATCTTCGTTGTCAGCAGCGGCATGTGGGAAGAGCATAATCTTGAGCCGGTGAAAGGTCCTGACGGCCAGTTGCGGCCGCCGCCAGCGACGCCCACACGCGGTTATTACAAGGTGGTTGCAATCCGCCAGGGCGATGGCACCGCTAAAGTCTATCTGCAGCGCATCGCCACTAGCGCAAATGGACCGAACCTTCTCGAAAACATCGAGCTGGAAGAGTTCAGCCAGATGAAGTCCTACGTCACGGATATTCGCCCCGAAAGCTCAAACGGTGCATCGGCCTCGCCCGGCCTGTTTGTGACCGTCTATCTGAAAATCGATCCGCAGATCAGGGAAGCGGAAAGCTGGACGATCCTGATCGACGAACTCGGCGAGATGAAGATCGAAAAGGCCTCGAACTGAGGGCGAGAGAACGTCGGTTTGAACGGAATCGTTGGAGGTTCTCTACCCCCTGGATTATACGCAGTTTTACTGGAAACTCTCTACGCGTTAAGCTCATGCGGCCCGGCCAGAACCGCACCGAAATGATGTTTCCATAGTCTGGCGCCGAGTTCGCCGCTGCGATCGAGGCTGGAGCCCACCGTCAGCCATGGCAGAAGCGTGGGATGAAGCCCCGCATCGAACAGGGCAAAACCCGCAGCCAGCACGCAGGTATCGGCCTGAATGCCGCAGACCAGCACCCTGTCGAGCTTTAGAGACAGGAGGTGGTCGATAGCCGCCCTTGGCGGAGCGTAGCCGTGCTTTATGAAAATCCAGTCCGCCGCAACCAGCGAGCAGTCGTCCCTGCCCGGCTTCCAGCCGAGTTGCCGCTCGAAAGGCGTGAC
Source organism: Agrobacterium tumefaciens (assembly GCF_013318015.2). Lineage (NCBI taxonomy): Bacteria > Pseudomonadati > Pseudomonadota > Alphaproteobacteria > Hyphomicrobiales > Rhizobiaceae > Agrobacterium > Agrobacterium tumefaciens. The sequence continues at coordinate 1,001,917 of NZ_CP115841.1, read as the reverse complement.
GCTTTCATCATGGCGCTCGACGCTGGCAACGCTTGGCATGGTGGCCGCCAGCGCGGATATTTCCGCCACAAGTGCAGCCGGCGGATTGAAGCTCGGCTGAACGTCGACGATGTAAAGCGCCTGTTTCATCCATCTCCTCCAACGAAAAACCCCTCGCAATGGGTTTGCGAGGGGTGATTTTTTCAAGCGACGCTGCGACGCGTCAGTCGATATCAGCCACTTCCACGTCTGCGCCGCCGCTGATGCGGTGCGCGAGGGCCGCTTCCATGAACTGGTTCAGATCGCCATCCAGCACGTTGCCGGGTGCGGTGCTTTCCACGCCGGTGCGCAGGTCCTTGATCAACTGGTAGGGTTGCAGAACGTAGGAACGGATCTGGTGGCCCCAGCCGATATCCGTCTTGGATGCGGCCTGAGCGTTTGCCGCATCTTCCCGCTTTTGCAGTTCCACCTCGTAGAGACGGGCGCGCAGCATGTCCCACGCCTTGGCGCGGTTCTTGTGCTGGGAACGCTCCTGCTGGCAGGCCACGGCAATACCGGTCGGTATGTGGGTAATACGCACGGCCGAATCGGTGGTGTTGACGTGCTGGCCGCCTGCACCGGACGAACGATAGGTATCGATGCGGCAATCGCTCTCATTGATGTCGATCTGGATCGAATCATCGACCACTGGGTAAACCCAGACGGAGGAGAACGATGTGTGGCGACGCGCATTGCTGTCATAGGGCGAGATGCGGACGAGGCGGTGTACGCCCGATTCCGTCTTCAGCCAGCCGAAGGCATTGTGGCCCTTGACGAGGATCGCCGCGGACTTGATGCCGGCCTCTTCGCCGTCATGAACTTCCAGCACTTCAACCTTGAAGCCTTCGCGGTCAGCCCAGCGGGTATACATGCGCAGCAGCATGTTGGCCCAGTCCTGGCTTTCCGTACCGCCGGCGCCGGAATGAACTTCGAGATAGGTATCGTTGCTATCAGCTTCACCGGAAAGCATGGCTTCCACCTGACGGCGGTTCGCCTCGCTCCTCAGCGCCTTCAGCGCATCTTCGGCGTCCTTGACGATCTCGTCGTCGCCTTCCATCTCGCCGAGTTCGATCAGCTCGACATTGTCCTTGAGCTGCTGCTCAAGCGCCTTCACGCCATTGATGCTGTCATCCAGCTGCTGGCGCTCGCGCATCAATTTCTGCGCTTCGGTGGCATCGTTCCAGAGGGTCGGGTCCTCTGCCTTGTTATTCAACCAGTCCAGTCGTCTTATCGCCTGGTCCCAGTCAAAGATGCCTCCTCAGCAGGCTTATGGCCTGCTTGATTTCGTCGACTACGTTCACAATTTCATTGCGCATTTCGCTGGTTCTTCGCCTTCATTTAAACTGGTAGCTCAAATAAATGCGGGGGGCGCGGATGTAAAGACCCGCGCCCCCCGCCAAACATAAGACTGGTATCAATAAAGACCGCCGCCACCGCCGGTGATGGCCTGCTGGGCCTGTGGCGAGGTCTTCAGAATATCCTCTTGCGACATGCCTTCCGCGCCGATCACCGAGAAGGTATCGGCCGGGCCGGTGCCCGGCTTGAAGGCTTCCATGATCGTATCAGGTTCGCCTTCCGAAGCGGCCATGCCGGTCTTGCGGTTGACGGCGATGAACTTCATGCCTTCAGGCACGATGAACTTGCTCGGTTCCAGGTGCTTGGCCGCATCGGCGATGAACTCGCCGAAGATCGGTGCCGACAGCGAACCACCGGTGCCGCCGCGCCCAAGCGGTGCGGGCGAATCGAAGCCGATATAAAGACCGGCAACCATGTCCGGCGTGTAACCGACGAACCAGGCGTCCTTTTCATCGTTGGTGGTGCCCGTCTTGCCGGCAACCGGCAGATCGACCTTGATCTTGCCCGCCGCCGTGCCGCGCTGCACGACACCTTCCAGCATGGATGTCGTCTGGTAAGCGGTCATCGGGTCGAGAACCTGCTCGCGGTTATCAACGATGACCGGCTCGTCCTGATTTTGCCAGCTTGTGGCGTTGCAGCCCTCACAGGCACGTTCCTCATGCCGGAAGATCGTCTTGCCGTAACGGTCCTGGATGCGGTCGATCAGCGTCGGCTTGATCTGCTTGCCGCCATTGGCGATCACAGAATAGGCCGAGACCATGCGCATGATGGTTGTTTCGCCCGAACCGAGCGACATTGCCAGAAGCGGCGGCATCTTGTCGTAGATGCCGAAGCGTTCGGCATATTCAGCGACCAGATTCATGCCCATGTCCTGCGCCAGACGCACTGTCATGAGGTTACGGGATTTTTCGATGCCGAGACGCAGGGTCGAAGGGCCGGCGGAACCCCCGCCGTAATTCTGCGGCTTCCAGACCTGGCCGCCCGAAACAACCTCGATCGGCGCGTCGAGAATGACCGAGGCCGGGGTATAGCCGTTGTCGAGTGCAGCCGCATAGATGAACGGCTTGAAGGAGGAGCCGGGCTGGCGCATCGCCTGCGTGGCGCGGTTGAATTCCGATTGCGCGTAGGAGAAGCCGCCGACCATGGCCAGAACGCGGCCAGTGTGCGGATCCATCACCATCATGCCGCCCTGCACCTTCGGGGGCTGGCGCAGACGATATTCGTTGCCGGAACCGGACAGCGGCTGTGCGTAAACGACGTCACCAACAGCCAGAACGCCAACCGGCGACTTAGCCGTCGGCTTTTTGCCTGTGGCATCGCGATAGGCCCAACGCATGTTTTCAGCGGAGATATGGCCGCGTGTGCGCTTGTCGCCATCCTCGGCATCGGGGTCGACCTGCACGCCAATATCGATGCCATCGGCAGCAACGGCGAGGACAACCGCGATCTTCCATTCGGGAACGTCGCGAAGGCCCTTTACCTTGGCGAGTGCCGCAGTCCAGTCACCGGTTGTCTCGATCTTTTCGACGGGTCCGCGGAAACCGCGACGCTCGTCATATTGCACCAGACCGTCCTGAAGCGCCTTGCGCGCCTCCATCTGGATCTGCGGATCGAAAGAGGTGCGAACCGAAAGGCCTCCTTCAAGAAGCGCCTGCTCGCCGTATTTCTCGACGATCTGGCGGCGGACTTCCTCGGCGAAATAGTCAGACGCGAAGATATGCGCGCCGCCACGGCGCAGATTGACGCCAAGCGGCTGCTTCTTTGCATCCTCGGCATCGCCGACCGTGATGTAGCCGTTCTCGGCCATGCGGTCGATCACCCAGTTGCGGCGCTCCAGCGCCGCCTTCTCGCGGCGGATCGGATGGTAGTTGGCCGGGCCCTTCGGCAGCGATGCAAGATAGGCGGTTTCCGCAATCGTCAGTTCGGTGACCGATTTGTTGAAATAGGTGAGTGCCGCACCGGCGATACCGTAGGAATTCAGGCCGAAAAAGATCTCGTTGAGATAAAGCTCGAGGATCTTGTCCTTGGAATAGGTCTGCTCGATGCGGAAGGACAGAAGCGCTTCCTTGAGCTTGCGGTCGAAGGTCTGGTCGTTGGTGAGCAGGAAGTTCTTTGCCACCTGCTGAGTGATTGTGGACGCGCCGACCGGACGACGGCCGGAGCCGATATTCTGGAGGTTGACGAGAACGGCACGGCCGAGACCCCAGATGTCCACACCCGGATGGTTGTAGAAATTCTTGTCTTCCGCCGAAAGGAAAGCTGCCTTCACACGGTCCGGGATAGCCTGGATCGGCAGGAACAGGCGCTTTTCATGGGCGTATTCCGCCATGAGCGCGCCGTTGCCGGCGTGCACGCGGGTCGTCACCGGCGGCTCATAAGTGCTCAGAACTGCGTAATCCGGCAGGTCCTTCGTCACGCCGTGCAAATAAATTGCACCGGCGGCGGCGGCGCACAGGAAGAGCACGCTGGCCAAGCCGAAAAAATATCCAATCAGTCTGATCATACCAAGCTACCGATAATTCGAATCGTAACCATCAACGCCCGATGATACGGGCGCATCCTTGCATATCGCGTGCCGTTTTGCACACCATACCTTCGATGACAAGCCGGAACGACAGCATTCGCTGATATGTTACCGGGCCGACTGCCGCAATTGCGGTTCCAGCCGCAATGGCGGATCACCACAGAATCCGCTTCCGCAATAACGCGGCGAATGTGAGTAAAATAGGGCTTCGCCAACGTAATCGTCCGCAAGGCCCAAGAATTGAACAGCTTTTCGGCAGCAAGGGGCACGGCGACAACGGGGGCGCCGCTCGCCCGCCCGGCCCTTTAGCCGCCGTTCGCCATGGCCTTGGTGCGGTATCGTCCGACCGCAGTTGCAAGCGTATCGGCGACCTTCTTGCGCCATTCCGCATCAAGAAGCAGTTTTTCATCTTCCGGATTGGAGAGAAAGCCGAGTTCCAGCAACACCGATGGCACGTCATGGGCGCGCAGCACCATGAAACCGGCATAACGATGCGGATTGTTGATGAGGCCGACCTGTCCCTCGAAGGACGACACGATATTTTCTGCCAGCGTCACCGAAAAGGCCTGCGTTTCGCGCCGGGTGAAATCGAGAAGGATATCGGCCACCTCAGGCGGCTCGCTGGAGGCTGCTACACCGGCAATCTGGTCGGACTTGTTTTCGCGCTCGGCCAGCTCCTGCGCCCTGCGGTCTGAGGCGCGGTCTGACAATGTATAGACGGTCGCGCCCCGGATGCCCTTCTGCTTCAGTGTATCGGCGTGCAATGAAATAAACAGGTTTGCATTGTTCTGCCGGGCGATCGTCACCCGTTCCGACAGAGCGAGAAATGTGTCGGAATCACGCGTCAGGAACGCCTTGATGCCGGGCTCCCGGTTCATCCGCTCCACAAGTTCCTTGGCAAAGGTCAGCGTGATGACCTTTTCCTCCGTGCCGGTTACGCCACCGGAAGCGCCGGCATCGATGCCGCCATGACCGGCATCAACAGCGATGACGAAATCCGTTTGCCGCGATGTCTTGTCGTCAGGCGTGATCGCCGCCGTCGAGACCGGCGCCGGCGCGCGCCATTGCTGCTCTTTCACCAGTTCGGCGAATTTGGCCTTGGTGGTGATCTCCGCATCCAGGACGAAACGGAACGATGTGCCGTCCTCGCCCTTCTTGGTTTCAGCAACCGCCACCTGGACCGGTTTTTTTGCCGTCAGCACGATGCGGGCGCTGTCTTGCCCCATGCTACCGAAGCGAATGTCCGAGAAAAGGCCGGTTGGCGCCAGAGCCGATGCGGGGAACGCAAAATTCACCGCCGGAAAGTCCACGACGATGCGGGCGGGCGAATCGAGATAGTGAATGTCGAATTCCGGCTCCTCGGCAAAATCGAGAACGATGCGCGTGCGCGCCTCGTCGCCGATGATGCGTGCCTGATTGGCGATGAGCGGCTCCACGGCGAAGGCCTGTGGAACGCAGGAGACGAATGCGGCGACCGAAAAGACAACCGGCAAGACAAGGGCACCCGCAAGCCGCGCGATTCGCGCGCCAAGCGGCCCTGCCCCATCGAATATCGCTGCGCTGCGCGTGAAATTCATGGTCTTCAAGAAATTCCGTATTTCAGTCATTTTTCATAAATGGTGCGGCAAAGTGCCGGGAACGTCGTAATTTCGGCCACGCCGGACACGTGTTTGTGCGTTTGCGCCCCACAATCGCAGGCGTTGGTGAACCAATTGTTAACCCGGAAATTCCACCAACAATATGGCATATTTAGCCAGCCTATTGCTATTATGACAGAGAAAACATACAACAAGGATGAGGGTTAAAAGTGTTGACGGGATAGATGCCCGCCGGCTGCCAATCGAAAAAGACGCTGGCGCTGCAAAACGGGCAATCATCTGCCGTCGTTACATTTATCCTGAAACTGGATCAATTCCGGCCGTGGTCGGAGACCTACCCGGTGGCAATGCCACCGCTGCTCTGAGGAGAGCAAATTCATCGGACCCCAAGGGGTCTATATATTATTGTCGTTCCGCCTGGCCAATGATGTCGCAGCAGTTTTCATATGAACCGGATACCAGGAGCAGGCCAAGCGCCTCGCCGTCGGTCCGGATGCTGCCAGTTTACAGAGGCCCGGCTGGAGACTTCATTTCCGGCACATCCTTGCACTCATATGAAAGGCTCGTCCGTGTGGCGGGCCTGTTCTCGTATAAAACAAGGCTGCGCCGAGGAGCACAGCTTACATGGCAGACAAAATGCTTATCGACGCCTCCCACGAAGAGGAGACACGCGTAGTCGTTGTCCGTGGGAACCGGATCGAGGAATTCGACTTCGAATCGGAGCACAAGAAACAGATCCGCGGCAATATCTACCTTGCCAAGGTCACGAGGGTTGAGCCCTCCCTTCAGGCGGCGTTCGTCGATTACGGTGGAAATCGCCACGGGTTTCTCGCTTTTGCGGAAATCCACCCTGACTATTACCAGATCCCGCTCGCCGACCGTCAGGCGCTCCTCAAGGCGGAAGCCGAGGATCATCGCCGCAGCGACGACTTTGAATCGGCTGACGCCCCCGAGCCCGGCGCACCGGCTGTCGATCTATCGCAGGCGGACCAGCCGGATGTCGGCATCGTTGCCGTCAGCGAGACGACTGACGCCGTGGTCGTGGACGAAACCGTTGCCGCTGCCGCTGCCGAAGAGGTATCCGAAGACGTGACTGCTGTGGCCGTCGAGGCCGTTGCGGAAGAAGCACCGAAGAAGCGTACCCGCCGCCCCCGCGCCAAGAAGAAGGTCGCGGAAGAAGAAGCCGTTTCCGACACTACTGCTGAGGCCTCTTCCGAAGAAGACGGCAGCACGGGCGGCGAAATGGCTGCCATGGTCGATACAGATACGATTTCCGAGGAAGTCGAGGGTCTTCGCCGTGGCAATGACGATGATGACGACGACGATGATGACGATCATCACGAAAAGGAAGTGATCGAATCCGTCGGCGCCGAAGACGCCATGGAAGAGGTTCCCGATCGCGTTGCCCGCAAGCCGCGCAAGCAGTATCGCATTCAGGAAGTCATCAAGCGCCGCCAGATCCTTCTCGTGCAGGTTGCCAAGGAAGAACGCGGCAACAAAGGTGCCGCACTCACCACCTATCTGTCGCTTGCCGGCCGTTATTCCGTGCTGATGCCGAATACCGCACGCGGTGGTGGCATTTCCCGCAAGATCACCCAGCCGACCGACCGCAAGCGCCTGAAGGAAATCGCGCGCGATCTGGAAGTTCCGCAGGGCATGGGCGTCATTCTGCGTACCGCAGGCGCCAACCGCACCCGCGTCGAGATCAAGCGCGACTTCGAATATCTGATGCGCCTGTGGGAAAACGTCCGCACGCTGACGCTGAACTCCACGGCCCCCTGCCTCGTTTACGAGGAAGGCTCGCTCATCAAGCGTTCGATCCGCGATCTCTATAACAAGGATATCAGCGAGATCATCGTTTCGGGCGAAGAAGGCTACCGTGAAGCAAAAGACTTCATGAAGATGCTGATGCCGAGCCACGCCAAGGTGGTTCAGCCTTACCGCGACATCCACCCGATCTTCTCGCGCTCGGGCATTGAAGCCCAGCTCGACCGCATGCTGCAGCCGCAGGTTACGCTGAAATCGGGCGGTTACCTCATCATCAACCAGACGGAAGCTCTGGTTGCCATCGACGTGAACTCCGGTCGTTCGACCCGTGAGCATTCCATCGAAGAAACGGCGCTGACGACCAATCTGGAAGCGGCGGAAGAAGTGGCTCGCCAGCTGCGTCTTCGCGACCTTGCCGGTCTTGTTGTCATCGACTTCATCGACATGGAAGAAAAGCGCAACAACCGCTCCGTCGAGAAGAAGCTCAAGGACTGCCTGAAAAACGACCGGGCGCGCATCCAGGTCGGCCGTATCTCGCATTTCGGTCTTCTGGAAATGTCGCGCCAGCGCATCCGCGCTTCGGTGCTGGAATCGACTACGCAGGTCTGCCAGCATTGCGGCGGCACGGGTCACGTTCGCTCCGAATCCTCCATCGCGCTGCACGTGCTGCGCGGCGTTGAGGAATATCTGCTGCGCAACACGACCCACAACATCACCGTGCGCTGCACGCCGGAAACGGCTCTCTACCTGCTCAACCACAAGCGCGGCACGATTGTCGATTATGAAGGCCGCTTCGGTGTGGCGATCATCATTGCGGCCGATGCCGGCGTCGGCGCGCAGCATTTCGCCATCGATCGTGGTGAAGCGGTTGAAAATCCGGTGAAGATCGAAAGCCTTATCCAGATGCTCCCGAGCTTCGTGGAAGAGGAAGACGATTTCGTTGTTGAGGTGGAAGAGGACGAGGAAGAGGAAGAAATCGTCAAGGCGCAGGCCAGCGAGCCGCGCCAGCAACAGCAGCAGGGCGACAATGGTGAAGACGGCAAGCGCAAGCGCAAGCGTCGTCGTCGTCGTCGTGGCAAGGGCGGACAGAACGACCAGAACGGTGCAGTTGATGCGCAGGCTGGCGATGACACCGGCGCTGATGATGCGGACGACGAAGATGGCGTCGAAACTGATGAAGCCGCAGACGACGCCGATGAAAACGGTGTGAACGAAGCTGCAAGCTCTGATGAAGAAGGCAAGCGCAAGCGTCGCCGTCGTGGCAAGCGTGGCGGCCGTCGCAACCGTGCTGAAGACGAGGCTCTCGATGCCGCAGGCACTGAGTCCGGCGAAGAAGGCGAAACGGAAGGCGAAAGCGAAGAGGTTTCCGCCGCAGCATCCGTAACCGAAGAGCCTACCGCTGCCGAAGTGGTGGAAGGTGTGGTTGCCGACGTCGTGGAAGCGGAAGCCCCGAAGAAACCGCGCCGCACCCGCAAGGCGAAGGCCAAGACCGAAGACGTACCGCCGGCTGAAGCGGCACCGCAGGCTGAAGTCGCGGCCAAAACCGTTGAAACGGTCGAGCCGGTGATCGTCGAGCCCGCAGTCGTTGTGGAAACCGTCGTCGATGTCGCCCTCGACGAAGTGGGTGAAGCCTCGGCCGATCTGGGTTCGGAAGCGGTAGCACCCGCGACGGAAGAAAAGGTTCGCGCGAACCGGGGCAGCAATGTTTCGAGTTCGGAGCCGGTCGTGACCTCGTCGGGCACGCCCGCCAACCCTGACGGCGACGAGCCGAAGCCGCGCAAGGGCGGCTGGTGGCAGCGCAAAGGCTTCTTTTGATAGAAGACAGTGAAACGAAAAACGCCCGCAACCATGTTGCGGGCGTTTTGCTTTGTTGGCGGATGTTAGGTTTATCTCATGCCGTAATCAATCCGGCATCCAGCCACGGCGCGTCTGCGCCGTGAAAAAAATCTCTCGCGATCAAGGACTTGACCGCGTTGGCAAAGGACCAAGTCCGGGGTGACGGAAGCCCGATATGCCAATCGTCAAACAGACCGTGTCAGACCACCATCGACGCGGATGTTCTGGCCGGTGATGTAACCCGCACCTTCCGAGGCGAGGAAGGCAACGGTTGCGGCTATCTCCTCGCTCGTTCCGTAACGCTGCATCGGCACACCCTGGCGGCGCTCTTCCGTGGCTGGCAGGCTATCGATCCAACCGGGCAGAACATTGTTCATGCGCACATTGTCGACCGCATAGGTATCGGAAAAAATCTTGGTGTAGGAAGCAAGGCCGGCGCGGAACACTGCAGAAGTCGGGAACATGCTGCTCGGCTCGAAAGCCCAGGCAGTCGAAATGTTGATGATCGACCCGGTTTTCTGTTTCACCATGAATGGAGCCACGATCCGTGTTGGGCGGATGACGTTCATCAGGTAGACATCCAGACCCGTGTGCCATTGCTCATCGGTGATATCGAGGATGGAGGCGCGCGGGCCATGGCCTGCACTGTTCACGAGAACGTCGATACGGCCGAATTTTTCGAGCGTCAGTTCCACCAGTCGATTGAGATCGTCGTTGGACTGGTTGGAGCCGGTGACGCCGATGCCGCCCAGTTCCTTCGCCAGCGCCTCTCCCTTGCCGGAGGACGACAGGATCGCGAGCTTGTAACCATCAGCGCTTAGACGTTTCGCCACAGCCGCCCCCATGCCGCTGCCGCCTGCCGTCACAATCGCCACTTTTTCTGCCGACATCGTTCTTTTCTCCATGTCCAATCGGGCGGACCGCCGCGTGGCAGCCCTTCTCCATCCATAACCCGCTCCATCTATAGCGGGTTTTGGCAGCGAGTTCGAACCAGAAAGCCTTGGACCGGCTTGAAGAAAAACTGATCTGAAGGCCCGTCAACGCCGCACTTGATCATCCGCCGCATGGACCTGCCTGCTGTCCGTCGGGGCCTCCTCCCTCTCCTCCAGACCATAGTCCCGCATCACGGTGGCGATACGCAGGCGGTAATTGCAAAAGACGCCGGACCGTCCCAGCGACTGCGCTGCGCGATGCGACGTGGTGTTGCGCCATGCCTTCACCGCCTCCTCGTCCCTGAAGAATGACAGCGAAAGCATCTTGTCGGGATTGCCGATGCTCTGAAAGCGTTCGACGGACAGGAAGCCGTCGATGGTTTCGAGCTCGGCGCGCAGGCTGGCGGCAATATCGAGATAATGCTGTTTTTCGCCCTCAGCCGACCAGACCTCGAATATGACGGCGATCATCGTTCGCCTCCGCCGTGCGGCGCAGATGCCAGTCTCAGGAACAGCCGGTCCTCACGGCGGATGAATAGCTCGCGCCGGGCGAATTCATAATTTTCCCGCCCTGCCGGGTCGGCGGCAAGTCGCGCCCGGTAGGCTTCGTACGCGGCAAGGTTTTCGATGTTATAGACGCCGTAGGCAATAGTGCTCGATCCCTCTTTCGGCGCGTAATAGCCGATCAGATCGGCGCCGCAGCGCGGTATCGCCTCACCCCAGTTGCGGGCATATTGATCGAAAGAATCGGCCTTGAAGGGGTCGATCTCGTAACGGATGAAACAGGTCAGCATCGTCGGTCTCCTCGTGTTCTGCCTTCCCTGTCTACGCCATTGCCTCACATCAATGCTTCGGCTATCATCGAACTATGAAAGACGGACCCTTGATCGCAAATGTCGCCGCCCTGATCGGCGACCCCGCCCGCGCCAACATATTGACGGCGCTTATGGACGGACGCGCGCTAACGGCAAGCGAGCTTGCCGAAGCCGCCGGCGTGACACTGCAGACCGCTAGCGGTCATCTGTCAAAACTCTCTGACGCCCAATTGCTCAAAGCGGAAAAACAGGGGCGACATCGCTATTTCCGGCTTTCCGACGCGGATGTGGCGCAGGTTCTTGAAGCGCTGATGGGACTTGCGCAGCGCACCGGGGCCGTGCGCGTGCGTACCGGACCAAAGGACACCGCGCTTCGCGAGGCGCGCATCTGTTACGATCATCTGGCCGGAGAAAGTGGCGTGGCACTGCTTTCCACCATCACCGCAAAAGGTCTCGTCACGTCAGGCGACGATCCCGCACTTACGGATAGCGGGCGGGATTTCTTCTCGAGCTTCGGCATTGATCTTTCGCCGCTGGAAAAGGCAAGGCGCCCGGTTTGCCTGCATTGCCTGGACTGGAGCGAACGTCGTCACCACCTCGGCGGCGGGCTCGGCGCATCGCTTCTGAAAGCCATGCAGCAGCGCGACTGGCTGCGGCAAGGAAACGGGCGCGTGCTGACCTTCACCAGAAAGGGTGAAAAGGCCTTTGCCAGCACCTTCGGTTGCTCGCCCGCCTGATCCCCGCCAAAGGCGAGAAGAACCCAAGGGCTTATTTCAGCCAGCCAGCAATGCGCCCAACGGCCTCGGCAATATCCGACACCGAACCCGCATAGGAAATGCGCAGCGCCCTGTGGCCCTCCTCTGGATCGAAATCCATGCCGGGCGTCGCCGCCACGTCGATTTCCGCCAGCATGCGTTTGGCGAAATCCATGCTGTCATTAGAGAAGCGGCTGGTATCGACATAGGCGTAAAATGCGCCATCCATGGGAGACGCCAGCGGCAGGCCTATTTCCGGAAGGCGCGTCATCAGGAAATCGCGGTTCGTGCGGTAGCTTTCCCGGTAGACGTCGAGTTCCTCCGCCGCCGAAAAGGCTGCGGTTGCCGCCAGTTGGGATAGTTCCGGCGGTGAAATATACAGGCTCTGAGCAAGACATTCGACCGGACGGACGAGTTTTTCCGGCAGGACCATCCAGCCGATGCGCCAGCCGGTCATGCAATAATATTTCGAGAAGGAATTGATGACGACGGCATTGTCGGTGAGTTCGAGCGCGCTCGTTTCCTCGCCGACGAAAGTCAGGCCGTGGTAGATCTCGTCGGAAATGAAGGCGATATCCCGGCTTTCACAATAGTTTGCCAGCCGTTTCAGCGCTTCGCGGCCGGTGACCGTGCCGGTCGGGTTGGCCGGGCTTGCCAGGAGCACGCCCTTTAACTTGCAGCCCGCCCTCGTCTCCGCCCGCTCGAGGCTGGCAGGCGTCAGCGTATAGCCGGTTTCCGCCGTTACCGGCACTTCCACGACATTGAGGCCAAGCGCTTTCAAGATATTGCGATAGGCGGGATAACCGGGTCTTGCGATCGCGACATGATCACCGGCATCGAAAAGGCTGAGGAAGGCGAGGTTGAAAGCGGCGGAAGACCCGGTGGTGACGGCAATGCGCGCCGGATCGACGATAACCTGGTGGCGCAGCCGGTAGTGGCCAGCAATCGCTTCGCGCAATTCACGCAGGCCCAGCGCATCGGTATAGCCGATCCGCCCATGCTTCAGCGCCTCCTGCGCGGCCGCCAGAGAGGCTTTCGGTGCGGGATGGGAAGGCTGGCCAACCGCCATGGAAATGACGGGGCGTCCCGCCTGCCGTCGCCGGTTCGCCTCCGCCAGAATATCCATGGCGTGAAAGGGTTCGACTGCGCTCCGCTTCGACATCGTTATCAAGGGCATGCTCTTTCCTGAACCGTATTTCAGAGACTTGCCCCAGAATCACACGCTTCACAATCGTGCGACCATAATGCGGACAACTATTTTTGGCGTATGGCATTTGGCTTAAAGTAAGGTAATTGCATCATAACATTCATGAGGCATTGGCCGCACAGTATGAGGACCGATATGGCGCATCTTCTCCGTTCAACCCTTCTCGCCAGCGTAACGGCCCTTTCCACGGCTTTCGCTTCTCTGCCCGCCCATGCCCTCGATGACAAGCAGAAGAAGGAAATGGGCGAGTTCATCAAGCAATATCTGATCGAGAACCCCGAGATCATGCTTGAAGTTCAGGACGCGCTTGAACGCAAGCAATATGCGACCCGCAACGCCAAGGCGGCGGAAGCCGTGGCCGACAACCAGAAGACCATCTTCGAATCGAAATACGATCTGGCGCTCGGCAATCCGGACGGCGACGTCACGCTGGTCGAGTTCTTCGATTACAATTGCGGTTATTGCAAACGCGCCATGGGCGACATGGACAATATTCTGAAGACGGACAAGAAAGTACGCGTCGTGCTCAAGGAATTCCCGATCCTCGGGCCGGAATCGGTCGCAGCGCATCGGGTCTCCAACGCCGTCAAGCTGCTTGCACCTGCCAAATATCCTGAATTCCAGCGCGCCTTGCTGGGCGGCCGCGGACGTGCGAATGAAGACAGCGCCATGGAAGTCGCGACGTCGCTCGGTCTCAAGGAGGCCGACATCCGCAAATCGATGGCAGAAAACCCCAACGACGCGCAGGTGCAGGAAACCTACAAGCTCGCCAACAGCCTCGGCATTACAGGAACACCGTCCTATATCGTCGGCAACGAGGCCGTTTTCGGCGCTGTTGGTGCGGACCCGTTGAAGGAAAAAATCGCCAATATGCGCAGTTGCGGAAAAGCCACCTGCTCCTGATTCCGCAAAAAGCCGCTGCATTCCCTGTGGATGCCGGGCCTGCCGGCTGTTTACGGCTTTCGGGGGCTTTTCCTTGAAGGCTGCGCAGTCTATAGGTGTCGCTGATTTTCTTATGGAAACACGAATGGGCAACATCATCATCGTCATCAACGGCCCCAATCTCAACATGCTGGGAAAGAGGGAACCGGGTATCTATGGTGGCAAGACGCTGAAAGACATCGAGAATGATTGTCTTGCTGCTGGTGCAGATCTCGGGTTCGCTGTGGAATTCCGCCAGTCCAACCACGAAGGCGTGCTCGTGGACTGGTTGCATGAGGCGGGAGAGAGAGCGGCAGGTGTCGTCATCAATCCCGGCGCCTACAGCCACACCTCGATCGCGCTGCATGACGCCATTCGTGCGATTTCCACGCCTGTCGTGGAAGTGCATATTTCCAACATCCACGCGCGGGAAGAGTTCCGTCACAAATCGATGGTATCGCCCGCCGCGAAGGGCATGGTCTGCGGTTTCGGACCATATGGCTACATCATGGCGCTTCACGCGCTGAAGAACATCACGGCATAAAAAGAAACAAAGAATAGGGTTTGTCATGTCTGAAAAGAAACAGGGTATCGACAAGGAACTGATCCGCGAGCTCGCGAATATCCTCAACGATACCGACCTTTCGGAAATCGAAGTGGAGCAGGAAGACCTGCGCATCCGCGTTTCCCGCGCCGCTCCGCCCACCACGGTATATGCCGCAGCGCCCACCGGTTACGCAGCACCGGCGCCAGCCCCTGCAGCGGCGGCAGTTGCCGCTCCGGCAGCACCTGCGGTCGCCGCAGCACCTGCCCGCAACCCGGCCAATACCGTTACCTCGCCAATGGTCGGCACGGTTTACCTGTCGCCTGCTCCGGGCGCACGTCCGTTCGTCGAAGTGGGCGCGACCGTCAAGGAAGGCCAGACCATCCTCATCGTCGAAGCCATGAAGACCATGAACCAGATTCCGGCTCCGAAGTCCGGCAAGGTCGTGGAAATCGTCGTCAACGACTCACAGCCCGTGGAGTATGGTGAAGCTCTCGTGGTCATCGAATAAAGGCGGTTCAGCATGGTTTCGAAGATCCTCATAGCCAACCGCGGCGAGATTGCGCTGCGCGTCCTGCGCGCTGCCAAGGAGCTTGGCATTCCGACAGTCGCCGTGCATTCCACCGCAGACGCGGACGCCATGCATGTGCGCCTTGCCGACGAAAGCGTGTGCATCGGCCCGCCGCCTTCGCGTGACAGCTACCTCAACATCCACCAGATCGTTGCGGCCTGCGAAATCACCGGTGCTGACGCTGTTCACCCCGGTTACGGCTTCCTGTCGGAAAACGCCAAGTTCGCCGATATCCTCGACGCGCACGGCATTACCTTCATCGGACCGACCGCAGAGCATATCCGCCTTATGGGCGACAAGATCACCGCCAAGCAGACGGCGCAGGAACTCGGTATTCCCGTGGTTCCCGGCTCCGACGGCGAAGTGAAGCCCGAGAATGCGCTCGAAATCGCCCGGACGATCGGCTTCCCGGTCCTGATCAAGGCGACGGCAGGCGGCGGCGGTCGCGGCATGAAGGTGGCGAAGACGGAAGCGGATCTCGACGAGGCGGTGTCGACGGCCCGCTCCGAAGCGGCAGCTGCCTTCGGCAACGACGCCGTTTATATGGAAAAATACCTCGGCAAGCCGCGTCATATCGAAGTGCAGGTTTTCGGCGACGGTGAAGGCAACGCCATTCACCTTGGCGAACGCGATTGCTCGCTGCAGCGCCGTCACCAGAAGGTGCTGGAAGAGGCGAACTCCCCGGCCCTCACCGTTGAACAGCGCATGAAGATCGGCGAAATTTGTGCAAGCGCCATGCGCAAGCTGAAATATCGCGGTGCCGGCACCATCGAGTTCCTTTACGAAAACGGCGAGTTCTATTTCATTGAAATGAACACGCGTCTTCAGGTGGAACACCCGGTGACGGAAGCGATCACCGGCATGGACCTCGTGCAGGAACAGATCAGGGTTGCTTCGGGACAGGGCCTGTCGGTCACGCAGGCGGATATCGAATTCCATGGCCATGCCATCGAATGCCGTATCAATGCCGAGGACCCGCGCACATTCGTTCCCTCCCCCGGCACGTTGACCTATTTCCATACGCCGGGCGGCCTTGGCGTGCGCGTCGATTCGGGTGCCTATCAGGGCTACAAGATCCCGCCTTATTACGACAGCATGATCGGCAAGCTTATCGTTCACGGTCGCGACCGTGACGAATGCATCCGCCGTCTGCGCCGGGCACTGGACGAGTTCGTCGTCGACGGCATCAAGACCACGCTCCCGCTTTTCCAGGATCTTCTTCAGAACGAAGATATCCTCAGCGGCAATTACGACATTCACTGGCTGGAAAAATACCTGGCCGGTGATGCGTCTCACTAAGAGATATGGTTGGGCGGCGCAGCAAAAATAACGGCATAACCGTCGATATATTGCTGCGCGCCTATTCCGCCGGCCTGTTTCCGATGGCCGATTCGGCTGATGATCCCGAGCTTTTCTGGGTCGAGCCGGAAATACGCGGAATCATTCCGCTCAACGATTTCCACATTTCCAAAAGCCTCGCCAAGGCGATGCGCAAGAAGCCGTTCGAGATACGCTTCAATACCGCTTTCGAAGCGGTGATGGCAGGATGTGCGGCTGAAGCGCCGGACAGGCCGAGCACTTGGATCAACGCCACAATTCGCAAACTCTACACCGAACTGCACCAGATCGGCCATGCCCATAGTGTCGAGGCGTGGGATGGCAAGGAACTTGTCGGCGGACTTTACGGTGTATCGCTTGGGGCCGCATTCTTCGGCGAGAGCATGTTTTCCCGCCGCACCAACGCCTCGAAAATTTGCCTCGTGCATCTGGTGGAGCGGCTGAGAGCAAGCGGTTTCGTGTTGCTCGACACTCAATTCACCACCGAGCATCTGAAGACATTCGGCGCGATCGATGTGCCGAAGCAGCAATACGCGAAAATGCTCGATCAGGCCGTCAACCAGCCAGACCTGCAATTCTAAAAATCATAACGTAACGTTATTTGCTTGCCGTTGAGGGAGCGGGAACTTCAGAGTCCTGCTTGCAGCCCGTCAGCCATACGTCGTAGATCGGGTGCTCGACAGCATTGAGGCCGGGGCTGTCGGCGAACATCCAGCCAGTGAAAATCCGCTTTATCTTGCGGTCGAGAGTGATTTCATCCACCTCGATGAAAGCATCGATCTTCTGGGCTTCCGTCTGGTCGCGCGAGTAACAGACCTTAGGCGTCACCTGGAGCGCGCCGAACTGAACCGTTTCGTCGATATAGACATCGAAAGACGTAATGCGGCCGGTGATCTTGTCGATGCCGGAAAACACTGCCACGCGGTTTTCAAGACGGGCGGCGGAGACGGGCGATACGAGGATGACAGCAGAGACCGCTGCAAACAGCGAGACTGTCAGCGCACGCAAAGAACGATCCCGCGTGAATATCCTCATACGATATGTCTCCAAAAAATTGCCTGTGTCGGGACGACGACCGGATCAACGCGTAAGGGCGGAATGTGGCAAAAACCGGTGAGGTCGGGTGCCAAGCGCGGCGTTTTGCACAACACCGCGCATCGCAATGCTCATTTTGCCCTGCTCAGTTGCCGGGGGTCCAGGCGTCGTAGTCGCCGGTTACGCGTGGACGCTCGCCTGCGACCGCCAGCGATCCCTGTGGGCGATAGGCCTTGGATGTGCCGGTAAGGTTGGCCTGATGCGCCTTCTGCCATTCCCGCGGAACATATGTTTCCTGGCTCGGCGGCACGTCGGTGCGGTAGTGCATCCAGCCATGCCAGCCGGGCGGAATGGCCGAAGCTTCGGCATAACCGTTATAGATCACCCAACGGCGCGGCATGCCCCAGGAGGTGGTGCCGCCTTCGTAATAGGTGTTGCCCAACTCGTCCTGTCCGACCTTCTTGCCGAAACGCCAGGTGTGAAACCGCGTTCCGATCGTCTGGCCGTTCCACCAGGTGAAGATTTGCGTCAGGAGAGTCTTCATTATGCGTTCCTCGGGCTTGAATGCGCCGCAGCGATTTTCCGTGCACGGCACAAGACAAGCTTATGCCGCCCCTCACGGCGATTGTCCAGTATTTCCCGATATATCCGCGCTATTTCAGCTTCATCCTGAAACCGAAATGCCGCTTCTCGAAACCCAGCCGCTCGTAAAAGCGATGGGCATCGAGCCTCGCCACGTTGGAGGTGAGCTGCACGGCTTTCATGCCCTTGGCGCGCGCTTCATCAAGGCAATAGTTGATCATGACTGCGCCGATGCCACGGCCGCGCATGTCGGGCCGCGTCTGCACCGCTTCAATCACCATGGATTTGGCGCCGCGCCCGATAAGCTTGGTCAGGATGGCCGTCTGGAAAGTGCCGACGATCTCGCCGTCCAGTTCCGCCACGTAAAGCGTCTCGGTGGGGGACGCCTCGATATCGCGGAAGGCCGCGAGATAGTCCGGCAGCGCCGATTCGTCGGCCGTATCGCCGTGGCCTCCGATTTCGTCAGCGGCATAGATGGCCGCGAGTGCGGAAACATCCTCTTGCCGTGCCGCGCGGATTATCAGCGTATCTAATGTCGCATTCATCGTTTCAGGCTCTTTTCCATGACGATACCGGGAAAACCATCGATACCCGCCATGCGCTCGATTCGGTCAACCTCGGTAAATCCGACGCCTTCATAAAAGGCTATTGCGACAGTATTTTTGGGCTCCACTTCCAGACGCATGATTTCCGCATCCGGAAAGCAGGTTTCAAGCTCGGCGAAGAGATCGCGGCCGACCCCCTGACGCTGGAATTCGGGCCCGACATAAAGCTGGTGCAACAGGGCCGTCTTGCTCATCTTCGCAGACATGGAAGCATAAGCCATACCGCCGATCTGCCGGCCATTATCGGCCACCAGAAATTCGCCGCCCTTTTTCTCGATGCGGTCCTTCATGGCCTGTGGCGAATGCCATGCGGCAATCAGCTCCTTCACCTTGTCCGCGCCGTAGATCGCGTCGTAGGTCGCATGCCAGGTGGTAGCCAGAAGCGCCCGGACCGGCTCGATATCGCGCTGGCTTGCCGTGCGTATGAAAAACATGATGTTTGCTCCGTCTCGAAACAGAAATGCCGGGCGTGATCCCGGCATAAATCAATGTCAGTCCCAGTGCTCGACGTCATCCTCGGGCTTATGCCGAGAATGACGGATGAGAACTTGCTACTTCAATGCCTTTGTACAGGCACGGGAAGCAGCGTCCGCTTACTCGTCCTCGATGCCGAGCTTGGCCTTCACCAGCGCCTGCACGGCCTGCGGGTTGGCCTTGCCGCCCGTCGCCTTCATGACCTGGCCGACGAACCAGCCGGCAAGCGCTGGCTTCGCTTTCACCTTCTCGACCTGATCGGGGTTGGCGGCGATGATCTCGTCCACAGCCTTTTCGATGGCGCCGGTATCCGTCACCTGCTTCATGCCGCGCGTCTCGACGATTTCGGCCGGGTTGCCACCCTCGTTCCAGACGATTTCGAACACATCCTTGGCGATCTTGCCGGAAATGGTCTCGGACTTGATGAGATCGATAATGCCGCCCAGCTGTTCGGGAGAAACCGGCGTCGTCTCGATGTCCTTGCCTGATTTGTTCAGCGCACCGAGAAGATCGTTGATGACCCAGTTGGCGGCGGCCTTCGGGTCGCGGCCGGCAGCAACCGACTCGTAATAATCGGCGATCGCCTTTTCCGAAACGAGGATCGAGGCGTCGTAGACCGACAGGCCAAGATCGGCAACGAAACGGGCCTTCTTGTCATCAGGCAGTTCCGGCAGATCGACCTTCAGCGCCTCGACGAAAGCATCGTCGAATTCAAGCGGCAGCAGGTCCGGATCAGGGAAATAGCGATAGTCATGCGCGTCTTCCTTGGAGCGCATGGAACGCGTCTCACCCTTGCCGGGATCGAACAGGCGAGTTTCCTGATCGATGACACCGCCGTCTTCGAGAATGGCGATCTGGCGGCGCGCCTCATATTCGATGGCCTGGCCGACGAAGCGGATGGAGTTGACGTTCTTGATCTCGCAGCGCGTGCCGAAACCTTCGCCGGGACGGCGCACGGAGACGTTGACGTCGGCGCGCATCGAGCCTTCGTCCATGTTGCCGTCGCAGGTGCCGAGATAACGCACGATGGAGCGCAGCTTGGTGAGATAGGCCTTTGCCTCATCTGACGAGCGCATGTCGGGCTTGGAGACGATTTCCATCAGCGCCACGCCCGAACGGTTCAGGTCCACGAAGGACATGGTCGGGTGCTGGTCGTGCATGGACTTGCCGGCGTCCTGCTCCAGATGCAGGCGCTCGATGCCGATCTCGATATCCTCGAAATTGCCCTGACGATCCGGACCGAGCGAAATCGTGATGATGCCCTCACCGACGATCGGGTCCTTGAACTGCGAAATCTGGTAGCCCTGCGGCAAATCCGGATAGAAATAGTTCTTGCGGTCGAAGATCGAACGGTTGTTGATCTTGGCCTTCAGGCCGAGACCGGTGCGCACCGCCTGCTTGACGCATTCCTCGTTGATGACGGGAAGCATGCCGGGCATGGCGGCGTCCACCAGCGACACGTTGGAGTTCGGCGCATTGCCGAAAGTGGTCGAAGCGCCGGAAAACAGCTTGGAATTGGAGAGAACCTGCGCATGCACCTCCAGGCCGATCACGATTTCCCAATCGCCGGTGGCGCCGGGAATGAAGCGTTTCGGGTCGGGGGTGCGCACGTCTACAAGGGTCATATGAAGCTCACGATATACGGGTTCTTTGGCCTTGGTGGGTAGAACAAATGGAGCGCGGGCGCAAGACATCTTGCACCCTGTCGCGCCAAGCACCGGATTTTCGCCGAAACCGGATACGCGTTTTTTACGGTTCTCAGTTTCTATTCACGTCATGACCAAGATCGCTCTCTGCTTCATGACCTATATGGCCTTCAATCTTTTCGTCTTTCTTGTCTATTGGTGGGACAAGGAGGCGGCAAGAAACGGTGGCTGGCGCATTCGGGAAAGTACTCTGTTATTGCTTGCTTTTATTGGCGGCAGCATGGGTGCAGTCTCGGCTCAACAACTGCTGCGCCACAAAACCCGCAAGGAACCCTTCCGCAGCATCCTGATATCCATCGTAATTTTACAGGTGGGCCTTGTCGCGTCCCTCGCCATCATGCCGGACTGGCCGATACGGCTTGTAACCGGCCTGCAGACGCTCTCTCAGAATCCCGGCCCATAAAGGCCGCTCTCGACCTCGACCAGCTGCTTTTGCAGGCCGACGGATTGCACGTCGCGATCAAGCTTCGGCGCATAGGAGACGGAGAGCCAGTGGACGCTGTAACCGTGATGACGGAAAAAGGCGACCGCCGGTTCGTTCTGCGCATGAGTTTCAAGCCGGATGGTTTCGAAATCACGTTGCAATATCTGCCGTTCGATATCCGCAAGCAGGAGGCTGCCTATACCCCTGCGCTGAAAATCCGGATCGATCCAGAAATCGGAAATCGCCTCGTTGAAATGTTCCCGTGCCGCCCATCCGGCAACCGCGCCCCCGAACTCGGCCACGCGGATGGCAAGCCAGGACGAGCGGGTGAAATTGGAAAAGGCACTGGCTGCGTTATCGTAAAGCGTCGCGGTAATGCCGAGCGCCGTTGTGGCCTGCCGCCATGCCCTGAGGCCGATGGCTGCCAGAACCTCCGCTTCCTGCTCCTGCGCATTGCGAATGACGATCAAGCCGCGCCCTCCATGGCCCAACGAAGTAAAGCACCGGTGGTGCGATTCGGCCAGTGCGGTTTCCACACACCCTGCCCACCCGGTCGGGTGATGCCCGTGGGACTTGACCGCACACGTCTCCCCCGCTAACCAAAAAGAGCAAACAAGGAGCTTTTATGTTCGCTCAATCGGAGTCCCGGTAACGGCCCTGCCCGCAAGTTTCTTGCGCGCCGGGCCATTATGAAACCGACCTGGATGCCTTAACGGCAACCGGACTTGTTTTCATGCGTCTAGAAGACGCCGACCGGATTTCCGACAATGGACATTTCCCGCGCCGAACAGCGCATTCTTCACCTGCTCGCCCAGGGCGGCAGCATCGAACTCGTTCGAGACGACCATCACAAAATCGAAAAACTCGCGCTCTATACGCGCGACGGCTGGATTTTCAGCGGCCTCGATCTCCTCACCTTCCGCAAACTGAAACGGAAGAGAGCCATCGCCTCGTCAGGCGGCAAGCCCTACCGCATCACCACGCGCGGGCTGGCGCTCGTAAGGGGTGAGTTGGACAACCGATAAACCGACCGGGCGGCGGGAATGCTGTCGCCCGGCATTTCGCCATGCGGCATCGACGGTGAAACAAATTATGAAGAGAGCTTTTGCTCCAACTTCACTTTCTCAAGTTCGACTTTCATGATGTCGGAATATTCCATGCCGCGCCAGACGATCTGAAAACCGCAGCGCTCGTAAAGACCGAGGGCGGCGCGGTTCCTGGCATGAGTGTCGATGGTGGCAAGCGGCCTTGCCCTGCCAGGTTGGGTCCACCCACAGATCGGAAATATGATGAGGCTTGGCATCGCAAGCGCCCCAACCGACGACGACACCGTCCATTTCGGCAACGACAACATCACCGGTCGGAGACTTGGCGAAGTTTTGGAATTCGCCCCTCACCCGCTCGATGACATGGGAATCGAGATATGAGGCGTCGAAAGCTTCGCCGGCATGCCACGCGGCAAAACCGACAAAGCCGACCGCATCGCGATCGGCTTTGTTCATCTGTCTAAGCTTGAGACCGCTTACCACCACTTGGCAGGCGTGAACTTGCCGGCAGCCTGCTCGATGGCATGCGCCGTCTTGAAGAGCGTCTCTTCTTCGAAAGGCTTGCCGATGAGCTGCAAGCCGAGCGGCAGGCCCTTGCCGTCCAGGCCGGCAGGCACCGAAAGACCGGGAAGACCGGCCATGTTGACCGTGATGGTGAAGACGTCCTGGAGGTACATCTTGACGGGATCGGAAGCGAGTTCCTCATCGCCGACAGCGAAGGCGGAAGACGGGGTAATCGGCGCCAGAATGGCGTCGACGCCCTCATGGAAGACGTTTTCGAAATCGCGCTTGATCAGCGTGCGGACCTTTTGCGCCTTCAGGTAATAGGCGTCGTAATAACCGGCTGAAAGCACGTAGGTGCCGACCATGATACGGCGCTGCACTTCCTTGCCGAAACCGGCTGCACGGCTCTTCTCGTACATGTCGGCAATGTCCTTGCCGTCCACGCGCAGGCCGTAACGTACGCCGTCATAACGAGCGAGGTTGGACGAAGCTTCCGCGGGCGCGACGATGTAATAGGCCGGAAGCGCGTATTTGGTGTGCGGCAGCGAGATATCCACCACTTCGGCACCGGCATCGCGCAGCCATTCGACGCCCTTTGCCCAGAGCTTTTCGATTTCTTCCGGCATGCCATCGACGCGATATTCCCTGGGGATACCGATCTTCAGGCCCTTGAGCGACTGGCCGATGGCCTTTTCGTAATCCGGCACCGGCAGGTCGACGGAGGTCGTATCCTTTGCGTCAACGCTCGCCATCGTCTTCAACAGGATAGCGGCGTCGCGCACGTCACGTGCGATCGGGCCGGCCTGATCGAGCGAGGAAGCATAAGCAACGATGCCGTAACGCGAGCAACGGCCATAAGTAGGCTTGATGCCGACGGTGCCGGTAAAGGCCGCAGGCTGGCGGATGGAGCCGCCGGTGTCGGTTGCCGTGGCGCCGGCGCACAGATGCGCGGCAACGGCCGCGGCCGAACCGCCGGAGGAACCACCGGGCACCAGCTTCTGCTCTGAGCCATTGGCGCGCCAGGGGTTGATGGCCGGACCGTACCAGGAGCTTTCGTTGGACGAGCCCATGGCGAACTCGTCCATGTTGAGCTTGCCGAGCATGACGGCGCCCTGGTCCCAAAGGTTCTGGGTGACGGTCGATTCGTATTTCGGCTTGAAGCCATCGAGAACATGCGAACACGCCTGCGTGTGCACGTCACGGGTGGCGAAAAGGTCTTTCACGCCAAGCGGAACGCCTTCCAGCTCGCCCGCCGCGCCTGCGGCGATGCGGCCATCGGAGGCTTTCGCCATGTCGCGCGCTTTTTCAGGCGTCAAGGCAACATAGGCGTTCAGCGCGCCGTTGGCGGCGTCGATGGCGGCAATATAGGCGTCGGTCAGCTCGAGGGCGGAAAACTCTTTCGCCTTGAGCTTTTCGCGGGCTTCGGCAATGGTCAGGCTCGTCAGGTCGGTCATGGTCGGCAACGGCTTTCGAAATCTTGAAAAATCGGGCGGCAAACGGCGGTCGGATTACTCGACCACTTTCGGAACCATGAAGAAGTCCCGGTCGGTCGCAGGCGCATTGGCGACGATGTCTTCCGCCTTGTTGCCGTCGGTCACGACGTCGGCACGCTTTTTCATATCCACGGGGGTAACGGAGGTCATCGGCTCGACGCCGTCAACATTCACTTCCGAAAGCTGCTCCACGAAACCGAGTATGCCGTTCAACTGGCCGAGCATATTTTGTGCTTCGTCTTCAGTAACAGCGATACGGGCAAGGCGCGCAACGCGCTTTACGGTGGCGAGATCGACGGACATGGTTCTACTCCGGTCAGAATTTTCCTAACCGCTATAATCACCATGTCCGCCATTCGCAACGGTAGAAAGCATGTCGCGTAAAACTGTGTAGCGGTTTTGCTGTAGCGACATGCGTCAGCAAAATGTCAGAAGGACAGTATTTCGCCCGGCTTCGGCGTGTGGACGCGCGCATCCGAGCCTTCCATGCCGGCCACGAACTTCTCCGGCGTCTGGTCAACGATGGGGAAGGAACCATAGTGGCAGGGAATGACGTTGGCGAATTTGAAAAAGCGCTGGCAGGCGAGTGCAGCCACCGCACCACCCATGGTGAAGCGGTCGCCGATTGGCACGAGACCGATATCCGGCTGGTGCAATTCGTTGATGAGCTTCATGTCGGAGAAAATATCCGTATCGCCCATATGATAGACGGCCGGACCGTCTTCGAAATGCAGCATCAGTCCATTGGCGTTGCCGAGTGAATGGGAAACGCCATCCTCAGTGATCTGGGCGGACGAATGCAGCGCATTGGTAAAGGTTACGGAAAAACCGTCGAAATGTACCGTGCCGCCGGTATTACCCATATCGACCTTCGCCACGCCCTTGGTGGAAAGCCAGGCGGCGAGATCGGCATTGGCAAGCACAGTCGCGCCCGTTTCGCGAGCAAGCTGGACGGTATCCCCCACATGATCGCCGTGGCCGTGGGTCAGGAGAATATGGGTGATGCCTTCAGCCGCGCTTTTCGCATCCTGTCCGGCAAAACCGGGATTGCCGGTGAAAAACGGATCGATAAGGATCTTCGCGCTGCCGTTTTCAAGGCGGAAGGCGGAATGGCCGAGCCAGGTGATTTTCATGGGAAGTTCTCCTTTGTATTGCCCGTATATTATGACATAGGACGGCTTGAACAACCGCACTACCGATATTTCAGAGAGGCGACAAT
This sequence comes from Agrobacterium tumefaciens, assembly GCF_013318015.2. Taxonomy (NCBI): domain Bacteria; kingdom Pseudomonadati; phylum Pseudomonadota; class Alphaproteobacteria; order Hyphomicrobiales; family Rhizobiaceae; genus Agrobacterium; species Agrobacterium tumefaciens. The sequence continues at coordinate 976,647 of NZ_CP115841.1, read as the reverse complement.
GGCCGCAGATAATGACGATTACGTGTATGACGAGGCGACCGGCGAATGGCGGCCTGCGTCCGAGCTGGCCGCAGAAGCTTCGCGCGCGAACGAAGTGCGCGATGCGGCAGGCAACGTGCTTGCGGATGGTGACCAGGTAACGCTGATCAAGGATCTGAAGGTCAAAGGCACCAATACGGTCATCAAGCAGGGCACTGTCATCAAATCGATCCGCCTGACCGGAAATCCGGAAGAAATCGATTGCAGGCACGAGACGGTTAAGGGTCTGGTGCTGCGCACCGAATTCGTCCGCAAAAGATAAAGGACAGCGTACGACATGGCGATACTTACCATCGAGGAGCTCGCGGAAACGCTTCAGCCGGCACAGGCGATTGCGGGCCTCGACCTTGGGACGAAAACCATCGGACTTGCCATGTCGGACCTGTCGCGGCGCTTCGCCACGCCGCGCCCCGTCATCAAACGGGTCAAATTCACTCGGGATGCCGAGGTGCTGCTGGCCTTTGCCGAAAAGGAAAAGGTATCCGCTTTCATCATCGGCCTGCCCATAAACATGGATGGATCGGCCGGACCACGCGCGCAGGCAACACGCGCCTTCGTTCGTACCATGGGGGAAAAAACCGCCCTGCCCTTCATTTTCTGGGATGAACGGCTTTCAACGGTCGCCGCCGAACGTGTGCTTCTGGAAATGGATGTCTCTCGCGCCAAACGGGCCGAACGCATCGATTCGGCAGCCGCAAGCTTCATTCTTCAGGGCGCGCTGGACAGGCTTTCGGCACTCGCCCGCGCAACGGGCTGACGTCCCTGCCACCAATTGGCAATTTGTTTTCGCTTGCGGAAAGCAAGGATTGCAAAAACGATTAGGCTGTCGACCGCTATGGCGCGCGCGACCAGCGGCGGCAGGCTTTCCGGCGGCAGGCCGAGGATATTGCCGTAAATCTGGAATACCAGATCATGCGTCTGGCGCGTCAGCATGAAGAAGCCGAAGCTCAAGTCGTAATAGGATAGCCAGTACCAGCTGCCGAGCAATGCGACGGGACCGGCCCAGAGGATCAAAAACCACTTCATGCAGTCTGCTCCCGCGTGAAAATCGTATCGGGAATGCCAGCAAGCACCGCCCAGCGCACCAGAGCCATCAGGCAAAGGTTAAACGCTGGCGCGTCAATATCCAACGGCAGCATAGCAAAAAACGTCATCATGACGCCCAAAGCTGTCCAGCGGCTCACTTGCGGCTCCCTTATACGCAGTCATTGCGCATGGTTAACATTTTGTTAATTCACACTGGACCGGTAGCCATGGCTAAGCAAATGAAAGCTGTCGGTATGGTTAACGGTGGCCGGTCCGGCTGTGGAAAACACCCCTCACGAAGCCAACGGCATGCGATGCCGCAAGGTTGCCGGACCGCTGAAAACATGGTTGATTTTTCGTCAAATAACGGCCGATTTTGTTAAGGCGACCGTCTCGCCCGGCTCGTTACGCCGGGTTCAGCCGTAAACGCCGCGCACCAGTCTTTTGACGGCGGTTGCAATCTTGTCCCAGTCCTTGTCCGACTTCAACGGCACACCGGCGAACTGGCCGCTGGTGGCGGCGGAAATCACGAGATGCTGGATGGCGGCGAACAACACGGCATTGACGGCTGCGGTATCTACGCCCTTGGGTGCTGCCAGCGATCCGCGCATGCGCTCCAGCCATTTGCCGAGCGATTTGGCACGGGCTTCGGCAAGCTGCCTGACCTGCGGCGAGCCATCCGACACTTCCCAGGCAATGATCTTGCAGACGAGAGGATCGCTGCGCAGCGCATCCATGAAATAAAGCGCCAGCTTTTCCATGAGATCGCCATAGGTCAACAGGAACATGCCGCCAGTATCTTCAGGAATACGGTCCTTTACCCAGGATCCGAGATCCTCGCCGATCGCCTCGATCAACCCTTCCAGACCGCCGAAATAACGGTAGATCAGCTGCTTGTCGCATCCGGCGCGGCGGGCAACGGCATTGATGCCAAAACCCTGAAAGCCCTCTTCGGCCAGAAGCGACCGGGCCGCCTCAAAAATCGCCTTCTCGGTCGCGGCGCGATCCTTGATGCGCTTTTCCGGCTTGTCGGCTGAAATCACCTCTGCGGTCGCCAGCATACTTCCCTACCCGTCTTTTAAAAGGCCTGACCCAACGGGTTAACAAAGCATGAAGACGAGGACAATGCAGCGCAGCAGCTGGGGAGAAGGTTCCTGTGGATGAATGAAGATCGAGGACCCGTACCCCGCAAATAATCACTCCAGCGCCATTCCAAACCACACGGTGCCTGGTGTGTCGTGGGTTTCGAGACGTTTGAAGCCGCGGGTTTCCCAAAAGCGAATACCCGCCTGGTTGCGCTCGCTGGCGCCGAGGTGGATGCCGTAGACGTTGTTTTGTCTCGCCATATCGAGCCAGCGCGACAAAAGCCGCGTGCCGCCGCCCTTGCCCTGCGTGCGTGGCAGAAGGTTCAGGTGGATATGGGCCGGAAACGGATCGGTCAGCCAGGTTGGCGTGTGGCGCGGGTGGTGGATGAAATGTGCACGGCGCTGATCGGCGTCCCATGTTTGCTGGTCGCCAACGGGGTCGGGATAAAGGGCGCGCAGATGCGGCCACCACTCATGCTCCAGCCGCTCATTATGCAAGGCGGTATCGAGCGCGCCGGCGATGTAACCGCAGACACCCTCTTCGTCTTCCGCCACAAAAACGGCATCGGGCCACAGATGCAGATAAGGCACGGAATAGATATGCCCCACCATGCGGCCATCGCGATAAAGCGGGGTGGCATCCTGCCCGGCATCGCCGGTGGCAAGACTGATGGCGTAGAGCGCCTCTTCATCTTCAGGACGGGCGGAGCGGAAGGTCAGCATCTGCTATCGACCTCCATCTCCATGCGCGCGCACGCGCCCAACGACTTAAAGACAGAAATACGCCCCACGCCAACGCCTTTTCTCAAATCCGATACCCCTCCCACAGGGACTGCAACAACAGCTTTCCACCCTTTATCGGTCAGGACGCGGGCGGATACAATAAATCGATTATATAATTCGGATCAAAGCGAGAATCGAGCATGCCGTAAGTATGTCGCCAACCACCCGCCAGACGGGTTTCGAGGAAGGCGTCTGCGATCTTGCCGGCGCCGAGCCGGCAAAGCTCTGCGGCAGCGGCAGCAAGTGCGAATTGCTCCACCAGCAGGCGGGCAGCACCCTCATCGCGTTCGGCAAGCGCGATTGCGGCGCGCAGCACATCCGTGGTCTTTTTTCCGGCGGGTCCGAGGTCGCGCTCCAGCGTCTGGAAAACGAGATCGAACAGATCCTTGCCGCGCTGAAGAACACGCAGCACATCCAGCGCCATGACGTTGCCGGAGCCTTCCCAGATGGCATTGACCGGCGCTTCGCGGTAGTGGCGGGCAATCGGCCGTTCTTCCACATATCCGTTGCCGCCAAGGCACTCCATCGCCTCGTAGATCAACGCCGGCGCGATCTTGCAGCACCAGTATTTCACAATCGGCGTCATCACCCGCGCATAGGCCGCCTCGGCGGCATTGTTGCGGGCGGCATCGAATGCCGATGCCAGCCGGAAGGAGAGTGCCGTCGCGGCTGCGACATCCAGCGCCATATCGGCGAGAACGCGCGTCATGATCGGCTGGCTGACCAGCGTCTTGCCGAAGACGGAACGGCCGCGTGCGAAATGCACGGCTTCGGCGAGCGAAGCGCGCATCATGCCTGATGATGCCAGCGCGCAGTCGAGCCGCGTCAGCGTCACCATGTCGAGAATGGTGCGCACACCGCTGCCCGGTTCACCCAGAAGATAACCGAAAGCATCGGTGAACTCGACTTCGGCGGAGGCGTTGGAGCGGTTGCCGAGCTTGTCCTTCAGGCGCTGGAAATGCAGGCCGTTCGCGGAACCGTCTTCCAGATAACGCGGCACCAGGAAACAGCCCATGCCGTCGCCCATCTGCGCCAGCATGACGAAACCGTCGCTCATCGGCGCGGACAGGAACCATTTGTGGCCGGACAGGCGATAGATGCCCTCGCCCACCCGCTCCGCCGTGCTGCGGTTGGCGCGCACATCCGTGCCGCCCTGCTTTTCCGTCATGCCCATGCCGACGGTGACGGCGGTTTTCTGCAAGGCCGGTTTCTGCGAGGAATCATATTTCCGTGACAGTATCTTCGGCACCCATTCCTTCTGCACACGCGACGAGGTCATGATGGCGGCGACAGAGGCGCTGGTCATGGTCAACGGGCAGAGATGCCCGGCCTCGAGCTGCGAGGTCAGATAAAATTTGGTGGCGCGCGCCTTGTGTTCATTGCCGCGCGTTTCGGCTGCATTTTCCCAGACGCTGGAATGAAGACCCGATGACATGGAACGGCGCATCAGCGCGTGCCATGCGGGATGGAACTCAACCTGATCGAGACGTTCCCCGCGCGGGCCATGCGTGTGCAGCTGCGGCACGCCCTGATTGGCCATGCGCGCCAGTTCCTGCGCCTCGTGCGAGGTGACGTAACGGCCGAGCTGGTCGAACTCGTCCCTCAGATTGCGTGACAGGCCGGATGTGAGGTCGACGATCAGCGGATCGGAACGATAGGCATTGATACCGGACCATAGGCTAGGCTGGTTTAGTTCGGCGAGCGATTCTTCTGTCCGGTTCATGCCTGTCATTCGCATCCTTCTATCGGGATTCGTGCTTTATTGCGTGTATATGCCAAAACCCGGCTTATCGCATGCTTGCCCGCAAAGCCACCTGTCTTTATAGACCCGTTGACTATTGCGACCCGGAGGACAATTTCCATGGTCTATTTTCCCCACCGCCATCTCCTCGGCATAAAGGGGCTTTCCCATCAGGATATAACCCTGCTTCTCGACAAGGCCGACGAAGCGGTGAAAATCAGCCGTCAGCGCGAGAAAAAAACCTCGACGCTTCGGGGCCTCACGCAGATCAACCTGTTCTTCGAAGCTTCGACCCGGACACAATCCTCCTTCGAACTTGCCGGAAAACGGCTTGGCGCCGATGTGATGAACATGTCGGTCAGCAATTCCTCGGTGAAGAAGGGCGAAACGCTGATCGACACGGCGATGACGCTGAACGCCATGCGCCCCGATGTGCTGATCGTGCGTCACTCCTCGGCCGGTGCCGCAGCCCTTCTCGCGCAGAAGGTTGCCTGCTCCGTGGTCAATGCCGGCGACGGCCAGCATGAACACCCGACGCAGGCCCTTCTCGACGCGCTGACCATTCGCCGCGCCAAGGGTGATCTTTCGGGAATAACGGTGGCGATCTGCGGCGACGTACTGCATTCGCGCGTTGCCCGCTCCAACATCATCCTGCTCAACCAGATGGGGGCGCGTGTGCGCGTCGTGGCTCCCGCGACGCTTCTTCCCTCCGGAATTCGCGACATGAGTGTCGAGGTCTTCCATGACATGAAGGAAGGCCTGAAGAACGCCGATGTGGTGATGATGCTGCGCCTGCAGCGCGAGCGCATGTCCGGCTCCTTCGTGCCTTCGGTGCGCGAATATTTCCACTATTACGGTCTCGATGCCGAAAAGTTGAAGGCAGCGAAAGAAGATGCGCTGGTCATGCATCCCGGCCCGATGAACCGTGGCGTGGAAATCTCATCCGAAGTGGCTGATGGTCCGCAGAGCGTCATCGAAAGCCAGGTGGAAATGGGGGTTGCCGTGCGCATGGCTGTCATGGAAACCCTGCTTGTCTCGCAAAATCAGGGTGAGCGCGTATGAGTGCCGTGACCGTTCTCAAAAACCTTCGCATCGTTGATCCCTCCCGCAATCTGGACGAGGTGGGCAGCATCGTCATCGGTGCCGACGGCACGATCCTCGACTCCGGCGGGCAGGCACACAACCAGGGTGTGCCCGAGGGTGCGACGGTTCGCGACTGCAAGGGGCTGCTGGCCGTTCCCGGTCTGGTGGATGCCCGCGTCTTTGTCGGTGAGCCGGGTGGCGAACACCGTGAAACCATCGAATCCGCTTCCCGCGCGGCAGCGGCCGGCGGCGTCACCAGCATCATCGTCATGCCGGACACCGACCCCGTTATCGACGACATTGCGCTGGTCGAATATGTGAAAAAGGCCGCACGCGACAAGGCGCTCGTCAATGTGCATCCCGCCGCAGCCCTGACCAAGGGCCTCAACGGCGAGGAAATGACCGAGATCGGCATGCTGAAGGAAGCCGGTGCGGTTGCCTTCACCAATGGCCGCAGGGCGCTTTCCGACACGCTGGTGCTGCGCCGCGCCATGACCTATGCGCGCGAATTGGGTGCGGTGATTGCACTTGAGACCCGCGACAAATATATCGGCGGCGGCGACATGAACGAGGGGCTTTTCGCAAGCTGGCTCGGTCTGTCCGGAATCCCCAAGGAAGCCGAGATCATTCCGCTGGAGCGCGACCTGCGCATTGCCGGTCTGACGCAAGCGATCTATCACGCCGCCAAGATTTCCGTGCCGGAATCGGCAGAAGCGATCCGTCTTGCCCGGCAGCGGGGCGTCAAGGCGACCTGCGGCATCTCGATCAACCATCTGACGCTGAACGAGAACGATATCGGCGAATACCGTACCTTCTTCAAGCTCTCACCTCCCTTGCGCGCCGAAGACGACCGCAAGGCCATGGTCGAGGCGCTGAAGGATGGCACGATCGACATCATCGTTTCCTCGCACGACCCGCAGGACGTGGACACCAAGCGCCTGCCCTTTTCGGATGCGGCAAGCGGTGCGGTGGGGCTGGAAACCATGCTGGCGGCGGCGCTTCGCCTTCACCATAGCGGCGAGGTTCCGCTGATGCGGCTGATCGATGCGCTTTCCACCCGCCCGGCGAAAATCTTCGGACTGGATGCGGGAACGCTTAAAGCCGGCGCGAAGGCTGATATCACGCTGATCGACCTGGACGAGCCTTGGCTGGTTGCGAGAGATCAACTGGTGTCGAAATCCAAGAATACGCCGTTTGAGGATGCCCGTTTCAGCGGCCGCGCTGTCGCCACTTATGTGGCTGGCAAAGCGGTTCATTCCTTGGCATAAGATCACGGGCATGGGATCACGCAGGCGCGCGACGAGAGGGAACGTTGAATGAGTGCTTTGACTGACTGGCAGACGGCGCCTGCCCTTCTCGCGCTTGCGGCGCTGATTGGCTATCTATTCGGCTCGATACCCTTCGGCCTGCTTCTTACCCGCATGGCGGGGCTGGGCGATGTGCGCAAGATTGGTTCCGGCAATATTGGCGCCACCAATGTGCTGCGCACCGGCAACAAGAAGCTCGCCGCAGCGACATTGCTGCTCGATGCGCTGAAGGGCACCGCCGCAGTGCTCGTCGCCAATGCGCTCTGGGGTTACGAGGCGTCGCTGGTTGCCGGTTTCTTTGCCTTTCTCGGCCATCTGTTTCCGGTGTGGCTCGGTTTCAAGGGCGGCAAGGGCGTGGCGACCTATATCGGCGTGCTTTTAGGCGCTGCCCCCCTGATGATGCTGGCTTTTGCGCTGATCTGGCTCGCAACCGCGTTCATCACCCGGTATTCCTCGCTGTCGGCGCTGGTTGCCATGCTTGTGATCCCGGTCGCCCTATGGATAGTCGGGCCTGAAAAGACGGCGCTTCTGGTAACGTTGCTGAGCGTGATTTCCTGGTGGAAACACCGGGAAAACATCGCACGGCTTCTGGCCGGCACGGAAAGCAGGATCGGGCAAAAGGGCTAAGGCCAGCTTTAGGGATACGTCATGCCGCATGAGGAAACGACACGGCAGGGCATCGAGCTTTCCGCGCGGCAGCGGGTCGCATGGCTTCGGCTGATCCGCAGCGACAATATCGGCCCCGTCACCTTCCGCGAACTCATCAATCATTTTGGCAGCGCTGAAAAAGCGCTTTCTGCCCTGCCCGAGCTTTCAAGGCGCGGCGGTTCATTGCGCAGCCCGCGCATTGCCACACAGGCGGAAGCGGAAGGCGAAATCGAAACGGCTGAAAGATTCGGCGCTCGCTTCGTCGGCATCGGTGAGCCAGACTATCCGCCTGCCCTGCGACAGCTCGACGGCGCGCCGCCACTGATCGCCATGAAGGGCTCGGCTTCCACCGCAACAAGACCTTGCGTCGGCATCGTCGGATCACGCAACGCCTCCATCAACGGCGCGAAATTCGCCGCGATGCTGGCGCGCGATTGCGGTCGTGCGGGCTATACGATCGCTTCCGGGCTGGCGCGCGGCATCGATGCGGCAGCGCACCGGGCAAGCCTTGCAACCGGCACGGTGGCCATGCTGGCGGGCGGTCTCGACCGTCCCTACCCGCAGGAAAATTTCGGGCTTTTGCAGGACATCTACGAACAGGGCGGCGCGACGATCAGCGAAATGCCCTTCGGCTGGGAGCCACGCGCGCGGGATTTCCCCCGCCGCAACCGGCTGATATCGGGCGTCTCGCTCGGCGTCGTCATAGTGGAAGCGGCGGAACGATCCGGTTCGCTGATCACGGCGCGGCTTGCCGGCGAAGCAGGCCGGCTGGTTTTCGCTGTGCCAGGCTCCCCACTCGATGCGCGCTGCGAAGGCACCAACCGGCTGATCAAGGAAGGCGCGATGCTGACCACGGGGGCGGTCGATATTCTCGATGCGCTACGACCGCTGATGGAACCGCAATTGCCTTATGACCGCAAGGTCGAGGAACCACGATCCGACGAGGAAATGTCACCGCCCGGAGATGACGAGCGCAGCATCGTTGCCGCCGCTCTCGGGCACTCGCCCGTCGAAACGGACGATATCATTCGCCACACGGGTTTTTCCGCGGCCACGGTTCACATGGTGCTGCTGGAACTCGATATTGCCGGGCGGTTAAACCGGCACGCCGGGGGGCGGGTTTCGCTCCTCGCGGATTGATAGCTTGCGCCGCCCGCTCTGGATATCGCCGACTTCCACATAGGCCATTTCAATCAGATAGCACAGCATGTCGGCGCCCTCGCGATTGGCGACGAGCCTCAGTTCCGCGAGCATCTGGCGAATGTAAGCCAAGTTCTCTCTGGTCCCTTCATTATCGGCATTATTGTTTGTTGCGTTCGGGACCATATATCTATCCTGGAATTTCAACCTGAAACAAAGATCATTACGTCAATTCAAATCATGTTGGTCACTATAACAAATTTACCAAAGATTGCAATACAACGACAGATTATCCATAGGTTGCAATTGCCTTGGAGCGATAAAATCGGGCTTGCCTCTTGACCCGCGCGCATTACCTGTCCATGTCGAATTATAAAGAAGGCGAATTGCGGCATTATGCCGTGATCCGGCTATGTTAACGGACCAGTTCCAGAGAAAAACAATATGAATGTCGTCGTCGTAGAATCTCCTGCCAAAGCCAAGACGATCAACAAGTATCTTGGTCCGGGCTACAAGGTTCTTGCATCCTTTGGCCACGTCCGGGACCTTCCTGCCAAGGACGGATCTGTGCTGCCCGACCAGGACTTCGAAATGTCCTGGGAGGTCGATAGCGCATCCGCCAAGCGCATGAAGGACATTGCCGACGCGGTGAAGTCCTCCGACGGCCTGTTTCTCGCAACCGACCCGGATCGCGAGGGTGAAGCGATTTCCTGGCATGTGCTTGATCTCTTGAAGAAGAAGCGCGTTCTCGGCGACAAGCCGGTGAAGCGCGTGGTCTTCAACGCCATCACCAAAAAGGCGGTACTGGACGCGATGGCGAACCCGCGCGACATCGACGTGCCGCTGGTCGATGCCTATCTTGCCCGCCGTGCGCTGGATTATCTCGTCGGTTTCAACCTGTCGCCGGTTTTGTGGCGCAAGCTGCCGGGCGCCCGTTCCGCCGGCCGCGTGCAGTCCGTTTCGCTGCGTCTCGTCTGCGACCGCGAAGCCGAGATCGAGCGTTTCGTCTCCGAGGAATACTGGAACATCAGCGCGCTGTTGAAGACACCGCGCGGTGACGAGTTCGAGGCGAAGCTGGTTTCCGCCGATGGCAAGAAGCTGCAAGGCCGTTCGATCAAGACCGGAGATGACGCCAACCGCCTGAAGGCGCTCCTGGAAGGCGCGACCTATATTGTCGATACGGTCGAGGCGAAACCCGTCAAGCGCAATCCCGGCCCGCCCTTCACCACCTCGACGCTGCAGCAGGCTGCCTCCTCGCGCATGGGCTTTTCGGCCTCGCGTACCATGCAGGTGGCCCAGAAGCTTTATGAAGGTATCGACATCGGCGGCGAAACCGTTGGTTTGATCACCTATATGCGTACCGACGGCGTGCAGATGGCGCCGGAAGCGATCGATGCCGCACGCCGCGCCATCGGCGAGCAATTCGGCGACCGCTATGTGCCGGAAAAGGCGCGCTTATACTCGACCAAGGCGAAGAACGCGCAGGAAGCGCACGAAGCTATCCGTCCGACCGATTTTAACCGCACGCCGGATCAGGTGAAGCGTTACCTCGATGCCGACCAGTTGCGTCTTTACGACCTGATCTGGAAGCGCGGCATTGCGAGCCAGATGGCATCTGCCGAAATCGAACGTACCACGGTGGAAATCCTTGCCGACAAGGACGGTGAAAAGGCCGGGCTTCGTGCTGTCGGTTCCGTCATCCGCTTCGACGGCTTCATCGCCGCCTATACCGACCAGAAAGAAGATGGCGAGCAGAGCGACGACGGTGACGATGAAGGCCGCCTGCCACAGATCAATGCGCGCGAGAACCTCGCCAAGCAGAAGATCAACGCCAGCCAGCACTTCACCGAGCCGCCGCCGCGTTATTCGGAAGCATCGCTCATCAAGAAGATGGAAGAACTCGGCATCGGCCGTCCTTCCACCTATGCGGCGACACTGAAGACGCTAAGCGACCGCGAATATATCATCATCGACAAGCGCAAGCTCATTCCCCATTCGCGCGGACGGCTGGTGACGGCTTTCCTCGAAAGCTTCTTTGCCAAATATGTCGAATACGACTTCACCGCCGATCTGGAAGAAAAGCTCGACCGCATTTCCGCGGGCGAACTGGACTGGAAGCAGGTGCTGCGCGATTTCTGGAAGGATTTCTTCGCGCAGATCGAAGATACCAAGGAATTGCGCGTTACCAACGTGCTGGATGCGCTCAATGAAGTTCTGGCCCCGCTGGTCTTCCCCAAGCGTGAGGACGGTTCCGATCCGCGCATCTGTCAGGTTTGCGGCACCGGCAACCTTTCGCTGAAGCTCGGCAAATACGGCGCTTTCGTCGGTTGCTCCAATTATCCGGAGTGCAACTTTACCCGCCAGCTCACGTCCGATGGCTCGGAAGCCGAAGCTTCCGTGTCTAACGAGCCGAAAGCGCTGGGTGCCGATCCGATGACCGGCGAGGAGTTGACGCTTCGGTCTGGCCGTTTCGGCCCGTACATCCAGCGCGGCGATGGCAAGGAAGCCAAGCGCTCCTCGCTGCCCAAGGGCTGGAAGCCTGAGGACATCGACCACGAAAAGGCGCTGGCGCTCATCAACCTGCCGCGCGATATCGGCAAGCATCCCGAAACCGGCAAGATGATTTCCGCCGGGCTTGGCCGCTACGGACCCTTCCTGTTGCATGATGGTTCCTATGCGAACCTCGAAAGCATCGAAGACGTGTTCTCGATCGGCCTCAACCGTGCCGTTACCGTCATTGCCGAGAAGCAGAGCAAGGGACCGGGGCGCGGCCGCAACGGCACGCCTGCGGCGCTGAAGGAACTGGGTGATCACCCCGATGGCGGCCCGATCACCGTCCGCGACGGGCGTTACGGCGCTTACGTCAACTGGGGCAAAGTTAACGCCACCATTCCAAAGGGGCAGGATCCGACCTCCGTGACGCTGGACGAATCGCTGGTGCTGATTGCCGAGCGTATCGCCAAGACAGGAACCGGCGGCAAGCCCGCCAAGGCCAAGAAACCTGCTGCCAAGAAGGCCGATGGCGACACAGCCGCAAAGCCGAAGGCGACAAAAGCCAAGGCCGCAACGAAAAGCAAGACGGCTGCCAAGCCGAAGGCCGCAGCCAAACCCAAGAAGGCAGAATCGTGAGCAAGGCGCCGCGTCAGAGACAGGGTTCCGCCAGCGACGGCTTCGGACGTACCGGGCGCGGCAAGCGGGCAAATGAAGGTGAAGGCATCATCCATGGCGAGGTGCCTTCCCGCGAATTGCTGCTGAAATTCATCGCCGAGCATCCGCAGCAGGCCTCCAAGCGCGAAATCGCCAAGGCTTTCGGGCTGAAAGGCGACGACCGCGTTGTGCTCAAGGCACTGCTGAAGGAGCTTGAAACCGACGGCATGGTGCAGAAGAGCCGCAAGACGCTGACGCGACCGGGTGGCCTGCCGCCGGTGACGGTTCTCGACATCACCACCCGCGACAAGGACGGCGAATTGATCGGCCGGCCTGCCGAATGGCCTGAAGATCAGGGCGCGGCCCCCGCCGTGCTCATCCGCCAGTCCTCGCAGGATCGCAGTAAGAAAGCCCCTGCCGCCGGTCTCGGCGATCGCATTCTGGCAAAAATCTTCCCGTCCAAGGACAGCATCGGCCCAGCCTACACGGCCCGCGTCGTCAAGCTGATCGACCGTCGTCAGAACGCACTGCTTGGCGTGTTCAAGGAAACGGAAGGCGGCGGCGGACGCCTGATGCCGATCGACCGGCGCGGCGAGGAAATGGTCATCGACCCCGAGGGTGTCGGCGATGCCAAGGACGGCGACCTGATCGAGGTGGAAACCTCGCGCAACAGCGGTCGTTACGGCCTAACACGCGCAAAGGTTCTTTCGGTCGTCGGCTCAGTCGCCTCGGAAAAGGCGATCTCGATGATCGCGATCCATGCCCACGGTATTCCGCACATCTTCCCGCCGAATGTTCTGGCCGAGGCGGATGCCGCAAAACCCGCGACCATGTCGCACCGCGAAGACTGGCGCGACCTGCCGCTGATCACGATCGATCCGGCCGACGCCAAGGACCATGACGACGCGGTCTATGCCGAACTCGACCCCTCGCCCGACAATCCTGATGGAGTGATCGTCACCGTCGCTATCGCCGACGTGTCCTGGTATGTGCGATCAGGCGCACCGCTCGACCGCGAGGCGCTGAAGCGTGGTAACTCCGTCTATTTCCCTGATCGTGTCGTGCCGATGCTGCCGGAACGCATCTCCAACGACCTCTGCTCGCTGAAGGAAGGCGTCGACCGCCCTGCCCTTGCTGTGCGGATGACCTTCTCGAAGGAAGGCCGCAAGGCGAGCCACACTTTCCATCGCATCATGATGAAGAGTGCCGCCAAGCTCTCCTACCAGCAGGCGCAGGCCGCCATCGACGGCCGCCCGGACGACAAGACCGGCACGCTGCTGGAGCCGATCCTGAAGCCGCTGTGGCACGCCTATGCCGTGATGAAGCGCGGCCGCGATCGCCGCCAGCCGCTGGAACTCGACATGCCGGAGCGCAAGATCCAGCTCAGGCCCGACGGCACTGTGGACAAGGTCATCATTCCCGAACGCCTCGACGCGCACAAGCTGATCGAGGAAATGATGATTCAGGCGAACGTCGCCGCCGCAGAGACCCTGGAAAAGAAAAAGCAGCGGCTGGTCTACCGCGTGCATGACGCCCCCACACTTACCAAGCAGGAAGTGCTGCGCGAATTCCTCGGCACCATCGGCATTTCCATGGCCAAGGGTGTCGCGATGCGCGCCAATTCCTTCAACGGCATTCTGGCGCGCGCACTCGACACGCCGCACCAGATCATGGTCAACGAGATGGTGCTGCGCAGCCAGAGCCAGGCGATCTACAGCCCCGAAAATATCGGCCATTTCGGCCTCAACCTGATGAAGTACGCGCATTTCACCTCACCGATCCGCCGTTATGCCGACCTGATCGTGCATCGGGCGCTGGTCGGATCGCTAGGCCTCGGCGAAGGCGGCATCACCCCGCAGGAAGAGGCGACGCTGGACGATATAGCCGCCGAAATCTCGACCTTCGAGCGCCGCGCCATGGCCGCAGAGCGCGACACCATCAACCGGCTGATCGCGCACCATCTTTCCGAGCGCGTCGGTGAGGAGTTCGATGGCCGCGTCGCGGGTGTCACCAAGGCGGGACTATTTGTCGCGCTGCCGCAGTTTGGCGCCGACGGGTTTGTTCCTATATCTACACTTGGAACCGACTATTTCCTCTACGACGAAGCCCATCAGGCTCTGACGGGGGAAAAGACGGGTCTCGGTTATCAACTCGGCGATACGGTTCAGGTGCGGCTTGCAGAAGCGGTACCCTTGGCTGGTGCGCTGCGGTTTGAAATGCTGAGCCCGGGGCGCAAGATGCCGGTCGGCTCGCGGTCGTTCCACAAGGCAGGCCGGCGGACATCACGTCCTTCCGCCAAGCCGGGAACAAGGCCGCCGAGAGGACGTCGGTAACAAGACCGCGTCAAGCGGTTAAGACAAACGGGAGAAGGACTTCAGGATGAGTGCAAATCAGGGCTCGGAAACGGTTACCTTCGGAGATGGAAGCGCGGAGCGTCCGCTTGGCCGCTCGATCATGCGGGGCATGGCCAATCGCTGCCCGGCCTGTGGCAGCGGTCGCCTGTTTCGGGCCTTCCTGAAGCCGGTGGACAATTGCGCGGCCTGCGGCGAGGAAATGCATCATCACCGCTCCGACGACCTGCCGCCCTATATTTCCATCGTCATCATCGGCCATATCGCCGTTGGCGGCTTCATGATGACCGATCTCGTGCTTTCCGTTCCCATGTGGGTACACTTCGCCATCTGGGTGCCTATCACCATTCTGGCCGCGCTTCTGACGCTGCAACCGATCAAGGGTGGCGTCATCGGCCTGCAATGGGCACTTAGAATGCACGGCTTCGACGGAAAACAGCCAAAAGTGCAGATAGACGGCTCCTCCCACTGACGGCGGACGGGAATTTGAACGTGTCCGAGCTTCCCTCGAGCACCCAGGCGGCGAGCGGCCCGTTGCGGCCGCGCGATGCCGCCTCGATCATCCTGTTTGATCGTTCCGGCCCTGCTATTCGCGTGCTGATGGGCCGGCGCAGTAACGCCCACATATTCATGCCCGGCGCTTACGTGTTTCCCGGCGGCAAACGCGATCCACGCGACCACGCCCTGCCCTTCTCCGGCGATCTGCACCCCGCCGTGCTGCGCAGCCTCACCTCGTCTGCCGCGCGCCGCCTGAGCGCTGCCGGGGCACGGGCGCTGGCGCTTGCCGCCGCGCGCGAGCTCGTGGAGGAAACCGGCGTCGATATGGGCATGGACGCTGATGGTCCGGATCTTTCGCGTTTTCGATATGTGGCGCGCGCAATCACCCCGCCCGGCAATATCAGGCGTTACGACACGCGATTCTTTTGCTGTTACGCCGACGAGTTGCGGCTGGATACCCGGCTAATCAGGGATTCAGATGAGCTGCACAATGTGCAATGGCTTGACATGACAGCGCTTTCCAGTCTGAACATGCCGAAAATCACACGCACGGTTCTCGAAGATGTCACAAAACTCATGATAGGTGATCCGTCACTGCCCTTTGAAAGCCCCGCGCGGCTCTATGTCACGCGCCACGGCCGATTCATTCGAGACTTTGTATAAAGGCCGTCATGTCACAAATGAAATGCGAAGCGGACGCCATTCACTGGCCCTCACTGATCGCCGCCATCTCCGCCATCAGTGCGGTCGGTGTCGCCATCGGCCTGGGCCTGCCGCTCCTGTCGATCATCCTTGAGAAGCGCGGCATCTCCTCCACCATGATCGGGGTAAATTCGGCAATGGCCGGCGTTGCGGCGATGATGGCAGCGCCGGTGACCACCAAGATCGCCCATGATTTCGGCGTGGCGCGAACGATGCTATTTGCCGTTGTCGTGTCGGCCCTGAGTGCGCTCTGTTTCTATTTCGCCGACGCCTTCTGGATGTGGTTTCCGCTGCGAATCGTCTTCCATGGCGCAACCACCACGCTGTTCATCCTCTCCGAATACTGGATCAACATGACCGCACCGCCGAAAAAACGCGGCATGGTTCTCGGCATCTATGCCACCGGACTTGCGGTTGGCTTTGCGGTTGGCCCATTATTGTTTTCCGTGGTCGGCAGCGATGGCATCCTGCCATTTCTGGTCGGGGCGGCAATCATCCTGCTTGCCGCGATCCCGATCTTCCTTGCGCGCGGCGAAAGCCCGGAGCTGAGCGAAAGGCCGAACCACCATTTCGCCCGTTATATATGGCTGGTGCCGATGGCTTCTGCGGCGGCCTTCGTGTTCGGCGCCGTGCAAGCGGGCGGTCTGTCGCTCTTTCCCATCTATGCGACCCGCGAAGGCTTCAACGAATCGCAGGCGGCACTTCTGCTGACCGTAATGGGCATCGGCAACATGGTCTTCCAGATACCGATCGGCCTGCTTTCGGACCGAATGAAGGACCGGCGCACAATGCTGGCGCTGATGGCCTTTGCGGGCGTTTGCGGCACGCTGGCGCTGCCCTTGCTGGTGGATAGATGGATTCTCGTCGCGGCCCTGCTGCTGTTCTGGGGCGGCCTCGTATCCGGCATGTATACCGTCGGCCTCACCCATCTGGGATCGCGTCTCAAAGGGGCCGATCTGGTGGCCGCCAACGCCGCCTTCATCTTCTGCTATGCCATGGGCACTATAGCCGGACCACAGGCCGTCGGCATTTCCATGGATGTTGCGGGTACCGATGGTTTCGCCTGGGCGCTTGCCGTGTTTTTCGGGCTTTACGTGGTGCTTTATGCCTTCCGTTTTGTTTTCAGGGCAAAACAGACTTGACTTTTCAGGCGCGATACGTAGTTTCGCGCCAGATTTAGCCGAGGTGAGAAGCGCCTGCGGCTTCTCTTTTGTTTAAAGGCAGGACGACCATGGCGAAAGCTACAACAATCAAGATCAAGCTGCTGTCGACAGCCGACACCGGTACCTTCTACGTCACCACCAAGAACAGCCGTACGTTCACGGACAAGATGACGAAGACGAAGTATGACCCGGTTGTACGCAAGCACGTTGAATTTAAGGAAACCAAGATCAAGTAATTCTTGATCGGGTTCTCCGGCAAAAGCGCGCCCAACGGGCGCGTTTTTTGTTTGTATGGAAAGGATGCCGCCAACGGCATTCTTTGCGCCAGCGCCCTCGCAAGGCCCGCCACGGGCCAACGAATCGCAACCTTCCTAGTTGCGGTTGTTGAGTTTGGAACCCAGTCGGCGCTATTGGCACGGCGGGAAAACTCTTTATCACCGTCTCGCCTAACCAGCGCCTCTCCTAATCAGCGTCTCATCGGCCAAATGCGTCAACCGCTGCGACAGCGCGCTGCCTGCGCGCGCAGCCGGATGTGCTGCGCTATAAGCGGCAGCACAAGCACAGAATATTTTGGGAGATAAGGCGGTCGGCCAACGATGTGATCACGGCACGAGGAACCGATTCGGACATCGTCAGCCGACCGACCCCACGATCCAGGAGATGCGGCGGACCTGAGCATCATGGGGCATTCAAACTACGCAATACCAGCCCCTGACGACCGAAACATCAGCGGTGTAAACCGCCATCGTTTCTTCATCACTAGACGGAAAAACCGCCGGAAGAACTGTTATTCTCGATTGGGAGTGTGCGCAGAAGTAAAATAAAAATCAACAAATTCTTAAGCCAGAGATACATCACCTGGAAAACATGGTTAAATATACAACGCTGGCACACTATAGTTCCGTGAGCGATTGAATTCAACGTATTTTTCAACTTGAACTCTATTAACCCTGTTAGACTTCACCCCCTCATTGTAAGAAGATAAAATACTGGCAAGGTCAGGGACTTCGCGCTTGCCACAGTTTGCCGTCAGGTCTTTGGGCGGCTATCGATAACGGTAAACGTCGAAAGTCTCAAAAGGCGGCACGGATTGTCAGCGTCATGGTCTGCGCCTTTAGGCGGCGGCCGCCACGACGCGGTTGCGTCCCGTGTGTTTCGCCTCGTAGAGCGCCCTGTCGGCCTGCTTCAGAAGCTCGTCCGGCGCACCGAATGCTCCGCTGCTGGTGGCGATGCCGAGCGAAGCCGTGATACTCAACTCGCGGTCGATGGAACGAACGTGAAATGGCTTATCCTCGATGATTGCCCGCAGGCGTTCGGCAACGCTTGTGGCAAGCTCCATCGGCGTGTCGGGCATCACAACCACGAATTCCTCTCCGCCATAACGGCAGGCAAGATCGGCGCCGCGCACCGTGCTGCGGATGCGGGCTGCAAACTCGCGCAGAACCTCATCGCCGACATCGTGGCCATAGGTATCGTTGACCAGCTTGAAGCGGTCGATATCGGTCATGCAAATGGAAATCGGGCGGCCACGCACGGCGGCGCGGTCGAAAAGTATTTTCAGATGATTGTCGAGATAACGGCGATTGTTAAGACCAGTCAGCCCGTCGACAATAGCAAGCTCCATCGTGTGCTGGAGATTGAGCCGCAGATGCTCGTTATAG
Source organism: Agrobacterium tumefaciens (assembly GCF_013318015.2). Taxonomy (NCBI): domain Bacteria; kingdom Pseudomonadati; phylum Pseudomonadota; class Alphaproteobacteria; order Hyphomicrobiales; family Rhizobiaceae; genus Agrobacterium; species Agrobacterium tumefaciens. Next base: position 958,273 of record NZ_CP115841.1, on the reverse strand, counting down.
CGCTTGCGCCGGATCTGCGTCAGAGACCGGGCGACAAGTTCGTTGGGATCGATCGGGCGGAGAATATAATCGTTCACGCCAAGATCGAGCGCCCGCGCCACCATGTCGTCCGCCCCCTGTTCCGCTACCAGAAGCAACGGCAGGAACCGGGTACGCTCCAGCGAACGAAGCTGCGAACACAGTCTCAGCGGATCGTAATCCTCAAAATTGGAATTGACGATGACAAGCTCGAAGGGGTTGCTCGCGGCCTTCAACAGGGCCGCCTGAGGCTCCGTGACGGCATCGACCTCGGCAACCGGCTTCAGCGCCCTGACGATGCGTTCCTGCGAGCTGGCGCGGCCATCCGCCACCAGAACGCGGCCAGGCGTCTGCATGAGGCCATCGCTGCGCAGCATCTCCTCGATGCCGATCTCGCGCGCGGTCTCGGCCCGCAGCCGCAATTCGTCACTGACGGCCTTGAGGCGCACGAGGCTTTTGACACGGGCGATCAATTGAAGGTCGTTAACGGGCTTGGTCAGAAAATCATCGGCGCCGGCTTTCAGGCCGCGCACGCGGTCTGAGGGCTGATCGAGTGCGGTGACCATGACAACAGGAATATGCGCCGTTTTCGGATTGGCCTTCAGCCGTTCGCAGACCTCGAAACCGTCCATGCCAGGCATCATGATGTCCAGCAGGATGATATCGACCTGTTCCTGGTCGCAGATATCAAGCGCCTTGAAACCATCCTCGGCGGTTACGACGTCGAAATATTCCGCGACAAGCCGGGCTTCGAGAAGCTTTACGTTTGCGGGTATGTCGTCAACAACCAGAACTCTCGCCGTCATAACAGTTCCCCAACCGCCTTACGCATCGCCTAGATAGGTCTTGATGATTTCGATGAATTTCGGAACGGAGATCGGCTTGGACACGTAGGCCTCGCATCCGCCCTGACGAATGCGCTCCTCATCCCCCTTCATGGCGAAGGCGGTTACCGCGATGACCGGAATGACGTGCAGCTCATCATCCTCCTTCAGCCATTTCGTCACCTCCAGCCCGGAAACCTCCGGCAGCTGAATATCCATGAGAATGAGGTCGGGGCGATGCTTGCGGGCAAGATCCAGCGCTTCCATGCCGTTGCGTGTCTGGATCGTCGTATAGCCAGACGCCTCGATCAGGTCACGAAAGAGCTTCATGTTCAGCTCGTTGTCTTCGACTATCATGACCTGCTTGGGCATGGTGGGCAGTCCCCGTTTCGCTTTGAAACCTTCTCCCAGACATATAGGGTGCCAGAGAACCGATTCCATCGTCCATTTGTTGCGCAAGGCTAGAACGATTTGGTTTCAAAATAGGTAACTTCGGTAGAGAAATGCTGAGAGATACAAAAAACAAAGACAATGCCGGAAAAGATCCGCAAGAAACGGCGGCCGCCATACTTGGCTGGCTGGCAAACGAGCCGGAAATGCTCGGGCGTTTTCTGGCGCTGAGCGGATTGCAGGCCAATATGCTGCGCCATGCCGCCCACGATCCCGGCTTTCTGGCGGGGCTCACCGATTTTCTGATGAGCCACGAACCAGACCTCATGGCCTTCTGCGCGGCGACCGAAACATCCCCCGAAACGGTTGCCGCTGCCTGGCACCATTTTTCCGGCCCGGGACTGGATTCGGGTGAGTATTGACAGACCACCCCTTGAGCCACCGTCACGGCCGGAGTATGGTTGGCGACGTTCTGGTTTTGTTTTCGGCCCATGTCCACGTCGCATCTTTATGATCCCGGGTTTTGCCGCGACTGTCTGGCCGGCCAGCCAGCGGACCTGAAGCGTTGTCGCGCCTGTGGCAGTCCCCGCCTCGTCTACCATGACGAACTCTACGACCTCAGCATCGCCCATATCGATTGCGACGCCTTTTACGCCTCCGTTGAAAAACGGGACAATCCCGATCTTGCCGACAAGCCGTTGATCATCGGCGGCGGAAAACGCGGCGTGGTTTCCACTGCCTGCTACATTGCCCGCATCCAGGGCGTGCGCTCCGCCATGCCAATGTTCAAGGCGCTGGAAGCCTGTCCGGACGCCGTGGTCATCAAGCCCGACATGGAAAAATATAGCCGCGTCGGCCGTCAGATCCGAACCATGATGCAAGATTTGACACCGCTCGTGCAGCCGCTTTCCATAGACGAGGCGTTTCTCGATCTTTCCGGAACGGAGAGGCTGCATCACGATCCGCCGGCGCGGGTTCTGGCGAAATTTGTGAAACGGGTGGAAAAAGAAGTGGGCGTGACCGTCTCGGCCGGGCTGTCCTATTGCAAATTTCTGGCCAAGGTCGCGTCCGACCTTAAAAAACCGCGCGGTTTTTCGGTGATCGGCGAAGCGGAAGCGCTTTCCTTTCTGGCAGCACGGCCAGTCACGACGATATGGGGCGTTGGAAAGGCGTTTGCGGCGACGCTGGAGGCGGACGGCATCCGCATGATCGCGCAGTTGCAGGAGATGGAGGAAGGCGACCTGATGCGCCGCTATGGCGTGATGGGACAACGGCTGTTCAGGCTTTCGCGCGGCATCGATGAACGGCACGTGCACAATAACGACCCCGTGAAAAGCGTGTCTTCCGAGACCACCTTCTTCAACGATATTTCCCGGCACGAGGACCTCGTACCGATCCTGCGGTCGCTTTCCGAAAAAGTTGCCTGGCGCCTGAAGAAGAGCGGCATTTCCGGCCAGACGGTTGTGCTAAAAATGAAGACGGCCGATTTCAAACTCCGCACCCGCAACCGCAAGCTTGACGACCCGACCCAGCTTGCCGACCGCATATTCCGCGCCGGCCTTTCGCTGCTTGCGAAAGAAACCGACGGCACCAAGTTTCGCCTGATCGGCATAGGCGTCAGTGATCTGCGCGATGCGGACCTTGCCGATCCTCCCGATCTCGTCGACAGGCAGGCGGAACGGCGGGCGGCGGCGGAAGCGGCAATGGACAAGTTGCGCGACAAGTTCGGCAAGGGCAGCGTCGAGACCGGCTACACTTTCGGTACACGCAAATAGCGGCCATGCCGCTTGCAAACGCCGTGAAACCCTGCGGCCTGCAACACCCCGCCCCTATTTTAGATATTACACAAATTAGTGATGTGGCAGACGCCGTATCCTTAAACTTCATTAAACTTCGCGTGGTTGAGTAAACGAAGTTTTGTGCATGTGGTGTATTGCGTCATGTCCCTTCGCTTCCGTCTTCTGACCGGCATGCTGTCGGCCAGCATTCTTGCCTTTCCGGCGCTTGCCGCCGACAACAAGTCCCTGCAGATCGTCGTTTCGAAAAGCGATCAATCGCTGGCGCTTTACGAGAACGGCGAGATCGTTGCTACATCCAAGGTCTCAACCGGCAAGGCCGGGCATGAGACGCCGAGCGGCATTTTTTCGATTCTGGAAAAACGCAAATACCACGAATCGAACATCTACTCGGCCGCGCCCATGCCTTTCATGCAGCGACTGACATGGTCGGGCATCGCGTTGCACGAAGGCAAGGTGCCAAATTACCCGGCCTCGCATGGCTGCGTGCGCCTGCCTTCGAAATTCGCGCAGTCGCTGTTCGGCGAGACCCGCTACGGCGTGCATGTCATCATCACCGACCGGTCGGTTTCTCTACGCTCCGTACAACATTCAGCCCTGTTTGAGCCGCGGGACGATGCCGATGACGGCAAGCTGCTTTTATCCGACGTCGAGCTGCGCCCCGCGACCTTCGACGCCGCATTGGGCACCGTTGAGGTGGCCGTGAATGAAAAAACGCAAGCCATCAAACCGATGGCCAAAGGCAAGGAGCCCTCGCCCTTGCGTATCCTCATCACCCGGCGCGGCGAGCGCGAAAAGGTGATGGATATTCAGGCCGTGCTGACCCGCCTTGGCTTCGATGCCGGCGCACCGGACGGCTATACCGGAGAAATGACGATCAGCGCCGTCAACGGGTTCAAGCGCTGGAAGGGGCTGAAAACCACCGGGCCGCTACTGACCGACGATTTCGTTGCTGCACTTTACGCGTCCGCCGGCGAAGATCATCCACCGAATGGCCAGATCATGGTGCGACAGGATTTCAAGCCGCTATTCGAGGCTGCGATCGACATCAAGGATCCCGAGGTGGCACTCGGAACGCATTTCTTCGAAGCCGTTGCCGTCAACCGCGCAGCCGGAACCGCCGAATGGAATGGCGTAACACTGGAAAACCATCTGCCGGCCGCAGCCCGCAAGCGGCTCGGCATCACCGTTACCGAAGCGCCCGGTGGCTTTGACCAGCTAAGCGCCGTACTCGGCCGCCTTGAAATACCGGCTGAAATTCGCTCCCGAATCGAGAAAGAGCTTTCAACCGGCAGTTCGATTACCGTTTCCGACCTCAGTCACCAGATGGAGACAGGGATGGGGACGGACTTCATTACCGTGACAAAGGAAGGGCCGGTTTGAGGGCTTGAGGCCTCACACCAGCTCCACATCAACAACGCCGGGGGCAGAGCGAAGTGCGGCGGCGATCTCAGGGGAAATACGGTATTTCTCCGTCAGCTCCACCTCGATCTCACGGCTCCCCTCGTCCTTGATGACGATGAAATAAACCGATCCGTCACCTTTGGTATTGAGGTGGCGGGCGACGGTTTTCAGCGGGCCTGAATCGCGCACATAAACCCGCAACGCCTTCTGCATTTGGACGGATTTTTCCTCGAGCGATTGCGCCGTCTGGATGCGAAGACCGATGCCTTCCGGGCGCTCTTCCGCCTGCACGGTGATAACAAGCGATTTGCCCACCTCGAGCAGATCGCGAAACTGGGCAAGCCCTTCGGAAAACAAAACCGCCTCATATTGGCCGGAGGCATCGGAGAAGGTGACGATACCCATCTTGTTGCCAGTGCGGGTCTTGCGCTCCTGCTTGCCGGTGACGGTGCCGGCCAGACGCCCGGCGGTCGCACCCTGTTTCACTGCGGCGGAAAAATCGGCGAAATTCTGCACCCGCAACTTTTCCAATACAGGGCGGTAGGTATCGAGCGGATGTGCGGTCAGGTAAAAACCGAGCACCTGATATTCGCGCAGCAGTTTTTCCGAGGCGAGCCAGGGCTGGAAGGCAGGCAGGATGAGCTTTTCCGGACCGCTTGCGCCGCCGGAGCCGAACATGTCCGACTGGCCGGTAACGCGGCTTTCCTGCGCGCGTTGCGAATAACCGATGATACGGTCCAGCCCGCCGATCATCTCGGCGCGGTCGCGGCCAAAACAATCGAAACCGCCAGCGTTGATGAGGCTTTCGAGCACACGCCGGTTGATCTGCTTCGGATCGATGCGCAGGCAGAAATCCTCCAGGCTCGCAAATGGCTTGCCGTCGCGCACGGTAACGATGTGTTCCACAGCGCCCTCGCCCACGCCCTTGATGGCGGCCAGCGAATAATAGATGCGGTTCTCACCCGTCTCGAACTGCCGGAAGGACGTCTGCACCGAAGGTGCCACGACCTCTATACCGAGACGGCTGGCATCCTGGCGGAAATCATTGAGTTTTTCCGTGTTGGCCATATCCAGCGTCATGGAGGCCGCAAGGAACTCAACCGGATAATGCGCCTTCATATAGGCGGTCTGATAGGACACGATGGCGTAAGCGGCGGCGTGGCTCTTGTTGAAGCCGTAATTGGCGAATTTCGCCAGAAGGTCGAAGATGGTGTTGGCCTGCGGCTTCGACACGCTGTTTCTGATCGCGCCGTCCACGAAGCGCTCGCGCTGCTGGTCCATCTCCTCCTTGATCTTCTTGCCCATGGCGCGGCGCAGAAGATCGGCTTCGCCGAGCGAATAACCTGACAGAACCTGGGCGATCTGCATCACCTGTTCCTGATAGACGATAACGCCCTGCGTTTCCTTCAGGAGGTGGTCGATGGTGGGGTGGATCGACTCCAGCTCCTCCTCGCCATGCTTGCGGGCATTGTAGACCGGAATGTTTTCCATCGGACCCGGACGATAAAGCGCCACCAGCGCAATGATGTCCTCGATGCAGTCCGGGCGCATGCCGATAAGCGCCTTGCGCATGCCGGCACTTTCCACCTGGAACACGCCGATGGTTTCGCCGCGTGACAACATCTCGTAGGTTTTGGCGTCGTCCAGCGGAATTGCGGCGAGATCCACCTTGATGCCGCGTTTGGCAACGAAATCGACGGCAACCTTCAGCACCGTCAGCGTCTTCAGACCGAGAAAGTCGAATTTGACGAGGCCGGCGCTTTCCACCCACTTCATGTTGAACTGGGTAACCGGCATGTCGGAGCGCGGATCGCGATACATCGGCACCAGCTTCGACAGCGGCCGGTCACCGATGACGATACCGGCAGCATGGGTGGAGGCGTGACGGTAAAGCCCCTCGATCTTCTGGGCGATATCCAGAAGTCGGGCAACAACGGGTTCCTTGTCCGCCTCTTCCTGCAGACGCGGCTCTTCCTCGATCGCTTTTGACAGCGGCGTCGGATTGGCTGGGTTGTTGGGGACCAGCTTGCAGATCTTGTCCACCTGCCCATAGGGCATTTCCAGCACGCGGCCGACGTCGCGCAATGCCGCGCGCGCCTGCAACGAACCGAAGGTAATGATCTGCGCCACCTGCTCGCGGCCATATTTGCGCTGCACGTAGCGGATCACCTCTTCGCGGCGGTCCTGGCAGAAGTCGATATCGAAGTCGGGCATCGACACGCGTTCGGGATTGAGGAAGCGCTCGAACAGCAGCGAGAAGCGAAGGGGATCGACATCGGTGATGGTCAGCGCATAGGCCACGAGCGAGCCTGCACCCGAACCGCGGCCGGGGCCGACCGGAATATCCTGCTGCTTGGCCCATTTGATGAAGTCCGCAACGATCAGGAAGTAACCTGGAAAACCCATGCGTTCGATGACGCCAAGCTCGAAATCCAGCCTGTCGCGATATTCCTGCTCTGTGTAGCCAGGTGCCATGCCGAGGGCCACAAGGCGAAGATCAAGACCTTCGACGGCCTGACGGCGAAGCTCTTCGGCCTCTGCCCGTTGCGCCGCTTCGGGATCGTCGCTGGCACCGGTGAAGCGCGGCAGGATCGGCCCACGCTTCTTCAGCACATACGAGCAACGCATTGCGATTTCGACGGTGTTTTCCAGTGCCTCCGGAAGGTCGGCAAACAGCTCCGCCATCTCCTCACGGCTTTTCATATAATGGTCGGGGGTCAGGCGGAACCGGCTGTCATCCGAAACGATGGCGTTATGCGCCACCGCCATCAATGCATCATGCGCCTCATAATCGGCCCTCGAAGGGAAGAAGGCCTCGTTTGTGGCGACCAGCGGAATATCATGTTCATAAGCAAGCCCGATCATACGCCGCTCATGGGCGCGGTCGAAACCGGACTGACGCTGCAATTCGATATAAAGCTTGTCACCGAAGAGTGATTTCAGCGCCAGCAGGCGTTCTCTCGCCTGTGCCGTATGCCCTTCCTTCAGAGCCATATCCACCGGACCACCGGAGGCACCCGTCAGCACGATCAGCCCGGCATTGGAGGCTTCCTCCAGCCATGCACGGGTAATATGCACGGACTGGCCACCGCTTTCGCCTTCCAGATAGGCGCGGCTGATAAGGTCCACTAGCCGCTCGTACCCTCCGGCATCAGCCGCGAGCAGCACGATGGCTGGAAGCTTGGCAAGGTGGCTGTTGTGATTGCGGCGATCATCCACCGCATCCTGCATGTCGATCGACACCTGACAGCCGATAATCGGCTGCAAGCCCTCATCACGCGCCTTTTCGGAAAACTCCAGCGCGACGAAAAGATTGTTGGTGTCGGTAATGGCTATGGCCGGCTGGCCGTCTGCAACGGCCTTGGACATGATTTTCTTGAGGGGTAAAGCCCCCTCAAGCAGGGAGTAAGCGGAGTGAACCCGCAGATGGACGAAACCGGGTGTTTTCAGCGTTTCGCCAGAGGTCTCTCCACGCGTAACCGTCTCGCCCATATCGTCATCCTGTCATTCTGAATCGAGGGGGCGATTTTCCGATTTTCGGCCTTCAAAGTCCACCGCCTTTCGGCGTCTATACAGGCTTCTGCGCCGGTGTGCCCTTCACAGGGCAGTGAGGATCACCGAAAAGCTGGCGACAAACACAGCGATGGAGGCGAAAGCGGCAACGTCACGGATGAAATCAGTCATTGGTCTCTCCTTACTCGTTATGTTCTAACTTTGTTCTCATTTTGTTCGATTGTCAACAGGCTTTTATTGATAGTCTCCTTGCTAACGCGGCAGAATCGGCCGCGGTTCCACCTTCGTGAATGGCAAGCCACTGACTCCAAAGCAAAAAAACCCGGAGGCAAAAACACCTCCGGGTTCGTGAAAATTCAATTGTGGAAGGACGAGTGGCCTTGCGGGAAACGTGAACGTAGACAGACTCAGCCGCAGAAAAGATCTCAAAGGCGGCGTTATGGTCGCCTTACTGCATCACGATCAGAAGTCTACGATCTTGCCGTCTGCAAGCGTCACGCGGCGGTCCATGCGGTTGGCGAGCTCGTGATTATGGGTGGCGATCAGTGCGGCAAGGCCGGACTGGCGCACCAGCGCCTCCAGCGCATCGAACACGTAATGCGCGGTCTCGGGATCGAGATTGCCGGTCGGCTCGTCGGCGAGAAGCAGGAGCGGTGCGTTGGCAACGGCGCGCGCAATCGCCACACGTTGCTGTTCACCGCCGGAAAGCTCAGCCGGGCGATGTTCGCCGCGATGGCCGACGCGCATGTAATCGAGTAGCGCGCTCGCACGCTTGCGAGCCTCGCCCTGCGTCAGACCGGCGATGAGCTGCGGCATCATCACGTTCTCCACCGCCGTGAACTCCGGCAGCAGATGATGGAACTGGTAGACGAAACCGATGTCGCTGCGGCGGATCGCCGTGCGCTTTTCATCCGGCAGACCATTGCAGGGCGCGTCATTGATGAAAACCTCGCCAGCATCCGGATGTTCGAGAAGCCCGGCGAGATGCAACAGCGTGGATTTGCCGGTGCCCGAGGGGGCAACAAGCGCCACCATCTCACCGCTCTTCAACTCGAAATCGGCCTTGCGCAGAATGGAGAGCGACGTCTCGCCCTGACCATAGGTCCTCTCGACGCCGGTAAGCCGCAGCACTGATTTTTTTGCCATATTGTGAAGCGGTCCTTATTCGTAACGCAGGGCCTGCACCGGATCGAGCTTGGAAGCCCGCCATGCCGGAAAGATGGTTGCCAGGAAAGAAAGCGTCAGCGCCATGATGACGACGGTAATGGTCTCGCTGATATCCATTTCGGCCGGAAGCTGGCTGAGGAAATAGAGCTGCGGATCAAACAGCACCGTGCCTGATACCCAGGAGAAGAACTGCCGGATCGATTCCACATTGAGGCAGACGATGACGCCGAGTGCCACACCGGCGAATGTGCCGACCGTGCCGATGGCAGCTCCCGTCATGAAGAAGATACGCATGACGGCGCCGGAACTGGCGCCCATGGTGCGCAGAATGGCGATATCGCTGCCCTTGTCCTTCACCAGCATGATGAGGCCGGAAATGATGTTGAGCGCCGCTACCAGAACGATGAGCGTCAGTATCATGAACATCACGTTTCTTTCCACCTGCAGGGCGGAAAAGAAGGTCTGGTTACGCTGTCTCCAGTCGGTGATATATATCTGCCGTTCAGCTGCCTGCTCCACCAGGGGGCGGATGCCGTCGACATTGTCTGGGCGACTGACGTAAAGCTCGATGGATTGCACCAGGCCTTCGGCATTGAAATAAAGCTGGGCTTCGGACAGCGGCATATAGATCATCGACGCGTCATATTCCGACATGCCGATCTCGAAGACGCCCGAAATCTTGTAGGATTTGACGCGGGGGTTGACACCCATCGGCGTCACATCGCCTTCAGGCGAAATGAGGGTGATATCGTCGCCCGCCGTCACGCCAAGCTGTGCGGCAAGCCTTGAGCCAACCAGAACCCCGTCGCCCGCCATGAAGCCGACGAGATCGCCGGTCTTGACGTTGGTGGCGACTTCCTTGATCTTGTCGATATCGTCCTGGCGAACGCCGCGCACGAGCGCACCCGAGCCGGCGCCACCGCGACCGGAGGCCAATGTCTGCCCCTCTACCAGCGGCAGGGCCATCGTCACGCCCGGAATGGCGGAGAACTTCTTCGCCAGCTCATCGTAATTGTTGAAGGGCTGGTCGATCGGCTGGACGATCATATGGCCGTTGATGCCGAGAATTCGCGAAATCAGCTCGGTGCGAAAACCGTTCATGACAGCCATGACGATGATAAGCGTCGCGACGCCCAGCATGATGCCGACGAAGGAAAAGCCGGCGATGACGGAAATGAACGCTTCCTTGCGCCGCGACCGCAGATAGCGCCAGGCCACCATGCGCTCGAAAGCAGAAAACGGCCGGGCGGTCCTTTCCCGGGCGGAAGGAGCCGCACCCTTGTCAGCCTCGGCTTTTGCCATGTCGTCTCCCTGATCTGAACTTGAAAGGCCGGTTTTCACAAAAAACCGACCCCTGATCTTGATCTCATAAAGCTGGAGCGGATTTCAGGCGAAAACCGCTCGTCACTTTCACCATTTCGCGCTTAGCCAAGCACCCTGTTCATTGCCGCTTCGATTGTGACGGTTTCACGGTCGCCGGTCTTGCGATCCTTCACCTCGACTTCACCGTTCGCTGCCGAACGTGGGCCGACGATGATCTGCATCGGCACGCCGATCAGGTCAGCAGTCGCGAACTTCTGGCCCGCGCGGTCGTCCGTATCGTCATAAAGAACATCCTTGCCGGCATTGGAGAGCGAGTAATACAGCTTTTCGCACGCCGCATCACAGGCTGCGTCACCTGCCTTCATGTTGATAGTCACGACATCGAAAGGAGCGACCGAAGCCGGCCAGATGATTCCGTTTTCGTCATGCGATGCTTCAATGATGGCGGGAACAAGGCGTGTCGGGCCAATGCCGTAGGACCCCATGTGAACGGGGTGTTCCTTGCCATCAGCACCCTGCACCTTGGCGCCCATCGGCTCGGAATATTTGGTGCCGAAATAGAAGATGTGGCCGACTTCGATGCCGCGCGCCGAAAGGCGCTCGCCATCGGGAATGGCCTCATAAGCAGATTCGTCGTGCATTTCCGAGGTGGCAGCATAGTCGGCCGTCCATTCGTCGAAAACGCCTTGAAGGGCTGCGACGTCGTCGAAGTTGGTATCGTCGGCGGGGATGGCGCGGTCGAGGAAGCTCTTGTGGCAGAAGACTTCGGATTCGCCGGTATCGGCCAGAATGATGAATTCGTGGCTGTGATTGCCGCCGATAGGGCCGGTATCGGCACGCATGGGAATGGCGCGCAGGCCAAGGCGCTCAAAGGTGCGCAGGTAAGCCACGAACATCTTGTTATAGGAGTGGATCGCGTCTTCCTTGGTCAGATCGAAGGAATAAGCATCCTTCATCAAAAACTCGCGCGAGCGCATGGTGCCGAAACGGGGGCGCACCTCGTCGCGGAACTTCAGCTGAATATGATAGAGGTTCAGCGGCAGGTTCTTGTAGGATTTCACATAGGACCGGAAGATGTCAGTGATCATCTCCTCGTTAGTGGGGCCATACAGCATCTGGCGGTCCTGACGGTCCTTGATGCGCAGCATTTCCTTGCCGTAATCGTCATAACGGCCGCTCTCCTGCCACAGCTCAGCCGTCTGCAGCGTCGGCATCAGAAGCTCGATCGCGCCCGAGCGATCCTGCTCCTCGCGGATGATCCTGTTGACCTTGTCCAGAACGCGCTTGCCGAGCGGTAGCCAGGAATAGATGCCAGCCGATTGCTGCCGGATCATGCCCGCACGCAGCATAAGGCGATGGGAGACAATCTCCGCTTCCTTGGGGTTTTCCTTCAGGATGGGCATGAAATAACGGCTGAGACGCATGACGACTTCCATTGGTATGGGCAACAACACGCAAAGGCGCGGGAATCGCCCCGAATAGAGGGATATTGGCGCCGTACATAGCTGTTTCTGACCAAGAAGAAAACCCGCCATGCAAAGACCTGCCTAGGCGATTTCGTGGCATTTTCGCGATAGCTAATTCGCGTCAAAACGCTTTGGCCGGAATATTATTCTTGATCCGGTGCGACAAATTGCACCACAGGGAATTTTTTGCCGACTGTAACAAATATGCAAAAAATGAGATGACAAGCATGGGTGATTGGGCTAACTTTAGCTCACAAAAGAGGCAGGAAGTCTAAATTCTTGCCGTTTTCGCGGTCAGTCTTGGGAGGATTCGATCTTAGGCGCGCTTGTCGCTGCCCCGGTAACGGTTACAGATCACGCGAAACCTGAAAAACAAGGCTGAAATGCCTTGTTTTTTTTTGATTCCGGCGAAGTTCACAACCCCGAATGCTTATTCCGGTAAAATTGTGACAGCGAATTGCCCGCCAGACACGCTCATGGTGTGTGCACGACTGATATGACATCCATGTGACAGCACTGGCGCATCTTGTGGCGACCATTCATAAAACGGCAGCACAGCTTATGTTGCCTTAAATCGCATCACGAAGCCCGCCACGCTGCAAAATTCTGCGGCGCGCTTAATCCTAGGGCGTGGGTGAGGTGCTTCAGTCGAAAACCGGGATAATTCTCGGAAGGTCGTCCATGCTGACACCGAACCACCAGGTTCCGCCGTACCAGAGCCCGCAGATCAAAGCCGATATCAGCGTTGTCCACAACACGATGCGCCCGCCCCTGAACCTTGACGGGGCGCTTGCAACCGTGCCGATCGCCACATCGCCGTCTTCCTCCTGAGTGCGAAGGCCAATCGGCAGCACAACGAAAAGCACCGTCCACCAGACGATGAAATAAATGGCGAAGACCGAAAGAAGCGGCATGACGTCCTCCTGCGTGATGCGCCCCTTGTAACGCATTCATCCGCGAACCGGAATCACTTCCCTGCAAGATGTGTAAAAAGCTGCAAGAGAGGAGAAGGAACGATCGCGGACAGCGATTGCGTCATGTCCGAGATGGTCCGGACATGACGGGGCGTGACGGTTTGAAAACCCGGGATTTTCCGGTTCAGACCTTGGTGACGAAAACCGTCACGATCGGCTTCTTGCCCCATGCCTGATTGGCAGCGGCGCGTACGGCGCGGCGCACTGACTCGCGCAGCAGCGCAAGATCCTTGCGGCGGGCACGGGGGATGCTTTCCACGGCACCGAGTACGGCGTCATAGAGCGTATCTTCCATGTCCTCGCCCTCATCATCGAATTCCGGCAGGCCGAAAGGTACGACATCGGGATCTCCGAGGAAGTCGTAGCGGCTGTCCAGCAGCACATTGACGGAGACATGGCCGGCGAAGGAAAGCTTGCGGCGGTTGCTGATCCCCATCTCGTCGAGGTCACCGATGAGGTTGCCGTCCTTGAAGACGCGGCCGTGCGGTGCGTCGTTGATAACTTCCGCAGGACCTGGCGCCAGACGCAGAATGTTGCCGTTACGAACCTTCGGCACCTGAGAAATGCCGGCCTGTTCAGCCAGTTCCTTCTGCGCGACCAGATGCGCCGCCTCGCCATGCACCGGCACCAGGATTTGCGGCTTGGTCCATTCGTACATCCTCAGAAGTTCGTTACGGCGGGGATGGCCGGAGACATGCACCAAAGCCTCATTGTCGGTAACGATATGGATGCCCTGCTCTATCAGGCCGTTCTTGATCTCGATGATCGCCTTTTCGTTACCCGGAATGGCGCGCGAGGAAAATACTACCGTATCACCGGCAGCCAGCGCCACATTACGCATCTCATCGCGCGAAAGCTTGGCAAGGGCTGCCCGCGGCTCGCCCTGCGAACCGGTGAGAATGACGACCACCTTGTTGCGCGGAATATAGCCGTATTCGTCTTCAGCCAGGAACGGCTTGATACCTTCCATGATGCCGAGATCCTGCGAAACGTTGACGACGCGCTTCAGCGACGAGCCGAGCAGCAGCACTTCGCGTCCGGCAGCTTCCGCAGCCTGCGCGATGGAGCGGATACGGCCGACATTGGAGGAGAAGGTGGTGATGGCCACGCGACCCTCGGCATTTTCAATGATCTGGCGCAGCCCCTCAGACACTTCGTGCTCCGAAGGCGATACGCCGTCGCGCAGCGAGTTGGTGCTGTCGCACATCAACGCCAGCACGCCCTCCTCGCCAATGGCGCGGAAACGCGCCTCATCCGTCAACGGACCGAGAGACGGCGCCTCGTCAATCTTCCAGTCGCCCGTGTGGATGACATTGCCAAGCGGCGTGCGGATGACCAGCGACATCGGCTCGGGGATCGAATGGTTGACGCCGACGGCCTCGATTTCGAACGGGCCGACATTGATGCGATCACCCGCCTTGAACGGGGTGATTGGAATTTCGGCACGGCTGCCCTCGTAGGCGCGCTTTGCCTCCAGCATGCCGGCGGTGAAACCCGAGGCATAGACGGGCACGTTGAGGCCCGGCCACAGATCGTTCAGCGCGCCGTAGTGATCCTCATGGGCGTGGGTGATGATGATGCCTTTGAGGTTCTTCTTCTGCTCGGCGATACAGCTGATATCGGGCAGAACCAGATCGACACCAGGCAGATCGAGACCGGCAAAGGTAACGCCGCAATCCACCATGATCCATTGGCGCTTGCTTTCCGGACCGTAGCCGTACAGCGCGAGATTCATGCCAATTTCGCCGACGCCGCCAAGCGGCAGAAATACCAGTTCGTCCTGTTTAGTCATTGTTCTTCTTATCCATTCACGAGAGCGCGCTGGCGACGGCAATATGCCGCGCCCAGCCGCCCGTTTAACAGCATCGGACCTGAAACATCATCTGATCGACCGGGCCGATGCGGAGCCGGTCTGTCACCCTGCTTTTCATGAGCAGCAGGAAAGCTCCAACCTGTGGGAAGAGGTTCGGCGCGAGTCTTTGAAGACACGCCGTCCACCTCATCCAAAAAACACGTCGCCGGCGGCGATGGAGCGCCTTGTGCCCTCATCCTCATCCAGCAGCAGATAACCATTATCATCAATTCCAACGAAACGCCCGCCGATCGAGCGATCCGGAAAATTGACGGTGATATGTTCGCCGATACCGCAGGCAGCCGCCCGCCATCCGGCCATGACACCGGAAACGCCCCTGCCCTCATCCCAGCTTTGCAGCACATCCGCTGTCTCGCGGAAGAGATGCGCGAACAGCTCGTCGGGGGAGCACGACGCCCCGTGTTCGGACAGCATGGTGACGGGATAAAGCGGATTTTCAGGCTTGTGGGCGATATTGATGCCGATGCCGATGACGATGGCGCGGCGTCCATCCGGCAGAAGTTCGGCTTCCATCAGAATGCCGCAGGTCTTCCGGCGCCCGATCAGCACGTCATTCGGCCATTTTATCTCTAGCGGTTCGCCACCGGTCGGTAACACAGCGCGAATGGCGCGGTAGACGGCGAGCGCAAAGGCAAGCGGCAATGAACCGATGCGGTCCATTGGCGCGGGATCGATGAGAAGAAGCGAAGCGTAGAGATTGCCTGGTTCAGACACCCAAGGCCGGCCGCGGCGACCGCGCCCGCCAGTCTGGCGGATGGCGGTGATCCACAGATTGCCGCCATCGCCTGCCCTTGCCCGGGCGAAACATTCTATGTTGGTCGATGGCGTTTCCGCCATCGCCTCGTGCCGGAAGTCATCGATGGACATCCGGCCCGTATGCTTGTGCGTATTGCTCAAAAGAACGTCTTTGCCGCAACCGTGACTGCATTACCGAGCGCACCACCGAAGACGATGAAAGCGACGACGAACAGTCCAGACAGCGCATAAACGATTTTCAGTTCGCCAGCTGGACGCTCGAAGCTGCCCTTGGCTTCATCGAACCACATGACCTTGACGACGCGGATATAATAATACGCACCGACAACCGAGCCGATCACACCGATGACGGCAAGCGGATAGAGTTTGGCTTCGATGGCAGCAAGGAAGACGTAGTACTTGCCGAAGAATCCGGCGAGCGGCGGAATGCCGGCAAGCGAGAACATCAGGATCGTCAGAACAACTGCCATGAAGGGGTTGGTGGACGAAAGCCCGGCCAGATCCTCGACATTTTCGACATTGCCGATTTCCTTGCGACGCATGGAGAGAATGCAGGCGAAGGTGCCGAGCGTCATGACCATGTAGATGGTCATGTAAAGAATGACGCCCGAGATACCCGCCTCGGTGCCCGCCGCAAGACCAACCAGCGCGTAACCCATGTGACCGATGGAAGAATAGGCCATCAGGCGCTTGATATTCTTCTGGCCGATTGCCGCGAACGAGCCGAGCAGCATGGAAGCGATGGAGATGAAGACGACGATCTGCTGCCAGTCGGCAAAGACCGGCTGGAAAGCGTCAACAACGATGCGAACGAAGATCGCCATGGCGCCGATCTTGGGAGCGGCAGACAGGAAGGCCGTGACCGGTGTCGGCGCACCCTCATAAACATCCGGCGTCCACATGTGGAACGGCACGGCGGAAATCTTGAATGCCAGACCGGCGAGAACAAAAACCAGACCGAAGACGAGGCCGAGCGAACGGGTTTCTGCCGTCAGAACCTGGGCGATTTCGGTAAAGCCGGTATTGCCGGTAAAGCCGTAAACCAGCGACATGCCGTAAAGCAGCATGCCCGAGGAGAGCGCACCGAGAACGAAATATTTCAGGCCCGCTTCGGTGGAGCGCAGGCTTTCCCGGTTGATTGCGCAGACGACGTAGAGCGCAAGCGACTGCAGCTCCAGCGCCATATAGAGCGAGATCAGGTTGTTGGCCGAAATCATCAGCAGGATGCCGAGCGTCGCCAGAACCAGAAGCACCGGATATTCGAACCGGCCGACCGGCTCGAAACGGCTCTGGCCGACAGAAAGGATCATGGCGGTGATCGAGCCGATCAGCGCCAGCACCTTCATGAAGTTGCCGAAGGCATCGGCGACGTAAACGCCGCCGAAAGCCACACCCGAAGCGGGCGCAAAGACGATCCAGAGACCGACGACGAGCAGCAGGGCCACGGAGAGGCCCGTGACCGTCGTTGTCGACTTGTCGCCCGAGAAGACGCCAATCATGAGCAGCGCCAGCGCGCCGACCGCAAGGATCAGCTCGGGCGTCGCGATGTGCAGACTGGCAAAAAGAATTTCAGCGGTCATGTCCAACGGGTCCTGTCGTCAATTCATAGAAAGCGCAACATTTTGCGCCGCCTGCAATGCAGCCGTATAGTTGTTTACCAGAAGATCGACCGAAGCGGCTGTCGCATCGAAAACCGGAGCCGGGTAGACGCCGAAGAAGATCGTCAGCGCAACCAGCGGATAAAGGATGACCTTTTCGCGGGTCGACAGATCGAGCATCGATTTCAGGCTTTCCTTCTCAAGCGCACCGAAAATCACGCGGCGGTAGAGCCACAGCGCGTAAGCGGCCGAGAGGATGACGCCGGTTGCCGCAAACAGCGCGACCAGCGTGTTGGCGCGGAATACGCCGATCAGCGTCAGGAATTCACCAACGAAGCCGGAAGTGCCGGGCAGACCGACATTGGCCATGGTGAAGATCATGAAGGCGACGGCATATTTCGGCATGTTGTTCACGAGACCGCCATAGGCCGAGATCTCACGGGTATGCAGCCGATCGTAAACGACGCCGACGCAGAGGAAGAGCGCGCCCGACACGATGCCGTGCGACAGCATCTGGAAGATTGCGCCCTGCACGCCCTGCACATTGGCTGCGAAGATGCCCATGGTCACGTAACCCATGTGGGCGACGGAGGAATAGGCGATCAGCTTCTTGATGTCGTCCTGCATCATCGCCACGAGCGAGGTGTAGATGATGGCGAGAACCGACAGCGTGAAGACGAAGGGAGCGAAATAGTCCGACGCCAAGGGGAACATCGACAGCGAGAAACGGATGAAACCGTAACCGCCAAGCTTCAGCATGACACCTGCCAGAATGACGGAACCCGCGGTCGGCGCCTGCACGTGCGCATCCGGCAGCCAGGTGTGTACAGGCCACATCGGCATCTTGACCGAAAAAGCGGCGAAACAGGCAAGCCACAGCCAGGTCTGCATGCCAGCGGGGAAGCCGTATTTCAGAAGTTCGGTCATGTCTGTTGTGCCGGACTGCCAGTACATCGCCATGATGGCGAGCATGGTCAGAACCGAGCCAAGCAGCGTGTAAAGGAAGAACTTGTAGGATGCGTAGACGCGATCCTTGCCGCCCCAGACGCCGATGATGATGAACATCGGGATCAGCGTTGCTTCGAAGAAGACGTAGAAAAGAACCGTATCCAGCGCCACGAAGACGCCGATCATGACGACTTCCAGAAGCAGGAAGGCGATCATGTATTCCTTGATGCGCTTTTCAACCGACTGCCAGCTTGCCAGCACGCAGAAAGGCATGAGGAAGGTGGTGAGGATGACGAACAGCATGGAGATGCCGTCGACGCCCAGATGATAGGCGGCGATGTTGCCGAACCATGCGTGTTTTTCCACCATCTGGAAACCGGGGTTCGAATTATCGAAGCCGATCCAGACGAACAGCGAAACCAGGAAAGTGAAAACGGTCGTCAGCAGCGAGACGTTGAGAATGTTGCGGCGACCGTAAGGGCCGTTCTCATTGGTCAGCAGCAAGAGCACCACGCCGACGAGCGGCAGAAAGGTGACCGTTGAAAGAATTGGCCAATCGGTCATCAAAACGCACTCCCGAGCATCATCCAGGTGACAAGCGCCGCGATGCCGATCAGCATCGCAAAGGCATAGTGATAAAGGTAACCGGATTGCAGGCGGACCATGCGGTTGGTCACGTCAACCACACGCGCTGCAATGCCGTTCGGTCCATAATGGTCGATGACGGCCACGTCGCCCTTCTTCCACAGGAAGCGGCCAAGCGCCTTTGCGGAACGCACGAACAGGAAGTCGTAAAGCTCGTCGAAATACCACTTGTTCAAGAGGAACTGATAGAGGCCGCGATGGGTCGCTGCCAGACGCTTCGGCGTCTCCGGCGACTTGATATACATGTACCATGCGGTGACAAAACCAAGCGCCATGGCGAAGAACGGGCTCCACTTGACCCACAGCGGAACATGGTGGAACTCGTCAAGGATTTCATTTTCCGGAAGCGTGAAGAGAGCACCCTTCCAGAACTCGGCATATTCATGGCCGAAGAAATAACCTTCGAAGACAACACCGGCGAAGATCGCGCCGACTGTGAGGATGAAGAGCGGGATCAGCATGACCATCGGCGATTCATGCACATGGTGCATCACGTCAGCCGAAGCGCGCGGCTTTCCGAAGAAGGTCATGAACGCCAGACGCCAGGAATAGAAGCTGGTGAACAGCGCGGCGATGACCAGCAGCGTGAAGGCGAAACCCGACAGCACCGAATGGGACGCATAAGCGGATTCGATGATCACGTCCTTCGAGAAGAAGCCGGCAAAGCCGATCATCGTGCCCGGAATGCCCACACCTGTCAGCGCAAGCGTGCCGACGGTCATCGTCCAGAAGGTGATGGGGATATGCTTGCGCAGGCCGCCCATGTAACGCATGTCCTGCTCGCCATCGACGGCATGGATAACCGAACCGGCGCACAAGAACAGCAGTGCCTTGAAGAAGGCATGCGTGAAGAGGTGGAACACGGCCGCGCCATAAGCGCCGACGCCAAGTGCCACGAACATGTAACCTAGCTGCGAGCAGGTCGAATAGGCAATCACGCGCTTGATATCGTTCTGCACGAGACCGACGGTCGCTGCGAAGAAGGCGGTGATGGCGCCGACCAGCGTCACGACAGTGAGCGCATCATGCGACAATTCGAACAGCGGCGACATGCGGGCAACCAGGAAGACACCGGCGGTGACCATTGTTGCGGCGTGAATGAGGGCGGACACAGGGGTCGGGCCTTCCATCGCGTCCGGCAGCCAGGTGTGCAGCAGGAACTGCGCCGACTTACCCATGGCGCCCATGAAGAGCAGCAGGCAAACGCCCGTCATCGCATTGGCCTTGTCCAGCTGCATGCCGAACAGGTTGATGACGGTTTCGGTGGAAGCTGCACCTTCAGCCGGCAGATAGGTGCTGGCGGCAGCGAAGATGGTCTCAAAATTGATCGAGCCGAACAGCACGAAGACGCCTGATATTCCGAGAATGAAGCCGAAGTCGCCAACACGGTTGACGATGAACGCCTTCATGGCAGCAGCAGACGCCGAAGGCTTCTTGAACCAGAAACCGATCAGCAGGTACGACGCCAGACCAACGCCTTCCCAGCCGAAGAACATCTGCAGCAGGTTGTCGGAGGTCACCAGCATCAGCATCGCGAAGGTGAACAGCGAAAGATAGGCAAAGAAGCGCGGACGATGCGGATCGTGGTGCATGTATCCGATCGAATAGAGGTGCACCAGCGTCGAGACGGTGTTGACGACGACGAACATGACGGCCGTCAGGGTATCGATGCGGAACGCCCACTCGACGTCGATGCCGCCGGACTGGATCCAGCGCAGCACGGTTACCTTGATCACCTCGCCCGGCTCGCCATGGGCAAGCGCGACGGAGAAGAAGACGATCCACGACAGGACGGCGACCACGATCATCAGACCGGTGGTGACATATTCCGAAGCCTTGGCGCCGATCGACCGGCCAAACAGGCCGGCAATCAGGAAGCCGATCAGGGGAAGAAAGACGATAGCCTTGTAGATCATAGCCTTATCAGCCCTTCATCATATTGACGTCTTCGACAGCGATCGATCCGCGGTTGCGGTAGAAGACAACGAGTATTGCAAGACCGATGGCCGCTTCGGCGGCTGCGACGGTCAGAATGAACAGTGCGAAGACCTGGCCGACGATGTCGTTCAGGAAAGCCGAGAACGCCACCATGTTGATGTTGACCGCCAACAGGATGAGCTCGATCGACATGAGGATGACGATGACGTTCTTCCGGTTGAGGAAGATACCGAAGATGCCGATCGTGAAGAGGATCGCGCTGACCGTCAGGTAGTGGGAAAGACCGATTTCCATATTCTGTTTCCTTGGATCCGTTCGCGCCTTCAGATGCCCTGGCCCGGCTTGACCTTGACCGTGGTGACGGCGGTCTTCGGGTCACGTCCGACCTGCGTGGATATGTTCTGCCGCTTGATGTCGGTGCGGTGACGCAGCGTCAGCACGATGGCGCCGATCATGGCCACCAGCAGCACGAGACCGGCAAGCTGGAAGAAGTAGACGTAATTGGTATAGAGCACGTCGCCCAGTGCGGCCGTATTGGTGCGCACGGCCGGTGACGGGATCGGCATGGTAATCGATTTGGCCGCCTGCGGGTTAAGCACGCTGCCGCCGACCACGACGATCAGTTCAGCCGCGAGGATGATACCGATCAGCGCACCGATCGGCGCATATTGCAGCACGCCGGAGCGCAGCTCCGCAAAATCCACATCCAGCATCATGACGACGAAGAGGAAGAGCACCGCCACCGCACCGACATAAACGACGAGCAGGATCATGGCGAGGAATTCGGCCCCCGTCAGCAGGAACAGCGCGGCTGCGTTGAAGAAGGTCAAAATCAGAAACAGCACCGAATGAACAGGGTTCTTCGATGCGATGACCATGAACGCAGACGCCACGGCGACGAAAGCGAATATATAAAAGAATACAGCGTGCAGACCCATGTTGGTGCCTTCTTGTCCTCATCCGGGCAAAGACCGCGCAATCGCGCGCTCTACCCGTTTCGTCCCCGCCGGCGATAACCGTGCAGGCTCTTTTACTCTTTCTTCGCTTCCCGGGGTCTCCCCCGGAAAGACGGTTGCGCCTTAACGGTAAGGCGCATCCAGTGCGAGGTTGCGCGCGATTTCACGCTCCCAGCGGTCGCCATTGTCGAGAAGCCTTTGCTTGTCGAAATAAAGCTCCTCGCGGGTTTCCGTCGCGAATTCGAAGTTCGGGCC
This sequence comes from Agrobacterium tumefaciens, assembly GCF_013318015.2. NCBI lineage: Bacteria > Pseudomonadati > Pseudomonadota > Alphaproteobacteria > Hyphomicrobiales > Rhizobiaceae > Agrobacterium > Agrobacterium tumefaciens. Next base: position 936,429 of record NZ_CP115841.1, on the reverse strand, counting down.
TTCGACGATGGCATCCACCGGGCAGGCTTCCTGGCAGAAACCGCAATAGATGCACTTCACCATGTCGATGTCGTAACGCACCGTGCGGCGGGTGCCGTCATTGCGGCGCGGACCGGCTTCGATGGTGATCGCCTGAGCGGGACAGATCGCCTCACACAGCTTGCAGGCGATGCAGCGCTCTTCACCGTTCGGATAACGGCGCAGCGCATGCTCGCCGCGGAAGCGCGGAGACACCGGGCCCTTTTCGAAAGGATAATTCACCGTGGCCTTCTGCTTGAAGAAGTGGCGCATCGTCAGGAAGATCGCACCGACGAACTCCTTGAGGAACAGTGAATTGACGGCTTGGGAAAGGCTGGCCATCTCAAACTCCAGATTTCTGAGCGAGGCGTACGGACATCAACCGGCCCACCCCGTCAGCTTCAATACGAATGCAACAATAACGACCATGGCGAGCGACAGCGGCAGGAACACCTTCCAGCCAAGGCGCATGAGCTGGTCATAGCGGTAACGCGGAACGAAGGCCTTCACCAGAGCGATCATGAAGAAAACCATGCAGCCCTTGAGCGCGAACCAGACAATGCCCGGAATCCAGTTCAGGAACCACACATCCACGATCGGCAGCCAGCCACCAAGGAACAGGATCGTCGTCAGGCAGCAGATCAGGACGATCGCAGCATATTCGCCGAGCATGAACATCATGTAAGGCGTCGAGCCATATTCGACCATGTGACCGGCCACCAGTTCCGATTCCGCTTCCGGAAGGTCGAAGGGCGGACGGTTGGTTTCGGCAAGGCCCGAGATGAAGAACACGATGAACATCGGGAACAGCGACAGCCAGTGCCAGTCGAGGAACGAAGCCGGCAGACCGATCATCGTGCCGAGGCCGGTACGCTGCGCCAGAACGATATCCGTGAGGTTGAGCGAGCCGACGCACAGAAGCACGGTGACAATGACGAGGCCAATCGACACTTCGTAGGACACCATCTGCGCCGCCGAACGAAGCGCGCCGAGGAACGGGTACTTCGAGTTCGAAGCCCAGCCGCCCATGATGATGCCGTACACTTCAAGCGAGGAAATCGCGAAAATGTAGAGAATGCCGACATTAATATTGGCAACGACCCAGCCATCGGCGAAGGGGATGACCGCGTAGGTGGCGAGCGCCAGCGTTACGGCAACCAGCGGCGCCAGAAGGAAGACCGCCTTGTTGGCGCCCGCGGGAATGACGGGCTCCTTCAGGATGAATTTCAAAAGGTCGGCGAAGGACTGGAACAGACCAAAGGGGCCGACGACGTTGGGACCACGGCGCAACTGCACGGCTGCCCAGACCTTACGGTCGGCAAGCAGAAGGAAGGCGATGGCCACCAGAAGGCAAACGAGAAGCAGCAGGGACTGGCCGACCATGATCAGCGCGGGCCAGACGTAGCTCCAGAAAAACGATTCCATAATCCCCTACCCTTACTCTGCCGCAGCCTGGAAATTGTTGCGGGCCAATGCGGAACACTCGGCCATGACGGCGGATGCGCGCGCAATCGGGTTCGTCAAATAAAAGTCTTTTACCGGCGAGGCAAACGCAGACTTATTGAGGCTACCCGCGCGAGCGGCAAGTGCCTCGACATCCGCGCCGTTGCCGGCAACGATCTCATCGGTTTCCGCCAGATGCGGATGCGCGACATAAAGCTGGCCGCGCAGCGCCGACAGCGAATCGAACGGCAGCTTCTTGCCGAGCACGTCGGAAAGCGCACGCAGGATCGCCCAGTCTTCACGGGCCTCGCCCGGTGCGAAACCGGCGCGGTTGCCCACCTGAACGCGGCCTTCGGTGTTGACCCAGATACCGGATTTTTCGGTATAGGCCGCACCCGGAAGGATGACGTCGGCGTTCATCGCGCCATGATCGCCGTGGCTGCCGATGTAGACGGTGAACTTGGCGCCCTTGTTCGACAGGTCGATTTCATCGGCGCCGAGCAGGAAGAGAACGTCCATGGACGTTACCATTTCGGCAGCAGCAACACCGCCCTCGCCCGGCACGAAGCCGATGTCGAGACCACCGACGCGGGCAGCGGCAGTGTGAAGCACCGAGAAGCCGTTCCACTCTTCGCTGATTGCGCCAACCGAAACGGCAAGCTTCGCAGCGGCCGCGAGAACGGCTGCACCATCGGCGCGTGCCAGAGCGCCCTGGCCGATGATGATCAGCGGGTTCTTGGCGGACTTCAGCTTCTCAACGAAGCTGTGAGAGCCATTGGCGAGATCGGAAAGCGTTTCCGCGCCGGAGCCTAGATATTCGTAGTTGTAGCGCAGCTCACCGGCTTCGCCGATCACGCCGATCGGGAAACCACCGCGACGCCAGCGCTTGCGGATACGTGCATTGAGCACGGCCGCTTCGTAACGCGGGTTGGCGCCGACGATCAGCAGCGCATCCGCGTGCTCGATGCCTTCGATTGTGGAATTGAACAGGTAGCTGGCGCGACCCAAAGACGGATCAAGCGCTGCGCCATCCTGACGGCAATCGACATTGGCCGAGCCGAGCGACGCCAGAAGCGACTTCAGCGCGAACATTTCCTCGACGGAAGCAAGGTCACCGGCAATCGCGCCGATCTTGCTGCCGCTGGTTGCGGCAACCGCCTGCTTGATAGCGCCGAAGGCTTCGCCCCAGCTTGCGGGCTGCAAGCGGCCATCCTTGCGGACGTAAGGGCGGTCGAGACGCTGCGTCTTCAGGCCGTCCCAGATGAAGCGGCTCTTGTCGGAAATCCACTCTTCGTTGATTGCCTCGTTGACACGCGGCATGACGCGCATGACTTCGCGGCCACGGGTATCGACGCGGATTGCCGAACCGAGAGCGTCCATCACGTCGATGGTTTCGGTCTTGTTCAGTTCCCACGGACGGGCAGTGAAAGCGAAAGGCTTGGAGGTGAGCGCACCGACCGGGCAAAGATCGACGACGTTGCCCTGAAGCTCGGAGGTCATAGCCTGCTCGAGATAGGTGGTGATTTCAGCGTCCTCGCCGCGGCCGATGAGGCCAAGTTCGGCGATGCCGGCAACTTCCGTTGTGAAACGGACGCAGCGCGTGCAGTGGATGCAGCGGTTCATCACTGTCTTGACGAGCGGGCCGATATATTTGTCTTCAACCGCACGCTTGTTTTCCGCGTAACGCGAACCGGCGATACCGAAGGCCATAGCCTGGTCCTGCAGGTCGCATTCGCCGCCCTGGTCGCAGATCGGGCAATCGAGCGGGTGGTTGATGAGAAGGAACTCCATCACGCCTTCGCGGGCCTTCTTGACCATCGGCGTGTTGGTGAAAACTTCAGGCAATTCACCATTCGGGCCGCCGCGAACGTCGCGCACGCCCATGGCGCAGGATGCGGCGGGCTTGGGCGGTCCGCCCTTCACCTCGATGAGACACATGCGGCAGTTACCCGCGACCGACAAGCGCTCATGAAAACAAAAGCGCGGAACTTCAGCACCAGCCTCCTCGCACGCCTGCAACAGCGTGAAATGATCCGGAACCTCGATCTCTTTACCGTCAACCTTGAGCTTTGCCATGGTTCTACTTACGTCCTGTTGCCTGTTCGTCCCGTGTCTCTCACACGGTCCGCAACAAATCCTTAATCGCGCCCGACACTTCATCTCGTCGGTCAGGCGCTTCATGGTTTTCCGGCGCCGGGATCATCCCCGCGCCGCATGCAAACTGCGAAAAGCTTATTCGGCAGCTTCCAGAACAGCGCCATCATCCATGGCCCTGTAGGTATATTGGTCGATGCGCTTTTCGATTTCCGGACGGAAATTGCGGATCAGGGCCTGTACCGGCCATGCGGCGGCGTCGCCGAGCGCACAGATGGTGTGGCCTTCGATCTGCTTCGTCACTTCGAACAGCATGTCGATTTCGCGCTTCTGCGCGTTGCCCTTCACCATGCGTTCCAGCACGCGCCACATCCAGCCGGTGCCTTCACGGCACGGCGTGCACTGGCCGCAGCTTTCATGCTTGAAGAACGCCGCGATGCGGGCGATCGCCTTGATGACGTCGGTGGACTTGTCCATGACGATCATGCCGCCGGTGCCGAAGGACGACTTCACTTCGCGCATGCCGTCGAAGTCCATGATGGCGTCCTTCATGTCCTCACCGCGCACGATGGGGCAGGATGCGCCGCCGGGAATGACGCCAAGCAGATTGTCCCAGCCGCCGCGAATGCCACCGCAATGGTGTTCGATCAGCTCACGGAAGGACAAGCCCAGCGCATCTTCGAAGGTGCATGGACGCTCGACATGGCCGGAGACCATGAACAGCTTGGTGCCGACATTGTTCGGACGGCCGATAGACGAGAACCATGCCGCACCTCGGCGCAGAATGGTAGGAGCAACGGCGATGGATTCGACGTTGTTGACGGTCGTCGGGCAACCGTAAAGACCCATATTGGCCGGGAACGGCGGCTTCAGGCGCGGCTGGCCCTTCTTGCCCTCAAGGCTTTCAAGCAGTGCCGTCTCTTCGCCGCAGATATAGGCACCTGCGCCGTGATGGACGTAGATGTCGAAATCCCAGCCGTTCTTGTTGTTCTTGCCGAGCAGGCCCGCATCGTAACATTCGTCGATGGCGGCCTGAAGCGCCTCACGTTCGCGCATATATTCGCCGCGCACGTAGATATAGGCGGTGTGCGCACCCATGGCGAAACCGGCGATAACGCAGCCTTCGATCAGCGTATGCGGATCGTTGCGCAGGATTTCGCGGTCCTTGCAGGTGCCGGGCTCGGATTCGTCGGCGTTGACCACGAGATAATGCGGACGGCCGTCGCTTTCCTTGGGCATGAAGGACCACTTGAGACCCGTCGGGAAGCCTGCGCCGCCGCGACCGCGAAGGCCGGAAGCCTTCATCTCATTGATGATCCAGTCACGACCCTTTTCGATGATCTGCTTGGTGCCATCCCAGTGGCCGCGCGCCCTCACGCCCTTCAGGGACTTGTCCTTGAGGCCGTAGAGATTGGTAAAGATGCGATCCTGATCTTTTAACATGCTTCACCCTTTACCGCGGCTTCTTGCCGAAGACCCTGATATACTCGGCTTCGCCACCCTTGGCGAGCGCCTCGGCCTGCTTGATCCACTCATCGCGTTCGATGCGGCCCTTGAAATTCAAATAACCATCCACCCAGTCGCACTCGGCCTTCTTCCAGCCGGCAATCTGCGCATAGGTAAAGATACCGAGCTCGTTAAGCGTGCCTTCTATCTTCGGGCCAACGCCTGAAATGAGTTTCAGGTCATCGGGCGCAGCGGGCTTTTCAATGCCTGCCGGACGGTCGGCTGACTCAAGCGACGGTCTGGATGCTATCGCTTCCTTGCCTGCCGATTGCTGTTCCCCTGCCTTTGCGTTTTCCGCAGAAGCCTTGGGCTCGTTCGCAGGCGTCTTCAGCTTCGGGTCGGTTTCCGGTGCGTCCGTCTTCGGCTTGGCGGCATTCGAAGGAAGAACGGGGGCTGCTTCCGCCGGAGCTTCCGCAGGTTTGTCGAGATTGGAGCGATCTGGCTTGATCTCTTCCGTCAGCGTCGTCAGGCCGCCAACGGGCACCGACTGGTGACGGTCGATCTGGGGGCCGGTCTTGACCGTGTCGCCCTTGCCTGCCTCGAACGTGTCGATTATCTCTTCCAGGCGCTCGGGCGTCAGATCCTCATAGGCATCCTTGAAGATGATGACCATCGGCGCGTTGACGCAGGCGCCCTGACATTCCACTTCTTCCCAGGACAGCGTGCCGCTCTCGTTGGTGTGCAGCGGATCGTGATGGATCTTCTTGCGGCAGACATCCATCAGCGCTTCGGAGCCGCGCAGCATGCAGGGCGTGGTGCCGCAAACCTGAACATGGGCGCGTGTGCCGACCGGCTTCAGCTGGAACTGGGTGTAGAAGGTCGCCACTTCCATGACGCGGATATAGGCCATATCCAGCATGTCGGCGATTTTTTCGATGGCGGCGCGGGTAACCCAGCCGTCCTGCTCCTGCGCACGCATAAGCAGCGGGATAACCGCCGATTGCTGGCGTCCCTCCGGATATTTCTGGATCGTCTTTTCCGCCCATGCGGTATTATCCGCGTTAAAGGCAAATGCCACGGGCTGGAACTGATCTTCGGCTAGTCGACGAACGGACATACTTCCTCACGCCTTTTCAGTTTAACGTCTCACAACGCGATCTCGCCACCGTGACGAATTCGCAGGCATAAGCCGCCTTGTCTTTCTGCATGAACACGATGAACTTGCTGCCATTGGGAACTGAGGCCTTGATCTCGTATCCCGAAGACAGAAGCTGCTTGATGGTGGAACCGCCGCTGCTTGATAGCGATACGCCCCCCTCTTCCGTCGCCGTCTGGGCGAGAACGGAGGTCGACATCGCAGCAAGAAAAGCCAAGATGGCCAGCGGCAGACGCATCAGCGGTCGACCTCCCCGAACACGATGTCGAGGGAGCCGAGCACGGCTGTAACGTCGGCAAGCTGATGGCCCTTGCACAGGAAATCCATCGCCTGCAAATGTGCATAACCCGGCGCGCGGATCTTGCAGCGGTAGGGCTTGTTCGAACCATCGGCGACCACGTAGACGCCGAACTCGCCCTTCGGCGCTTCGACGGCGGCGTAAACTTCGCCGGCCGGAACGTGATAGCCTTCGGTATAGAGCTTGAAGTGATGGATAAGAGCTTCCATCGAACGCTTCATCTCGCCGCGCTTGGGCGGAACCACCTTGCCATCCAACGAGGAGACCGGGCCGATGCGGTGCTTGCCGGAGAGAAGATCGACGCACTGCTTCATGATCTTCACCGATTCGCGCATTTCCTGCATGCGGATCAGGTAACGGTCATAGCAGTCGCCGTTCTTGCCGACGGGGATATCGAACTCCAGATCGGAATAGCACTCGTAGGGCTGCGCGCGACGCAAATCCCAGGCAGCACCCGAACCGCGCACCATGACGCCCGTGAAACCCCAGGCAAAGGCGTCTTCAAGTGAGACGACGCCGATATCGACGTTACGCTGCTTGTAGATGCGGTTGTCGGTCAACAGGCCTTCGATATTGTCGAGAACGGTAATGAAGGGATCGCACCATTTGCCGATGTCTTCCACCAGCTCCGGCGGCAGATCCTGATGCACGCCGCCCGGACGGACATAGGCCGAGTGCATGCGGGCGCCACAGGCGCGCTCGTAGAAGACCATCAGCTTTTCACGTTCCTCGAAGCCCCAGACAGGCGGCGTCATTGCGCCGACGTCCATGGCCTGAGTCGTCACGTTCATGATGTGCGACAGGATGCGGCCGATTTCCGAATAAAGCACGCGGATCAGCTGGCCGCGCATCGGGATTTCGAGACCCAGCAGCTTTTCGACGGCGAGCGCGAAAGCGTGTTCCTGGTTCATCGGCGCGACGTAGTCGAGACGGTCGAAATAAGGCACCGCCTGAAGGTAGGTCTTGGTCTCGATCAGCTTTTCGGTGCCGCGATGCAGAAGACCGATATGCGGATCGACGCGCTCGACGATTTCGCCGTCCAGTTCCAGAACCAGGCGCAGCACGCCGTGCGCGGAAGGGTGTTCCGGACCGAAGTTGATCGTGAAATTGCGGACGTTATGCTCAGTCATTCTAGTGCTCCGCCGAGGTGATCATGGCGATGAATTCGGGGCCGGTCATGTTCTGCGTGGTTTGCGCGAAAGAATAGCTCGAAGGCTTCTCATCCGTGAAAATCTGCGACGCAAAATGGAAACTGGAAGGGTTGTCGAAAGCCTGCAACGAGACGGCAAAATGCTTGCCATCCTTGGAGCGCCACATCAGCGTGCTGCCGCAATTCCTGCAGAAGCAGCGCTCACCCCATTCCGACGAGGTATAAACACCGAAATGTTCCTCGTTCTCGATGGCGACGTCAGCGCATTCGACAGCCAGAAATGTTCCGCCGGACCAGCGGCGGCACATCGAGCAATGGCAAACGCCGAATTCGCGGGCGCCGATGCTGGCATTGAAGCCAACGGCGCCGCAAAGACATTGTCCGTGCTCTGTCGCGGGGGCTTCGCTCATTGCTTGGCCTTTTCGTCACCCGGGAGAACATAGTCAGTCCCCTCCCAGGGAGAGAGGAAATCGAAATTGCGGAATTCCTGCTTCAGTTCGACCGGTTCATAGAGAACCCGCTTCAGAACGTCATCGTAGCGTACTTCCACAAAGCCGGTAACCGGAAAATCCTTGCGCAGCGGATGACCTTCGAAACCGTAATCGGTGAGGATTCGGCGAAGATCCGCATGGCCTTCGAAAGGAATGCCGTACATATCCCAGGCTTCGCGCTCGAACCAGTCTGCACCCATGTAAACGGAGGTTGCCGAGGGAACGCCCTCGTCTTCCGCCACCTGCAGCTTGATGCGCACGCGCACATTCTGGCGCGGCGACAAGAGGTGATAGACAACGTCGAAACGCTTCTCGCGCTGCGGCCAGTCGACGCCGCAAATATCGATGATGTTGACGAAACCGCACTGCACATCGTCACGCAGGAACGTCAAAAGCGCGATAACGCTTTCCGTCGTCGTGTTCAGCGTCAGCTCGCCATAGGCGATATCGGCCGAAACCACGAGGGAACCACGCGCTTCCTTAACGTAAGCAGCAAGATCGTTTAGAGCTTCGCTCATTCCTTAATCCGTCCTTTGCCCTTAGCGCTCGATCGTACCGGTACGCCGGATCTTCTTCTGCAGCAGAAGCACGCCGTAAAGCAGCGCCTCCGCCGTGGGGGGACAGCCCGGAACGTAGATATCCACCGGGACGACTCGGTCGCAGCCGCGCACGACGGCGTAGGAATAATGGTAATAGCCGCCGCCATTGGCGCAGGAGCCCATGGAGATGACATAACGCGGCTCGGGCATCTGGTCATAGACCTTGCGCAGTGCCGGCGCCATCTTGTTGGTCAGCGTTCCCGCGACGATCATCACGTCCGACTGGCGCGGCGAGGCGCGCGGGGCGACACCGAAGCGCTCCATGTCGTAACGCGGGCCGGAAGCCTGCATCAGACCCTCGACGGCGCAGCAGGCAAGACCGAACTGCATCCACATCAGGGAGCCGGTACGCGCCCAGGTGATCAGCTCGTCGGTCGAGGTGACGAGAAAGCCCTTGTCGGCCAGCTCGTCGTTGATTTCCGTGAAGTAGGCATCGTTGCTGCCGACAGGCTTGCCGGTCGCGGGATCGATGATCCCCTTCGGCTGCGGTGCAACGAGCGTGCTGTTGTTCTGGCTCATGCCCATTCCAGCGCTCCCTTCTTCCACTCATAGATAAAGCCGATGGTGAGAACGGCGAGGAACACCATCATAGACCAGAAACCGAACCAGCCCATGTCACCGAAGGACACAGCCCAGGGGAACAGGAAGGCGACTTCCAGGTCGAAGATGATGAAGAGAATGGACACCAGATAAAACCGGATATCGAACTTCATGCGGGCGTCGTCGAAGGCATTGAAACCGCACTCGAAAGCGGAGAGCTTTTCCGGGTCCGGCGCCTTATAAGCGACAGCGAAAGGCGCGATGAGAAGCGCCAGGCCAATGACAAGAGCGATACCGATAAAGATTGCGATCGGAATATAGGAACTGAGGAGTTCAGTCATGGTCTCTTCCCTGTCCGGCCGGGTGCCGGACCTGCCTTTGCGACTGAAAGTCTAAAGGCGCACAAATATGTTGCAACGCCAAAGTGGTTAGCGCAGCCGCGCTCTCTCTGCAAGAGTTTAGGCACCATTTCAAGACACCTGCCGCATTGATTGGCAACAATATTGCCGGAATTGACGCAAATTTGGGCCACAATTCCCGGCTAAGCCCCTCAAATACAATAATAATCGATTGAACGACGCAACCGCAAAAAAGTCACACGAATTTTACGTCAAAATGGCAGCGAAGTGACGATCTCTCGATATCGAAACTTGACTAAAAACAGCAGGAAAAAGCGCGCTCGCAAATGCCGGAAACAGGCGCTGAAATCGCCATTGCCGATATGGCAGGAAGATGCCTGCTTGCTTCGTTTGGGAGTGTCATTTCGGTGAAAGAAATGGCGCGAGTGACGGGGCTCGAACCCGCGACCTCCGGCGTGACAGGCCGGCACTCTAACCGACTGAGCTACACCCGCGCTCCACAGACATTCGTCTGCGTTTTTTCCGAGGAACAGGATGGCGCGAGTGACGGGGCTCGAACCCGCGACCTCCGGCGTGACAGGCCGGCACTCTAACCAACTGAGCTACACCCGCTTATCCTGACCGACAAGACCTTAGTCTCGCCGTACGAACCAGCCTCGGCTGTTCGTTGAGCGGCTAACTACGGCGTTCGTGCGGGGGTGTCAAGCAGGTTTCACGACAAAAGAATAAGCTTCTTCATTTTGATCGGAAAAAACTGAAAGGCCTTTGACCGGCATTGCAGCGAATGCCTTGTTTTCCGGGCTTTTCCCAACAAAAACAAAAAACTTGTCCACAGCCGGGGCGTCCGTAGCGCGATTCCAGCATACCGCCAAAGGTAACGGCCGGGCGTTGTTTTTATCGAAAAGCCCGCAGTTCCCGGCTTTTTGCCGATCACCTCTGCCAGTGGGCAAAGCTGTCCGGAAAAAAAACAAAAAAACTTCACAAAAGCCCTTGCGGTTTTTTTCCGATCCGAATACATCACGGCCACCGACGCGGCAGACACGATCTGCAAGACGCGAAGGGCGATTAGCTCAGTTGGTAGAGCGCCTCGTTTACACCGAGGATGTCGGGAGTTCGAGTCTCTCATCGCCCACCATTTTCCAGCTTCTTCAAATTGTGCGCATTACCAAGCAGAAGCTCTTTCGGATGTCGGTGCGTTTTACCGTAAACTTCCTGCATCGGGAATCACGGCCCCTGCCCCCGATTCTGTAGACGGCCGCGGCCTTGGGCTGGTGGAGCGGCTTTTCCCGCGTGAGTCTATGCCAGATCGGCACTTCTGTTCCACATTCATACAGGCCGGCTCCAATAGGTGTGCCACCCCGCAACATACCGAAAAATAAGCAGATTCAGACTTTTTAAAGAGATTTCATGCATTGTTTTCGAGCCGTTTCATGATGAACGGTATAAATGATGGATGAAACCATGTCGGTCGACGCGTTTGTAACACTCGCGCTTATTGCGCTGCCTGTTTATATTTTTTTCCGCTGGGTCCAGCAGGACTCGGAAAAAGACAGCACTCCCAAAAGCAAGAATTCCATGGGGCGGTGATCTCTAGCGATCTGGTCCACTGCACATTCATGGAAGTCCTCCGGATAACACCCTCGATTATGCGATAGCGACGCGACCATGCCGGTTTTAACGGCTGGTACGCGACTCATCGTGGGGAATCGGCATTCCCCAGATCGGGGTTTCTTCCGCCGCACAAAAAAGCCGGGCTATGCCCGGCTTTTCTCATTTGCGATTCTATTCGGACCGATCAGTTGATCGCCTTTAGATCGACGGTAAAGAACAGCGTTTCGCCGGAAGATCCGTCGACGCCGTCATTGTCAGTGACGATATAGGCCGTTCCTGCCTTGTCGAAGGTGAAGCCTTCCAGCTTGTCAACGGTATAGCCATTCGTCTGGGCCTTGAGGTCCGGCAGGAAATCATGTGCTTCCTGCTTGGCCACCAGCGGCAGTTCGCCACCGATTTTGCCCGGCTTCAGGTCAGCGATCGCGACGCGGTAAAGCTTCTTGATCTTTGCCTTGTCACCGACCTGATTGTCGCGCTCGACGATATAGACATAGTCGCCCTGTGCGGTGATTTCAGAAAGGCCGACCCAGCCTGCCTCGGTCTTGTCGAGCGGGTAACGCACGGCGCCCCATTCCTTGGACTTCGGATTGTAGGAGACGAGCTTGACGAAACCCTTCTCGTCCGTGCCCCATTCGCGCTGTACGGCCATCCACAGCTTCGCGTCGTCGCCCTTGCCGATCATGGTCACGCCTTCGAAACCGAAGCGGGTTTCGCCAGCCAGCAATTCCTTCGGCAGAGCGATCTCAGCCTTGATCTCGCCCTTGGCGCTGACATTGTAGAGTGCGTGGGGCACTAGCTTGGCACTGTCACCTTCCGAGGCCAGCCAGAAGCCGCCCTTACCGTCAAGCGTAATGCCTTCGATGTCGAGTTTCTGGGCTGCGATACCGTCGCGCTTGATGCGCAGGGCGCTGGTTATGGTGGCGGGCTTCTTCGTTGCGTCGATGGTGTAGATCGACGGCTGGTTTCCATAGACCGAGTCGGACACGGCATAGAGGATGCCAGGCTTTTCAGCATCGCCCACCAGACCGGAGAGAGCGCCCCAGCCGATCGGTGTGCCGTCAACGGTGGCGGAAGCGAGCTGCGGGTAGGCAATCTGGCCTTCTGCACGTTCATAGATCATGACATGCGAGCGAGCGCCGCCATCTTCGACGAGATCGGCTTCGTTGGCAGTGACGAGGAGATTGCGCGACGGAATGGCGACGGCGCCTTCAGGCGAAATGCCCGAGGGCAGAAGCTGGACCAGTTCCGGTGTGCCGCCCGTATCCTTGTAGACCGCAGCGAGAGACGCGCGCTCGGCAAGAACGAAGAAGTACTTCTGGCCATCGAAGGTTGCCGCCTCCAGACCTTCCGGCTCGATGCCCTTGGCCTTTGAACGCTTTTCCGGATAGTGGCCGATGCTGGCGGCGGCGTGCTCAAGGGTGGCACCGGCTTCATAAAGAAGCTTGCCGGTCTTGTCGAAAATGGTGAAGCCGCGCGCGCCGCCCTGCCAGTCACCCTCATTGGCGATGACGATTCGGTCATTGTCCAGCCACTTCACGGCATCTGGCTCACGCTTGCGGCCTTCCTGCTTGTCGGTGAACTTGATCTGGCCGTCCGTCTTCGTGTCGACGCCTTCCAGATCAACCGTGCCAGCGGAGAAATGCGTCTTTACCGTACCGGTCTTGCCGTCGATGATGACGATGTGGTTGTTTTCCTGCAGCGTGAGCGCGATCTCGCCATTGGCATTGATCGAGACGAATTCCGGCTCCGGATCTTCCGGGGAGATTTCGGCAAGGCCGGTCACGTCGATCTTCTTCAGCGTCGCGCAGTCGGCAACGCCGTTTTTCAGACCGACCGTCACCAGATAACCGGCCGGCATCTGTGGCAGGGCGCCCTCGTTCACCTCTTCATCGCGTTCGTTTTCGATCGCGATGGCGGCGAAGGTCTTGTCCGGGGAAATTGCGACAGAATCGGGCTGGCCGCCGAGATCGCAGCTCGCTTCGATCTTCTTGGTGGCGATATCGACCGTCACCAGCTTGCCGGACGGCTTGGCTCGGTTTTCGGACGTGTTGACACCGGCCAGAACCTTGGCGCCAGCAACGGCAACAGAGGTCGGTTCGCCTTCCAGCAGCAACGCGCCGCCAGCCTTGGGTGCCTTCGCATCGGTGATGTCAACGAAACCAATGCCGCCAAGCGGGCTGTCCGAATAGATCAGCGTCTTACCGTCTTCGCTGGCGGTTACGATTTCAGCTGAAGTGACGGCCTTCGCGTCCTTGTCCGCTGGCAAGTTCTTTACGACCGGGAAAGATGCGATGCGGTTGAAAACCGGCTCGGCAGCAGCCGGAAAGGCCGCGGACGCGAGCAGAGCAGCAGTCAAAGCCATCTGAGAAAGTCGGAACGCCATTATAAATCCCCCTTGGATCCAAAAAAACACCCTATGGCTTCTGCGTCAGAGACATGACAGCGGCATGACATTTCCTGTCGGAGGAATCAAAAAGCCCGACCATGAAGGCCGGGCTTTCCTGTTCGTGCGCACATTCCGCGTATCAGAGCGCCGTGTGACCGGATGGAGGCTACACAGGCGCGCTCTCCTACTTTCAAGTACATCTTGCCGGTTCGAAAAAAGGGCTATCCGAAAAAGCATTTCGAAAAGCCGCCCGGTTTACGTGCCGGCATGATGGCGTCAGGGCGTCAAAACATGTTTCCTCGTGAACCAGAAAAGCCGCCCGCCCGCCGCCGGACGTCACGGCCTTTCGGAAACCTTACGAGTTGACGGCGTCCTTCAGGCCCTTGCCTGCGGAAAACTTCGGTACGTTGCGAGCCGGGATATCGACTTCAGCACCCGTGGAAGGGTTACGACCCTTGGAGGCTTCACGACGGCTTACGGAGAAGCTGCCGAAGCCAGCGAGACGGATGTCGCCACCGCTCTTCAGTTCGTTCTGTACGGTTTCGAATACGGCATCAACAGCGGAAGCAGCATCTGCCTTCGTGAGACCAGCCTTTTCGGCAACAGCAGAGACGAGCTCGTTCTTGTTCATGTTTCCACCCCTTTCAATGGTTTGAAACGACTCAAATTAAGCCGGCGCAGAATACGTCTGTATCCGCGCGCAGCAACTCAAAAGCGCTGGAATCGCCTGAAAAACAAGGGGTCTGCGGGGTTTTTCACAAAAAAGGCCGACATTTCTGCCGGCCTTTCCCTTAAACGTGCCAATTTCGCACCAGTTCTGCGAGCATCAAAGAAGCATCGCGCCTTTCGGCATCTAACACATTGAATCTACGCACAGGTGTCGCGAAAACCGATTCTGGCTTTCACAACCACTTGGCAATCAATGTGCGATCGTCTGTCCGCCCTCGTCGACACCGTCGACAGTTGCGATAACAGGCGTTTCGATGCTGCCGTCCCACTCGATTGGCTCGGGCATGCGAAGCAGCGCGTGCTTGATGACCTCACCCATGCGAGAAACCGGGATGATCTCCATCTCGTTCTTCACATTATCAGGAATATCCGCCAGGTCCTTGGCGTTTTCTTCCGGGATGAGCACCTTCTTGATGCCGCCGCGAAGCGCCGCAAGCAGCTTTTCCTTCAGGCCGCCGATTGGCAGCACGCGACCACGAAGTGTGATCTCGCCCGTCATCGCCACATCCTTGGAGACCGGGATACCGGTCATGATGGAGACGATGGCGGTTGCCATGGCGACACCGGCAGACGGTCCATCCTTCGGGGTAGCCCCTTCCGGAACGTGAACGTGGATGTCGCTCTTGTCGAAACGCGGCGGTTCGATGCCGAAGTCCACGGCGCGCGAGCGGACATAGGATGCCGCTGCCGAAATGGATTCCTTCATCACTTCCTTGAGGTTGCCGGTGACCGTCATGCGGCCCTTGCCCGGCATCATCACGCCTTCGATGGTGAGCAACTCACCGCCGACTTCCGTCCATGCCAGACCGGTGACGACACCAACCTGATCCTCACGCTCGGCCTCGCCGTGGCGGAACCGCGGAACGCCCAGATAATCCGGGACATTGGCTGCGGTGACTTCCACGGACTTGACCTTGCCCTTGATGATCTCGGTCACGGCCTTTCGCGCAAGCTTCATCAACTCGCGCTCGAAGCTGCGCACGCCCGCCTCGCGGGTGTACTGCTGGATCACGATCATCAGAGCGTCGTCGCTCACCGAGAACTCTTCCGGACGCAGGGCATGTTCCTTGATCGCCTTCGGCAGCAGGTGACGCTTGGCGATTTCGCGCTTTTCGTCCTCCGTGTAACCGGCGATGCGGATCACTTCCATACGGTCCATCAGGGGACCTGGAATATTCAGCGTGTTGGCCGTGGTCACGAACATCACGTCGGACAGGTCGTATTCCACTTCAAGATAGTGGTCCATGAAGGTGGAGTTCTGTTCCGGATCGAGCACCTCCAGCAGTGCGGAAGACGGATCGCCACGGAAATCCATGCCCATCTTGTCGATCTCGTCGAGCAGGAAGAGCGGATTGGACTTCTTGGCCTTCTTCATCGACTGAACGATCTTGCCCGGCATGGAGCCGATATAGGTACGGCGATGACCGCGGATTTCCGCCTCATCACGCACACCACCCAGCGCCATACGCACATATTCGCGGCCGGTCGCCTTGGCGATCGACTTGGCGAGCGAAGTCTTGCCGACGCCGGGAGGACCGACGAGGCACAGGATCGGGCCACGGATCTTCGAAGCGCGAGCCTGCACGGCCAGATATTCAACGATGCGTTCCTTGACTTTGTCCAGACCGAAATGATCCTGATCGAGGACCGCCTCGGCGCTGTTGAGATCAACCTTGACCTTCGACTTCTTGCCCCAGGGCAGGCTGAGCAGCCAGTCCAGATAGTTGCGCACGACAGTCGCTTCCGCAGACATCGGGCTCATCTGGCGAAGCTTCTTCATTTCCGCCTCGGCCTTATCCTTGGCCTCCTTGGAAAGCTTGGTCTTGGCAATGCGCTCTTCCAGTTCGGCCATCTCGTCACGGCCATCCTCGCCGTCGCCGAGCTCCTTCTGGATCGCCTTCATCTGTTCGTTCAGATAATATTCGCGCTGCGTCTTCTCCATCTGGCGCTTGACGCGCGAGCGGATACGCTTCTCGACCTGAAGCACGGAAATTTCGCCTTCCATGAAGCCGAGCGCTTTTTCAAGCCGCTGCTTCACGCTGACGGTTTCCAGCATTTCCTGCTTTTCGGTGATCTTGATCGACAGGTGCGACGCAACAGTGTCGGCCAGCTTCGAATAATCGTCGATCTGGCCGGCAGCGCCGACAACCTCGGGCGAAATCTTCTTGTTGAGCTTCACATAGCTCTCGAACTCCGAAACAACGGAACGCGACAGCGCCTCGATCTCAACCGGGTCTTCCGCAGGCTCCTGCAGCGGCGTCGCAGACGCTTCGTAGAAATCCTCGCGGTCTGTATAGGCCTCGATCTGGGCGCGACCCTTGCCTTCCACAAGCACCTTCACGGTGCCGTCAGGCAGCTTCAGCAGCTGGAGAACGTTAGCGACCGTGCCGACCTTGTGGATGGCTTCCGGGGACGGATCGTCATCGCTGGCGTTGATCTGGGTAACAAGCATGATCTGCTTGTCCGAGCCCATGACCTCTTCGAGAGCGCGAATGGATTTTTCCCGCCCGACGAACAGGGGAACGATCATATGCGGGAAAACGACAATGTCGCGCAGGGGAAGTACCGGATAGATACCGCCGGATGCCGCAGACGTGATGTTCGTCATATCATTTCCTTTCATGGTCCCTTTCAGGACACTTTGCCTGACGTCTTGGGGCGTCCGGCATATTCATTTCTCGAGACTGAAAGTGGAGTTTCGGAACGCCGATTTCAAGTCACCGGAAGAGACGACCCCGCGCAACGGCACGGCCGTAAAATTCAAACAAATACAGCGCCGGCTATTACTCCCGACATTTCCGGTTATCCCACAGGATCAGGAACCGGGTCGCCGACGGTAATTCACATTTCCGTCATATCGCGCTGCAAATCAGTTTTAAGACTTTATCAGCAAAGCGCAATCCGCTCCAAACGCAAAATCGGGTTACTCCAAGTTAGCGGCAAGTTTCGCACCTGCCACAACAGAAAAGGCCCACACGAGTGCGGGCCTTTTGAATTCATCAAAGCGTCGGATCGGTCAATCAAGCCGAAACATTGGCCTTTTCTTCCTGACGATCCGCATAGATGTAGAGCGGGCGAGCGATGCCGCTGACGACATCGTTGGAGATCACCACTTCGCGCACGCCTTCCAGCGTCGGCAGTTCGAACATGGTATCCAGAAGGATCTTTTCCATGATCGAGCGCAGACCGCGGGCACCCGTCTTGCGGGTAATCGCCCGGCGGGCAATCTCGCGCAACGCGTCCTCGTGGAAGGTCAGTTCCACATCTTCCATCTCGAACAGACGCTGATACTGCTTGACCAGCGCGTTCTTCGGCTCGGACAGGATCTGGATCAGCGCATCCTCATCAAGGTCCTCCAGCGTCGCCAGAACCGGCAGACGGCCGATGAATTCCGGAATAAGACCGAATTTCACCAGATCTTCCGGCTCCAGTTCGCGCAACACCTCGCCAACGCGGCGATCGTCTTCCGCCTTGACGGTCGCACCGAAGCCAATCGAGGTCTTTTCGCCCCTGGCCGAGATGATCTTGTCCAGGCCGGCAAACGCGCCGCCGCAGATGAACAGGATGTTGGTCGTATCCACCTGCAGGAATTCCTGCTGCGGATGCTTGCGGCCGCCCTGCGGCGGAACGGAAGCGACCGTGCCTTCCATGATCTTCAGAAGCGCCTGCTGAACGCCCTCGCCCGACACGTCACGCGTGATCGACGGGTTATCCGACTTGCGGGAGATCTTGTCGACTTCGTCGATATAGACGATGCCGCGCTGGGCGCGCTCAACATTGTAATCCGCAGCCTGCAACAGCTTGAGGATGATGTTTTCCACGTCCTCGCCGACATAACCGGCTTCGGTCAGCGTCGTTGCGTCTGCCATCGTGAAGGGAACGTCGATGATGCGGGCGAGCGTCTGGGCAAGATAGGTCTTGCCGCAACCCGTCGGACCGACGAGCATGATGTTCGACTTCGCAAGCTCGACATCGCCATTCTTGGAGGCGTGCGCGAGGCGCTTGTAATGGTTGTGAACGGCCACCGACAGGATCTTTTTCGCCTGCTTCTGGCCGATGACGTATTCGTCGAGGATCTTGATGATGTCCTGCGGGGTTGGAACACCCTCGCGCGACTTCACCATCGACGTCTTGTTCTCCTCGCGGATGATGTCCATGCACAATTCGACGCATTCATCGCAGATGAATACCGTCGGTCCGGCAATGAGTTTCCGGACTTCGTGCTGGCTCTTGCCGCAGAATGAACAATAGAGTGTATTCTTAGAGTCGCCGCCGTTGCTGCCGCTGACTTTGCTCATATCACTTTCCTTCCAGCACGCCGCAGGTCCGCCAAACGGATCGCGGTCAACTTACCGCCCGCCGATACGGCCGCCCTTGGGTGCATCGCCGTATCCGCCTCGTTTCCCGGGGTACTAACCGGTATCAGATACATGAGCTGACAACCGGCTGCAACGAATTCCCCATCAAACCAAAGGCCACGTCATAAAAATTCAACACAGCCTTTATATATACTAATATCGCTTTCTGTTGCGGTTGAAAGCCCCGAAATTACTTTGCGGGGTTAAACAACCGTCAAAAAGCGTCGCGCCTTAATTCGCGGCGGCGCCTTCCATTTCCTGGCGCGAGGTGAGGATCTTGTCGATCACACCCCAGTCCTTGGCCTCGTCGGCATCCATGAAGTGGTCGCGATCAAGGGTTTTTTCAACCTCTTCCAGCGTACGGCCGGTGTGCTTCACGTAGACTTCATTAAGGCGACGCTTCATTTTGATGATGTCGCGGGCGTGACGCTCGATATCCGAAGCCTGCCCCTGGAAGCCGCCGGAGGGCTGATGCACCATGATGCGGGCGTTCGGAGTTGCGAAACGCATTCCCTTTTCGCCAGCGGCCAGAAGCAGCGAGCCCATGGATGCGGCCTGGCCGACGCAAAGCGTAGAAACGGCAGGGCGGATGAACTGCATCGTATCGTAGATCGCCATGCCGGCGGTCACGACGCCACCCGGCGAATTGATGTAGAGCGCGATTTCCTTCTTCGGGTTTTCAGCCTCGAGGAAAAGCAGCTGCGCGCAGACGAGCGAGGCCATCTGGTCTTCCACCGGTCCGGTGAGGAAAATGATGCGTTCCTTGAGAAGACGGGAAAATATGTCATAGGAGCGTTCGCCGCGATTGGTCTGCTCTACGACCATCGGCACCAGAGCCATGGCGGTATCAACTGGATTTTTCATGTCCGTCCTTTGTCAAACTCTGCCCTTCGCGGAAAACCGCTCCGGAATCACTTCTAACCTTCGTTCTCCCTACATAGAGTGTCCCTGCCCGGTACTTCAAGACACGAAGCCGCATATCCTTAACGGCTCAACAGCGTTTACGGGCGTTTTCCACCCGCGGGGTAACGGCTATGGACAAGCCGATGCCAACCGGACCATTCTCTGTCGCCCGCATTATTTTTTAACAGGAGCAAACCGCAAACGCAAAAACCGGTGTGTTGCCCAGATATAACTTCTCACTGGCAAGAACTCGTTAGGTATTTGCGGCTGATACTACGCCCGCGAATTTCCGGTTTCCCGTCAGGGGGCGGGAGCCTCTTTTGAGGCGAAATGGCATCTCCACCAATTCGGCGGGCATTGCGCACATCGTGCCGCGAACCGCTTTTACGGCATGATAGCGCAGATAGGATTTTGCAATGCTGGATGCAAAGACGGGCATGCTGCTTTGGGCGTCGGAAACGCTGACCCTTGCCCTGCTGCTGGGAACCCTGTGGCTGCACCGCCCTGCCCGCCGGCACAATATCTATTTCGCCGCCGGTTTTGCCGCAACGAGCGCCGGCACGGTGATGGTGGCGCTGCGCGGCGATATTCCCAACTTCCTGTCGATCGAAGTCGGCAATACGCTTGCCCTTTCGGCCTTCAGTTTCTGGCTCGCCGGTCTCCTGTCCTTCGAACAGCGCAAGACCGCCGGCTGGATCGCCATTCCGGCGCTGTTATGGGTGGCGGGCATGCTGATCGGCCCCGTACGCGAAAACATGGTCCCGCGCATCCTGCTCTATCACATCTGTGCCGCCACCGGTTATTTCATGCTGGCCGGCATTCTTCTGGCCAGCAAGGCACGCGCGTCATTCAGCCGCAAGGTGCTGGCGGCCACCTTCATCGTGCAGGCGTTTTGCGGGGCGCTCGTGGCGTCCATCGTCATTCCCGTCAACGCCGCAGCCCCCAACGCCATTCCGCTGACGGCAGCGCTCGCCTTTTCAGGCATTCTCGGCTTTACCATCATCGTCATGATGAGCGCCAAGATCATCATGGAAGACACGGAAACCCGCCTGCACCGGCTGGCCATGACCGACCACCTGACCGGCGTCCTCAACCGGCGAGGGCTGCTTGAAGAGTTCGAACACATCAAAAAAAGGTCGCCCGGCTCCAGCCGTTACGTGGCGCTGGCGCTGTTTGACATCGACCATTTCAAGAAGATCAACGACAAATACGGCCATCAGTCGGGAGACGCGGTGCTTGTGCATTTTTGCAATATGGCGCAGCGGGTCATCGGTGAGCGCGGCCTGTTCGTCAGGATGGGCGGAGAAGAATTCGCGCTCGTCGCCGAAGTGGAAAGCCCCTCCAGCACCGTGACGCTTGCGGAAGCCATCCGCAGCAACCTGCGCCTTTCGAAGATCAGCGCACGCGGCGAAAACATCGAGGTCACGACCAGCGTCGGCATATCCGAAGCCATGATCAAGGATGCGGATCTGAGCGTGATGATGACGGAGGCCGACCGCGCGCTTTACGCGGCCAAGAAGGCCGGCCGCAACCGCACCGTGATCCACGTCAATTCAGCCAATGTTGTCGTCCCCTCTCCGGACCGGGACGAAAACCCGATGGACAACAATGCCAACCGGCAGGTTGCGGCGCTGAACCGGATAGCGGCCATCGCCAACCGGTGACAAAGTAACCGCACAGTGACATGCGGATAAACACACGAAACGGCATTTTCACGCCCTTCCCAAAGTGCGGCGCGCGGAATAAACCATGGACATGACAGCGACATTTCCCTTTCTCAAAATCGATCCCGCCACGCGTCGTGTTTCACTCGATGCCCGCAATCCGGCTTTCTACAACGATCCGAACCCGGTTTATGCTGCCCTGCATGCCCAATGTCCCACTTTCTATTGGGAAGAGCAGCGGCAGTGGTTTTTCACCGAATACGACCATGTCAGCGCCCTCCTGCGCGACCGCCGGTTCGGACGGCAGATCCTGCATGTTGCGAGCCGCGAGGAGATCGGTCTGGCAGAGCCGCTCGAGCATGTGAAGCATTTCGACGCCGCAGAGCAGCACTCGCTTCTGGAGCTGGAGCCGCCGGAACACACACGGCTGCGCACCCTCATCAACCGCGCTTTCGTTTCGCGGCATGTCGACAAGATGAAGCCAGAAATAGAGGAACTCGCCAACCGGCTGATCGACGCCTTCGAAAGAAACGGCGAGACGGAACTGCTTTCTTCCTATGCCGATATCATCCCGGTCACGATGATCGCGCGCATGATCGGCATTCCCGAGGAAATGGGACCGCAGCTTTTGAAATGGTCACATGCCTATGTCGGCATGTACATGTTCAAGCGCACGCCCGAGGACGAGCTTCTGGCCGACAGGGCCGCACATGAGTTTTCAGACTATGTGCGCAGTGTGATCGCGGAGCGCCGGGCGGAGCCGAAAGACGATCTGCTGAGCCACATGATCCATACGGAGCACAAGGGCCAGTATCTGACCGACGACGAGCTGATCTCGACCACCATCGTTCTGTTGAACGCCGGGCACGAGGCGACGGTGCACCAGATCGGCAATTCCGTGCGCATCATTCTGGAAAGCGGCATCTCGCCCGACACACTTTTCCACGACGAGACGGCAACGGAACGCACGGTGGAAGAAACGCTGCGTATCTGCGCGCCCGTCCATATTTTCCAGCGCTGGGTTCTGGAGCCGGTCGAGATCGATGGCGTGGAATTCAAACGCGGCGACAAGGTCAGCCTCATTCTGGCGGCCGCCAATCTCGATCCGGCCAAGTTTTCCGATCCCCTGGCATTCAGGCCGGACCGAAACGAAGGCGCCAACGTCTCCTTCGGCGCCGGCATCCATTTCTGCATTGGCGCGCCGCTGGCAAGGCTGGAGCTGAACCTAGCCTTGCCTCTGCTTTTCAAGCGACTGCCGGGACTGAAGATTGCCGAGCCACCCAGGGTCAAGGACGTCTATCACTTCCATGGTCTGGAACGGCTCGATCTCAGCTGGTGACAGCCACGCCGGGAACAACCTTTATCCCGGCGATGGACCAATAGAAATCATCCGGCCCCTACAACCGGATGACATAATCCTTGCGGGTCGTTTCGACGACCTCCCAGGTTCCCTTGAAGCCCGGCCGCAGGACCAGCCTGTCGCCCGGTTTCAGGTCGCGCGGGGATCCGCCATCCTCCGTCAGGATCGAGTGACCCTCGAGAATGTTGAAATATTCCCATTCGTCATAGACCACCCGCCATTTGCCGGGTGTCGACTGCCAGATGCCGGCATAGATGCCACCGGGCGCTTCCTCCAGATTCCACGTGGTGAATTTGGGGTCGCCGGAAATCAGCCTTTCCGGTGCGGGTGCACTGTGCTCCACCTCCGCCTCGACATCACTGGCCGTAGCGGTTCGTGTATCTTCGAATGCGAGAAAATTCGTCATGACGACCCCGGTCTCTCAGAGCTTCGCAAGCGATTGTTCGAGATCGGCGATGATGTCCTTGACATCCTCGATGCCGATCGAGAGGCGCACCACATCCGGTCCGGCACCCGCCGCCGTCTGCTGTTCCGGTGTCAGCTGCGCATGTGTCGTGGAAGCCGGGTGGATGACGAGAGAGCGTGTATCGCCGATATTGGCGAGATGGGAGAAGAGTTGCAGACCTTCCACCAGCGCCTTGCCGGCGGCATAACCGCCCTTGATGCCGAAGGTGAAGACGGAACCAGCGCCCTTTGGCGAATAATGCTGCTGGATTGCGTAGTTGTCGCTGTCCTCCAGCCCGGCATAATGCACCCAGCCCACCTTGGGGTGCGCTTTCAGCCATTTGGCGACGGCCAGCGCATTATCGGAGTGGCGCTGAACGCGCAGCGGCAGGGTCTCTATGCCCGTGAGGATGAGGAAGGCATTGAAGGGCGAGATCGCAGGGCCGAGATCGCGTAAGCCAAGAACGCGGCAGGCAATCGCGAAGGCGAAATTGCCGAAGGTCTGGTGCAGCACGACGCCGGAATATTCTGGGCGGGGCTGCGACAGCGACGGATATTTATCCGTGGCCGACCAGTCGAAAGTGCCGCCATCGACGATGATGCCACCCATGGAATTGCCATGGCCGCCGAGGAATTTCGTCAACGAATGCAATACGATATCCGCGCCATGTTCCAGCGGCCGCAACAAATAGGGGCTTGCCATGGTGTTATCGACGATGAGCGGCAGGCCGTGACGATGGGCGACATCTGCAATCGCGGCGATATCCACGAATGTGCCGCCCGGGTTGGCGAGGCTTTCGATGAAGATGGCGCGTGTGCGGTCGTCGATCTGCCGTTCGAAAGTGGCCGGATCAGCCGCATCGGCCCAGCGCACCTGCCAGTCGAAACCCTTGAAGGCGTG
Source organism: Agrobacterium tumefaciens (assembly GCF_013318015.2). NCBI lineage: Bacteria > Pseudomonadati > Pseudomonadota > Alphaproteobacteria > Hyphomicrobiales > Rhizobiaceae > Agrobacterium > Agrobacterium tumefaciens. Next base: position 912,479 of record NZ_CP115841.1, on the reverse strand, counting down.
GCCGAACTGATTGATGGAGCCGCCATAAAGTTGGCGTGCCGCGACGAAATTGTCGCCGTGTTGCAGCAATGTGTGGAAAACCAGCAATTGCGCGGCGTGACCGGATGCAACGGCAAGTGCCGCCGTGCCGCCTTCAAGCGCTGCGACACGCTCCTCCAGAACCGCCTGGGTTGGGTTCATGATGCGCGTGTAGATATTGCCGAACTCTTTTAATCCGAACAGCGCGGCTGCGTGATCGGCGTCACGGAAGGCATAGGCCGTTGTCTGGTAGATCGGCGTCGCGCGCGCACCGGTGGTCGGATCGGGCTGTGCGCCCGCGTGCACGGCCAACGTTGAGAACCCGGGATTGCTGCTCGGCATGATGTTTCCTCCAATGATATTTTGGAGGGATCATAATGCCTTGCCGCCAAATGATAAGTCCAATCCGTACCAACTATCGCACAATATTGAGACGCGGATACTCAATTGCGGGGCAACGGTCCATCACCACGTTCATGCCGTAGGCCTCGGCCTTGGCCGCCGCATTGTCGTCTCTGACCGACAGCTGGCCCCAGATCACCGATGGCCGCTGCGGCAGCAATATCGCCTCTTCGACAATTGCCGACAAATATTCCGGCGCCCGGAACACATCGACCATATCAACGGGTTCCGGAATGTCGGCAAGCCGCGCATACACTTTCTGCCCCAATATCTCCTTGCCCGCCTGACCGGGATTGACCGGAAACACGCGGTAACCCTTGGACAGCAGAAAGCGCATGACGCCGTGGCTCGGCCGATCCGGATTGGGAGAGGCGCCAAGCAGGGCGATGGTCCTGACATCCGTCAGAATTTTTCTGAGGTAATCCGGTTCATAGGTATCATGCTGCATGTCGACTTTTCCCTCTGCCATATCGCGCGGTTCAAGGACCTCATGCGCCGGCTCGACGCTCAATGGCCCCGCGAGAATTGCCTCTCCCGCATAAATCCGCGGACGAGCTTTTCGCACCGCTTTTTTGCGGCCGCTTTCCTAAATCTAGGAACCCTCATCCTTCTCTTGAACCCCTGCCCGAATGAAAATATTGAACAAGCCGGACTCGTGGTGTCACGAAAGTACACCTAGTTTGCGCAAAATGATTTCACAAAAACACCTTAAGCGGCGTTGTGCTGAGTATTTTTATCCAGTTTTTCAAAAGCATACATTTCGATGAATATTTGCTGAAACAACATTTGCGTGCATCTTATGCGCCCTTCGTCTCCTGTTTGTTTTCATTCCGTTCACCGATGCATTAGGCGTATCTAATTTTCAGAAAGTTATTCTGTAAATCAAGTTATAGGTAAAACTGTAACGTTGTAGCGAGCCATTCAGTAATGAATTGAAACTTCTTTTCATTTTGAGCCTGCATGTGCTCGCTTGATTGATACAGTTTTATCTTCTGGATATGGGCAATTTTGAGCAGGAATAATCGCCGCAATCGGTCGCATTTTTGCAAAAAACACGTTCCACAGCAAAACCATAAGCTGTGCATCCGGCATCGGCGCGTATGTCCTGCTGATGAAATCGTGAGCACGGCCGCATATCGCCTCTCGCACAGTTACCCACTCCATCCCGCAACACGCACAAACCCGAAACTTGACACGCGTCATAATCTGCAAAGAAGCAACCGCTTACGACAGGAGGATTTGCGTCTCCCACAGCCACCACGGAAAATGGATTCCGGTTTTCAAGCCGATGCTGTAGGTTGCCTGGAATAGCCCATGAGCGAGTCTCTATCGTGACATTTGACATTCTAATTCTGGTGCTTCTGGGCGCGATATTGCATGCCGGATGGAATGCGCTGGTAAAATCCGGATCCGACAAGTCGCTGGACGCCTCGCTGATCGCGGCGGGCGCCGCAGCTTGTTCTTTACCCTTCCTGCCCTTCCTGCCGTTTCCTGCGCCGGTGGCCATTCCCTTTCTCATTGCCTCGGCCGTTCTGCAATTTGCCTATTTCCGCCTAGTCGCCGCCGCCTATACGATCGGCGATATCGGCCTCGTCTATCCCGTCATGCGTGGCGTGGCGCCGCTGATCGTCGCAGCGACGAGCAGCCTTTTCCTCGGCGAGATTTTAAGCCCGCTTGCGCTTGCCGGGATTGCCATCATTTCCGGCGGCATCCTGACGCTTGCCTTCGAGGCGCGGCGCGGCGGCGGAAAGGCGATCATTGTCGCGCTCATCAACGCCTTCGTGATTGCCTCCTACACCTTCGTTGATGGTGTCGGCGCAAGGCTTTCCGGCAATGCGATTTCCTATACGCTGTGGATGTCGCTTCTGCCGCCCGTCCTCCTCTTTGGTTTCGCCTTTTACCAGCGCGGCGTAAGCGCCGTTACGCAGCATGTGCGGCGAAACTGGTGGCGCGGCCTGATCGGCGGCGGCGGCTCCATCCTCTCCTACGGGCTGGCGCTCTACGCCATGACCAAGGCCCCCGTCGCCGTCGTCGCGGCGCTGCGCGAAACCTCAATTCTGTTTGCGCTGGTGATCTCCGTCGTCATCCTCAAAGAACGCGCCAGCGTCTGGCGTTATCTCGCTGGCGGCATCATCGCAGCGGGTGTTCTGGTCATGCGGCTGGGATGAAACAGGTAAATCTATGGGGTAAAATAATACCACATAAATAAACCATTGTTTTTATTGATTTATTTTTACAGTCAGCAAAATCCGTCATATTGACGCTTCATCCAGCACACCGTATAAGCGCGCCAGATCGGATTCCAAAGGGAATATGGTCATTTGCGGTCGCCTTCGGGTGACCAAACCAAGCAACAAGAAACGCCCGTATGCTCTTACTTTAAAAGAGGATGACGGGTCCACGTTAGAAAGTGAAATCCATGTCTACTTTCGTTCAGAAGCCTGCTGAGGTGGAGAAGAAGTGGGTCATCATCGACGCCGAAGGCCTCGTTGTTGGTCGCCTCGCCACCATCATTGCAACCCGCCTGCGCGGCAAGCACAAGGCCACCTACACCCCCCACGTCGATGATGGCGACAACGTCATCGTCATCAACGCGGAAAAGATTGCCTTCACCGGCAACAAGTACTCCGACAAGAAGTACTACTGGCACACCGGTCACCCGGGTGGCATCAAGGAGCGTACGGCTCGCCAGATCATCGAAGGTCGCTTCCCGGAGCGCGTCGTTGAAAAGGCCGTCGAGCGCATGATCCCGCGCGGCCCGCTCGGCCGTCGTCAGATGAAGAACCTGCGCGTTTACGCCGGCTCGAACCACCCGCACGAAGCACAGCAGCCCGTCGTTCTCGACGTAGCCGTGCTCAACAAGAAGAACGTAAGGAGCGCCTGATAATGGCCGATCTTTCCTCTCTGAAAGACCTCGCCCCTGCATCGGAAGCTTCTGCTCCCGTGCACGTCCGCAAGGTTGACACTCTCGGCCGCTCCTACGCGACCGGCAAGCGCAAGAACGCCGTTGCCCGCGTATGGGTAAAGCCGGGTTCTGGCAAGATCATCATCAACGGCCGCGATTTCACCACGTATTTCGCACGTCCGGTTCTGCAGATGATCCTTCAGCAGCCGATCGTTGCCGTTGCACGCACGGGCCAGTTCGACATCATCGCTACCGTTGCCGGTGGTGGTCTGTCCGGTCAGGCCGGTGCCGTTCGTCACGGTCTGTCCAAGGCCCTCACCTACTTCGAACCGGGCCTGCGCGCCGTTCTGAAGAAGGGTGGCTTCCTGACCCGCGACAGCCGCGTTGTCGAACGTAAGAAGTACGGTAAGGCCAAGGCCCGCCGTTCGTTCCAGTTCTCCAAGCGCTAATCGCTTCTCGGAACCGTTCGTTCAAAACTTCGAAAAGGCGGGGCTTCGGCTCCGCCTTTTTTCATTGCCATCCTCCTTGTTTTTTCGGCGAGAAGACAGCACCCTCAGCGCAAACCGCAATGGGGTGATCAATGCCATCAAAAACCATCGACCATGCCTTCACCGCAGCAACGCTGACATCGGCTGCGACCGACCCGACCCATGCGGGCGTCCTCTCCTTCATGCGGCGCAAATATACCAAGATCCTCAAGGGCGTATCGACGGCCGTCTGGGGTGTCCCCTTTGATGCAGCGACATCCAACAGGCCGGGTGCACGCTTCGGGCCGCAGGCGATCCGCCGCGCCTCCGCGATTTTCGACAACGACCCGCAATATCCCTTTGCCCGCGATCTTTTCGCCCATATGCCGACCATCGATTATGGCGACTGCCTGCTCGACTACGGCAATCACTGGAAAACGCCTGATACGATCGAAAAGGAAGCGCGCAAGATCATCTCCAAGACGGATTATCTGCTGACGCTTGGCGGCGACCATTTCATCACCTGGCCGCTGCTGAAGGCGCATGTGGCAAAGCACGGCCCGCTGGCGCTGGTGCATTTCGATGCGCATCAGGATACCTGGTTCGACGACGGCAAACGCATTGACCATGGTTCCTTCGTGGCCCGCGCCGTGCGCGATGGTCTGATCGATGCCGATCGTTCCATCCAGATCGGCATTCGCACCCATGCGCCTGAGGATTTCGGCATCCGCATTCTCCACGGTTACGAGGTGGAGGAGATGCGGGCGAGCGACATCGCCTCGCTGATCATCAAGCACACGGCAGGCATGCCCACCTATCTGACCTTCGATATCGATTGCCTCGATCCAGCCTTCGCGCCCGGAACCGGTACGCCTGTGGCCGGTGGGCCGACAAGCGCCAAGATATTGTCCGTCCTTCGCGGACTCGGGCAGCTCGATATTCTCGGCTCCGATGTGGTGGAGGTCGCGCCCGCTTACGACCATGCTGATATCACTGCCATTGCCGGAGCGACCGTTGCAATGTATATGCTTGGCCTGCGCGCCGAACGGCTGGCGAAGGCCGGCTGAACCGACGCCCGGGCGCTTAGCAAACTGAATCCGATTACACTCGCAACCCTCTGAAAAGTCAGGACAAGGACATGACAGCGAAGATCTTCATCGATGGCGAACACGGCACAACGGGTCTGCAGATCCGCACGCGCCTTGCTGGTCGCCGCGATATCGAGTTGCTGTCCATTCCCGAAGCCGAGCGCCGCAACGCCGCTATCCGCGAGGACATGCTCAACAACGCCGACATTTCGATTCTCTGCCTGCCGGATGATGCTTCCAGAGAAGCTGTCACCATGGTGGCGGGCAACAACAATGTCCGCATCATCGACACCTCGACCGCCTATCGTATCCATAAGGACTGGGCTTACGGCTTTGCCGAAATGGACAAGGAACAGGGCGAAAAGGTTCGTTCCGCCCGCTTCGTCGCCAATCCGGGCTGCTACCCGACCGGCGCGATCGGCCTTCTTCGTCCGCTGCGCGCCGCCGGCATTCTGCCCGATGGTTATCCCGTCAGCGTCAACGCCGTGTCCGGATATACCGGCGGCGGCAAGCAGATGATCGCGCAGATGGAAGATCAGAGCAGGGAAGATGCGATCAGTGCCAACAACTTCCTCTATGGCCTGACGCTTGCACACAAGCACGTGCCGGAAATGACCATTCACGGCCAGCTGGACCGCGCGCCGCTGTTTGCACCCTCCGTCGGGCGCTTCCCGCAGGGCATGATCGTGCAGGTTCCGCTGTTTGCCGCCGACCTCAAGGACGGCGCGACCATCGAGACCGTGCATGCCGCGCTCACCGCCCATTATGCCGGACAGGACATCGTCAGCGTCGTTCCACTTGCCGAAAGCAAGGGGCTGTCCCGCATCGATGCCGAGGAACTGGCGGGCAAGGACACGATGAAGCTGTTCGTCTTCGGCACGCCGGGCGGCGAACACATCAATCTCGTCGCGCTGCTCGACAATCTCGGCAAGGGCGCATCGGGTGCGGCTGTCCAGAACATGGAGCTGATGCTCTCGGCATGAGGCTTTTTGCGTGAGCCGAGCTATCCCCTTTTTTCCGGCCTCGTGGAATATCGAGGCCGCAAAACAGATTGCCGATACGCCGGCCGGGGTGGTTTACGAAGTCAGACTTGGCAATGGTTCCCTTGCCATCGCCAAGGTACTTAAACACAAGGTTCTGAAAGACAGCCTTCGCGGGGCGGATTTCATCGAATGGCGGGCAGGTGTCGGCTGCGTGAAGCTGCTCGATCGCTCCGACGACATATTGCTCATGGAACATGCCGGCAATGAGACATTGCGCGACGTGCTTTTCCGCGACGGCGACGATGATGCCACGACCGCAATCGCCGCTGACGTTCTCCTTCACTATCACCAGCCTTCAACGCAGACGCCACCAGCAAGCCTGCTGACGCTGCCGCAATATTTCGAAAGTCTGTTCCGTAAAGCCGAGCACGATCGCAGCGAAGGCACGAACAGCCCCTATATCGAAGCCGCTTCGCTTGCCGAGGAGCTTATCGGGCACCAAAGCAATATTCGACCGCTGCACGGCGATCTGCATCACGAAAACATCATGCGCAGTGCGCGTGGCTGGATCATCATCGACCCGGCAGGCCTGATCGGCGATGAAGCACTCGACGTCGCCAACATGTTCTCCAATCCGCTCGACCGCTTCGATCTGACACGCAGCGAGGCACGCATCGCCTCCATGGCGTCGATTTTTGCGAAAGCGCTCAATCGGGACGAACGGGTGCTTCTACAATATGCCTTCGCCTACGGCTGCCTTTCGGCAGCATGGCACGAGGAAGATGGCAACACGCGCGAACGCGACGACGAACTGGCCGTCGCGACAACCATCAAGTCTGTCCTGAAGCAATTTTAAGGGTTTTCAGTCCCTGATCTCAACCGCGACAGGTGCCGGGTATTCGCCTAGGAAGCCGCGCCAATGGGCGACTGCAAAACCAAGCACAAGCAGCGCCATGCCCTGATGGGCGAGCGCCACATGAATGTCCACATGCATCAGAAGCGTGGTAATGCCGAGCGCCGCCTGAATGGAGATCAACACGAAGAACAGTACGGCGCGGCGGGCATGCGGCGTGCCGGGCAAGGCGCGAGCCAAGGACACCATATGCCACAGCGTGGCGGCAAACAGCGTATAGGCACCGAGGCGGTGGACGAACTGCACCGTCTTCGGGTTTTCGAACAAGTTGATCCACCAGGGCTGTTGCAGGAAAAGATCGCCGGGCACCAGGGAGCCGTCCATCAGCGGCCACGTGTTGTAGGACAGGCCGGCATTCAGCCCCGCCACCAGCGCGCCGAGATAAATCTGGAACAGACAGAGGAAGGTCAGCAGCGCGGCAAAACGGCGGCCGGTCGTTTCATTGGCAGCATCGGCCGAATGGTGCGACAGGCCGCGCAATATCCACATGCAGCCCGCAAAGATGAGGCACGCGATCGTCAGATGCGTTGCCAGGCGATATTGCGAGACATCCGTACGGTTGACGAGGCCGGAAGACACCATCCACCAGCCGACGAAGCCCTGAAAGCCGCCAAGCCCCAGAAGGCCGATGAGCGGCAGGCGCAAGCGCCTTTCGATGCGACCGGTCAGCCAGAAGAAGGCGAGTGGCAGGGCGAAGATGAGACCGATGGCGCGGGCAAGCAATCGATGCGCCCACTCCCACCAGAAGATCGTCTTGAACTCATCGAGCGACATGCCCCGGTTGATTTCCTGATATTGGGGAATACGCTTGTAGAGCTGGAATTCCTCTTCCCATTCGGCAACGGAAAGCGGCGGAATGGCGCCGTGGATCGGTTTCCATTCGGTAATTGACAGGCCAGACTCGGTCAGCCGCGTGGCGCCGCCGACAAGCACGAGACAGAACAGCGTGAAGAGAACGACGCGCAGCCAGATGCGCAGCAGGCGGCGATCCTTCTCCTGTTTCTGCAGGGCAGCCTCCACCACCATTTCCGCAGAACCATTTGCCATCGTCATGCCGCTCGAACGCATCTTTGAGGTCTCCATCATACAGTCATGTTGATTAGCCCCAACCGGCACCACAAAACAAGGCCTCAGGGTTTGCGGCATCCGGTCGCGGCGGTATAGTTGCGCCAGACACTAGATCGTCCTGTCTCTGCTTCGAATCACCAAGACGATCTAGATTTTTTGTTTTACGCATGTCTTTTCCCCAAAACCGATGACACTTTTGGGATACATGCTCGGTTACGGAAGATTTCATGCACCCTCGCCTCAGATCGCTCATCGGCACCATCGTCATCATCTGCCTCGTCGTCATCTACGCCGTAGCGGCGACGGCCATCGCGTCGGCGACGCTGGCGCAATCTCCATGGTGGGTGCATCTTGCCTACTTCGTGCTGAGTGGGCTTTTGTGGATACTGCCCGCCATGCTGGTCATCAAATGGATGGCCGGCTCCAAAAAACAGGAATAGGCACCTGCCTTCTACGGGACATCCAGAGGTCGCAATTTTATAAACCTCTTGTTTGCCGCTCAACGATATAGTCTCACCGAAACAACCGGAGAGCGTGGATGGCGGCTGAAGCGCCGGTCATAGTCAGCGAGGGTGAAGGACCAGCCGCCGTGCAAAACGAGCGGCGGGGCGCCGATCGCCTGGCTATCGATCTCGTCGACGATGCCTCCACTATCCGCGCCGACTGGGAACAGCTGGAGAGCGACCCGCTCAATTCGCTGCATCAGGGTTACGGCTGGTGCTCCATCTGGGCGCAAACGCAGGACAGACCCCTCCTCATCATTCGCGGCAGGCAAAGCGGAAAGACCGTGTTCCTGCTGCCGCTCGAAATCGTTCTGGAAGGCGGCATCCGCAAGGCACGTTTTCCCGGCGGCCGTTTCAACAATATCAATACCGGGCTTTTCGACCGGTCCTTCGCCGAAGCAGCCAACCACAAAACGGCGGCAGCCATTGCCCGCGAAGCGCGAAAGCTGCTGCGTGGCCAGGCGGATATTCTGGCCTTGCAGAACATACCGCTGATCTGGCGTGGCAGGGCCAACCCGCTCTCGCATCTGGCATCAGTCGAAAACCAGAACCCGGCCTTCCAGATTCCCTTACTGGCAAATTTTGAGAGCACGCTTCGGCAGATCAACGCCAAGAGGCGCCGGAAGAAATTCCGCATCCAGAGCCGGAGAGCCGAGGAAATGGGTGGTTACAGCCATGTGATCGCCCGTTCGCCACGGGAAAAGTGCGAATTATTGCAGACGTTTTTCCGGCAGAAGGCAGCCCGGTTCGCATCGCAGGGCATTCCGGATGTTTTTCGCGACCAATCGGTAAAAGACTTTTTCTATGACCTCGCAAATTTTCCGGAGATCGGCACAGACAGTCTTCTGGAACTACACGCCATTCGTCTGCATGGTCAAAATGAAGGTTTCATCGCTGCCATATCCGGCCTTTCGCGCAAGCAGGATCACATTATCTGCCAGTTCGGTTCTATCGATGAGACCTTCGCGGAAATCAGCCCCGGTGAGCTGCTGTTCTGGCTGATGATTGAACGGGCTTGCAGTGAAAATGCGGCGATCTTCGATTTCGGCGTCGGTGACCAGCCCTACAAGCGCAGCTGGTGTCCGCTTTTCACCGTGCAGCATGATATTTTCCTGCCGGTGACGTTGAAGGGCCGCGCGGCAGCCTCGGCCTACGTTGCCATTGCCCGGACAAAGAGCCTGATCAAATCCAATCCGGCACTCTATGCGTTCATTCAGCGTTTCCGCGCGGGTCGGCCGAGCATGGACGCAACGCCCGCTGCCGACTGACCGGTTATCGGCCGCAGCATCTCAGGCGGCGCTCAGACGGTCCGGTTTGCGCATGCCGGTCATCGGCAATGCCTGCTCGTAGCCGTGGGCAACCAGTTCTCCGAGGGTCTTTTCCAGCAATTCGCTATCATTACCGGGAACGGACACGACGATTTCCGCCGGCAGATTGCGCAGCATTTTCTCAAGGCTCGATATCTGCGCCGCGCCGCATTCCACCAGAACCGTGTCATAGGCGTCGGAAAGCGCGCTAAGGATCATCGTCAGCCGGTCGATCGCGCGCATGGCCTCTCGCGGCTGCGCATTGCCGCGCGGCACGATATGGGCATCGGAAAGCCGGTCGCCGTGAATGGTTTCGCCAAAGGCGGCGGCACCTGCCAAAAGGTCCATGACGCCCGGCAGTCCGGTCTCAGGCGCCATCAGGCGCGTCGGACAGGCCGATGCCGTCATATCGACGAGAACGACCGAACGGCCCATTTCGGACAGGGCGCGCGCCAGCATGACGGTGGTGGTCGAACCACTGTCGCCAGCTGGAGACACGACCGCTGCGACGGATTTCGCAAGACGGGTGGCGAGGAAAGACGCGACGGAGTCGATCGAGAAATTGTCGGCGTTGTCGATCTCTTCTTCCGCAGCGTCCACTTTCGCAGCCGCGGCGTCTGCAACCGGCAGGGCCGATTTGGCAGCAACGGCTGCGACCGGTATCTGCGCTTCCTGTTCGACAATGGACTGGCGGGCAGCGGCAGGCATGGAACGAACCGCAGGCGGCGCATCCTCTTCACGTGCGGGAAGCGGTTGCTCCGGCGTATCCGGTGTCTCATCCGTGTCAGCACGCGCTTTGGCGGGCGGTGGTGGATCGGACAGCGGCGGGACATGGGTCTTGCCCACCGGCTTCAACGCCCGCCCGGTGAACAGTTCCACGAGCATGACAACGATGCAGGAGAGAAGGAAGGCCGCCAGCGTGACGACAATGGTGATGGCGCCGGTCTTCGGGAAGTAGGGTTCGCGCGGCTCCACTGCAGTTGAAATCACGCGGGCATCGGCGGGCGTGGATTCGGCTGAACCGGCGCGCGACGTCGCCTCGCGGTAACGGGCGAGATAGGTTTCAAGAAGCTGGCGCTGAGCCGAAGCCTCGCGCTCCAGGTCGTTGAGGCCAACCTGCTGCTCACCGGCGCGTACGCTTTCCGTTTTCAGCACATTCAATTGCTGAACCAGTTGCCGCTCTCGCAGGCGGGACACATTTGCCTCGTTTTCGAGACTTGCGAGCACCTTGCGGGTCTCTTCCTGAATCTGCCGCTGTATGCCGTCAATTTGGCTGCGCAGCGCCTTGATACGCGGATGGCCTTCCAGCAGCGAGGAAGACAGATCGGAAATCTGGCTGCGCATGGCAGCCTCGCTTTCCTTCAGTCTCTGGATCATCGGCGAGGCGACGACGTCGGGGAAAGTATCGAGTGGGCGACCGCTCGAAAGCGCGTTGCGCACGCCCTCTGCCCGCGCCTCCGCATTCGCCCGCTCGCCGCGGATACGGCCAAGTTCGGTCGAGATATCGCTGAGTTGCCGGGTGGCGAGCGTTTCGCCCTGCCCTGCCGACAGAATATCGGACGAGGCGCGGTAATCCGCGACCTTCCTGTCCGCATCGCGAACCTTCTCACGCAGACTGGCGATTTCCGGCTCCAGCCAGCGTGCCGCCTCCGTGCTTGTGTCCAGTTTCGCGCCGCTCTGCAGCGCGATATAGGCCTTCATCATCGCGTTGGGGACTGCTGCCGCAAGCATGGGGTCCTCGGACGAGAACTCGACCGTGATGACGCGCGAGCTTTCGACCTGGTAGACCTGCAACCTCTCCTGGAACGCCTTCAGTATCCGTTCCTCTGGCGGCACCTGCTGCGGATCTTTCTTGACGCCGACAGCAACCAGCAGCTTCGAGACGAGAGAAGGACGCGCCGCCGGGTCAAGCTCCTGCCGCTCATAAAGCTTCATATCTTTCGCGACCTGCTTGATGAGGTCAACAGATTGCAGGATCTGCACCTGGCTGGAGATGGTCAATTCATCGAGCACGGGTTCGGCGGGCGCATTCGACTGCTGCGACGCACCGAAGGAGGCCGCGCGCGATTCGATGAGGACGCGCGCCTCGCCCTTGTAAGCGGGCGACATCATGCTTGCGACAACGAAGGCGGCGCCCCCGGCAAGCAGCGTGATCGCCGCTATCCTGCCCTTGCGCTGCCATATGGCAGCGACGAGCCGCGCGAGATCGATATCCACATCCCTGTCATCAATGCGATCGCCGTTCATACGGGCTCCGTAACCGAGATACACCTCGGGCGCTCAAATATAGAGGCCAATTTTCGCGAAGTTTAAGTCTTTCCGGTAACACAACAGTTAATTGTGACGAAGCCCACGAAATAAAGCCGATATTACCATCCTTGCGACTGGCTGTTTACCGCCCATTAACCCTAACAGAACGATAAGAATGCTCATAGTTCGACTCGGAGCCAGATGAGATGCCGCTCGCCGGATCACGACATGTCACCGCACTGACGCTTGCCGTTCTAACGGCCCTTTCCGGTTGCGCGGCATATCAACCTGCGCCCAAGGCGTTTCACGAGGGCGCCCTGCAGCCCTATCATGTCGATAGCGGTGACAGGCTGCGCATCAACGTATTCGAACAGACCGGGCTGACAAATACCTATACGGTCGATCAGGCTGGTTATGTCGCCTTCCCGCTCGTCGGTCAGGTTCCCGCCCGAGGCAAGACGCTGCCGCAGCTCGAAGCCGCCATTGCCGCCAAGTTGCGTCAGGGTTATCTGCGCGATCCCGATGTGACGATCGAGATCGATCGTTATCGCCCCGTCTTCATCATGGGCGAAGTCGGCCGTCCCGGCCAATATTCCTACGTGCCGGGCATGACGGCGCAGAACGCCATCGCCATCGCCGGCGGCTTCACGCCACGCGCCAATCAGGCCGATGTCGATATCACCCGCAAGATCAATACCGAGGTGATGACCGGCCGGATCGGGATCACCGCACCAATTCTTGCGGGCGATACGGTCTATGTGCGTGAACGCTTCTTCTGAAAAACGGAGCGGCTGACATGGCGGATGACGGTCGTCCCCTGCGCATCATTCACTGTTTCCGCTCTCCCGTCGGTGGCGTGTTCCGCCATGTCCGCGACCTGATCGAAGAACACGTCAAGCAGGGCCACAAGGTCGGCATCGTCTGTGATAGTTCGACCGGCGGCGCGCATGAGGAACGGCTTTTCGCGCAGATCGCCCCGATGCTGGAGCTAGGGTTGACCCGCCTGCCGATCAAGCGGTCGATCAGCCCCGGCGACCTCTGGGCGCTCGTTAAGTCCTACAACCATATCAAAAGTTTGCGGCCGGATATTTTGCATGGGCACAGCGCCAAGGGTGGCGCTCTGGCCCGGCTGATCGGCTCACTGTTGCGGGTGAACAAGTATCGCGTAGCCCGCCTCTATTCGCCGCACGGCGGCAGCCTGCATTACGATCGCAAAAGCCTTAAAGGGCAGCTGTTCCTGCGTATCGAGCGGTTTCAGGAGCATTTCACGGACGCCCTGTGTTTCGTTTGCAATTTCGAACAGGAAACCTACGAAACCAAGGTCGGCAAACCACGCACCCGCACGGCGATGATCTATAACGGCGTGCAGGAAAGCGAGTTTGAAACCGTGCCCGCCCGCGAAGGGGCAGCGCGCTTTCTCTATATCGGCATGTTGCGTGACCTGAAGGGCCCCGACATCTTCATCAGGGCATTCGCCAAGATGGAACGCAGCATCGGCCAGCCCATGTCCGGCGTCATCGTCGGCGATGGGCCGGACAGGGACAAATATGCTGATATGATCGTCAAGACCGGACTTTCGCAGCGCATTTCCATGCACGCCGCCATGCCCGCCAGACAGGCATTCGCGCTGGCGACCACGGTGGTGGTTCCCTCACGCGCCGAGGCGATGCCTTACATCGTGCTGGAAGCGCTTGCTGCGGGGAAAACCGTCATCGCCTCGCATGTTGGAGGCATAGCTGAGGTTCTGGGAGAAGACAGCGAGGCGCTCGTTCCGGCTGGAGACGCCGATGCGCTGGCAAAGATAATGGTCAAGGATGCCGAAAGCACGGACTGGGGGAAACGGGTGATGCCCCGCCCCGACAGCTTCAAGGCGAAATTTTCAACGCCTGTCATGGCCGACGACATGATGAAGCTCTATCGTCACCTGCTTTCCCTCTAGAAACATTTCAAAAACACGATTTTTAATTGTATATTCTGCCGTCCTGTAGAAACTCATCATAAACGTTTCTTAGCATGTTTCGGCTAGTTTCCTGCTCGTAGAGCGCACGTATCCGCACGGATGCGAAAACTGTGCTCTACCACTTTGAAGTTGCGCATCGTTCCCTTCGAAAATCGATTCCGATTTTCGGGCCGATGGGCTGGAGGGTGCGGACCAAAGCAATGACCAAGGCTGACAAGGGAAGACTTGAATTCGATCTGGCGACGTTGCGCCAGCAAATCTCCGAGCGCGATGCGGGTGAGCCTTCCGCATCGGAAAGCGTTGTTCTCAATCCGCTTGCACGGCAGATCGCCAACCAGCTTCGCGCCGGCAACCATTCGCCAAACATGGTCATAGGCCAATTGCGTCTTCTCGAATTTTCGATGCTTGCGATCATCGCGGCCATCGTCAACGGCATCGCTGCGCGGCAGGGGCTTGAAACCTTTCTTGCGGTTTTCGGCATTGGGGTGCTGGGCGCGGCGGTTTGCGTGTTTCTTTTGCAGGCTGGCGACTGTTACCAGTTGCCGACGCTGCGCGCGCCGCTGAAAATGTTTGCACGCATTCAGGGCGCCGTCTGTCTGTCCTTCGTCACCGTCGCCGGCATCCTTCTCCTGTTTTTGCCAGAAGCGCTGCATTCCTGGCAGACTTTTGCCATCTGGTACGCCACCGGCGCAATCGCCATTTTCACCGGACGGCTGATCCTCGGCTTCGCCATTCGCCACTGGGGCCGCAACGGCGTGATGGAGCGTCGCGCCGTGATAGTCGGTGGCGGCGATGCCGCCAAGGACCTCATCCGCTCGCTCGAACAGCAAACGGACAATGATATCCGCATCTGCGGCATTTTCGACGACCGGAAAAGCGAGCGTTCGCCCGATGTGGTTGCCGGCTACCCCAAGCTCGGCACCTTCGCGGAACTGGTGGAATTCGCCCGCCTGACGAAGCTCGACATGCTGATCATCGCCCTGCCGCTCAGTGCCGAGGCGCGTATCCTCCAGCTCCTGCGCAAGCTGTGGGTGCTACCCGTCGATATCCGTATCGCGGCCCATGCCAACAAATTGCGTTTCCGCCCCCGCGCCTATTCCCATGTCGGCGCGGTGCCGATGCTCGACGTGTTCGACAAGCCGATACGCGACTGGGATTCGGTCGGGAAAAGGGTGTTCGACATCGTCTTCAGCATTATCGGCATCGTTCTGTTGTGGCCGGTGATGCTGGGCGCGGCTATTGCCGTCAAAACGACATCCAAAGGCCCGGTGTTCTTCAAGCAGAAGCGTCATGGCTTCAACAATGAAACGATCAATGTCTGGAAGTTCCGTTCCATGTATACGGAACTCAGCGATCCCACGGCAAAAAAGGCCGTCACGAAAAACGATCCGCGTGTCACGCCGGTCGGGCGGTTCCTGCGAAAATCCTCGATGGACGAGCTGCCACAGCTTTTCAACGTTCTTTACGGCGATCTTTCACTGGTCGGGCCGCGTCCGCACGCCGTGCATGCCCAGACGGGCGACCTGAAATATACCGAGGTGGTGGAGCATTATTTCGCCCGGCACAAGGTCAAGCCCGGTGTTACCGGCTGGGCGCAGATCAATGGCTGGCGTGGTGAGATTGACCACGGCGACAAGATCAAGTTCCGCACCGAATACGATCTCTATTATATCGAGAACTGGTCGCTGCTTCTCGATCTCAAGATCCTGTTCCTGACGCCGATCCGGCTGCTCAAATCGGAAAATGCCTATTGACCCACACCGGTTACCAGCACGCACCGGATTTTGACGCACCGCTTGCTGCCATGCGGCTGGTCGGCGCGTTCTTCATTGCCTTCGGCGTCTTTCTTTCCGGCTTCGTGATTTCCGAACCGGCGCCCTATGAGCTGATGATGGTGGGGCAAGTAGCCATCTGGTTCCTGCTGGGATTGCGCCTTTCGCGCACCGTCGTCCTGCTTTTGTGCCTGCTGCTTGCCTTCAATGTCGGCGGTTATCTTTCGCTGACCACCATGGCCAATCTCGACGAGGGGCCGCTTTATCTCGCCGTGTCGACCTTTCTGGCGCTGACCTCGGTTTTTTATGCTGCGATCATCGAGGACAAGCACCAGCGGCTGCTGCTGATTTTCCGGGCCTGGCTCGCCGCAGCGTTGATTACCTCCCTGCTCGGCATCATCGGATATTTTCACGCCATTCCCGGTTTCGAGGTCTTTACCCTTTACGATCGCGCCAAGGGCGCCTTTCAGGACCCGAACGTCTTCGGTCCCTTCCTGGTGACGCCGTCGCTGTACCTGATTTACGGCCTGCTCTCCGGCAAGGCGATGCATGCGCCATGGCGGATCCTTGGCCTGCTCATTCTGTCTCTTGCCGTGTTCCTGTCGTTTTCACGCGCCGCATGGGGCCTTTTCCTGTTTTCGGCAGTGCTTCTGGTTTTCGTCATGCTGCTGAAAGAGCGTACGGCGGCATTCCGGCTGAAAATCCTCGTTCTGTTTCTCGTCGCCGTGGCATTGATGGTGGCAGCCGTCATCATCGCCCTGCAATTCAAGCAGGTAGCAGACCTGTTCTCCAGCCGCGCCTCGGCGGTGCAATCCTATGATGGCGGCCATCTCGGGCGTTTTGCCCGCCACTATCTCGGTTTCCTGATGGCGATGGAACATCCGCTCGGCATCGGCCCCATGGTGTTCGACGACATCTTTCCCGCCGCGGAACATAATATCTGGCTGAAGAGCCTGACCACGCATGGCTGGTTCGGCTTCGTCATCTATCTCACGCTGATCTGCTGGACCATTGCCGCCTGTTTCAAACTGCTGCTGCGCCAGCGGCCCTGGCAGCCGTTTCTCATCATTTCCTGGGTAACCTTTGTCGGGCATGTGATGATCGGCAACGTCATTGACACCGACCACTGGCGGCATTTCTTCCTGCTGCTCGGCATATTGTGGGGATGCATGGCTCTGGAAAAGCGCGAAAGCCTGCGCCGAAGCAGAAGTGCCACCTAAAGTCCTTACCCTTACGGAACCTTACATTATTTCATGCGTTTAGCCCGCGATCATGATTGTCAAACGGGGAGACATCCTATGACGCAGACGAACAATCTCTATTTTATCATTGGCGCACTTCTGGTGGTTCTTGTCGGGCTTGGAGCCTATGTATGGCACGAAGAAAGCAAACCGAAGGGGATCGAGATGAATATCGGCCCGAACGGTGTTTCCGTGCAGGAAAACTGAGCACTTCCAGTAAAAAATGCGTAGCGGTTTCATGACTGAAACCAAGGCATTGAGTGCGTCCAACGCTTCGTTTCATTAGAGACGCACTATATGTCCGCAAGCGTCGCGCAAAGTTCGGCTATTAGACCGGGTGCATCCCAAGCTTGAGACGGCTGGGGATACACCCGGTCTTCTTATGAGAGGAGACGAAAGGCGGGATCGAGAATCTTCGCCAAGCCGGTTCGGTATGCATGACGTGTATCGGCCTATCATGGAAACAGTGAGCGCAATGGTCTCCTCCGTCGACCTGTCCACACGCATCAACTCCACCAAACTCGCACTCAAGGCCATCAAGGAGCAGGAGGACAATTCCGCTTCCACCTCCTCGCCACGAACTGCGATCCTCGACTCCTACGGGATCGACACCTCGCCCTCCTCCACCAATACGCGGCTGACACAGCTTCTGGCGCAATATGCGCAAGTCTCCGGCACTGACGCGGAGACCGACGACACCAGCACGCAGGCGCCCTCCGGCGACATTACACAGGCCAGTTTCATGACAAGCCTGAAGGCGACGCTGGAAGAACTCTCCAAGGACCCCAGCAAAGCTACGCAAGCCAAGGCAATGCTGGAAGCGCTGGCCGCTGGAACGCTGACAGTCTCCGATCCGACCGAAGGCGCAAAGATAAAAGCCTGGGACGTGGAGGCCGACAAGACAACCACCTCAAAACCGGCAACCGAGATCACCACGACCGGCTGGAGCGATTTTCTGAAGGACCACCTCAAGCGCGACGGTTCCGCTTATGCCAAGACCACCGGTGGCGCCTATGTAGACAGTATTTCCGGCGACAATGCATTTTTTGGCAATGTCGGTAGTCGGTATTATTATCTGACCTGGCCGCAGCCTAAAACCGGAACGCTGACGGTTTAAGCCAACGTTTCCGGCAAGGGTCGCAAAGAGCGCCACCGCACTTTCATAGATCTGCTGCGACATGAATCATGCCGCAGCATTGTCTCCCTGGCTCGTTCAGACGGCAGGTGCTGCCGCTTGTTCCGTTCCGCCGGAAAGCGCCTTTTGCAGTTGTGCTTCCTGCTCTGGCGAAAGCGAGGTTTTGATGACCCGCCCACGAAGACCTTCCAGTTCCGCCATCACCTTTTCCGGCTGCACCTTGCGGATCAGCACGAACAACGCCGAAGAGCCATTCGGGATGGTTTCACCCAGAGATTTGATGAAATCGTCGTCGATGCCGTAATCCGTCAGCGACCCCGCAAGCGCACCCGTTCCCGCACCGATCGCGCCGCCAATCGCAAATCCCGCGAGCGGATTGAGGAACAGCAGGCCAACGAGGCCGCCCCAGAGACCACCGGAGAGAAAACCGGAGCTTGCACCGATCGCCGTCAGATTGACGCTCTGCTTCAGGTGCACCTTGCCGTTTTCATCGCGAACGACGACGACGGCATCTTCCAGATCGACCAGATATTCCTTTTTCATTCCAGCAAGTTTCAGAAGGACCCGGTCGGCATCTTCCGTTCCGTCAAAACCGACAACGACGAGTTCGGACATGTTTCATCTCCCTGAATTTCAGTTTCGCTTAGATTGGAACGCCAAAGAACACGGCAGGTTCCCGCCATGATGGAAGGATGATGTGTCACGCGTTTGACGGGCAACATCTTCGGGAAGAAAGTCCCTGCCCACCGTCCACAGCCTTTGTTCCTTTTTTCAAGAAAAGGCTATTTTCCGCTTGCGCCCTAACAGGCTTATATATAAACGGCTTTCAGGTTCGGAGCGTAGCGCAGCCCGGTAGCGCACTTGACTGGGGGTCAAGGGGTCGTGGGTTCGAATCCCGCCGCTCCGACCATTAAAAACAGATAGATAGCCAGTTCCCCCAGAGCTGGCTATAATTTTTTAAGCCACATTCTCGCCGGCGCCATGCGCGAATTGACAAGATGCGGTCTGGGTGTGCGTTTATCCAAGCCTGAGAACGAGGTGTGCGGTGATGGTCAAAAAAACAAAAATTGAACACTCGGAATTCTCAGGCGAATTTGAAGACGACGGTATCACGGTTCTGGTTGATATCTACCGGCCGGCCGGCACCCAGCAGGATTGGACGCTCGAGGTTATCAGCGAGCATGATGATGTCACCACCTGGGAAGAACCTTTCACGACAGACAAGGACGCCTGGGAAGAATTCCTGGCCACCTGTGAGAAAGATGGAATTCGCAGCTTCCTGAACGGCGAAGATCCATCCGTTCATTGACGCTTGACACTGCGGTGCGTGGCCGTGGCGGGCGCGAGTGCGTTCAACGATAATTCCAGAAATATACTCTTATTGCAAAGCCTGTGACCGTCCAGAGACGGCACGCATTTGCCTTGTTGACTCTCTGCTAAAATTAGAACATTTAGTGAACAAACGAGAGGTCAACCGATATGCCCGATGCGGAAAAAATCACCCCTGTACGGCCTGACGACATAGCTGGATATGTCATCCAGTGTCATGATGGCGATGCGAAGGCGGCTGTTGAAACGCTGCTGGGCGAAATCGAACATTTGCAGGAACAGCTTTCCCTTGCGGTTGCCATCATGGGAAAAGGCTATACGCGTGGATGGACGCCGGATTTGGGAAGTGACTGAACCAGCCACAAGCTGCGTTTGATGCAGCTTGTGGAATATCAGTGAATGCTGCGCAGCTTTCAGGCCTTTTCAGCCAGTTCGCCGATTTCGCGGTCAATCAGATAAAGCGCATTGGGACCGTCACCGATCAGCTCGATCTTGCCCATTATCGTGCGGCACAGGCTGTCCTCCTCATGCTGTTCGTTCACGAACCATTGCAGGAAGGATGTGGTCGCATGGTCTTTTTCAGACCGCGCGAGATCAACCGCTGCGTTGATGGCGGAGGTGACACGCGATTCGTGTTGCGCGACAATTGCAAACAACCCTTTGATATCGTTTGCGGTGACCTGTGGAGCCGGCAGCTCGGTGAAAATAACTGGAGCTCCGAGATCGTTCAGAAAGCTGAAGATGCGGTGCATATGCTCCAGCTCTTCGGCAGCATGGCCAAGCAGAAACTTGTAGCAACCATCGAGATTGCGCTCAGCCGCCCAGGCGGCTGCCTGAAGATAGGCGTGGTGGGCGCGCAATTCGCCGTTGAGCAGGTCGTTCAATGTCGTTTCGACTAGTTTATTTGCCATTGGTTTATCCTTGTTATGGTGATTGCAGCCAATTTTTTCGTGTGGGCTGCTTCACACACCCGGCGAGCGAGATTTGAGGGACCGAGCGTCCCATCCGGTCGAGCACGGAGATGGCGTCATTGCGCCGGCGTTACCTGTGCCAGAGCCGCGTCCAGCCTTTCGCCCTTCATGACCAGTTTGGGGCGCAGCTTCTCCGCCTTTTGCCTGACCGCTTCCAGATTGACGGGCTTGCCGACCTGGATCACGCCGATCATCGCCATCATCAGATGCGGTGGGCAATAATAGAGATAGACGCCTTCCTTCTCGACGGTAACGGTGAAGGCCTCATCAAGCTTGCCTTTCCAGGGCGTTACGCCTTCCGGAACGGCATAGGACTGCACGTAATGGCTGGAATTTTGCGGCACGAAGGTGATGGTGTCGCCGGGCTCTGCCTTTACATAGGAAGGCTCAAACACCATGCTGCCGTCCGCGCCGTAATTGAGCATCAGCACCTTGTGTTCGGCAGCAAAGGACGGCGCGACAGAGAAGGTTACGGCCAAAGCCGCGGCAAACGTCATCAAAA
This sequence comes from Agrobacterium tumefaciens, assembly GCF_013318015.2. Classification (NCBI taxonomy): domain Bacteria; kingdom Pseudomonadati; phylum Pseudomonadota; class Alphaproteobacteria; order Hyphomicrobiales; family Rhizobiaceae; genus Agrobacterium; species Agrobacterium tumefaciens. The sequence goes on along the minus strand of NZ_CP115841.1, from coordinate 891,665 downwards.
ATCGTTTCATGCAATTATTCCTTCAAGGGTTTTGAAATGTTCGGGCAGCGGGTCGCCAGCCGGCTGAATGACGGGATTGCCGCGCCTGTCCCGCAAAACTTCCACCGTCACCCCGTAGGTCTCGGAAATGAGTTTCGGCGTGACGATATCTCCCGGCGCGCCGGTCGCCTTCAATGCGCCATCGGAAATCACCAGCAGGTTGTCGGCATATTGGCAGGCGAGGTTGAGATCATGCAGCACGACCAGCGTTACCCAGCCATTGGCGCGGGTTTCCTGCCGCACCAGATCGAGAAGCGCCACCTGATGTTTGAGGTCCAGCGCGCTGACCGGCTCGTCCAGCAGCATCGCCTGCGGCTCGCGCATCAGAACCTGCGCGAAAAGCGCCATCTGCCGCTGCCCGCCGCTGAGGGAGGCGATCTCCCTGCCCGCCAGATGCGCTATTCCCGCCTGATGCAGGCGTGTCATGGCCAGGTCGAGCGTCTCGTCGTCAATATGCAACGACAGACGCCCGAAACGGCCGAGTGCCACCACCTCCAGCACGCTGAGCGCAATATCGGCCGTGGTGTCCTGCGGCATGTAGGCAAAGCCATCGCGCCACTGCCTTATATACCGCCCCGCCCGCTCCCCGGCCCGAAGACGGCGGTCGCCGAGGCTGATCGAACCGGCAGCAAGTGGCAGATCGCCGAAGATCGCTCTCAAAAGGGTCGTCTTGCCCGTTCCGTTTGGGCCGATGACGGCATGAATATGCCCCGCCTCCAGACGCGCCGACAGCCCTTTCACAACAGTCTGTCCGCCGCGCTCGGCGGAAATCGAATCGAGAACCATCATCGGCCGCGCCTCTTCGGAGCGAAAATCAGCCACATCAGAAACGGCACGCCGACAATGGCCGTGACGATGCCAACCGGGAACAGCGCACCGGGAACGATCGATTTGGAGAGGATCGAGGCAGCCGACAGCATCAGCGCGCCGCTCAGCACCGACATGGGCAGGAAGAAGCGCTGATCCTCGCCCACGGTCATGCGGGCGATATGCGGCGCGACCAGCCCGATAAAACCGATGACGCCGACGAAGCTGGTGGCCGTCGCGGTCATGATGGCAACGATGACGAGAACCTTCATGCGCAGCCAGCGGACATTGATGCCGAGGCTTGCCGCCCGCATCTCCCCCATTCTGAGCGCGGTCAGCTTCCAGCAATCCGCCATCAGCAGGGCGCAGCAGAGGGCGGTCACGGCAGCGGTCAGGCCAAGCGTCGGCCAGGTCGCCTTAGTCAGGCTGCCGAACAGCCAGAAAAGAATCTGCTGGGACAGCTCCGGTGAGGACAGGAACTGGATGAGCGACAGCAGCGACTGAAACAGGAAAAGAAGCGCGATGCCGCCGAGAATGATGGTTTCGGTCGTCATCTGCCGCATGGAGGCCAGCGTGAAGAGAAAAAGTGCTGCGAGCATGGAAAAGACGAACGCGCCCAGCGGAACGGCAATCATGGCATCCAACCCGAGACCGCCAAGCGCCAGCACCAGCGCCGCACCGAAACCGGCCGCTGCGGCCATACCGAGCGTATAGGGGCTCGCCATGGGATTATTGAGCAGGGTCTGCATCTGCGCGCCACCTGCCCCGAGTGCCGCACCGACGGCAAGCGCCATCAACGCCATGGGCAGGCGAAGGCCGCGCACGATGGAATCGGTCATGGCGGCCCGTTCGCCAAGGCCGGTCAGCGACTTCACCACTTCGGCGGGCGACAGCAGCGAAGGACCAGTGGCGATATCGAGAACGAGGCTCACTGCCATCAATACGAAGAAGATAGAGACGACACGCCAGCGACGGCGCTCGCGCAGCCGGTGCGCACCGATGGCCTCGGCGTTGCGGGCAGCAATTGTCATGAAAACCTGCCTGAAAGGACTGTCTGGAAAAGCGGACGCCGCAACGGCGGCGTGCGCGAGATTTCGCCACTGTGGCGTCGAAGAAAGCACGTTTCTACGCCGCCACAGGCAAGCGCGATATCAATCCTTGACGGCGATGGCGAAAGTGCCTTGAGGCGTTACCGGAAGGTACTTCTTGTAATAGCCGAGATAGTTGGCGATCGGATCGACATCCTTGAACTGCTCGGGATATAGCTGCTTTGCGATGTACTGAACCATGGCGAAATCGGAGAGCGTGCGCGACGCACCCTGGTAAACACCGAACAGCTGGCCGTTCTTGATGGCGGGCAATTCGCTCCAGCCCTGACGGGCCTCAAATGCCTTGAGTTTCTCGCCTGCGTCTGCCGCCTTCACCGCCTGTCCCATGGGCAGCGCTGCCGGGTTTTTGTTGTTTTCGCGACCGGAAATGAAGATGGCGTCAGGCTTGGACGCCAGAACCTGTTCTGGATTGATCGGTCCCCACCATTCGACGAAGGGAGCGGCAATGTTGTCGCCGCCAGCCGCCGTGGACATGGCGCCCCACATGTTCTTGCCGTAGGTGAAAGAATATTCGGCCGGGCCCTTGTTGCCGAACTCGACATAGACCTTCGGTTTCGGCTTTCCGGACTTGGCGACCCGGTCAGCGACCTCTTTCAGCGAACCGGCATAGAAGTCGGCAATTTCCTTGCCACGCTTCTCCTGGCCGGTCAGGTCGCCAAAAAGCCGGGTCGAGGCGACGTGCCGCTCGACCGTCTGGGCGTTGTAGTCGACGACGACGACGGGAATGCCTTCTTCTTCCAGACGATCGGCATCGAGACCAAGCGCTTTGTATTGCCAGTCTGCCAGAATCACCAGATCGGGATTGAGGCTCAACACTTTTTCGACCGAGAAAGTCTGCGCTTCCACTTCACCGACATCGGCAATGTCGGCAAGCGAGGCGCGATGCGCGAGATGCATCTTCCAGTTGGCGGGTACCCAGCCTTCCCAGGCTTCGCGAGAAATGCCGACGACGGAATCATAGGCTTTCTCGCCGCCGACCGCCATGTAGTCCTCGAAGTAGAAACCGAGAACAACGCGCTTTGCTGGAAGGTCAACCTTCACTTCGCGTCCGATGACATCTGTGATGGTCTTTTGTTCAGCCATTACATAAGGGGCGGTAAAGAGAATAGACAAGAGCGATGCGGCAAGGCCGCTCATAAATGATTTTGGGGTCATGATGCGATCCAGAAGTTGAAACAAAGTCGCTCTATAAAAGATGATTAAAGGAGTCAACTTAATTGTTGGATCGCATAAGTTACTAATATATAGACAAAAAATGTGATTTCCGACGAACCTCGAGAGGGAGAAAGCGGGTCGCCTGATGAAAGACAGGCTGCGTCGTTGAGAACTCAACAGTTAAGAAACCAAGCGTTTGGGTCCCGTCCCGACCGTTGCGCGATCAGAACGGAACGCCAAATCCCGCTTCAGGAGATCGATCAGCAATTTTGCGGACGCTATGCCCGACCGTTTTCAAAACTCGTTTGAAGCAATTGTGAAGTCGTCGGCGATCGACATGTGTTCGACATTTTCCCAGGTCTGGTCCATGGCATAGGTCTCAGACAGATAGGGGATGCCGATATGGCCGTAGCGGACGGAAAGCTGGCTCTCAGCCGCCTTTTCACCGAGATACGCGACGCGGCCGAGATAAAGCGCGGTCGCAAGGCCTGTCCTGTCCGCACCGGACTTGCAATGGATGAGGATGGGCTTCGGCGCATCACGCATGATCGCGACCAACTGATTCACCTTGGTCATGTCAAGTTCGTGGCGGGCTGACATGCCAAAATCGATATGGGTCAACCCAAGCTCGCGCGAGGTTTTGATCTCATCCTTGTACCAGTCCTCGGATTCATTCTCTCCGCGCAGATTGATGACCGTCTTGATGCCATGGTCCATGGTATAGCGGACCAGCTGCTCACTGCTTGGCTGGTTGGAGCGGTAAAGCTGCCCTGCCACCACCTCGTGAAAGTTGCCGAGAAGCTGGATGGCGAGGAGATAACCGCCTGCGGCAAGCACAGCAATACCCATGCCCCCCAAGGAGCACTTCCATAATCTTCGCATAATAAATCGGTTCTCTCATTGGACGAGACAACCGATACAGCTGGATTCTGACAGTAGGCTGAAAGTTATGCGACAGTATTGTAAGAGTAGAAAAACTGCGTTTCGTCAGCGCACGAAAACGTAGACCGCATAGATGGCGATGAGCGCTGCGGCCACAGCGGCGGCAATAACACCAAGGCGTTTTTCGATGAAGTGGCGCACCGGTTCACCGTATCTTTGCAGCAACCCGGCGAGGATGAAAAAGCGCGCGCCGCGCGTGACGACAGCCGAGAGAATGAACAGGCCGAGGCTGATATTGGCCGCACCGGAGAGGATGGTGACGACCTTGATCGGCGGCAGATGCGCAAAGCCCGATGTCACCAGCAGGAGAATGATGGTCTCGTAATTTACCGAATTCTTGAGCTGCTCGAAGCTGTCCAGCTTGCCGTAAAATTCCAGAATTGGCCGCGCAATACTCTCGAAAGCATAGTGGCCGAGAAACCAGCCGGCAATGCCACCGAGAACGGAAGCGACCGTTGCGACGAGCGCATAAAACATCGCCTTTTTTGGCTTTGCCAGCACCATGGGCAGGAAAAGCACATCCGCCGGCACAACGAAGACGGAGCTTTCGACGAAGGCCACGATCGCCAACCACCACACGGCGCTTTTGCGCGCGGCAAGCGCCATCGTCCAGGCATAGATGTTTTTCAGCATTTCATGTCCCCGGGGAAGATCGTTTTAGACCGACGGCAAGGCGGGAGCCAGGCATCTCAGTGGCGGTTTGTCAGCGGCGGACGGTCTGACTATCGACCGCCACCAAATCAGGATTAGAGACAACGCAAGAGAATGGCAAATGTTGGAAGATTTATTTTTTGCGTTGCGGCAAATGAGAAAAACAAACAATTCCAGACCGCAGCGGCGAATGGTTGCTGCGATGCGAAATTTCATCCTCAGGTAGATAAACCGGCCTTTTTGCGGTAGAATAAGGTGTGGCGGAAAGAGGAGGAAGTTATCATGGACTATGTAAGCTTCATTACGTCGATCAATCCGGTCATACTGGTCATCCTGCTGATTGTTCTTCTCGCAGGCGCCTACAGCAGCTGGGTTTCCCACTGACAAAGGCGGGCGGCAGCACCGGTCCGAAAAGACGCTGATTTTCCATCGGCGGTAGGCATTCGGCCGGATGAATGTTATCAAACCCGGAGTTAAAGCAACTTCCGGGAAGCCTGATGTCGAACGAATTCGCATTCACTGATACGTCTGAAAAGCTCAGCACCACGCTCGAAAAGCTGATTGGGAAACTGCAAGGTCAGACGATCACATTGCGCGAGCTGATGGAGGCAATCGGCGAACAGGGCCTGCTGCTCATCTGTGCAATAGCTTCCCTGCCCTTCCTCATTCCGGTCTCCATTCCAGGCGTCAGCACCGTGTTTGGCGCAGCGATCATTCTCGTCAGTCTGGCCATCACCCTCAACCGTCTGCCATGGCTGCCGGCCAGGATTCTCGACCGGCAGATGGAAACGGCAAAGCTGGTGCCGGCACTCCAGAAAGGCGTCGCCATCGTCTCCAGGCTCGATCGCTTCATCCGCCCGCGCCTTCCGGCGCTGACGGCGGGCATCGTCGCCAATAGGGTGAACGGACTTGCGCTGATGACCGCTGGCGTGTTGCTGATGATGCCGCTCGGCTTCATTCCCTTCTCCAACACCCTGCCGGGCGTCGCCATCCTGCTTTTTTCGGCGGGTATGATCCAGAGGGACGGCGTGACCGTTCTCGGCGGGTATCTGTTTCTCATCCTGACGGCGATTTATTTTGCAGCACTCGCCTATGCCGCCTTCTGGGCCGGACAGGGCCTCAGCAGCTCGATGGGCGGCTGAGCCTTATTGTCCACCTCTATTGCGGGTGTTGCGACCATTGCGTCGCGATGCCCACCACACTGCCAGCCGCCGCCGCCTGCGGCGAACCGCCGGCAAATCGTGGGAAAGCACGATAAGACCAAGCGGGACCATCCAGAAACCGAGGATGGGCAAAAACCCGAGCGTTCCGCCCACCACCAGCGCCGAGCCGGTGGCGATCCTGCCGACGCGCGAACGCGGCATGGCAACGCTCCATTTTCCGAGATTGAGACGACCCGTTCTGTGGTCCATTCCAAATTTCATTCCATACTGCCCTTTAACATCTGGCCTGTGGATAATTTTTTCACCGTCGATAAGCCCGGAAAATCGGGACTCCGGCGAGATAAAACAAGATGAATGCGTTTTTTTTGAAAAAAGCGCTTGGCAAATCGGAAAAGCATTTGTATTACCCCGCTCACACCGCGCCAAGCAGCGCACGTTCCCTGGTAGCTCAGCGGTAGAGCATTCGACTGTTAATCGACAGGTCGCCGGTTCGAATCCGGCCCGGGGAGCCATTTTTTCCAAAATATGGCATGACGAGCGAGATGCCGCAGCATTCGCTCTATATCGATCTTGGCATAGGCGCGTAGCTGGGCGTTATTGACCTCAGGTCTTCTTCGCCACACGCTTCGTCGAAGTAGACGCGTTGGTGAGTGCCGGCGGATCGCTTGCCGGGAAACTTTCCTCTAGGCTTTCGGTCAGGTCGTCGTCTTTTCGGCTGGTCTCCGCTTTTTGCTCTTTCTGAAGAGATTTTACCGCTGGTGATTTGGCATTTTTTGCCGAAGCCTTATCCGCAGTCACCTTCTTCTGGACCAAGGACTTGGCGGCAGCGGGTTTCTTCGCGCCATTTTTACCATTGGTCTTTCCCGTTTCCGTGCTTGCCGAGACCTCCCGTTCCGCCTCCATCCAGTGGCGTTCGTGATGTCCCTCCGGCCTGCCTTCTCTCTCCCATATTGCGCGGGCTTTTTCGCGGATTGCTGCTTCGCGATCATGGTTCATAACGTCCTCCTCTTTGCGTCGCATCGGCTTTGACTGTGCCAATTGAAAAACAGAAATGGCCGGAAATTGTTCCGCGTCCGGAGATTGCGCATGCGCATTTCCCTGAAAAAAGGGAACCCTACTCACTGCAGGATCGTTTGTCCGGCAGGAACCCGCAGGAGGACCATCCATGAGCGATCCGAAACAGAAGAAAAACGAACCTCTCGATATCAAAGACGAAGATTTGCCGCGTTTTGAAACCGACAGCGAACTCAAATCGAAAGAAAGTGAGATTTACCCCGATGAATCCATAAGCCTGCGCGCACGCCGGCAGGCAGCGCGGCAACACGAGGATGCCTTCATCGTCGCCACAGACCTTGAGGATGACGACCAGCGCGATGCGGCACCCGGCACAAGGGAACAGCCATAGGGGCCTTAAAACGCATAAGGCGGGCCACAGCCCGCCTTTATAAGGATCGTCGTAAAATTGGTCCGGCCTTCAGCGACGCACGGAAACGATGGCCTTGCGGTTGAAGTTCGACACCTGCACACGGCCGGACTGATTGCCGCCGAGAATTTGCGCTGTCTTGCCGCTCATGCTCTTCAATATTCCGGCGTGATAACCGCGGCCGTTGCGAATGACGACAACATCGCCCGGTTTGGCGGCGGCGACGGGAACGGCATAACCGAATGACGTCCAGGATTTTGCAAATCCGTAGGATTTGGGCGATGCGCGCCCGGCCTTGCTGGCAACGGCATGCAGGAACAGGCCACACCACGGTGTGCTGCGGGGATTTGCCCCAAGAATATTCTTCAGGCTCTTGTTGTTTTTGGATTCATGCAGTCCGGTGTATTTTTCAGCCTGGTTCAGCATGCCAGCCGACGCGGGTGCCACGACTGTAAAAGCCAATGCAGCGGATAGAATTAACGCGGATACTCTCAAACGTCTCGCCCTTATGTTAGAGGGCGTCCGTGTATTGTGACAATTTAGCGACAATTTGACGAGAAAAGGGCAGAAATCAGACGGCTATTCATGTGGACTGATCTGTCATTGCTTTAAAACAGGCTGCCCTGTGCATCGTCAGCACGGCTGCGGCCGGCATTTTCGAGATCCAGCATACGTAATTTGGTGTTCGTTCCGCCCGGCGCGGAAAAGCCACCCAGCCGGCCGCCAGCCGCCAGAACACGGTGGCAGGGAATGATCAGCGGCACGGGATTTTTCGCCATGGCCTGCCCGACGTCGCGGGCCTTTTCCATGGAGAGGCCCAGCGTTTTTACGATACCGCCATAGGTCGTCGTGCGGCCCCAGCCGATATGCCGTGCCACCTGATAGACATCTAGAAAGAACCGCTCCTGCCCGGCAAGATCGAGTTCCACCGGCGTAAAATCAATCTCTTCACCATCGAAATAGCGGGTAACCATCGCAATCGCCTCACGGGCGCGTGTGTCGGGTACAGCAATGGAAGATGACGGCAGGCGTTTCTGGATAAGTTTCTCGGTTTCACCGGCATCTGCGCTGGGCAATTGCAGACGGGCGATACCGCGCTCTGCCCATGCGAGGCCGCAATGGCCGAGAGCTGTCGGGAAAACAATATAGCCGTAGTGGTTGGTCATTGCCGTATTCATCCGCTTTGCACGCGCACGATGCCATATCCTGCGTTCGACACAACCCGTTTCTGGCGGCGGATAAAACAAGGCCACCCGGCTTTACGGGTGGCCTTTCACATCTCAATCCGGCAACGCTGTCAGGATGCAAGTTTACCCTGATCTTCCACCTTGTTTCCGGCCTCCAGGAGGCATTGCGCCTGCCGGCTTGCGGTAACGAAGGCGGCGCGCGCAATCTCTCCAGCCACGTCCCCCATCAGCGAGGCGCGGCACAGACGCAGGGCCTGCTCATGCGCCTTGTCACCGCGTTGTGGCCATTCATGCTGGAGAAAATCGAAGGCCTCGTAAACGCCGTTGAAAATCCGGGGAGCACCGTTTTCCAAGGATATGGTAACAGGCTTTTCCCACTTAACGTCTTTCAGCAACATTGATTGTACTTCCATGCTCTATTAACCAGCGAAAAACGCCGGCTCCTCCAGTTGGTTCCCTTCACTTTCGGTTTCAAGGTCGAAAAAGTAGCCCTCGAAAAACCATGTGCCTCCAGCTTTCCATTCTACGCGATTTGAGGAACAAAGCGTTTCAACACTCGTTCAAGCGGAAGTGAACCGGATCCCTTCATGCCAACAAAATCCTCTCCTGTTATCGTCTGGTTCCGCAAGGACTTGCGTCTTGCGGACAATCTCGCCCTTCTTGCAGCGGTGGAGCATGGCGGCCCCGTCATACCGATCTATATCCGTGAGACATCCAGCGGCCCGCTGGGCGGCGCACAGGAATGGTGGCTTCACCATTCGCTTGCCTCTCTTTCCGCGATGCTGGAAAAATGCGGCAGCCGTCTACTGCTCAGAAGCGGCAACGCAGAGGAGACGCTGCGCCGGCTGATAGCCGAAACCGGCGCGGATGCAGTCCTCTGGAACCGTCGCTATGAGCCGACCGGCATGGCAACGGACAAGGCAATAAAAGAGGCGCTCGGGGACGACGGACTGACAGTTCGCAGCTTTGCCGGACACCTGCTGCATGAACCATCCCGGGTGCAGACCAAATCCGGCGGTCCCTACCGGGTCTACACGCCCTTCTGGCGGGCTCTGGAGGGCGGCGAGGAGCCACATACGCCGGCGGATGCACCGCAGAGCCTGAAGGCACCTGAGACATGGCCAAAATCGGAGAAACTCGATGATTGGAAGCTTCTGCCGGTCAAACCGGACTGGGCCAGGGGTTTCAGCGAGATATGGACACCCGGTGAAAATGCCGCGCGGGAAAAACTCGATGATTTCATCGATGGTGCCTTGAAGGGTTATGAGGAAGGCCGCGACTTTCCGGCGAAGGACGCCACGTCGCTTCTTGCGCCGCATCTGGCGCTCGGCGAAATATCGCCCGCCGCCGTGTGGCATGCGACGAAGGGGCTCTCACGCCATATCGCGTCCAACGATATCAGCCGTTTCCGCAAGGAACTCGTCTGGCGGGAATTCTGCTACCATCTGCTGTTCCACTTTCCCGAGCTGGACGAGAAAAACTGGAACGACAGTTTCGACGCCTTCGGCTGGCGGGACGATGACACATCTTTCAACGCCTGGACGCGTGGCATGACGGGTTATCCGATCGTGGATGCCGGCATGCGGCAATTGTGGAAACACGGCACCATGCACAACCGGGTGCGCATGATAGTGGCATCCTTCCTCATCAAACATCTACTTATCGACTGGCGCAAAGGCGAGAAGTGGTTTCGCGATACGCTTGTCGATGCCGATCCGGCCTCCAACGCTGCCAACTGGCAGTGGGTGGCGGGTTCGGGCGCGGACGCCTCGCCGTTCTTTCGCATTTTCAACCCCATATTGCAGGGGGAGAAATTCGATGCCGAGGGAGACTACGTGCGCCGCTTCGTGCCGGAGCTTGAAAAGCTTGAGCGAAAATACATCCACAAGCCGTTTGAAGCACCGAAAGAGGTGCTTCAAAAGGCGGGTATCGAGCTCGGCAAGACCTATCCCCTGCCGATCGTCGACCATGGGAAGGCACGGGAAAGAGCACTTGCAGCCTATGCCGCAGTGAAGAACAACGCATAAAATTGGGTATCGGCAAAATTTTGCGTGGCGAAGCCTAAGGCGGGAAGATAATTTCTTGCCTTGAGGCGGTTGTAACGGGACATAACGGCACCTAATTTCCGCTCAGACAAGAAGGCTCAATCATGACCATTCATCCCTCTGCGCTCAGTGCTATCGGCAACACGCCGCTTATCCGTCTGAAAGCTGCCTCTGAAGCGACGGGGTGTGAAATCCTCGGCAAGGCGGAGTTTCTCAATCCCGGCCAATCGGTGAAAGATCGCGCCGCGCTTTACATCATCCGCGATGCGGAACGGCGCGGACAGCTGCGGCCGGGCGGCACCATCGTGGAAGGCACGGCAGGCAATACCGGCATCGGTCTGTCGCTGGTGGCCAATGCGCTCGGCTACAAGACTGTCATTGTCATTCCCGAGACGCAAAGCCAGGAAAAGAAGGATGCGCTGAAGCTTCTCGGCGCAAAGCTGGTCGAGGTTCCGGCGGCACCCTATTCCAACCCGAACAATTACGTGAAGGTTTCCGGCCGCCTGGCAAAACAGCTGGCCGCGACGGATGAAAACGGCGCGATCTGGGCCAACCAGTTCGACAATATCGCCAACCGTCAGGCCCATATTGAGACAACGGCACCGGAAATATGGGACCAGACGGACGGCAAGGTCGATGGTTTCATTTGCTCCGTCGGTTCCGGCGGAACGCTTGCGGGCGTGGCTGACGGCCTGCGCGATTTCAATCCCGATATAAAGATCGGCCTTGCCGACCCTGAGGGCGCCGCCCTCTACGAATTTTACAAGCATGGCGTCCTGAAGTCGGAAGGCTCCTCTATCACCGAGGGCATCGGACAGGGGCGCATCACCGCCAATCTGGAAGGCTTCGCGCCGGATTTCTCTTATCGTATTTCGGATGCGGAAGCCCTGCCGGTGCTGTTCGATCTGGTCACGAAAGAGGGTCTTTGCCTCGGTGGCTCCTCCGGCATCAACATTGCCGGCGCAATCCGCCTTGCCCGCGAGCTTGGTCCGGGGCATACAATCGTGACGATACTTTGCGACTACGGTAATCGTTATCAGTCGAAGCTGTTCAATCCGGATTTCCTGCGCTCCAAGGGGCTTCCGGTTCCCCAGTGGCTGGCAACGAAAAGCGAGATTGCGGTTCCGTACGAAACCGTTTGAGGACATGCCGAAATGCCTGTGAATGCCCTGTTCCGTGACGATTTTTATCTTTCCACCGCAGAAGCGATCGTCACGGCGGTGCATGAGGATGGCGGCATCGAGCTCGACCAGACCTGCTTTTACGCCACGTCCGGCGGCCAGCCGGGCGACAGCGGCTTTCTCGAGCGGGCCGATAGTTCGCGCATCGAACTCGGCATTACCAAAAATGGCGCCGACAAGAGCGTTATCATCCATGTGCCGCTGGAAGGTCAGCCTTCGCCCGAGGTCGGTGAAAAACTGACCCTGCATGTAGACTGGCCGCGCCGTTACAAGCTGATGCGCATGCACACGGCCTGCCACCTGCTATCCGTCGTCTGTCAGTGGCCGATCACCGGTGCTGCCGTCGGCGAAGACGAATCGCGCGTCGATTTCGACATGTCGGAAACCATCGACAAGGATGAAGTCACGGCAAAGCTGATGGAACTGGTGAAAGCCAACCATCCCGTTTTCCTGCAATGGATTACCGACGAAGAACTTCAGGCCAATCCGGGCATCGTCAAATCCAAGAATGTGCGCCCGCCAATCGGCCTTGGCCGGGTCAGCCTTGTCTGCATCGGCGAAAACTCTACCATCGACAGCCAGCCCTGCGGCGGCACCCATGTTTCCGAAACGCAGGAAGTGGGCGATATTCACATTGCCAAGATAGAAAAGAAGGGCAAGGAGAACAGGCGGTTCCGCATTCGTTTCGGCACGCCTGAAGCTGCTGCCTGAAATCAGGAGAGACATCGTGAGCACGGATAAGAGCCGTTTCGTCGTTTCGGCGGACTGGGTAGAAAAGCAGCTCGGCACGGCCGGGTTTCGTCTCGTTGATGCCTCGTGGTATCTGCCGGCGCATAAACGCAACGGTGCGGAAGAATTTGCGGCGGGTCACCTGCCCGGTGCCGTGTTCTTCGATCAGGACAAGATCGCCGATCATGCAACCGGATTGCCGCATTCCCTACCCTCGCCGGAGTTCTTTGCTGAACAGGCGGGAGAGCTTGGCCTCAGCGACACTGATACCATCGTGGTCTATGACGGCCCCGGTTTCTTTTCCGCACCGCGCGTGTGGTGGATTCTGCGGGTGATGGGCGTGCGCAAGGCCTACGTGCTGGATGGCGGTCTTGACGGCTGGAAGCGCGAAGGCCGGCCGCTAGAAAGCGGCACGCCGGAGATCGAACCCGCCACCTTCACACCCGATTTCAACGAAAAGCGCGTGACCTCGCTATCGACCATGCGCGGCATCGTTGACAGTGGCGAAAAGCAGATTGCCGATGCCCGCGGCGCGGGACGTTTCACCGGCGACGAGGCCGAGCCGCGTGCCGGCATGCGTTCAGGCCATATGCCTGGCGCTCGCAGCCTGCCCGCCACCGCATTTTCCGAGAACGGCCACTTCAAGGACCTCACCGCCATCCGCAAGATGGTGGCGGATGCCGGTATCGATCTTGGCAAGCCAGTGGTGACGAGCTGCGGCTCGGGCGTTACCGCCGCCGTCATTACGCTGGCGCTGGAATCGCTCGGCCACCAGGATAATTCGCTATATGACGGTTCGTGGTCGGAATGGGGTGGACTGGAAGACACGCCTGTTGTCACCGGCCCTGCCGAACCTCTTCCCGTGGTGTCACATGGGCCGTTGAAGGCGCATGTCACGCAGCTTGAAATGACGGCGCCGCCGAAGGTCAGCCTTGCTATCCCCGTCAACATCCAGACGGCACTGATGCGGGTCACCGATATTCCCTTGCACTTCTACCGCTACATGTACTGGCGGGTGGGAAAACGTTGGCACTGGCAGAAACGCATGCGAATGAGCGATGCGGAACTGTCCGCCGTCCTCAAGGACCCGAAGAACAGCGTCACCGTCCTTTATATGAACGGTGCACCCGCCGGTTTCTTCGAGCTGAACAAGGCAAGCGACGAGGTAACCGAGCTTTCCTATTTCGGGCTTCTCGAAGAGGCAATCGGTGCTGGCGTCGGCAAGTGGTTCCTGTTGCAGGCGCTCTACGCCGCCTGGCAGGACAATCCGAAGCGCGTGACGGTGACCACCAACACGCTTGACCATCCGCGCGCGCTGCAACTCTACCAGATGATGGGATTTTCGCCTGTTGGTACCTATGAGGCCTGGGTAGAGCCGCTGTCCGATACAGAGCTTCTGGAAATCTCGCTGCGCAACTGAGTTCGTCACGTCGGGGATGGCCCGCGCTATTCCCCGACTATAGAGCAGATCGGACTGCTCCTCCCTCATTCCTTTGCTTGTCACAGGAATGAGGGAGTGGGAGGCAACCGCACATGAAACCATTGTGTAGTTTGCGACTCCGGCTTTATCGATAATCAAATGGGTCGCGCCCTCACCCGCCGAGGTCCCGGTGCAGCGATAACCAAGCGCAGGCAAATCCAGCCCCTCGAAGAGGTTTTCGCCCTTGCCGAGAAAGACCGGGCCACGCCAGATGCAGTTCGTCGATCATGCTTCCGGCCATATATTGCCGAATGGTCGAAACGCCGCCGCCGATCCGGACGTCCCTGCCGTTTGCCGCCTCCAACGCCATGTCGAGGGCGGCCTTGATGCCCGTGTTGACAAAATGAAACACGGTGCCGCCCTTCATCGCAAAGGAGGCGCGCGCATGGTGCGTCAGCACGAAAACCGGCACGTGATAAGGCGGCTCTTCCCCCCACCAGCCCTTCCAGTGTTCATCCGGCCAAGCACCGCGGATAGGGCCGAACATGTTGCGGCCCAAGATCCAGGCGCCGATATTTTCGAAACTCTTCTCGGAAAACTGCTCGTCCGTGCCGGTCGAGCCGCCTTGCTTGCCGAACATGCGGTGAAAGGTGCGGGTCTTGAACGCCCATTGATGCAGGGTTTCGCCATTCACACCCAGCGGGTTCTGAAGACTTTGATCCGGCCCGGCACCGTATCCGTCAATCGAAATGGCGAAATTTCGAACGACAACCTTCGGCATGGCAATATCCTCCCGTTTCAAGAGGACAGGTTGCCGTGCATCCGGTAACTGGCCTCAGATCTCTCTTTCCAGAGTGACGGCCGTCGGGGTATGCCCGCCGGCGGAACCTTTGTCTTCGGTAACGCTGTTGAGGAGATGATCGGCAATCAGCTCCGCCTGGAATTTACCCAGCTCGTAGCAATAGGTGATCTCACGTTTTTCGGCCGACCAGTAGACATCGGGACGCCCGCAGGACTTCGCCGTCAACTTGACCTCGCCTTTCAAGCCGTAAACGCCGAAACTGCGGCTGATAAGATCGAGAACCTTCGATTCCTTGACCATGATGGCGTAAGGTTCCAGCTCCGGATCGCGCGGCGGCACATAGCTCACGGTAAATCTTGATGGCGTCTGCGCGCGGTGGGGCGTCAGAAAATCTTCCCACGCCGATGCGATACGCGGATAGGCGGCGCCACATTTGGCAAATTCGTCATTGGCGAGCCCCATCATGGTGGCAAGATCACCATAGCCGTCTTTGTCGCGGCCGACCATCAGGCAGGCCATGTTGCGATCGCGGCTCCTGTCGGGAACAAGCGCCGAAAACACCGGTGCTTCGTGCTGGGGCAAAGCCTCCGTCTCGCGCGCCAGATACCAGCTGTCGGTAGCGTTGACGAGTGCGGTATCAAGCCATTCCTCGTTGGCCTGAAGGATGAGCGTGCCCGCCAGCTGATCGGCAGGTGCTTGCGCGCTGCCGGTCTCCGGCGCGCCGAAATCCGAGATCAGCATGCGTGCACCCTCGTGATAAAGCGAGAAGATCGCATTGCCGATGACGAAATTGACCGCCTGCTGGAGCTGATCGTCGGACAGGCCATCGAGACCGGAGGCGACCTGCGCCTGCGTGTCGATCGGAACCGTCAAAGAAACGAAAGCCAGCGGAACGGCGGCCAGAAAACGACGGAACATAAAATCAGACCTTCCGGGATCGAGGAGCGCCACTGATTCCCGATGCTAACGAGTCACGCAATGGGCTGGTTGCATCACCCGTCAAGAATCGGGTGGATAGAGGTCTGTTTCGAGATCATAGCTGCAAAGAAGCAACGCCGATCCCAACAGAAGGACCTCGCCATGACCGATCTCGTCTTTACAGCAATGCCGGCTAAGGAAGCTGAAGCTTTCCGGGCGGGAGCCGCCGACGCCTATGGCAACCCGCCGGAAAAGGCCGTTTCTCCAGGCGGCATGCCGTGCCGCCATTGCCTTTCCCAGATTAATGAAGGCGAAGGAATGCTGATCCTCGCCTACCGGCCCTTCCCTTCGCTCCAGCCCTATGCGGAAACGGGGCCAGTCTTTCTTCACGCTGAGGCCTGTGAGCACTATCCGCAGACGGATGCCCTTCCCCCGATGCTTAACAGCCCCGATTATATCGTTCGCGGCTATGGCACTGACGACCGCATCGTCTACGGCACCGGCGCGGTGACGGCGACGGACGAAATCCTTTCACGCGCAGCGCATATTCTGGAGCGGGCAGACGTCGCTTATGTGCATGTGCGCTCCGCCCGCAACAATTGCTACCAGTGCCGTATCGACACAGCATAATCGCGCGATTACTTGCAATTTTAAGCAAACGGCTAAACGGCTCTCAAACTTTCTACGTCATGATGCAAGCATCGGAAACAATTGATTTGAGTAGCGAAATGACAAACAACCTCAATATGGCGACCCGCACTGCGACCCGTAGCAAGACCCGGATCTACGCGACCGTGCACTATTTCAGCCAGTCGACCCGAGGCCGCGTGGTGGACCTGTCCGCCACCGGCATGGCGCTCGAACTGGACGGACCTTTCGCTGCCGCCAAGGGAAGCCGGGTGAAGGTGCAGAGTGAAGATCTGGGTTTCATCGAGGGTGTCGTGCAATGGCAGCACATGAACCGGCTCGGCCTGCAACTCAAACTTTCCACCAACACGCTGGCACAACTATCGTCTTATTTCCGCTTCTTCCACGAAGAAGTAAAACCGACTCTCGCCCGCTAAGCAGACGTTTCCGACAAGGGGAATGCGCAGATCGGACATAGCGCATTCCCGAAGCGGGCCATGCGCGCGCGGCCACCTTGTGGCAAAAAATTTATCAAACGGTTGAAAACTGGCCCGTCCGTCACGGGCTTGTCATTTTGATGATGGACTCCTCGGGGATTGCTTCTACCTTGTCGTTTTCCTGACAGAGCAAGCTTCATACGAAGGAGTTCCCATGTCGTCGCTTCTCGCTCTCCACCCCATCACTCGCCGTTCGCTTCTGGGTGGCATCGCCGCCTCTTCGGCTCTGGTGCTGTTGCATCCCTTCGCCGCACGCGCCGCAGCCAACCAGGCGCATCTGCGCATCATGGAAACGACTGACATCCACGTTCACGTCTTTCCCTATGATTATTACGCCGACAAACCGAACGACACGATGGGTCTGGCGCGCACCGCTTCGATCATCGGCGCCATCCGTGCCGAGGCCGGAAACTCGATGCTGGTGGACAATGGCGACTTCCTGCAGGGCAATCCGCTCGGCGACTACATCGCCTATGAGCGCGGCATGAAGGCCGGCGACAAGCATCCCGTCATCAACGCCATGAATGTCCTTGGCTATGATTGTGGCACGCTTGGCAACCACGAATTCAATTACGGCCTCGACTATATGTCCAATACGCTGGCGGGCGCCGGTTTCCCTTATGTCTGCGCCAACCTCACCAAGGGTCAGCTGGCTTCCGATCCCAAGCAGGATGAGCTGTTCTTCAAGCCTTACGTCATCCTCGAGAAACAGATCCGCGATGGTGCAGGCGTAACCAGCCCGGTCAAGGTCGGCATCATCGGTTTCGTGCCGCCGCAGATCATGATGTGGGATTCCAAGAATCTGGAGGGCAAGGCCCAGACGCGCGATATCGTCGAGGCGGCTAAAGCCTGGGTTCCGGTCATGAAGGAAGAAGGTGCCGATATCGTCATCGCGCTTTCCCATTCCGGCATCGATGGCAAGGGCCAGACCGATCGCATGGAAAACGCCTCGCTTTATCTGGCGGGCGTGGAAGGCATTGACGCCATCTTCACCGGTCACCAGCATCTGGTCTTCCCCGGTCCGAAGACATGGGACGGCATCGAGGGTGCGGATGCGGTCAAGGGTACGCTGATGGGCAAGCCGGCCGTGATGGCCGGTTTCTGGGGCTCGCATATGGGCCTCATTGACCTTCTGCTCGAAAAGGACGGCAAAAGCTGGAAGATCGTCGATTTCACCTCGGAGGCCCGGCCGATCTACCACCGCGACGACAATCGCAAGGTCGTTGCAGATGTCACGGACAAACCGGAGGTCATATCCGCCGCCAAGGCAGATCACGAAGCGGCGCTCGCCTATGTGCGTCGCCCGGTCGGCAAGACGTCGGCGCCACTCTATTCCTACTTCGCGCTGGTGGCCGACGACCCGTCCGTGCAGATCGTCTCCAATGCCCAGACGTGGTACATCAAGGACATGCTGAAGGAAGGGCAATATAAGGATCTGCCCGTGCTTTCGGCAGCAGCGCCCTTCAAGTCTGGCGGTCGCGGTGGTGCGGATTATTACACCGATGTCCCTGCCGGTGACATCGCCATCAAGAACGTCGCCGATCTCTACCTCTACCCCAACACGGTGCAGGCGGTGCTGATCAACGGTGCGCAGGTGAAGAACTGGCTGGAAATGTCCGCCGGCATGTTCAACACGGTCGAGGCCGGCGCAAAGGATGCGCCGCTCCTAAACGCGGATTTTCCGTCCTATAATTTCGACGTCATCGACGGTGTCACCTACCAGATCGACATTTCCAAACCGGCAAAGTTCGACAAGGACGGCAAGGCCGTCAATCCCGACAGCAACCGCATCGTCAATCTGCAATTCGATGGCAAGCCGATCGACCCCGAGCAGAAATTCGTGGTGGCGACCAACAATTACCGTGCAAGCGGCGGCGGAAAATTCCCCGATATCGCCGCCGACAAGGTGATCTTCGTGGCGCCCGACACCAACCGCGACGTGATCGTGCGCTATATCATCGATCAGGGCACCATTAACCCGTCGGCGGATGCCAACTGGTCCTTCGCCCCAGTTGCCAATACGACCGCCATCTTCGAGACTGGTCCGAAGGGTCGTAATTACGCGGCTGACATCAAGGGCGCAAAAATCGAGGATGCCGGCGACGGCGCCGAAGGTTTCGCAAAGTTCCGCCTCGTTCTCTAGAGCTTGCAGCCCTCCCGGCGTTTCATCGGCCGGGAGGGCATTTACTCAATTGCGGTCACTGACGATACGCAACAACAGTGGCAGTTCCGGCGGTGGCTTCTGCTCGATGCGTTGATAGTCGCTGCCATCGCGGTTACGGCGGATGAGCCGGAGACCCGCCATGTCACGCCGCAGCATCGCGGCATCTCCAAACAGGTGCAGACCATCGAGAAAGCTGCTGAATTCGCGCTCTGAGAAACTGCGACCGGCTGGTATTCTTGCCCACAGATACCAGAGGCACAGTTCCTGCTGGGAGCGGCGGGCCGGCCATTGCACCAATCTACCGGCAGCATCGACAGTCCGCGCGGTCTTCAGCACCCTGCCCTCATTGGCAGGCATTGTCTCCGGTCGTGTCTGCGGTGGCGGCAAGCCACTTGCTACGGGTGGCGTGCGCGCGGCGCGCAGATGCTGAAAGTTGCGAAACCCGGCAGCCCGGCTCAGAAGATTGAGCATCTCCACATGGCTTGGCTGGCGGTCCAGCCTGCCGATTTGTTCGCGTAGCGATTTGGCAAAGGTGGAGAGGTCGGCGATATCGATGGAAAAGATCGAACGTGGCATGACTTACCCTCAAGTGCCATTCCGAAGAGGTGTCGCTGATCGCCGGCTTCCGACTAGGCACGGGATAAGTGCTGTCAATCTTTCAAAATGCAGGTTTAGCTTCCCTTGCGGGACGGCGATGCCTCGGTGAACTGCTGACCGTGTTTCCTGTATAAGGCAGGCCATTCACCTTCGTCAATTGGTCACTCAGTCAACCCATGTCACTCGGCGGCGACAGAAATAGTCCGCTGTTTGCCTCCGGCAATTATCCTGTTGAAATCCTTCTGGTTAGGGCATGCCGACAGACGCTGCTGAAAGGCCGTGGCAAGCCACTGGCCAGCAGGACCGGCGGGTGAATCCACCCGGCGCAGCGCAAAGATTGGATATTCGCCCTGCTCATAAGCTTCGAGATCAAGTGCCTTCAGGCTGCCATTGGTCAGGTCGTTGCGCACGATCGATGCGGGCAGACCGCCCCAGCCGAGACCGCCCTTGATGAGCTGGTATTTCGTGGCAATGTCGCTGACCCGCCATGTCTTGTAGGACAGCACGTTGAAATCGCGCCCCTTGGTCAGCCCCGACGCATCGGTGACGACGAGCTGGACCTCCTCGCGGACATCGCCCAGAACCAGCGGCCTCTCAATCTGTGCCAGTGGATGATCGGCGGCGACGACCGGCAGCATGAAGGAATGGCCGACCTTTTCGACGACGAGTTCGTCATCCTGGCGCAACAGCGCCCCGCCGATGCCAATGCCAGCCTTGCGGGAGAGCACCATATCCATAACCATGCCCAACTCCCCCACATTGAGGCTGAGGGTAACGGTGGGGAATTCCTTGCGAAAATCGCGAAGCACCGCAACGACAGCTTCCGCCGGCACCATGGTGCTGATGGCGACAGAAAGCTCGGCCTCCAGTCCCTGCTTCAAACCCTTGGCACGCGCACGCATTTCCTGCAGACCGGCCACGATGCGCCTTGCATCTTCCAGCATGGCGCGACCCTCGTCCGTCAATCGAGGCTGGCGTACGCCATTGCGCTCGAACAGGCTGACTTCAAGCTGCGCCTCGAGATTGGCGATGGTGTAGCTGACAACAGACTGGGCGCGATTGAGCGCCCGTGACGCGGCAGAGAAACTTCCGGTTTCGGCAACCGTCAAAAACACCTGCAATTGGTCGAGCGTCGGGTTCGCGTCCATGTTCCATCCATTTCATCGATAGGTCGCTTCCACATTATCACAGTTTTCTTGATGGCATCAATTGGTCATATAGGGGGCAAAGGAAGGGCATCGTGCTCTCCCGCCCTCCCAAGGCGCCCGTCAATTCATCGCTTATGCAAGGAAAGACCATGTCCAACATTCTGCTCATCACCTCCAGCCCGCGTGGCGACGAATCGGTTTCCAACAAGTTTTCCGGCGAACTCGCAAACAAGCTGAAGGCCAAGTCGGCTTCCAACACCCTTGTCCACCGCGATCTTGCTGCCGACCCCATTCCGCATCTCGACACCGTCAAGACCGCTGCGATCCGCAAGGCTCCAGACCAGCGCACGGCTGAAGAAGCGGTTGCAGCCGATTATTCCGACAAGCTGGTTGCAGAGCTTATGGCCGCCGACACTGTCGTCATCGGCACCGGCCTCATCAACTTCAATATCTATTCCGGCCTGAAGTCGTGGATCGACAACGTCGCCCGCGCTGGTCAGACCTTCAAGTACACCGAAACCGGCCCGGTTGGTCTTGCCACCGGCAAGAAGGTCTACATCGTGCTGGCCGCCGCCGGCGTTTATTCCGAAGGCCCGGCTGTGTCGATGAACCACGCCGTTCCCTACCTCAAGACCGTTCTTGGCTTCATGGGCATGACGGATGTTGAAGTGATCTATGTCGAAGGTCTGGCATTTGGACCGGAAGCCGTTGAAAAGGCCGTTGCGGCAGCCGAAGCAAAGGTTGCCGAACTCGCGCAGGCCGCCTGAGGCGCCATTTGACACGTGGTGATGCCGGCTCGATTGCCGGTATCAGCCGACCCACATTCCGTAACGGCCGTGCACCTGATCGCGGCCGTTATTTTTTGCCGCATAGAGCCGCGCATCGGCTTCCGATAGCAGCGCGCGGAAAAGCTGCCCGTCCTCGAAAGCCGTGGCGACGCCGATGCTGACAGTCAGCGGCGAACCGTCCGGCCGTTGCAGATCCTTCAATATCGCCGTCCGCAGACCTGCTGAAAAGGCAAGTGCCCCCTCATGGGTCATCGTCGGCAACAGGGCCACGAACTCCTCGCCGCCGAACCGGTAGAGATGGCCGTGCGGTTGCACGATGCGTTTCAGAACGGCGGCGAATTCCCGCAACATCTCATCGCCCTGCAAGTGCCCAAAGGTGTCGTTGACGGTCTTGAAGTGATCGATATCGACGATCAGCACGCTGACGGGACGTTTCTTTTCCAGACATTCCACGACGACGGACGGCGCATCGAGTTCCATGCGGGCGCGGTCAGGCACACCGGTCAGCATGTCGCGGCCAGACCGGGACAGAAGCTCCTCGTAGCGTTCCCTGAAGGTGAGGTCGTTGAAGACATCGGCAACGCTGCGGCGCGTCAGGAAGCGGCCTTTCGCCGCCGTCAGCTTCAGATAAATGGCAAAGAGCAGAGCATAGATGGCAACGGCCACCATCTTCGCTTTCCAGCCATCGTAAAAGACATCGACCGGCGCGTTCAGCATATATCGCAACGCCGCGTAAAAGCCTGCCTGATCCAGGCTCAAAATCACCACGCCACAGATTGCGAAGCGCAGGACAATATGGCGCTGCAAATAGCGTCCCAGCTTTTCGTAAAACAGGATGATGGCGATGGCGTCGATATAAAGCAGGCTGGTTCCCCAGACCATCAGCACGCCCATCTCATCCAGAAATCCGGTATCTACCGACTGTCCGGGGACAATTGCCACCGTCGGATGGAAGCGGATGATCTGCACCATGATGATGGTGAGTATATTGCCGAGAAACAGGCCGTAGATCGGCTGGCGGACGACTGCCGCATCCTCGCGCATATAGAGCATGAGGATCATCATCAGTTTGCCGGCAAAAAGGATCGAGGAGCCGGGTGATACCACGCCAAATGGCAGCTCGACGTAAAAGACCGCCGCCAGGTAGGTTTCCAGGAAATGCATGACGCCCAGCGCGGTGAGAAAAACACCGATGCCGAGAATATGCCGGTAATGAAGGAATGCCGTCATTACCGAAAAATAGACGATGGCTTCCGCCACGAAGAGGGCCAAATTTGCCCATTGCATCGGCATACGCCCTATCGATCCACATCGCGCCGGTTCATCGGCGCGACTTCATGCCCTCTGAAGACGATAGGCCGAAGCAACCAACGGAATCTTAATGTCCAGCAGAAGAAACCGCCATCATTTTCCTGGGAAGAGCGATGCACCGTTCTGGTCGATGATCAGCTTTGCCTTGCGGATGGTGAACTCAACCGCATCGTCCATGCTGGTGAAGACATCGGCGCGCACGAATTCATGCACGAACGTTTCCTCGCCGTCCTTTTTCTCGATGCGGCCCGCCAAACGGACCTGGCCGCCTTCCTTCAGCGGCGTCGCATAGATCAGATAGTCTCCATGCACATGCGGTTCCGACTGCGCTGCCTTCTGCGGCGCATCCGCGGACTGGCCGGAGCCGAAGGCCGAAAGGATTTTGGAAAAAAACGATGCCATGGCTTTCACTCCCTTAATCTGTCTCGCATTTCGAAGGGCGGATATGCTCCGCCCTTCCCGTCGCTCTTATCCCGATCAGATGATCAGGTTCGACAGGATCTCGTTTTCGGTAATATCCTCATAGCCGAGGCCCGCAGCCTCGAAGCGCTCCAGAAGCCCTGCGAAGTTTTCCTGCGCGTTGGTTTCGATGCCGATCAGGATCGAACCGAAATTGCGGGCCGATTTCTTCAGATACTCGAAACGGGCGATATCGTCGTCCGGGCCAAGCAGATTGAGGAAATCGCGCAGCGCGCCGGGGCGCTGCGGCAGGCGCAGAATGAAGTATTTCTTCACGCCGGTGTAACGCATGGCGCGTTCCTTGACATCAGGCAGGCGCTCGAAATCGAAATTGCCGCCGGAGACGACGACGATAACCGTCTTGCCTTCCAGTTTCTCGCGGCCGAGCTTCTCCAGCGCGGCAATGGACAGCGCACCCGCTGGCTCCAGCACCACGCCTTCGAGGTTCAGCATCTCGATGATGGTCACGCAGATGGCGTTTTCGGGGATGAGCAAAACCTGCTCGGCCGGAAAATCCTTCAGCGCCTGAAAGTTGAGATCGCCGATGCGGGCAACAGCGGCGCCGTCGACGAAATTGTCGACCTTGGGGAGCGTTACCGCTTCGCCGCGCTCGAGGCTCCTTTTCAGGCTCGGCGCGCCTTCCGGCTCGCAGAACACGAAGTTGCCCTTTTCAACGGTGCCCGCCAGAAAGCCGGTAAGGCCTGCCGAAAGCCCGCCGCCGCCAACCGGCATGACAACCATATCCGGTTTGGTGCCTTCGGGAAGCTGGTCCATGATTTCGGCAGCAACCGTCGCCTGGCCTTCGATGATATCCTGATGGTCGAAGGGCGGCACCATGTAGGCGTCATTGTCTTCGACGTATTTGCGCGCGGCGGCGTAACATTGGTCGAAAATATCGCCCACCAGACGGATGCTGATGAATTCACCACCGAAGATACGGGTCTTGTCGATCTTCTGCTGCGGCGTGGTCACCGGCATGAAAACAACACCGTGAACGCCGAAATGGCGGCAGGCGAAAGCAAAGCCCTGCGCATGGTTGCCGGCCGAAGCACAGACGAAAACCTTGTCCTTGCCAGCCTTCGCAACAGCCTTGCGGAGAAAGTTGAATGCGCCTCTAATCTTGTAGGAACGAACCGGAGACAGATCCTCACGCTTCAGCCAAATCGACGCGCCATACCGACGGCTGAGATGTTCATTCAACTGCAACGGCGTTTCCGGGAATATCTCCCGCACTTCCCGCCGCGCTGCCTCCACAAGCTGCTTGTCCACGATTGTCAATCCATTGAAATTCATAATGGCACCCGCTATGCCATAGGAAGGCGTCAGAGACAAAGACTCATTTCACGCTGCCACGAACCCTGGGTTTCATTTCTTGAACAGCAATCTTCTGCGCTCGGTCATATATGTGGCGTCCATCTTCGGGCTCTATCTCGCGACGGCCATGTTCCTGCCCGCGCTGACGGACCTTTATTACGGCAATGACGACTGGACGGTGTTTGCGCTTTCAGGCTTCATGTGCGGCGGCTTTGCGCTTGCCTGTGCGCTGGCCACGCGCGCACCGATCGCGTCCTTCAACAAACGCTTCGGCTTCCTGCTCGTCAACGTGCTCTGGCTTGTATTTTCCATTGTCGGAGCGGTTCCGCTCTATCTGTCCGAGCTTGACCTGACGCCCGGTCAGGCCCTTTTCGAATCGGTCTCGGCCATCACGACGACGGGATCGACCGCCATATCCGGCCTCGATAATGCGCCGCAGGGCATTCTTCTGTGGCGGTCGTTGCTCTGTTGGCTCGGCGGCATCGGTATTGTCGCGCTTGGCCTCTTCATCCTGCCGCTCTTGCGCGTTGGCGGCATGACCTTCTTCCGCATGGAATCATCCGACACCGGCAATGACCGGCCCTTCGCGCGGCTGGCAAGCTTCACCCGCGCTTTCGTGGCGATCTACATCATCATGACCATCGCCTGCACGGTGGCTTTCGATTTTGCTGGCATGTCGCATTTCGATGCCCTCAACCATGCCATGTCGACGGTTGCGACCGGCGGTTTTTCCACCCACGACGCCTCGTTTGCCTATTTCAACAACACGGCGCTGCTTTGGATTGCCACCATCTTCCTGATCTTCGGCAGCCTGCCCTTCTCGGTGATGATCCTGCTTGCGGTGCGCCGCAGGTTGGAGACGCTGCGCGACCCGCAGATAGCGGTCTTCCTTGGCTATCTCTGCGCGATTTCCATCGCAGTCGGCGTTTATCACCACCTTAGAAACGGCGTACCGCTGGATACTGCGCTCAGCCACTCCTTCTTCAACATGACATCAATCCTCTCGACCGGTGGCTTTGCGAGCGACGACTACACGCTGTGGGGTCCGTTCGTTGTCGTCGTTGCATTTTTCGCAACCTTCATGGGCGGCTGCTCCGGCTCGACGGCGGGTGGTATCAAGGCCTATCGTTTTCTGATCATGTTCAATGTCGTTCGGGCAGGCCTCAAAAAGCTGATCTATCCGAACGCGGTTTATTCGGTCCGTTACGGCCAGCAGGTGGTCGATCCCGACACGATCCGGACGATCTTCCTTTTCGTCAGCTGTTTCATCGCGCTCTGGATCGCCGGCAGCCTCGCCATGAGCCTGATGGGTTACGATTTCCTGACTGCGACCTCGGGCGTTGCGACCGCACTTGCCAATGTCGGCCCCGGCATCGGCCCGATCATCGGGCCTGTCGGCAATTTCTCCACGATCAGCGATCCGGCGCTCTATCTCCTGTCTGTCCTGATGTTGCTTGGACGTCTGGAAATCCTCACCGTTCTCGTGCTGCTGATGCCGATTTTCTGGCGCAACTAAAATGCCGGTGCGCTTATTTTGGCTGCCTTAATAAAGCGCTTGACCTTCCCACGTTGGAATAGTCCAGGCTCCTGCTGTTACAAGTTCCAACCCAAGGAGAACCGCCTATGTGCACCGCCCACCAGCATCACCCCGAAACCGCTGCCGCACCTGTTGATGCCGACCTTTCTTTCCACGTTGAAGACATGACCTGCGGTCACTGCGCCGGTGTGATCAAGGGCGCTATCGAAAAGACCGTTCCCGGCGCCGCCGTTCATGCTGATCCGGCAAGCCGCACGGTTGTGGTTGGCGGCGTCTCCGACGCGGCACGTATTGCTGAAATCATCACCGCTGCAGGCTATACGCCGGAAGCGCGCGCCTGATTTGACGAGATGCCGGCGGCGGCCTTCATCCCTGCCGCCGGATCGACCTGCCTGCCCCCGCTTCACGCCGAGCTTGCGTGACAGCCGCTGGACGATACCAACGTTCGTCCTTCTCCATACCTCCCGCGGCAAGTGACTCTCCCTTTCGACCGGGGATGACAGTGGAGGTTTTCCCGGTTCCTGAAATTCATATTTTCAACGGCTGACAAGGTCTGAAAACCTGTCCTTCATCATGCTCGGGCCTGTCCGGGCATCTGATACCTATTGATTTTACGATAGGTGGAAAGATCCTCAGGACGAGGATGACGTTGAGTGTGGGCGATGGCCTGTCAACAGGCAAAACCCGGCTCTTTCGAGCCGGGCCATATCTCGTCAGCAATGTCACATTGGCCTATTTCACTGCCAGATCCTTGGTCATGATAAAGTAGTTGATCGGATGCGGCTTGAAGTTTTCGACCTTGTCCGAATAGGCATCGAAAGCGGTCTCATGGACGAGGTAGACGGTGACGGCTTCGTCGTAAATCCGCTTCGCCGCCTCGGCATAGATGGCGTAACGTTTTGCCGGCTCAGCCGCCATATAGGCAGATTTGATCAGCTTGTCCGTCTCCTCACTGCAATAATGCGAGATGTTGTAGCCGCCTCCGCAGGTATAGTCGGCGTTGAGGAACCCGATCGGTTCTGCAACATCGGTGGCATAACCGCGTGACAGAAGGACCATGTCGAAATTGCCGGACAGGAGATCGGGCTCGATCGCAGTGTAATCAGCAACGCGAACATCGACCTTGATGCCGATTTCCTGCAATTGGGCCTGAATAACGGCGGCAACATCCTTGAGTTCGGTTCTTTCAGTATAGGCCAGAAGTGTCAGCTTCAGGCTGCCGGGGGCAATGCCCGCCTCTTTCAGCAGAGCCTTTGCCTTCTCTATGTCATAAGCGGGCGTGACGTTTTGCGGCGCCCACGGCTCTCCCGGTGCGAAGGGCATCGTTGCGGGCTTTACCATGCCTTCATAGATGCTGTCGGCAATACCGGCGGTGTCGATGGCGGCCCGGATCGCCTGCCGAACCTTGATGTCCTTAAACGGCGGCTTCGAATTATTGAGCAGCATTTCCGTAATCCGGGGCACGGTAATTGGCGCAACCTTGACACCCTTCGTGGCTACAATGGTCTTTACCGCCCAAGGTGGAATCACGCGCGAAATTTGCACTTCACCGCTTCTTATCTGGGTGGCGCGGGTATCGGCATCCGGAATAAAGTTCACACGGCCGCCCGAGAGCTTCGGCATACCGTTCCAATAGTCATGGTTCGCCGTCAGTTCCATATATTGGCTGGCATCGACCTTGGTGATCTTGAACGGTCCGGTGCAGGTTCCGATCGGATCGACCTTGCCGTCCTTATAGGCGGATGGCGCGAGGATCGAAGTCGCCGGGCTTGCCATTTGCGCCGGCAGCAGCACCGATGGCTCGATGGTCGTGATCTTCACGATATCGTCGCCACCAACCTCGACGGCAGCGACCAGCTTAGGCGAAAAGGCCCGGGCCGGAACGGGCGCTTTCAGAAGATTGGTGAGCGCATTGACCGCGGCTTTTGCATTAAGCGGCTCGCCGTTCTGGAACTTCACGCCCTTGCGCAACTTGAACTCCCAAACCTTCGGTGAGGTTTGTGTCCAGGATTCGGCCAAGCCCGGCTCCAGTGCGGTGTCATAGCCGACGCGGACCATGCTTTCGAAACACCCTGCGCGCGAACCGAGATAGGCATCGTCGGAAGCCATCTGCCAGCCGGTCTTGACGCCGGTATAATCGTCATAGGTAATCGTATCGGCCTTGGCCGTTTGAACTGAAAACGAAAACACAATGGCGCTTGTCGCCAAAAGTACGTGCTTTATCATTGAATATTCCCCTTTTATTTTTGATGACAACGCTCAAAATTCAGTCGTCTCACGAGATTTAAGATATTAATAAGATAGATCTCGAAAGACATAAGAATATCCCTCGGACGATCCACGAACATCCGCTTGAATATCATTCATTTTATGTTTTTATACTCGGAATTTAATTCCGATATTAATTCACAAACGCACAAATCATCTGTTTTTACAGAACCAGAAGACTGTAACTGCGCTGCTCCTCAGCCCCATTCGCGCCAGTGATGGCAACGAGCGAAATGCTCCCCGGCAACATCTTCCAGAAGCGGTTCCTGTTCGCTGCAAATCTGCGTCGCATATTTGCAGCGGGTGTGAAACTTGCAGCCACTTGGAGGATTGAGCGGGCTTGGCAGATCACCATCCAGAAGCATTTCCGGTGCATATAGTCCGGTTTCATCAAGCATCGACGAGGCAATAAGAGCCTTCGTATAGGGATGCTTAGGCGCCCGGAAAAGCTCATCCCGGTCGGCGATTTCAACGATCCGCCCGAGATACATCACCGCGATACGGTCGCAGAGATAACGCACCACGCGCAGGTCATGGGAAATCATCAGCACCGTCAAACCATGACGACGCTTCATGTCCATCAGCAGGTTCAGGATCTGCGTGCGCATGGAGGCGTCGAGCGCCGATGTCGGTTCGTCGCACACAAGGAAACTTGGATTGAGAAGAAGCGCGCGTCCTATGACCACGCGTTGCAACTGCCCGCCGGAGCACTGGCTCGGATAACGGTCATAATAGGAGGCATCGAGGCCGACCTCCTCCAGCATCTTGAACACGCGCGCGATGCGTTCTTCGCGCGTGCCGATGCCGTTCTGGGCAAGCGGCGCTTCCATGCTTTGCCCTATGCGCATGCGCGGATCGAGCGCGGAATAGGGATCCTGGAACACCAGTTGCACGACACGGCGCATGCGCCGCAGCGTCTCGCCCTGCATGTGCAGAATATCGTGGTCTCCGATGCTGACCTCGCCCTTCGTCGCGTTGGTCAACCGCGTTATCAGCCCGGCGACAGTGCTTTTGCCGCAGCCGGATTCGCCAACGAGACCAAGAACCTCACCCTCGCCGATCGTGAGCGAAACATCGTCGACGGATTTGACCACGCGATTGCCGAAACCCGATATCGGATAATATTTGCACAGGTTGTTTGCGACCACATAGGGCTTGATCTTGCCATCCTCCTGAGGCCGGTTCGGTGTTTTGACTGTCGATAGCATCGCAACCCTCCTTCAGCAGACTGTGTGACTGGCATGGCTGCCGGCATGGTCGTCGTCGACCGCCCAGCACCGCGCCTTGCGACCTTCCGGCAAGGCATTCAGATCCGGCTCCGTTGCCATGCAACGGCCGCCCATGCCGGCCGACTGGGCAAGCGCGCAGCGGGGATGGAAACGGCAACCGCAGGACATGTCATGGGCCTGCGAGCTGGAGCCGGGGATCGTCAGCAGCTGCCCCTCGCTGTCGGTCGTCAGAAGCGAGCAGCTGATGAGCGCCTTGGTATAGGGATGTTGCGGCGCCTTGAGGATTGCCTGCGTCGGCCCTTCCTCGACAATGCGACCAGCATACATCACCGCAATCCGGTCCGCGAAAGCGGCAACGACCGAGAGGTCATGGGTGATGAGCAGCGTGGCGAGCCGCCGCTTCCGACGCTCATCGTCGAGCAGGCGCAATATTTGTGCCTGGACGGTGACATCGAGTGCCGTCGTCGGTTCATCGGCGATCAGCAGTTGCGGATTGCCGGAGAGTGCCGCAGCAATCATGACGCGCTGCGCCATGCCGCCGGAGAGTTCATGTGCGAAGCATTGCGCCCGCGCCGACGGATCGGGAATTCCAACATCCGAGAGCATGCCGACAACCCGGCCCAGTGCCGCATGCCGACTCATCTTGCGGTGGACCCACAGTGGCTCGGCGACCTGCGTCCTCACCCGGCTGGTCGGATCGAGCATTGCCTGCGGTTGCTGAAAAAGCATTCCGATATCGGCGCCGCGCAACGCATCAAGCTCGGAGGGCGAGAGAGCGAGAATGTCGCGCCCGGCAAAAGAAATGCGGCCGGAGTTGATTTCCGCGCCGTGCGGCAACAGCCGCATCAGCGACAGAGCCGTCATGCTCTTGCCGGATCCGGATTCGCCGACCAGTGCAACGACCTCTCCGGCATCGACGGAGAGCGTCAGACCGGAGATAACAAACTTGCGGCCATTTCCAGACGGCACCGAAACGTGCAAATCCTCGATTTCCAGAAGCGGTGTCCGCTCCGGGGCGATGGCCGTATTGGCATGCGTGTGTCCTTCGATATTCATAAGAGTTCCCCTTATTATTATTGCATCGGAGGCATGGGCGTATTTTCAAGCGGCTTCAGACGATAATACTCTCCTTGGGGCTATCGTGCCCTGTGTATGTTTGATCGGCGCGGGCGCCGGTCATTGCTCTAACCGCAGGCGTCAATGGCCGTTCGGTTTCCTGGTATCCATGTTCAGGCCGTGGCCGATCCATGTCACGCTCAACGCCGACAGGAAAATCGCCAGACCTGGTGCGATCACGAGAATGGGCATACGTTCCGCATAGGCCTGCGCATCGGCCAACATCAGCGCCCAGTCTGCGGCCGGCGGCTGCACGCCGAGGCCGAGAAACGACAGTCCGCCCACCGTGATCAGCTTGTGGCCGAAGCGCAGGAAGGCAACTGCTGCGATCGGCCAGATCGTGTTGGGAATGACATGCCGGAAAATAATGAAGCGGCGTGTGCATCCAAGCACCTCGGCGGCGCGCATATATTCTCGGGAATTGATCGAAAGCGTCAGTCCGCGTGCCAGTCGCGCAAAAGGTGTCCAGCCGACGATCGTCAGCGACGCGATCAATGTGCCATATCCCGGGCCGAAGATGGCGACGAGGAAAATGGCGATCACCACGTCAGGGATGGCGATGAGCAGATCCACCACCCGCATCAGGACTTCATCGACAACGCCGCGGCTGCGACCGCTGATGATGCCGATAAATGTTCCGATGGCGACCGACAGGATGACGGTGATGGCGGCAATCGTGACCGTGAAGCGTCCACCGATAAGCAGCCGGCTCAAGACATCACGCCCGAGATGGTCAGTGCCCAGCCAGTAGGCGGCGCTTGGCGCATTCAACCGCAGGCGAAGGCTTTGCTGCGCGGGATTATAGGGCGAAATCCACGGCGCGATGACGAGCAGCACGATGATGACGAGAAAAATCGCCGAACCCGCGTAGAACGTCCAGTGCCGCCGGCGGATGAAATCCGTGAACCGGAAAAGTGTCGACGGGCGCTTGGGCAAGGTCATTGGCATGGCGGCTACCGGCGCGCTCGGGAAGTGACTAATGGTCATGTTGACCTCGCATTGCTGGATTGATCAGGACATAGAGGCCATCGGCCAGGGTATTGATCAGGATGGAAAGGGCGACGATGCAGATGAAACCGCCCTGCAGCATGGGGATGTCCCGATTGACCACGGCGTCGTAAAGAAGCCGGCCCATTCCGGGGATGGCAAATATCACCTCCACGACCACCGATCCGCCAAGCAGGCCCGCAAGCCATAGGGCAAAGAAGGTGACGATCGGAAGCGAACCGTTGCGAATGCCGTGGCGCATGACCGTGCCATGCATGCCGAGACCGCGGCTGCGGGCCGCCGTGATGTAAGGCGCGCGCAGAACCTCAGCCATGGCGGCGCGCGTCACCTGCGTGAAATAGGCCAGTGGGCGCAGCGTCAACGTCAAAGCGGGAAGCACCATCGAGCGCCAGCTATCCCAGCCCGCAGACGGCAACCAGCCGAGATAAAGCGCAAAGACGAGCGCCGACATCGGCGCAAACCAGTATTCCGGCGTGGCAACGAAGGTCTGGATCATCAGCGTTGCGAAATTGTCCAGCCGGCCACCCGGACGCATCGCCGCCAACGTGCCGAGCGGCAAGGCGACGGCGACCGCAATCGCCAGCGCCGTCAGTGCCAATGTCACGGACACGCCGAGAGAGCGCAAAAGCTCACCCGCCACGGGCTGGCTGCTGGTGAAGGAAAAGCCCAGATCACCGCGCAGCGCGCCCGACAGCCATGCGAAATATTGGACGTAAAGCGGCCGGTCGAGCCCGAGGCTTAACCGAAGGGCCTCGACTGCATGCGGATCGAGCGCCGTATCGCGCATGCGCGAAAACAGAATGGTGCGAGCAGGATCGCCACCGGCCATGTAGGGCAAAAGAAACGCGATGACGGAGACGATCATCAGCATAAGGCACAGAATAAGGAAGCGTTGTATTATCTGTATCCACATTGCCTGTTCTCCTTCGCCGAAAATGGCCATTGCACTGCAATTGATGATCGGTCCCCGCCGGGGAAATGCGGTTTATTTCATGAGGCGCGGCAAATCCGTCACCACACCGGACGTGCCTTTCAGCATGCCGGAACGCTTGGGTAGGATCGCCACCGGCGTAAAATCGGGATCTTCAGATTGAGCAAGATCCTGAATGATCGGGCAATCCGGCTCACCATTGTCAGGGCAATAGGTCGCGATATTTCGCAGCGTGTCGGCCATCTCCCGAAGAGCATGCATCTTGGCCTCGAGATCTACGACATGTTCCATGACGATGCGCTTGACGTCGCAGGATGCACCGCCGGGATCGCGCCACAGGGTCATGAGCTGCCTGATCTTTTCGATCGAGAAACCGAGGTCGCGGCCGCGGCGGATGAAACGCAGCGTCTCCAGATCGTTGGTCGTATAGACCCGATAACCGGATTCCGTGCGGTTTGCGGATTTGATCAGCCCGATCGTCTCGTAGTGGCGGATCATCTTTGCGGAAACACCGGATGCGGTGGCGGCTGTACCAATGTTCATCGATCCTGCTCCTATCTTTCCGGGGTGAAAAACACGTCTGCATGAATGTCGGCGGTGCGGATGCCCCTTGCCAGGAGCTGCGGCACCGTTGCCTCGATCATCGCCGGCGGTCCGGCCAGATAGGCTTTCCAGCCATCGAGATCGTCGAAGTCGTCCGCCACGGCGGAACCGACATAACCGCGCCGCATCTGCGCATGGTATTCATTCGAGAGAACTGGAACGAAGCTCAGATTGCCGTAGCTTACGGCAAGTTCTTCGAAACGGTCGACCATGTAGAGGTCACGCTCGGCGCGGGCGCCGAAATAGACATGGATCGGGCGTTGCCGGCCCGTGGTCCGATCAGTGGCGACCGCTGCCTCTACCACCGCCTTCACCGGCGCCAGCCCCGAACCGCCGGCAATGCCGAGGATCGGTCCGCAATGCTTTTCCCGCAGATACGAAGACCCGAAAGGACCGACCAGCACGACAGGGTCACCCGCCTTGGCGTTCGCGAAAATATGGCCACTCGTGACGCCGCCGGGGACATGCCGGATATGGAATTCGATCAGGTCCTCATCGATGCGGCTGGCAATGGAATAGTCACGCGGCGAACAGTCCGGATAAAACAGGCGCACATATTGGCCGGCCTTGAAGGTAAACAGTTCGCGATCGTCGAGCCTGATGCGAATGAGCTTGATATCATGCGTCGCATCCACCGCTTCCGCGATGACGCCATCAAAGCGGCCGGCCGGAATATCGGCAAACTCATCCTCACCGTCGAGCCAGCCAATCGTTACGTCGCTCAACGGCACGGCGCGGCAGGCGAGTGTCAGCCCTTCCGCCTTTTCCTCTTCTGTCAACGAAAAGGGCGTATGCTTGAGAAGGTCGATCTCGCCTGAGACGAGGCGCGATTTGCACGCCCCGCACCGGCCCATGCGACAGCCGTGCGGATAGGAAATTCCGGCGGCAAGGGCGGCCTGAAGGACGGTCTCGCCCTGCGCTGCCACAATGCTACGTCCGATACGTGGCAAATAGACTGTGTTTCCAGGCGTCATCACATCCGCCCCCTATTCTGCCGCTGCGAGTTGCATGCCGGACGATCTGTCCAGCAGCGGCGGGCGGAAGCTTTTGAGACGCAGCGCGTTGGTCAAGACAAACACGCTGGAAAGCGCCATGGCTCCGGCAGCAAGAACAGGCGACAGCAGAACACCGTTGGCAGGATACAATATTCCGGCCGCCACGGGAACGAGTGCGGCATTATAGGCAAAGGCCCAGAACAGGTTCTGGCGGATGTTGCGGATCGTCGCCTTGGACAACGCAATGGCATTCGCGACACCGCGCAAATCGCCAGACATCAACACCACATCGGCGCTTTCTATGGCGACATCCGTACCCGTGCCGATTGCGAGACCTACATCGGCCGCCGCAAGGGCCGGCGCATCGTTGATGCCATCACCGACGAAGGCCACCCGCCGGCCATCGGCCGCAAGTCTTTTAACGGCCTCGACCTTGCCGTCAGGCAGTACTTCCGCCACCACTTCGTCGATACCAAGACGGCGGGCAATGGCTTCGGCCGTGCGGCGGTTATCGCCTGTTATCATCGTGACCTTGAGACCAAGCGCATGCAGCGCTGCTATCGCCTCCGGGGTCGTCGGCTTGATCGGATCGGCAACAGCGATGATGGCGGCCAGCCGGCCATCGACAGCGGCATAAAGCGGCGACTGCCCTTCCCTGCCCAGCCGGTCGGCATCGTCGGCGAACTTCGCAATGTCGTAACCGAGCTTCACCATGAAGCGGTCGGCGCCCGCCTCGACCTTGCGGCCGTCAACCGTTGCCGCAACGCCGAAACCTGGGGTCGCCTCAAAGCCGGCCGCGTCGGCAAGCGTCAGGCCACCATGTTTTGCCGCCTCGACGATAGCTTCGGCTATGGGATGTTCGGAACGGCTCTCAAGCGAGGCGACAAGGCGCAACACCTCATCCTGATCGAAGCCTTCGGTCGTGGTGAAATGCACCAGTGTCGGCTTACCGAGCGTCAGCGTGCCGGTCTTGTCGACGGCGATGACATCGGCATCACGCAAAGTCTGGAGAGCATCGCCGCGCCGGAACAGCACGCCCATTTCGGCTGCACGGCCGGTTCCGACCATGATCGAGGTCGGGGTGGCAAGGCCCATGGCGCAGGGGCAAGCGATGATGAGGACAGCGACGGCGTTAACCAGCGCAAAGGTCAAGGCCGGGTCCGGTCCGAGAATGAACCAGACGATGAAGGTGACGAGTGCAGCGAGCATGACTGCAGGCACGAACCAGTTGGTCACCTTGTCCACCAGCGCCTGTATCGGCAGTTTGTCGGCCTGCGCTGCCTCGACCATGCGGATGATCTGCGCGATCAGCGTGTCGGCGCCGACCTTCGTGGCGCGGAACGTGAAGGAGCCGTTTCTGTTGACCGTACCGCCCACGACTTCGGACCCAGCCGTCTTGGTCACCGGCACCGGCTCGCCTGTAATCATCGATTCGTCGACATAGGAAGAACCATCAAGCACCAGACCATCGACTGGCACTTTCTCGCCGGGACGGACGACGATGACATCGCCAGTCGCAACATCCTGCAGCGGCACATCGATGGTTTCACCATTGCGTATCACACGGGCGGACTTGGCCTGCAGGCCGACGAGCCGCTTTATCGCCTCGCTGGTGCGGCCCTTGGCGCGCGCCTCGAGGAAACGGCCGAGCAGGATAAGCGTGACGATCACCGCTGCGGCCTCATAATAGACATTGGCCGTGCCTCTCGGCAGGATTTCGGGCACGAAGGTGGCGACTACCGAGAACCCCCAGGCGGCGGCGGTGCCCAGCACCACCAGCGAATTCATATCCGGCGCCAGCCGCAGAAGTGCGGGGATGCCTTTTTTGAAGAACCGCAGGCCCGGCCCGAAGAGGACAAGCGTGGTCAGCGCGAATTGCAGATACCAGCTTTCCCGCATGCCGACGGTTTCCATCACGAAATCATGGATGGCGGGCACCAGATGCGAGCCCATCTCCAGAATGAAGACCGGCAGCGTCAGGGCAACAGCGGTGGCCAGGCTGATTTTCAAACCGCGCAATTCGGCTTCGCGCCGGTCCGGCTCGTCACCCTTGGCCTTGTCGGCGACGATCTCGTTTGCCTTGTAACCGGCTTGGCTGATTGCTTCGGCCAGCCTGGCGGCAGAGACGGCATTGCCGGCGACGCGGACGGTGGCGCGCTCCGTTGCGAGATTGACACTCGCGTCTGAGACACCGGAAACGGCCTTCAGCGCCTTTTCGACACGGCCGACACAGGACGCGCAAGTCATGCCCTCGATATCGAGTTCGATGGTTTTCTCGTCGACGCTATAGCCTGCATTTCGCACGGCATCGACAACGGCCGAAACGTTCGGCGCTCCTGAAAAAGCAATATCGGCGCGCTCCGTCGCAAGATTGACCGAAGCCTTGACGACCCCCGGCACCTTGGCAATAGCCTTCTCGACACGACCGACGCAGGAGGCACATGTCATTCCCTCGATGGCTATCGAATGGTTCGCCTGTATCTGGATTTGTGACATGCGCATGACCTCTTTTTCTCTTTACAAAAAAAAGATAGGGCTTCCCATCGTGGCAAGGTCAATAGGCTCTTTTGGATGATTTTCACGGAGAAATGCCGCGAGCGTGAACAAGCCCATTTTTTAGGCTGACTCATGCATCATGATGCAATCGATTGCCCGGATATCGACTATCCCGGCGCAGAATCCATCCGGAATGCCCGCATGTCGCAGGAAAACGGCAGAGAAATCTTTTAATTGGAGATGGAAATGGTGCGGACGGCGGGCATTTTTACCTTTTCCCAAAGCCGCCCAAACTAACCAAGCCGTACACAAAGACGCATAAAAGTTCTTTTATATCAATCACTTGAACATAAAAAACTAACCCTAGCTCGTCTTTACTAGCACAAGCCATCTGTGTACTCGTTGTGTATATTCAACCGGAGTACACAAATGGCGCAGATGCATAAGCTTACCCAAAAGCAGATCAACGAAGCGGCGCGGAAGCCGTGCGATACGGCGTACCGCATGAGCGACGGCAGCGGGCTTTCCCTGATGGTTAGGCCGGGCGGTTCCATGTACTGGTCAGTGCAGGTGACTATCAAAGTTCCCTATGGTCAAGGCAAGCGCGTGGAAGTCGGGCTGGGGCCTTATCCCTCGTTGGCCTTAGCTGATGCGAGGGAGGCGGCCAACGGGGTTCGCGACACGGCAGCGTCAGGCATCGATCCACGGGCCGCTAAAACCGCCGCGCTTGTAGCCGCCACTGCACCAGCGCCCAGCCGCCCCACACTGGAAGCCGTGTGCAAGCTTACGTTTGAGGCGAAGAAGGCCGAGCTTAAGGGTGGTGGCGTTAATGGGCGCTGGTACAGCCCGCTTGAACTGCATCTGCTGCCGGAGCTGGGGCAGACCCCGATTGAGGAAATTACGCCTGCAATGCTGGTCAACGTCCTGCGCCCACTTTGGCTGACCAAGGGCGAAACAGCTAGCAAGGTAATTGACCGCTTGGGGATGGCCTTCAAATACGCCAGCGCCATGGATTTGGATGTCAGCTTGGAAACCATGCTCAAGGTCAAGGTGTTGCTCGGCGCACAACCACGGCGGCCCCAGCATATCCCCTCCATGCCGTGGCAAGAGGTGCCCGCGTTCTACGCGAGCTTAAACGAGGACTTGGTGACGCACCTTGCCCTTAAGTTCCTCATCCTGACCGGGGCACGCAGCTACCCGGTGCGCTTCGCCCGTGCAGACGAAATGCGGGACAATGTGTGGTGGATACCGGCTGCCAATATGAAGGGCGGCGAAGCGTTCGAAATCCCGCTGTCAACCGAGGCCCAGCGCCTTGTCACGTTGGCCGCAGAAAGCGCTCGGGACGGCTACCTGTTCCCCAGCCCCAAGAAAGGCGTCATTAGCGACACGGCCACCATTGAACTGATGAAGGGTCGCGAGCTTAGCTACCGCCCCCATGGATTCAGATCGTCGCTTCGAGACTGGATGACGGAAGAGACGGACACGCCATGGGACACGAAGGAAAAGGTTCTCGCTCACAAGGTTGGCGATGCCACCAGCCGCGCATATGATCGGACCAAAGATTTAAAGCGCCGGGCAACCATCATGGAGGCTTGGTCGCAGCATTGCACGAAGGCGGTCATTAATGGTTGAGTTTCACTTTGACGCGGAACTGTTTGAGTCGGTGGCTGACCCTGCCCAGCACGTCCGCAATCTATGGCATGGACTAGACGGCGCAGTGGTGAAAGACCTGCCTAGTCGTATTGCCTTGGCTGCCGTGCCCGGCCACGGGTACGACGACCTTATGGCGTGGGCAAAAGAGCACCAGCACGAACTTGATGATGCCTGCAAGGCCGCCATCTTCGACGTTATTATGCGGGGGCGGCCAACGGTGAAAAGCAGCCACGGTCAGCGTGATTACAAACTTCGCTATATTGCTTGGGTACTTCGCAGTCAGCACAGCATGACGTGGTCGCAGGCGGTGCACCTACTGAAAAACACGGTGGCGCGTGAGCTATCCGAAGCCACCATTAGCGATGTGGTGAGGGGTAAAAGGTAGGACTGTCTTTTACCTCCTTTTCGGAAGAATCCCAAACTCGTAACTTCGCTCCATAAGCAACCAACGCAGGAGCGAAAGCAGTGCAATACCTTAATGTGAAGCAGGTGGCCGAAAAACTTGGCCGCAGTACCAACAACGTTTATGACCTTGTTGATAAAGGCGATCTTCCCAAGCCGGTTAAACTTGGCGGAACCAATATCTGGCGTGCCGACCTTATCGACAATGCAATCGAAAAACTGGCCAAGGTGCAGGGCGCAAACTGGTCTGCCTTTGCCCTCCCGCCCGCCCTCCCAGCGGCACCGCAGGGTGCGCGAGCATAAACACAATTAAAGAATATCCGAATAAACCCCGCCATTGAGCGGGGTTTTTATTTGCAATGAACTATGTAAGCCCCGTTTACAGGGGTAAATAACCATGTATTACTTTGGCCACAGCAACACTTGAGCAAGCAAATGGAAAAAGAAATCAAAACTGTACTGGCTGTTCGCATGGGCAAGGAAGACCTTGCTTTGCTGGACCGGCTGGCAAAACAGAACGGCGTAAAGCCGTCCACGTTTCTGCGCAAAGCACTGTGGCTGGCGGCGGAGCAGTCCAATGCGCAGGCCGCATAAAGCAAAACCCCCGGCATGCAACGGACCGGGGGTTTTAAGTTCGGAGTAACTTGGAATCACACACAGCAAATGAAATAAATCACCGCCGCACTAAGTACTACACAGCAACTTATTTGTACCATAGCGCGGCTTCCTAAGCAACAACAAACCCGCAGGAGTAACGGGAATGTTTAATGGAAAGCAGTATTATGGAGCATGTCTTTTGCGCCGGAAATGGCCAGAACGATACTCACGGAAGGCCGGTATTTTCAAATGGCAGGCCGAATCCTAACTATCTAAAACCGTACGATACTATCACCTATGCGCAAGTTGTAGAACTTGCCGCTGCTCAGGCGGTTGCCCTTGTGGGTCTTCCGAAGGGACAAGGCAGGTGGATGCAGGCTAGTGACTATAACGGTTACGACGCCCGCTTCGGCAATGCGCAGCACGCAAACGGCAAGTTCGCCGTAATGACCGGCGACATCGACAGCGGCAACCCCCCGTTGGAAATCGTTACGCTAATGGTGCGGCGCTCCATTGGTGAAGTGCGCTTTCTTATTTGGTCTACTCCCGGCAGCACAGAAGAATCAAAGCGCTGGCGCGTCATCGTACCGCTAGCAATAGCAATGACGGCCACGGGCTATAAGGCGATTCAACACGTCTGGTTCTCCCACCTCAAAGAGTTCGGCGTCACCTGCGACGAAAGCCTAAAGAACCCCGGCCAAATCATTTACCTGCCGAACAGAGGCTCGTTTT
Organism: Agrobacterium tumefaciens; assembly: GCF_013318015.2. Classification (NCBI taxonomy): domain Bacteria; kingdom Pseudomonadati; phylum Pseudomonadota; class Alphaproteobacteria; order Hyphomicrobiales; family Rhizobiaceae; genus Agrobacterium; species Agrobacterium tumefaciens. Next base: position 851,622 of record NZ_CP115841.1, on the reverse strand, counting down.
ACCAGTGGTATGAGCATCAAGCGCCGCTCTTTGATCCTCGAACATACAGCCGTCTGGAGGCCGTTCAGGCATACCGTGCCACGCTGAACGATTCGGTACCGGCAGGCAAGGATCATGACGACTACGCGCCGCGCCTCGCCGTAAAGCAATATTTCAACACCAGAGACGTGATGCTTGCCGGTGGCTACGTGCAGGGACCGGGGCGCGATCTGCAAAGCTATTTCAGTCACGACAAAAAGGGCTTTGCCGTGGTCATTTACAGCGACGGCCGCTGGACTAGTCAGCATACCGGCGACCGCGAAACTTACAGCGGCCGAAGCGCTAATGGGCATCCAACGGGTGACGTAATCGATGTGCTGGAAAAGCTGCACGGATGGACGCCGGGAACGGCTGTTGCCGTGGGCAACATCATCATGGCCGGTTTTAATCCCGCTGGTATCCCATATCCGGCAGTGCCCCAAGCCGCCGCCCGCTGGTGGCTGCAAAAGCGCGAAGAACTCATGTCCGCTCTAACCACGCAATTCGGAATTTAAACCATGACAGAACAACCAATGACGACCGTGGCCGAGCGGGACGCACTTGAAGATTTTAAGGCAAGTGCGGCCACAAGAACCAGCAAGGAATCCGTTGCTAAACAACCGTTGCCGGAGGTGACATTATCGCCCGTTCCCAAGTTCGACAGTGCAACGCTCCTTCCGCCACAGTTGCGCTGGTGGGTTGAGGACGAAGCCCGTCGCGTCGGAGGACCCATTGAGTTTGTGGCCACGTCGGCCATTGCTGGCGCTGGCGCAATTGTTTCTCCAAAAAGACTTGTGCAGCTCACGCGACTAAACACGGACTTTAAGGTCGCCATGACCTTTTGGGGCGCGTGTGTAGGCGACCCGTCGACTAAGAAAACGCCTTGCACAGATGCCGGATTCAAACACCTAAAGGCGGTGGACAAAGCTGCAAGCCTTGATCTTAAAAATCAAATGCTCGCCTACGCTAAAGAGGAAAAGATTTATAAGGCCCGCGTGAAAGCGGCAGAAAGTAAGGTCATCGGACTATCCATCGGTATGGACGAGCAACCGAACAATGTGGACTTGCCGCAGAAGGTGGCCGAAGCCAAAATAGCGCTGAGTTTGATTGAACAGCAGGCTCCTGCACTGCCAACAAGTCGGCAGTATATTGTCAACGACACCACCATCGAACGGCTCGGCATAACACTGCAACATTCCCCCGGCGTGCTTTATTTCCGTGACGAGCTTATGGGCCTTCTGCACGACATGGAAAAGAAAGACCGCGCTTCGGACCGGCCCTTCCTGCTCCAAGCGTTCAACGGCACCAGCGGCTATAAGGTGGAGCGCATTTCGCGCGACGACGTATATATTGAGAAAAATGTGCTCACGCTTTTTGGCGGCATTCAGCCGGATAAACTGCGCACCTTGGTCCAGGCAGCACCGGATGGAACAAAGGATGACGACGGCTTCCTTGCGCGTTTCCACCTGATGGTTTTTCCAGATTGGGAGTACATGTCGGATGAAGACCGCGAGCCCCACGCAGAATCCTTTGAAGCCGCGCAGGCCGTATACGCACACCTAGCTCAACTACCAGAGGCGCAGGAGCCGCTGACATTTACGGAAACCGCCATTGTCAAGTTCCGCCGTTGGAAGGACGAGCACGAAAAACGTTTAGCCGAATCCAAGGACATGCCCTCAGGTCTTCGCTACGCGCTGGGCAAGTATGTCAAACTGTGCGGCGGCCTTGCCGGGCTGTTCTGCCTCATCGATAGGAAGGCCGACGTGGAGGATGCGCATGTGGAAATGGCGATTGCGTGGTGCCAGTTTTTGGAACCGCATGCCGCCCGCGTCTACGGCCTCAGTCAGTCAACCGCGCTAGTCGCCGCGCACATGGTTCTGGCTCGCAAGGATCGGCCGCAGGTGGCCGACGGGTTTACCGCCAAAAAGCTGCAACTCACTGGATGGGCTGATGTTACCAAGGATAACGTGCAAGAGATTCTGGATATCCTTGTGGAGTTTGGTCACTTGGAAAAGCGAGAGGCTCCAAGAGGTCCGCAGGGAGGTAGACCTTCTGTTCAGTACTTCTGGCAGTAAGCATTTAGGTGCACATAGTTCCACAAAGGGCGCGTCATGCGCCCTTTTGCATTTATGCTTATTACACAAGGTTTAGTAGGTTTGGTAGGGCTAGGTGCAGGCCCCTAGCCGTGCCCGCAAGGGGTACATTGTATATAAAAGTTATATGAAATATGTTAAAAAATGGGTTGTATGCGCAGGGGCGCGTAAGGCAGCTAGGGGCCTGCACCCACACCTACTAAACCCACCAAACCCCCAGCCGTAAATACGCAGGGGCACCGGCACCCATACCTACTAAGCCTACGCAACCTCCGGTTAGGTTTGGGGGCCTTAGTTCCAAACATCCACATGTCTGACGGTGACCAGCTAGAAAACTTCCGGAGTTTACGGCACAGTTTACGCATACATGCCGCCAGCTAAAATCATACCCGGAAACCGGCCATATTTGCCCACCAGCAAGCGCGCCGGGGTGCCCGGCCACTACCACCGCCAAAAACCTCTAAGCCCACCTACAAAGCCCGCTATGGCGGCTTTGCAAAATGCGTCAGGCATGCTGCCCCTGCCAACCTCGTTGGCCATTGCATCAGTTCAATACCAATTTTGCCCAAGCTTAATTGAGCCTACCCCGGTAGACAGTTTTAAGATGCAAAGTATTTTCTAAAGTAGAGCAATGAACTTTTGCTTGCGCGCCCGCGTACATGTAATGTGTAGTCATGCTAAAAGCAGTGGAGTTCTTGTAATGCTTGCAACAAAACCCAAAAAGACACCAGTAACAGTTTACCTAACGCCCGACGTTGCTCACCATGTTGCTATGGTGGCAATCAACGAGCGGCGCAGCTACAGCGCAGCTATCGAGAAGATTTTGGCCGACCATATGGCCTCGCACCCTTCCACGTCGGCCAGCGAGGCATCGCATGGCTAAGCTCCAGCGCCGTTACCGATACCCCCTCGGCACCCGTGTTAATCAGGACGTTGATGCATACGTTCGCTACCTCGCCCGCAAGGATGGCGTCAACGTTAGCAAAACGGTTGAACGCATCCTTGAGGAACACATGATGGCCGCCGCTCGTGCGTGGCGCGCTGCCCAGCAGAAAGAGGCATCCAATGGCTAAGCGCGCCCGCACGCCGCAGCTACCCCCGCCGCCCGGCGAAACTCCGCCATTGCCCCCGCAGCGCCAGCCGGATGGACGCTTTGCCCCCGGCAATCAATCCTCCGTTGGCAACAAGGGAAGGTTTGCCCGCATATTCCACACGGAGGACGAACTGTACGACGCGTTCTTCGCCTACCAAGCCTATCAGGACGCCAACCCCTACGACCTGTCAAAGCATACGCAGTACAAAGGCTCGCCGGTCAAACTGCCTGACGTGCAGCGCAAACCATATTCGCTCCTTGCCTTTGCCAAACACGCGGGCTTCCATCCACAGCGCTGGTATGACTGGAAGAAGCGACCGGACCTTAAAGATGCCGTTGAAATGATCGACGCCATAATTGCGGACGAGAAACTGACCGGGGCCATCGCAGGCATTTACAATGCTCTCATCGTGGCGCGTGACCTTAAGCTGGCAGAACGGACAGAGGTTGGTGGCTTGGATGGTGCCCCGCCCGTGGCCTTCACCATTGCCCCCATCGCAAAGGGCACCTTCCTGCCGCCAGACATACAGGCCCCCGAGCAAACCATATCACCGGCTGGGGACAGTGGTGCAAACCACGTCCCCTCACCGTTGGCCAACGAGAAGGGAGTCCCGCCGACGCTTGCGGGGCCGAAGCCGCAAACACAGGCTGAGCCGCTTGATATGTCCAAGGTGGAAGGCTGGGGGCAATGAACATCATGCAGGTATTGGCAAGAACGCTCGACCCCACCATCAAGCGCGGCATATGGGCAGTGCAGCGGGGGCACAGCCGGGGATGCGACACTGCTAGCGCCCCTCACCTCGCCGTTCGAGTCGATGTTAAGCCGCACGCAGACGAGGAAGCGGGATATGTCTACTTGCGCGAAGCGGTTTACCTTGATCCCGACTGGCACAGCTTCCCCGACTTCCTTGCCGCGCTGAAGGACCGATGCCGGGCGCACACGGTGGCGGTAAAGACGGAGGATGCGGGCACCATCGCAGACTTGCGCAAGGCAGGTTTCGCGGCAGTCCCTGCATACTACCAGAAGGATATCAAGCTTATCGTGCCAACGGGTTATGACGCGCATCTGGTGGCGCTGGTGACGCCGCTTGCCAAAGCGGCCACGGCGTTGGGGCTGTTAAAAGAAGAAGGCGGCGTGGTCTACCTCTAGCGATAGCTGTTTTAAGATGCTAGGCACAACTTAAACGTGAACCAATGGTGGTAAGCACGCTTAAGGAGAACACAGCATCATGACCAACTATGTAACGTACTATCGCGTATCGACCGCCCGCCAAGGTCAGTCAGGTTTAGGCTTGGAGGCGCAGGAAGCCGCCGTGAAAGCTTTCATAGCCAGCCGGGGCGCAACCGAGGTCGGGCGCTTCGTTGAAGTGGAGTCGGGCAAAGTCGCCGCCCGCCCGCAACTGGCCGCCGCCCTCACGTTGGCCAAGGCAAAGGGGGCGACCCTGCTAATTGCGAAGCTCGACCGGCTATCGCGCAACGTGGCCTTCATCGCCAACCTGCTTGAAGCTGGGGTGGAGGTTACGGCGGCAGACATGCCCAGCGCCGACCGCTTTATGTTTCACATCATGGCAGCCGTGGCAGAACACGAGGCCAAGGCAATTTCGCAGCGCACCAAAGCCGCGTTACAGGCCGCCAAGGCACGCGGCAAGGTGCTGGGCTTTGCACAGGCAAGCCGGGGGCCAAACGCCGCTAGCCGGGCCGCTGCGGTGGCGGCAGAAGCCCGTACAGCCGCTGCCAACGCCTACGCCAGCCGGTTGGGGCCGAAGGCTTATGCGCTGCGCACCCGTGGCCATACATTGCAGCAGATCGCCACCCATTTTGTTGAGCTAGGCGTGTCGCTGCCGAGGGGCGGCACCAACTGGACGGAAACCAATGTGCTGCTCCTGTTGCGGCGGTATGACGCGCTGCTGGCAGACAACCCACAGACAACCGCCGCTTAAACGTCCTAACCCACGCTTGTTAAGACCTAAAAGCCTCGCAGCAATGCGGGGCTTTTCTTTTACGTAAAGTATAAATGAACATTTGCAGACCAATAAACTTACGTATAAATTACGTAACACCAGCAGAAATGCTTGACATTCAATTACTATTCTGGAGCTGTCGAAAGTTATATTGCAGCACCTCAAGCTTACCGCAAAGGATATACTTGTGGCAAAGAAGCACATTTTTCAGGTTCCCATGGAAGAAAGCATGCGTGATCAGCTTAAAGCCGTAGCAACCGCCAAGGGCGTTTCAGCAGCGACCGCCGCACGCATCTACATCACCAAAGGCATGATGCATGCCGACCCCGCCACAGCAGCGCAGCGCATGGTTGACGCCGGGGTGGTTGTTAACGGTGCCCCCATCACGTTGGCCGAAGCCCTCAAGCTCGCGCCCTTCCTCACAGGGGAGTTTGCGTAATGGTCCAGATTCTTAAAGACGGCAAGCTGGTGCCATCCGCCCTGAAGGGTATCGACGTTGCCAAGCTGAACAACTCCGAAAAGCTGGGCCTGCACAACGCCATGCAGAAGTCAGCCGCAGGAGGCAAAATGTCCATCAACGACCTTCGGGCCGTGACCGACGCGATCACCAAATCAAGGTAAGCCCACATGACGTACCCTGTAAGCGGCTGGGCATCGACCCCGGGCCTCGATCACTACCGGCACGTTGTGCAGGCTGGGGCCTTTGATACCAGCATTCGCAAGAAGGGCCTCCGGGGTCCACAGGGGATTAAGTTCCTCGCCTACCACGACAGCAAGCTGCCACTTGGGCACATTAACAAGCTTGAAACACGGGGCAACCGGTTGTGGTTGGAAGCGGTCATTGAGGACGAGCTTAGCTACGGCAAGGATGTCGCTCTGGCTAGCAAAAGCCAAGGCGGCCTCAACTTCTCCGTTGGCTTCTACTTGCTTGACGCCGAGTGGCTTAAGGGGCCGGACGGGCAGGAATACCTGCTGATTACCAAGGGCGAATTGACCGAGGTTAGCGTGGTGGTGTTCCCCGGCAACGACGAGGCCACCATGACCAGCGAGGAGAAGGCGGCCCCCGGTACGCTGGACGCCGTTCTGGCCTCACTTGCGAAGACCTCAGCAACGTTAGCGAACCTCAAGTGCAGTGCACAACGAACCAATGAACCCGTGCCCGGCAACCTGCTGGGCCACATCCAGAAACTTAAGGAAGCGCTCAAATGAAACCGCAGGACATTGCCAAAATCCTCAACTACCGTGGCCCGGAATTCTACAGGTACGTCAAGGACTGCCTCAAGGACCACGGCCACGGCCTGCATGACAGCAAGTTGCAGGATTTCATGAAGTTCCCGCACAAGGTGGAGCTTACGGAAGATCAACTTGTGTTCCTCGGCGACGCCATCCACCAGCGTTTTACCAAGGTTGAAAGCTACAACGCCATTACCGGCGAACCCACGGGCTTTACCATGGTGCGGATGAAGGACAATGGCACCCAAGTGATTGCCGCCCCAGCGCGCCCCCCCACGTTGGCCAGCGGTGCACTCGACGCCATGCAGCGAACATACGTGCCGGGCGCAGGCAACACCATCGGCAAAACCACGGCGGCCAAACCGATGGTTACCACCACGGAAGAAGAGCTTCGCCACGCCGAACGCAAGGCGGCAGTCCTCGCCGAACAGAAGGCAGCCGCCAATGCGAAGAAGGCCCCCGTGCAGTCACTGCTCGGAGCCGGATGGGGCAAGCTGGTGGCAAGCGCATGAAGCTCCAGCCCGAACCAAAGGTGGTGCACCGGCCAATAACGGTGCAGCAGCCCCCGCCTATCGCGCAGGGGCCTAAGCTGGGGTGCGACGGCAAAAGCCCCCAGCGCGAGGACAAGGGTTAAGGGTCGACACAGCAAGGCACCCACATAGGACCCAAAGACATGGAACACGCATACTACTCGCAGTACGGATACGTACACAAAGTTGAAGGCCCGGCTCGCGAACTGCTTGAACGCCTTATTGCCGGGCCTGTTAGCATCACACCCTATCTGTACCACGTCGTGCACCAGCTTCGCGTAAAGTACGGGATCGTAGTCGCTACCCGCCTTACGCCGAAGGGCAATTTCTACATGCTCGCGGCCTCCGTTGACCCTGTCGAACAGACGCATCGGGCCTACGGGTTTGTGCGTCACGGTCATGCGTTTCCGACGCCTATCGAATGCGGGTGCCCCTGCGCCCCTTAATCCAAGTTCGCAGCGGACCCCCCCCTTGCCTCACTCGTTGGCCAGCTCAACGACCTCAATGAAGTGGGTGTTAAGGCAGCGCGTGCAGAAGGCAGCCGCCCGCCAGAAGTAGGCTCGTTTAAGAAATCTACGCGTTAGCCAACGCGGGTTAGGAAAGGAAACCAAATGTCTTGTTTGCCGGGGTGCACCCCTCAAGTCACCGCCTCCACTAACACCAGCACGTTCACGCCAGTGCAGCCGGGGCTCCGGCTCCTTAAAGGATACTACAGCGCCGGTGCGCTGTTCCTGGACGTGCCGATTGTAGGCTTTATGGACGGCGCGTGGCCAGTAGACAGCGCAGGCGTTGTTTACGACAGGGGCGAAAACGCGGAGGCCGAGCGCCAAGGGGTACATCTACGCGGTTGAGCGTCCCGGGGGCAGCGTACACGGCATCCGCTGGGAAAACGGGCGCATGGGAAGTATCGCGGATAACGGCTTCAACGGCGAGTGGATCAACCGGGAATCGTTCCTGCAAAACATGGAAAACGCCACGCCGCAGGAGAACCACGTTCTTAACCTCATCATTTCCGAGGAGTCCATCTACGAAGAGATTACCAGCCGGTACGCCATCGGGGAGCTTATCGATGTCCCCACGGTGGCCCTTGCCTGCGTATTTCGGGAGAACGGGACAGTCGTTTCAGTAAATCGCGGACAGTGGTTTCACTAATTCCGGGACAGCATGATGTGGTCGATTTTCGCCTGCCTGGTTGAAGTCATGAGAGATTGATTTCTCCGTTTTCAGCGCCGGTCAAGTGGGATGGTGTTTTTTGCCGTCGCATGCTGTCGCCTTCAAGGGCAATGCGGTGCGCATTGTGGATGATCCGATCGAGGATTGCGTCTGCTATTGTCGGTTCTCCTATCATGTCGTGCCACTGGGCGACGGGAAGCTGCGCGGTGATGAGCGTCGATTTCCGGCGATAGCGTTCCTCGAAGATTTCCAACAAGTCGAGGCGCTGTTGATCGGTGAGCGTGTGCGTTCCCCAGTCGTCGAGGATCAGCAACGGGACGCGGGCGAGTTTATCGACCAGCCGTGGAAAGCGACCGTCGAGCCTGGCAAGGCTAAGGTCTTCGAACAGACGCGGCATGCGCAGATACAGGATGGAATGATCGAGCCGGGCAGCTTGGCGACCGAAGGCGCAGGCAAGCCAGGTTTTTCCCGTGCCGGTCTGGCCTGTGATGATCATATTCTCATGCGCCTTCAGCCATGCCCCTTGCGCAAGCGACAAAGTGTTGCGGCGGTCGAGACCACGATGAGCGGCAAAGTCGATGTTCTCGATGCAGGCATCGGGAAAGCGGAGCTTTGAAGCTGCAAGCCGGTTGGTCAGGCGCTTGTCGGATCGCAGAGCCGTTTCCCGATCAAGCATCAGGCCAAGCCACTCGTCACGGCTGAGATCGCTGCTGTTGTTCTGAGCGGCAAGTTCGCGATAGGCCGTTGCCATTCCGGCAAGGCCAAGGGCCTGCATCTGTTCAAGAGTTGGATGTGTCAGCATGGGTCTTTCCTTTTCCTTCACTGGTAATAGGAGCCACCGCGGATGTTGGTGTGCGGCGGGGTGGGTTTTGCCGAATCGATCTGGGGTTTGGTCCGATCGAGACCGGATTTGAGAATGGCGGCGACAGAGGAATAGGTGATGGAGTTTATGACCAGCGCCCGCTCACAAGCCGCTTCCAGGCGATCCGTCTCATAACGGCGGGCAAGGGACAGAATGCCGAAAGCCGAGCGATATCCCTGTTCGGGATGAGGACGATCGCGCATCACCCGCTCGACCAGAATGGCAGTGTTCACCCCGATCCTTGCGGCTTGGTTCAAAAGTGATGCCGGCGTCGTGTTGGCATAACGCTGGTGGGATTTGGGCATGTGCTCGTTGATTGTGACATGCCCGGATCGCTGAGAACGCCTGATATGGCTGGCAATCCGCTTGTGATCGAGGAATATCTCGACCACCCGATGGGTAAGACGCACATCAACTTGTCGGCCGATCAAGCGATGCGGCACAGAGTAGAATGTCTTGTCGACTTCGACGTGGTAATCGGGATGGACCTTTGCCGATTTCCATTCCGCATAGTCGAATGGCGTCGCTGGCAGCGGCGCAAGCGCCTTTCTCTCCACCTCCTCGAACAGATCTCGGCGCGACTTGCCGATATGGCGCATCGGGCGGTTGTTCAAGTCGTCAAGCAGAACCGAGATCGCGGCGTTTAGATCAGACACGCTGAAGAAGCGCCGGTTTCTGAGGCGAGCCAGTATCCAACGCTCGACGATCAGCACGGCGCCTTCGACCTTGGCTTTGTCACGCGGCTTGCGGCTTCTGGTCGGCAGGATGGTCGTATCATAATGTTCGGCCATGGCAGCGAAGGTGGCGTTGAGCGTGGGCTCGAACCACAGAGCCTTGGCAACGCCTGCCTTCAGATTGTCGCACACGATCGCCTTCGGGACGCCGCCGAAGAAGCTCAGTGCGCGTTCCTGACCCTCGATCCAGTCCGGCAGTTTCTGGCTGAAGCTGGCATAAGCGAATGTCAGTGACGAGGCGGGAAGCATCGCCACGAAGATTTGCGCAGAGTGGATGACGCCGGTCGAAGGGTCGGTGATGGGGATGGTGTGGCCGGCGTAATCCGTCTGCATCACCGCGCCCGCCTCATGGCGGTTGCGGAAGGTTGCGTGAGCGCGGCGTTCGAAGGCGGCAAAACGGTCGCAGAACCATGTGTAGCCGTAGCCGTCGGGATGGCTCGCCCTGTATTCCTGCCACAGCAGCGTCAGCGTCACACCCTTGCGCTTCAGCTCGGCAGAAACGGACCGCCAATCCGGCTCGACCAGGTCTTGTGGCGGTCGACCAACCCGCCGGAAGAGATGTCGCTCCAGCGCGGCATCGTCATCGAGACCCGCAGGTAACGGCCAGACCGAAAGGCCGGTCTCCTTCGCTCGCAGCAGATACGTCGCCACAGAGGTTTTGCTGATCTTCAGGCGTTCCGAAACGGCGCGAACCGAAAGGCCCTGTTCATGCGTCAGCCGCAGTATCGATCGAATGTCTTTCACTGTCGTTCGTCTCGCTTGCTTCCGTCTTGGCATGGCCCCTCTCAACCGATGATGAGGAGGCAATCTGCCAGAACGGCGCTTGCGAAAATCGACCTAAATCTGCATCCGAGACTGTCTCGGAATTAGCGGAATCGCTGTCCCGTATTTACTGAAATCGCTGTCCGCGAATTACCGGAAGCGCTGTCCCGAGATTAGTGAAACACGCACCTTGCCACCGGGTACAGTCAGACCGTTACCAGCGCCACACTAAACGGGCTGTCTCAAAAGAACCTCGTTAATACGGAAATTGCAATTGGGAAGTTTTGGAGAAGCCAATGAACCGCTTTAGCCGAGCCGATCGCCTCGTTTACGCGCACTTCGTTGGCCTGCAAGAGCTGGGCCATCCCACGGACGTGGCTAGCCTTGTATTGCAGACCAAGCTGCCGCAGGCCACCGTAGAAGGACGGCTTGCGTCGTTAAGGCGAGGGGCTTTTTGAACGAAGAATAAAAAGGGGGCGAAAGCCCCCTTTTGCATCGCCCTGACGTACATCCGGCCAAGGGCGGTAACGCAGCGGTGCCGGTAGGAAAGTCCCATGGAACTAGGGCGAAGAACCCGGCACCGCTGCTAATGTGGTGTGCGCGCTGTCAAGCCATTGTCAGCATCCCCAGCAGCACAGGCCAACCCGTGTGTGGAAAATATGCCGCACCACGGCAACCCTTATACACGCTCCGGCGCACTCTCCAAAGTAGAACTTTATTTGAACTATGTAATAATAGTTGTATAATGCGCGTTTCACAGTTACTTAAAGTTAGTAACTGTAAAGGAGCATCAGCAATTGACACGCAAGATCAACATCATGGTCAGGCTTAGCTCGGACGAAGACAAAGCAGTCGAGGAGTTGGCAACGAAGCTTAACCTTGGCCGCGCCGTCTTGGCGCGCAAAGCGTTGCTTTATTTAGCTCAAGCCAACGGTGTGCGGACTTGAACAGCCCATTTAAAATACTTGACGTTGGGCTGCGGCCTGATGAGGTGGACAGCATATTTGCTATTGCCGCGTGTGACGCTGAATTCCGCCAAGCTATCGAGGACATAACCCTGCTTTGGGGCAAGGCCATCGACTTTCCCGCTAACAAAAGCGTGGCGGCAAACTTCTACCGCTTCGTTCTTTTCATGCACCATAAGGAGACCGTACATTGACTCAAGGGCAAAGACTCCCCATTGGCGTGCGCGCCGCAACTGCCAAGCAGTTCCTTGACCAAGCGCAGGATTATCTACTGCAAGGCGGAAAGAGCGCCCAGCGCCCTTTCGCGCACGCCATGGGAAAAGCGCTCAGCAACATCAACCGCGTTAAGGCCGTGGCCGCCTTCAACATCCTAGCCAAGCGTTACAACGAACTGGCCAACAGCCGAACGGATATCAAGCTGCTGGAACTGCGGGTGCACGACGAAGAGGGTGACGGCACTAGTGACCGCAAGCCGCCGCAGCGCAGCAAACTCTACCATGAGCTGCATATGCGGGCCGCCAGCACGCCCCAACCGTTGGCCGCAGTGTTACCCCCAGCCCCGCCGCCAAGCGCGTAGGCGGCCCGCCTACCCCGGTTTCCGGGCAAGATTTTACATACCGCGCCACGGCGGCACCGGGGCATAAAACCACGGGTAACCCTTATTTCTTTAACCCCGAAAGGAAGACAAGCTCCTGAACTACCGTACGAATTTCGGGAAGCAGAGGCTCAATATCTCTTCGCTGTGCGATATATCGCCTGCTATGCGCAGATTTGTCTCCAAGGTCTTTCAACTTGGGAAGCGCTTGCTTGGCGTTGCGGCTGAGATTCCATTTCGTCTCGGCCAGAGTCTTCGTCACCAAATCCCGTAGGAAAAAGAAGTCTCCCTCTGAGTTTTTGATTTTGCTGTCAATTTGGTGATGCTCGAACGCCTCAATGATCAGGGTCTCCACAAGCCGCCTCAGCATCACTGCCGAGGCGTCGTACCAGCCATTCTCGTATGCACCATTGGCTTGGTTAGCAATGTTCTCGATGTACTGGCGAGTTCCACGCACCAATGACAAGAACACAACTGGCTGCGTCTTCGAAAGGAAGCCTTCTTCTGGAGGTGACAACTGGCTAGCAAGATCAGCGCTAATCGCTTTAGCTGTCGCGACTAGGTTATCAATCGACATAATTATTCGTCTTTCCTGCCATACAGATGTTTCGACATGCTCTCGAAAATCTTGTCGATTTGTTGGGGAGTTGACTCCGCAGAAATGTGGATTTGTATATCTATGTGAAGCGCCGGTCCGCCATTTAAGGTCGGGCGCGACGGCGATGTGGGCGCATGATCGGCCGGTGGAGCATGAAGCGGACCAGCGTGCAGGTTCGTATCGGCACCGTTCTGTAAATTGTCAAATTCGGCTTCAGCAACCAGCGCTTTGAAGGTGTTTACTGTTTTCTGGATTACCTGCTGGCCCGCCGACGAACTAGTTGAAAATACGTGGCCAAGGTCAACGTTCGAACGCGCGTGTGCATCGGGATAAACAGCATAGAGTTCAGCATAGCTCTTCCTGATCGCATCTCCCAAAACGGCTTTGTAATTACCACCACGATACTCTTTCCAAAGAGGTTGTGGAACCGATTGACTATCAGTGAAGCCCACGAATTTGAGAACGCCTACCAACGAAGCATCGTTACTTGATGTATAACCAATGGTCTTCAGCCACACTCCATTACCTTTTGGTGGTATGCCCGTGGACCTAATTTTCGAAAGTATCCCAGGAATTTTTCCGGTCACTTTTGTGTAAGGAAAATCTGCCATTTGTCCCCCGTATAAGCGTTATTGCTTAGTGTTGCTGCGCCGAACCCTCAACTGAGTCGCAAGTTTAGCGGGTACTGTTCTAATTTCAACTCAGCTGTGTATACAGAGAGACGGCTGTATACCCTCAATATTCTACAGCGCGCCTATGCACCTGCTGGCTTTTCGCACCGTCGGCCTCCCCATAGGCGGCTTCCGGAACATGAAGGTGGTGTATTGGTGCCAGACGGGCGCGGGAATTTTTATGGTTTTCGCCGGACGAATGCTGAGCGTTAGCCCTAGCGCGCCCTAACTAACCATCGCCATTCGTGTATGGATTGTGTACAGGAAGCCCCAAAAATAAGCAAAAAGCCCGCAAATGCGGGCTTTTTAGTCTGCGAATGGTGCGGACGGCGGGACTTGAACCCGCAAGACCAATGGTCGGCAGATTTTAAGTCTGCTGCGTCTACCGATTTCGCCACGTCCGCATTGTCGCACCGCGTGCCAACAGGCCCCGGCGCTACAAAATTGCCTTGTCATTCCTCAGGCGCAGGATCGAACGAGACCCTGACCCCAAGCACCGACAGCGCCACATCTACACAGGCCGCACCGTTTCGGTCAACCGGGCCTTAGCCACACCAGGACTGATTTTTTGCCGAGACCGGATGAGCCAGGCCTTCCCGCACGAGTTGATCGGCAAAGGATACGCCCGAACGTGAAATCCGTTTGCGTTCCATGGCTTGCCCGCCGGCTGTTGCCGACGACGCCACATCGAATGCGCCAGCATTCAACATATCCCGCAACCGCACCTTGGCAATGAAACCGCGCTGACGCTCTTCCATGCATCGCGCCCGGTCGATCTGCGGGACCTCGATGCCGGCGAGCTGCATTTTCACGCCCTTCATCCAGAAGGTATTGCCATCGGCCACGCAATTGGTGAGACCTGAGCGACCACAAAAGGCAAAGGCGCCGCTTTTTTCTCCCAGCGAGACTTTTTCGACCGAAGGGCGTGTTTCCGGCAGGATAGCGGCAACCTGGCTCTGCTGTGCCGCAGGCGGCATGGCAATCGAGCGTGGCGGCACCGGACCATTGATCGGTGAAACCGGCGATGCGGGGCGGATGGCCGCCACCTTCTCCGGTGCGGCCGTCTCGCGTTTGGCGGCTACGGCGATCTTGGGGGAATTTGTCGTGGTGGATGTTGCCTTCGCGACATGCCGCTGCGGCATAAGACTGTCGCGATGTTCGTAAGCCTGAATGCCGCCGGCCACGACGCCCAGCATCAGCACCCAGGGCCAAACGCTGCCGCCGGCCGATTTCTTCGCCGTACGGCGTCGCGTTGTCGGTTTTCGATTGCTCACGATCAGACTCCTTTTTACGGAGCCGCATTATCGGTCAAGAGAGTTTCTGAAAGGTTGGCATTCCAGAGCGCCATCGCTTTTCCTGAAAATGCTCGAACAGAGTTGTGGATAAACGATCAGCGAACCTGATCAAGCAGCCGCTTGCATTCGAGAAGATCGAACAGCGCCTCCTGCAACAGCGCTTGGTCATCCTTGCCGATGCCAGATTTGCCGACTGATATCTCGGTATCGCTGTTACCGCCACCGAAGCCGAAAAATCGGCCGCTCGGCTTGGCTTTCGGGCGGCCGACGACCTCGTCTCCGTCCGGATCCAGCACGCGCGGTTCGGCAACTTCCTTTTCGCCGCTCGCTGCCATGATGGCTTCCATGGTAGCAAGATCGCCCGACGCGATTGCCGCCACGAAACGGTTTCCGTTGGTTTTCAGAAGTTTCTGCACACCTTTGATGGTGTAGCCGTGGTCATAAAGAAGATGACGAATGCCCTTGAGGAGATCGATATCATCAGGCCGGTAATAACGGCGGCCCCCGCCCCGTTTCATCGGCTTGATCTGCGGAAAGCGCGTTTCCCAGAAACGCAGCACGTGCTGCGGCAGGTTCAGCTCATCCGCCACTTCACTGATCGTCCGAAACGCGTCGGGGCTTTTGTCCAAACTTCCACTCCCATCCGGACCTTGAGCGCCATGCACCCAGCCGGACACTGAACAAGAACGCTTTTCACCAGCCGATACCGTGCATCATGTCTTGCGAAAAATCGAACCCGATCCTCGCACCGATGCCCGTGGCGGCAAGATACCATTTATCTAAAATTGATTATGATGTGAGTCGACCAGATTTCAACGGCTTGCACGTCGAAATTCAAGCATGTTCACAAGAAGAATGGGGATAAAGGCTTGCCATGCGGCAAAAAAACCGTGTTACAGCCGGCTTACGCCCCGGCTTTCTGACCCTTTTGCTTGGTCTTGCGAGCCGTATGCGCCTTCAGGATTCGCTGTTTCAGCACGTTTGACGCCTTGAAGGTCATGACGCGGCGTGGCGAAATCGGAACTTCCTCACCCGTTTTCGGGTTGCGGCCGATACGCTCGTTCTTTTCCCTGATCTGAAATGTCGCGAAGGACGAGAGCTTGACGACCTCGCCACGCGTGATCGCATTACAAATCTCGTCGATGATCGTTTCGACCAGTTCGGCGGATTCGGTGCGGGACAGCCCGACTTTACGAAACACAGATTCTGCAAGATCTGCGCGTGTCACTGTCTTCCCGGCCATTTTTCCCCACAAACCGTGTCTGAATTTTTCTCTAGGAGCCGCCGAGATTATTTCCCTTGTGGCGACCGGTCAAGGGATTGTTCCAGATTCATTTGAGGCTTTCGGCAATCAGTGCAATGGCTTAGAGCGACTGACGCGGTTTTGCCGCACGCGGGGGTCGCTTCAGCGCGTTTGAACGGGGTACTGCCGCAAAAATCACAACCGATTTTGTGCCAGCGCCCCGGTAAACGCTAAAATTTGCCGTTACCAGCGCAGCAGCACTGCGCCCCAAGTGAAACCGCCGCCCATGGCTTCCAGCATGACCAGATCGCCCTTCTTGATGCGTCCGTCACTGGCCGCAACGGCAAGCGCCAGCGGAATGGATGCGGCCGACGTATTGCCGTGCTTATCGACGGTGATGACGACTTTTTCCGGATCGATATTGAGCTTTTTTGCCGATCCGTCGATGATGCGCTTGTTGGCCTGATGCGGAACGAGCCAGTCGAGATCATCAGCCGTCGTGCCTGTCGCCTCGAAAGCCTGTTCGATGACGTCGGTGATCATGCCGACAGCGTGCTTGAACACTTCCCGGCCTTCCATACGCAGATGGCCGACCGTGCCGGTCGTGGAAGGTCCACCATCGACGTAAAGCTTGTCCTTGTGCGAACCGTCGGAGCGCAGCTGCGAGGTGAGGATGCCACGATCGCTGGAAGTACCCTCGCCTTCCCCTGCCTCGATTACGAGTGCGCCTGCACCATCACCGAACAGAACGCAGGTGGTGCGGTCCTTCCAGTCGAGAATGCGCGAGAATGTTTCGGCGCCGATCACCAGCACGCGCTTGGCCATGCCGCCGCGAATGTAAAGATCGGCGGTGGCCACGGCATAGACGAAGCCGGAGCAGACGGCCTGCATGTCGAAAGCGAAACCGTGGGTCATGCCGAGACGGTTCTGGATGTTTACCGCCGTTGCCGGAAATGTATTGTCCGGTGTCGAGGTTGCCAGAATGATGAGGTCGATATCATCGGGCGTCAGGCCGGCATTGTCGAGCGCCGCACGCGCCGCAGCCTCGCCGAGCGAAGCGGTGGTCTCGCCTTCTCCCGCTATGTAGCGCTGACGAATGCCCGTGCGCTGCACGATCCATTCATCGGAAGTCTCCACGACCCCTTCGATTTCACTATTGGTCATGACACGCTTCGGAAGCGCTGCCCCGAAACCACGTACGATAGAGCGGATCATTCCCTTATTCCTCGTCAGCCACGAGAGCTTCGGGCGCCGGGGGCGGAAGCCGTCTTGCGTGGTAAATCTTCAGATCGTTTTCAATTTTTGCCGTAAGACCGTTATGGACCATGTCGTAGCCGACATCGACCGCGGAGGCAAAACCGATGGCGTCCGTGCCGCCATGGCTTTTGATGACAATGCCGTTCAGGCCGAGAAACACGCCGCCATTGACCTTGCGCGGGTCCATTTTTTCTCGCAGCACATCGAAAGCGCTTTTCGCGAGAATATAACCGATCTTGGCAAAGAAGCTGCGGGAGATCGCCTCACGCAGAAGCGTGGTGATCTGGCGCGCCGTGCCTTCGGCGGCTTTGAGCGCAATGTTGCCGGTGAAACCTTCGGTCACCACCACATCCACCGTGCCCTTGCCAATGTCGTCACCCTCGACGAAACCGCGGTAATCGATGGTGCCTAGATCGGCCTCGCGGATCAGCCGTCCGGCTTCACGGACCTCTTCCTGACCCTTCACCTCCTCGACGCCGACATTCAGCAAACCGACGGTCGGACGGTCGATATCGAAAAGCGCACGCGCCATGGCGCCGCCCATCAGGGCAAAATCGAGCAATTGCTGGGAATCGGCGCCAATCGTGGCACCAACATCGAGCACGATGCTTTCGCCTTTCAGCGTCGGCCATATGCCGGCGATGGCCGGGCGTTCCACCCGCGCCATGGTGCGCAAACAGAATTTGGCCATGGCCATCAGCGCGCCGGTATTGCCGGCGGATACGACGACGTCCGCTTCACCGAGCTTCACGGCCTCGATGGCGCGCCACATGCTGGAGACATAGCGGCCACGACGAAGCGCCTGACTTGGCTTTTCGTCCATGGCGACCGAGATTTCACAATCGTGAAAGACCGATTTTTCCCGAAGTGCGGGATATTGTGCCAGAATGGGGTCGCACTTGCTTTTCTGCCCGTAGAGCAGAAAAGTCACATCGTTGTGCCGTTCAAGCGCCTTGGCGGCACCGGGTATGGCAACATCAGGGCCGAAATCGCCACCCATGACGTCAATCGCTATTCTGATCACTCGTCCCTTATCCTTTTTGCCGCCACTCAAGCGGATTTTGCGCGAAAATACCTGTTCCGGCCTGTGTTACAATAAAATTATTTCAGCACGGCGGCGCATTCAGTCTTTTTTCCAGTCTTTCAACACGGCGAAAGGCGACGGACGCTTTTCTTCTTCAGGCTCATTTTCGGTCGTATCGGTAAATTCGATATCCGATTTGCGCGGATAGGGATCGATCGCAAGGGCCGCGAATTCTGCAACCGTCGCGCCAACATCAATGCTGTCGCCGGTGAACTGGTCGGGAATGTCAGGGCCATTGGGGTCGAGTACGATCTCCCCTTCCTCATTGGTGACCATCCGCGCCAGCTTCGATCCTTCCGGCACGAAAATATGTTCGACGCTCTCGTCGATCTTGCTGGAAACCGGCTCCAGCGTCACGACGCAGGCTTGGGTCACGGCCGCATGCACCTCGCCCTTGATCTTCACGCCATCCCTCTTCCAGCGGGTAACCTGCAGTTCCGCCTTCAGATATTCGACGGAAACCACATCCCAGAATTTCGCCAGCGCCTTCAGTTCCTCGGCATTGGCTTCAAGACCAATCCTCACCGGATTGGCGGAAATATGGCCTACCTTTACGGGGTAGGAAAAAGGCAGATCGTCATTTGCGGCGTGTCGCGCGTTCATCGTAAACCTCATAGTCCAGGCAAAGGCAGCTTCAGGCTTCCGGTTGCTATCGTTTCTTCGGAGCCTGCGGAAAGGGTGGAAGACGCCTCCATCATCCAGCCCGCAAGCCCGTCCAGTTCCGGTGCCTTCTCATCTGTCTGGGGGTATATATTGCGCCGGAGCGCTGCGGCAAGGGCAACGGGGTCGGATGCATCCAGCGCCGCCGCATAGGATTCGAGCCGCCCGTAGAACATACCGGCAAATTTCTTCATGCGCTTCGGCACGCCCTGGTCGCCAATGCCGAGCTCACGGATGGAATGGTCGATATCCTGAAAAAAGGCGTCGACGATCTCCTGGGCGATTTCCTGCCCGCTCACACCGGAGGATTTGGTGCGGCGGAAATAGAGAATCATGATGATCGACAGCATCTCGAAGCGGCCCATCACCGTGTCTGGAACGCCGAGATCAAGATAAAAAGCGGGCGTGCGGGCCGCAGCCGTCAGGATCGCATATTGCCGGTCTACTATGGCGCGGTTGTTGTTTTTCTGTCTGAACAGCCCGAATATCATCGTTTTTTTCCGAACGGGGCTGGTGAATTCGCTCACCCGCCTATCGCACTTGTTGCATGATCGCCAAAGCTGGTTTACCGAAGCATCCACGAATTGCAATGCTGTCGCGGTCACGTTCGTCTTTCGGCTGAAACAGTCTAAGAGACCGGAAGAGTTTCCAAAGGCCGTGAAAGCGTTGAATTTGGGGGGTGATCGGGATTTTCCGTCCCCGGATTGACACAATCATGTGCACAGACACTGTGCACCACGCAATGCCGGAAGGTGCCATTCATGATCGCAGTCGGGGAAAAGCAGTTGAGCAAGCAGAAATCCGCAAGTCACGGTAAAATTCTGGGCAAGACCGCCATCGCAATCGTCGTCGCGTCCACCCTGCTTTCCGCCTGCACCAGCACCACCGATGTGTTCCACAACGGCTACGTCATGGACGAGCAGTCGCTTCAGCTGATCCCGGAAGGTTCCAGCCGCGAGCAGGTTCTGCTGACCATGGGCACGCCCTCCACCACGGCGACGTTCGGCAACGAGGTTTTCTATTACATCTCGCAGAAGCGTGTGCGCCGCGCCGCTTTCATGAAGCCGACGTTGGTCGAACAGAACATTCTCGCGATCTATTTCAACAAGGACGGCGTAATCGAGCGTAAGGCCAATTACGCGCTGCAGGACGGCAAGGTCTTCGACACGATTTCGCGTACCACCCCGACAGGCGGCAAGGATCTCACCTTCCTGCAGCAGCTGCTGTCCGGCGGCACCTCGGGCGCCAACATCGCCAAGAGCATTCTTGGCCAGAGCGGCAACACCCCCTGATCGGAAGACGGAACGAAAATTCAAAGGCCCGGAGATCGCTCCCCGGGCCTTTTTCTTTGTCGATGCTGCAACTCCTTAGTGGGCGAGAACCGCCAATAGCAGTAGCGCCACGATATTGGTGATCTTGATAGCCGGGTTGACCGCCGGACCGGCGGTATCCTTGTAGGGATCGCCCACCGTATCGCCCGTAACCGACGCCTTGTGGGCGTCCGAACCCTTGACGTGGCGCACGCCGTCCTTGTCGATGAAGCCATCCTCGAAGCTTTTCTTGGCGTTATCCCACGCACCACCACCGGAGGTCATGGAAATCGCCACGAACAGGCCGTTGATGATGACGCCAAGCAACGATGCACCGAGTGCGGCAAAGGCAGAGGCCTTGGAACCTGAGATAAGCAGCACGCCGAAATAAACGACGAGCGGCGCCAGAACCGGCAACAGCGACGGAATGATCATCTCCTTGATCGCCGCCTTGGTCAAAAGATCGACCGCCCTGCCGTAGTCCGGTTTTTCCGTTCCTGCCATGATGCCAGGCTTTTCGCGGAACTGGCGGCGAACTTCCTCGACGATCGAGCTTGCCGCCTTGCCCACCGCCGTCATGGCGATACCGCCAAAGAGATACGGAATGAGGCCGCCGAACAGCAGACCGGCAACGACGTAAGGATTGGCAAGGCTGAAGGATATTTCGCCGATATCCTTGAAGTAAGGATAGGTATCGCCATTGGCAGCGAAATAGGACAGGTCGTTGGAATAGGCGGCAAACAGCACCAGCGCGCCGAGACCGGCAGAGCCGATGGCGTAACCCTTGGTCACCGCCTTGGTGGTGTTGCCGACGGCATCCAGCGCGTCGGTCGCCTTACGCACATCCGGGTCGAGACCGGCCATTTCGGCAATGCCGCCGGCATTGTCAGTCACCGGACCGAAGGCGTCGAGCGCCACGATCATGCCCGCCAGACCAAGCATGGCGGTGACCGCGATGCCCGTGCCGAACAGGCCACCGAGCTGGTAGGTGCCGATGATGCCGCCAACGATGACAAGCGCCGGCAGCGCCGTCGATTCCAGCGAGACTGCAAGACCCTGGATGACGTTGGTGCCGTGGCCCGTGACCGAAGCCTGCGCGATGGAATTGACCGGGCGTTTGTTGGTGCCGGTATAATATTCGGTGATGACGACGATCAGCGCTGTTACCACAAGGCCGACCAGCCCGCACAGGAAGAGGTTTGTGCCGGTAATCTCCATTCCGGCAACCGTGCCGATGGTACCCCAGCCCACGGTCGCGTAAGTTGCCACGGCAAGCCCCGCAATCGAGAAGACACCGGTGGCAATCAGCCCTTTATAGAGAGCGCCCATGATGGAGTTGTTGGTGCCCAGCTTGACGAAGAAGGTGCCGGCAATCGAGGTCAGGATGCAGGCGCCGCAAATGGCCAGCGGGTAGACCATCGCGCTTTCCAGTATCGGCGTTCCGGCAAAGAAGATCGCCGCAAGCACCATGGTTGCGACCACCGAGACGGCATAGGTCTCGAAAAGGTCGGCCGCCATTCCGGCGCAATCGCCGACGTTGTCGCCGACATTGTCGGCGATGGTTGCCGGGTTGCGGGGGTCGTCCTCGGGAATGCCTGCTTCGACCTTGCCGACGAGATCGCCGCCGACATCTGCACCCTTGGTGAAGATGCCACCGCCGAGACGGGCGAAGATGGAGATAAGCGAAGCGCCGAAACCGAGCGACACCAGCGCGTCAATCACCTCACGCGATCCGGGCGCATGGCCGAGCACCGAGGTGAGGATGAAATAATAGATGGATACGCCAAGCAGCGCGAGGCCAGCCACCAGCATGCCCGTGATGGCGCCTGATTTGAACGCGATGTCGAGACCGGCGGCAAGGCTGTGGGATGCGGCTTGTGCGGTGCGCAGATTGGCACGGACGGAGACATGCATGCCGATGAAACCGGCAGCACCCGAAAGCACGGCGCCGATGATAAACCCGATGGCCGCGAGAGCCGACAGCAGATACCAGGCGAGAACGGCGACAATCAATCCGACGATGGCGATGGTGAGATATTGACGGGTGAGATAAGCCTGCGCACCTTCACGGATAAAACCTGCTATTTCACGCATACGCTCGTTGCCCTGATCGGCAGCGAGAACGCTCCTGGTCGTCCATGCCGCGTAAACCACGGACAGGACCCCACATAAAATCACTATGGGTATTACGGTCATGCGCACTTACCTCCCAAAAGGCCGGGTCTCACTCCCTCCCCGGCGTGGCGAACCATGTGCAAGGACAGGAGCGATCAAATGCGCGGCCTGTCCTGTCGTGGCCATTCTTCCCCTCCCAAGGAAAAATGACCTGCGCGGCAAGATTGCGTTGGCGAAAGGCGTGGCGTCAAGCCCACAAATTTGCCTGAAACATGAAAGGGGTAGAGATCGAAGGCGATCTTACGCGGCGTTTCTGCGCGGGGTCAGCAACAGCGACGCCACCAGCACGAGGCATAGCCCCGCAACCGGCCAGATAACGAGGTTCATGACCGACCAGCCCCAGGCCGTAAACACCTTGCCGGAAGAGAAGGACGACAGCGCTACCGTGCCGAACAGCACGATATCGTGAAAGCCCTGTACCTTGTCTGCCTCATGCGGGCGGTAGCTGGAGGTGATGATGGCGGTAGCGCCGATGAAGCCGAAGTTCCAGCCGAGACCGAGGAGAATGAGCGCCGCCCAGAAGTTCCACAATTCGATGCCCATATGGGCGACGACGGCGCAGGCCATCAGCACGACGAGACCGGCTGCAACGATTTTTTCCGCGCCGAATCGCGCAATCAACATACCGGTGAAGAAACTTGGGCCGAACATGGCGAGAACGTGCCACTGGATGCCGAGCGTCGCAAGTTCGGTGGGAAACCCGCAGCCGACCACCATGGCGAGCGGCGCGCCGGTCATCATGAAGGTCATCAACGCATAGGAACCGATGCCGCAGACCATGCCGGTAACAAACCGGTGCGTGCGTACGATTTCCGACAAAGGCCGTGCCGCCTGCGCGTGGATAGAGGCGGCCTTCGGGTCCGGCAATTTCAGGAATGCCAGAATGGCAATCGCGATGATGCCGAGCGGCACCAGCGCGATGAAAGCACCGGCGAAGGTGACCGGTGCGAAGACATCCTTGCCGAAAATGGCAAGCTGCGGCCCGATGATCGCCGAGACGATGCCACCCGCCAATATCCAGGAAATGGCTTTCGGCTTGTAGAAAGAGGGGGATGCGTCGGCAGCAGCGAAGCGGATTTTCTGCGTGAAGCCGCCGGAAATGCCGATCAGCAGCAGGCCGATCGCAAATAGCCAGAAGTCGGAGCGGAAGAGTGCCACGGCAGCAATGCCGCCGCCGATGGAGCACATCAGCGCGCCGACCATGAAACCCGCCTTGCGGCCGAGAAAACGCGATGCTGCGGCAACGCAGATGGCGCCCAGCGCCACGCCGATGTTGAAACCGGTAAGCGGCGCCGTTGCCAGCGACTTGTTAGCCCCGAGCAACTGGTAACCGGCAAGCGCGCCAACCGAGAAGCTCATAGGTGCTGCCGAGCCCATGATCGCCTGTGCGGCGGTCAGGAGGAAGACGTTGCGCTTCGCCTCGTCCAGTTGAACTTCAAGTCCGGGGACGGAAACGGCGCTCATATCTTCCTCACCTAACGTATTTTAGCGTTTTGCCTCGCCGCGTACCTGCTTGGCAATGCGGTCCAGAACCGCGTTCACCAGCTTCGGCTCGTCGTGCTCGAAGAAAGCACGGGCGATTTCGACATATTCCGTAACGATGACGGCGACCGGCACGTCCTTGCGCTCCAGAATCTCAAAAGCGCCGGCACGCAAGATAGCGCGAACGGTGGCATCAAGACGCGACAGCGGCCAGTCTTCCAGAAGTGCGGAGCGCACCAGTGGGTCGATCTTCGTCTGATCGCGGACGACGCCGGACACGATGGAACGGAACCAGGAAGGATCGGCCTTCAGATAGGTATCGCCATCGACTTCCTGACCGAGACGATGTGCCTCGTATTCCGCCACGACTTCCATCACGCCGGTGCCGCCGACATCCATCTGATAAAGTGCCTGCACGGCCGCGAGGCGCGCAGCGCCACGCTGGTTGGCGGGCTTTACCGAAGGCTGGCGCGGTTCGCCGCCATTTTCAACATCCGACATGCGTTCAGCCACCCAGTTTTTTCTTGAGCTCGATCATCGTCAGCGCCGCGCGGGCCGCAAAACCGCCCTTGTCCTTGTCAGAACGGCGAACACGCGCCCATGCCTGATCGTCGTTTTCGACGGTGAGGATGCCGTTGCCGATGGCCAGAGATTCGCTGACGGCGAGATCCATCAGGGCGCGGGAGGATTCGTTGGAAACGATGTCGAAGTGGTAGGTCTCGCCACGAATGACCATGCCGAGCGCTACGAAACCATCATATTCCGTGCCTTCGTTGTCGCCGCCATCCAGCGCCATGGCAATGGCAGCGGGGATTTCGAGCGCGCCGGGAACGGTGATGACGTCATAGGTTGCGCCAGCCTCATCCAGCGCGAACTTCGCGCCTTCGAGAAGAGCGTCTGCCATATCGTCGTAAAAGCGTGCTTCCACGATAAGAAGATGGGGTTTGGACATGGGATTTTCCTGAAAAGTTTCGCGCCGGATCATACCGGCTTTTGCGGCGGTCAAACCACGGCTGGCCGTTTTTGGCAAGTAATTTCATGTGTCACCCGCGCAAGAGGCCCCGTTTGCAAGACAATTGCGCAGGTTTTCGCCTTATCCGGCGCGGCTTACGAAAATCAGGTTTTCTGGAAAGCCAGATGCACGCCAAGCCCCATCAGCACCGTTCCCGCAGTGCGACGGGCAAGCACCTGCACCCTGCTGGAGCGCTTGAGCCGCCCGACCATCGCGCCCGCCAGAAGCACGCCAACCAGATCGGCGGAGGAAAAAATGAAATTGACGGCAATACCGAGGATCAGCAATTGCAGCCAGATCGGAAAGGCCGCCGCCGGATCAACGAATTGCGGCAGAAACGCCAGAAAGAACAGCGCCGTCTTCGGATTGAGCACGTCGACGATGATGCTGTCGATGAAGGCGCGCCTTGCCGATTTCGGTTCGATGGTCAGATTGACGGTCTCACCTTCAAGCTTGCTGCGCAGCATCGAGAAGCCGAGCCAGATGAGATAAAGCGCGCCACACAGCTTCACGGCCAGATAAAGCCACGGCACCGCCTGGAACAGCACCGAAAGCCCCGCCGCAGAGGCGACGATATGGAAATAGCAGCCGACATGGATGCCAAGCACCGCCATCAGCCCGGCAAACCGGCCGCGCGCCATGGTCTGCGCCGCCGCATAAAGCATGGCCGGGCCGGGAATATAGGCAAACAGGGCGGTGGTGATGAAAAAGGCTGTCAGCAGTTCGAAAGACGGCATGTCGTAATCCCCCTACCCCGTTTGGGCCTAAAGACGTCTTTATAGTGTTTGCGCGTCAATCGAAAGCGGAGTGCGGGACAACAACTGATCTGTCGCGATGGCGGAGGACGGTAAAGTCTATCCGGCATTCTGGCCTTGAGAGGTAATCCAGTCAACGCGCGTCTGCGCGACGGCAAGAGTCTTTTCAGCCCAAGGATTTGGGCCAGTCGGATACCGGCTCAAGGCCGAGAGTGTATTTCAGCACAATAGATGCCGAAAGGTGTTACGCCGAGGGAAACTCCGCAAGCCTTGCGGCATATCGCGCCATGGTGTCGACTTCGAAATTGACGAAATCACCCGGTTGGCGCTCACCCCATGTGGTGACTGTGAGCGTATGGCGGATCAGGAGCACGTCGAAATCCGTTCCGTCGACCGCATTGACGGTCAGAGAAGTGCCATCGAGTGCAATGGAACCCTTGGGCGCCACGAATTTCGCCAGATGGTCGGGCGCGCGCAGGCGGATACGGACCGCCTCACCTTCCGGCTCGACCGACAGAATCTCCGCCTTGCCATCGACATGGCCGGAAACGATGTGACCGCCAAGCTCGTCGCCAATCTTCAGCGCGCGCTCCAGATTGACGTGCGTGCCCTTCTGCCAGCCCGCAATCGTCGTCAGGCGCAATGCCTCTTCCCAGGCCTCGACCTCGTACCAGCGCTCGTTGCTGCCGTCTTCGGGCAGTTTGGTCACCGTCAGGCAGACGCCGCCATGGGAGATCGATGCGCCCATATCGATGGTCTTGGGATCGTAATTGGTCGCCACCCGCAGACGAATGCCTTCCGCCAGAGCTTCCAACTCGGACACGGTTCCAACATCGGTGACAATTCCGGTAAACATCAAAGCGGCCTTTCATAATCGAAGCAGCGATCCGGCCCGTAGGCGGTTTCGCTGACCAAAACATAATCGCCCGGAATATCGGCACGGCTGAGCGGCGTTTCAATCCCGCCTTCACCAACCACGACCGGGCTTTCAAACAGCATGATACGGTCCACGAGATCGGCTTCAAGGAACGATTTTGCGGCAAAAGCGCCGCCTTCGACCAGAAGTTCCGACATACCGCGTTCAGCGAGAATGTGAAGGAGGTTCTCGAGGGTTGGTGCTTGAAGGATTTCGACGCCTGCGTCGATCAGTTGTTGGCGACGGTGGTCGGGGCTACCCCCCTCTGCCCTGCCGAGCATCTCCCCCTCAAGGGGGGAGATCGATGGGGCGCTGCCTTGCCCGACATCGAAGGTTAACGAATGAGAGGTGGAGTCAAAATTTGAGCGAGCGGCCAGCCCCTTGCCGATCTCCCCCCTTGAGGGGGAGATGTCCGGCAGGGCAGAGGGGGGTAACGCCGCGACCGCAACGATCACCGGTACTTCGCGCGCCGTCTTCACCAGGTTCGACGTCAGCGGCAATTCAAAATGCCGATCCAGCACGATGCGCACCGGCGAGCGATCCTCGATACCGTCAATGCGAACCGTCAGTTCCGGATCATCCGCAATCGCAGTCCCGATCCCCACAAGGATGCAATCACAATGCGCCCGGAGTTCATGCACGGCGTGGCGAGCCTCGCGCCCGGTGATCGCCACCTGCCGCTCGCCTCTCCTGCCGATCATGCCATCAGCGGAAATCGCAAGCTTCAGAATCACATGCGGGCGTTTTTTCACCTGGCGTGTGAGGTAACCTGCAAGCGCTCTCTTGCCTTGTTCGCGCAGCAGGCCGGTTTCCACGACAATGCCCGCCTCCCGCAGGATGGAGTAACCACGACCGGAAACACGCTCGTCCGGGTCGTCAACCGCTACAACGACACGGGCCACGCCGTATTCGACCAGCGCATTGGCGCAGGGCGGCGTCTTGCCCCAGTGCGAGCAGGGTTCGAGGGTGACATAGGCTGTTGCGCCGCGCGCCGCTTCGCCGGCGATTTCCAGCGCCTGGCGTTCGGCATGAGGGCGGCCGCCAATGGCGGTCACCGCTTCGGCGATGATTTTTCCGTCCTTGACGAGAACGCAACCGACGGAGGGATTGGTCTCGGTTTGACCCTGATGACGCAGGGAAACCTCGATTGCCCGGGCCATGAATTTTTCGTCATCGGCGCGGCTCGTCACGTCTATGCTCCGGCGTCTGTATCTCGGGCGATCTTGGCGTTGATTTCGGCAATCACGTTCTCGAAATCCTCGGCATGACTGAAATCGCGATAGACCGAGGCGTAGCGTACGAAGGCCACGTCATCGAGGCTCTTCAGCGCTTCAAGCACCTGGAGGCCGATTTCTTCCGAGGGAATTTCCGTCTCGCCGGAACTTTCCAGACGGCGAGCAATGCCCGAGACGGCTCGCTCGATCCGGTCCCGGTCAACCGGGCGTTTGCGTAGCGCGATCTCGAAGGATCGCACCAGCTTTTCCCGGTCGAAGGGCAGCTTGCGGCCGCTTTTCTTGATGACCATCAGCTCGCGCAGTTGCACGCGCTCATAGGTCGTGAAGCGGCCGCCGCAATCGGGGCAGATGCGCCGCCGGCGGATGGAGGTGTTATCCTCCGCCGGACGCGAGTCCTTGACCTGTGTGTCTTCGGAACCGCAAAATGGGCAGCGCATCTCTTTACGTCCTTACATGTACGGATACATCGGGAAACGGTCAGTCAGGCCGACGACCTTTTCGCGCACCGCAGCTTCAACAGCAGCGTTGCCCTCATCCGAATTGGCGACCTTCAGACCATCGAGAACCTCGACGATCAGCTTGCCGATTTCGCGGAATTCCGCTTCCTTGAAACCGCGCGTCGTGCCAGCCGGCGTGCCGAGACGCACACCCGAGGTGACGAAGGGCTTTTCCGGATCGAAAGGAATGCCGTTCTTGTTGCAGGTGACGTAGGCGCGACCGAGAGCTGCTTCAGCACGCTTGCCGGTGGCGTTCTTCTTGCGAAGGTCAACCAGCATCAGGTGGTTGTCGGTGCCGCCGGAGACGACATCAAGACCACCTTCGATCAGCGTTTCGGCAAGCGCCTTGGCGTTCTTGACGACCTGTGCGGCGTAATCCTTGAATTCCGGCTGCAAAGCTTCACCGAAGGCAACTGCCTTTGCGGCGATGACGTGCATCAGCGGACCGCCCTGCAGGCCGGGGAAAACGGCGGAGTTGAACTTCTTGGCCAGATCCTCGTCATTGGTGAGGATCATGCCGCCACGCGGGCCGCGCAACGACTTGTGCGTCGTCGTGGTGGCAACGTGGCAATGCGGGAACGGCGACGGATGCTGGCCACCGGCAACGAGACCAGCGATGTGGGCCATATCGACCATCAGATAGGCGCCGACTTCATCGGCGATCTCTCGGAAGCGCTTCCAGTCCCAGATACGGGAATAGGCGGTGCCGCCAGCAAGGATAAGCTTCGGCCGGGTTTCCTTGGCTTTGCGCTCCACCTCGTCCATGTCGAGCAGGTTGTCGCCTTCGCGCACGCCGTAAGACACGACGTTGAACCACTTGCCGGACATGTTGACCGGCGAACCGTGCGTGAGATGGCCTCCGGAGTTCAGGTCGAGACCCATGAAGGTGTCGCCCGGCTGGAGCAGCGCGAGGAACACGGCCTGGTTCATCTGCGAACCGGAATTTGGCTGGACGTTGGCGAAGTTGACGCCGAACAGCTTCTTGGCGCGCTCGATGGCAAGCTCTTCAGCAATGTCTACGAACTGGCAGCCGCCGTAATAACGCTTGCCCGGATAACCTTCGGCATATTTGTTGGTCATGATCGAACCCTGCGCTTCAAGCACAGCGCGGGAAACGATGTTTTCCGAGGCGATCAGTTCGATCTCGTGGCGCTGGCGACCCAGTTCCTTCTCGATCGCGCCGAAAATATCCGGATCGACTTCGGCAAGCGGACGGGAGAAGAAAGCATCTGTGTTCGACATGGTGAAGGCTCCTGAAACAGTAATGCGATGGCGTCTTAGCGCCCTGCCCGAACAAGAGCAATACGGGCAGCGAGATTTGCCCGTCAAACTGCGACGTTGCGACAAAAAACGGCAGCTGTTTTTTCAAAACCAGCAGCGAAAATGAAAAAAGCCGCACCCGACGGGGTGCGGCCTTTCACTTAAATATAAAAACCTGATGGCAGCGCCGGATCAGTTGCGCGGCAACAGGTCGTCGTCGACAGGTCCAGCCGGCTGTTCGATGCCGGTGGTGGTGTTGAGCGCCAGTTCGGCGTTGCCGTCCTTTTCATAGATGTCGTCGCGGAACTGCACCACGCCGTCCTTCGCCGACCATGCGGTGATATAGACGAAATAGACAGGCACTTCCTGCGCCAGCTTGATCGGTGTGTTGACGCGGGTGGCGATGACGCGTTCCATTTCCTGACGCGACCAGCCGGGCGTGTCGCGCAGCAGCCAGCTTGTGAGGTCTCGCACGTTCTGTACGCGCACGCAGCCGGACGATTCGAACCGCATCAGCTTGTTGAACAGACCCTGCTGCGGCGTGTCGTGCATATATTCGTTGTTCGGATTGTGGAAGTTGATCTTCGTCGAGGACATGGCGTTGATCTTGCCGGGGTCCTGGCGGAACATCAGGTTCGGTGCCTTTGGCGCAAACCAGTCGACCGCCGTCGGCGAAACTTCCTGTCCCTTGCCGTCGATGAGGCGGATGTTGTTCCGCTCCAGATAGGTCGGGTCCTTCTGCATCAGCGGCACGATGTCCTTTTCGACGATCGAGCGCGGCGCTGTCCAGTAAGGGTTGAGGATGACTTCGTAAATCTTGGAATTGATGACGTGCGTCGGGCGGCTGGCGCGACCGACGACGGCGGTGTTGCGCAGGACGACGCGCTCATTCTCAACCGCCTCGATGACAGCGGCCGGAATGTTCACCATCAGGTGACGCTGGCCGAGATCGCCGGACATGGACTGAATGCGCACGAGGTTGGTCTGCAACTGCGCCAGACGGATCTGGGCCGAAACATTGAGCGCCTTGGTCGTATATTCGCCGCTGACACCATCGGCGGGAAGGCCGTGGCGGGCCTGGAAGCGCTTCAACGCACCATCGACATAAGAATCGAAGGCGCTGGAAATGCCAGCTTCGCGCGGCAGGTCGCCGGAAACCATCAATCGCTGGCGAAGCGCCTGAACGGAAGGATCGGAAACGCCGATCTGGAGACGCTGCTGGGTGACGGGTACGTCCGGCCAGCCGCCATTCTGCACGATCTGCTGATATTGCATGATCGCCTGCTGCATGTAGACAGGCGCTTCCCGTCCGAGAACCGGATTGTTGGAAACGACGCCAACGGCGGAACGCGACGAATTCGCGTCGAACTGGTCATCCCAGTTGCCGCGCCGCGATGAGCCCATGAGATCGTTGAGCGCATTCTGCGCCAGGGCCGGCGCGGCAAGCGCGGCAACACCAACGGAAACAGCCGAGCGCAGAAGCGCACGGCGCGATACGGATTCGGAAACGGATTTTTTTGTCATTCTACCTACCAGCCACTCTCTTCGGCATTCTCAACAATGCCTAAATCAATATGATTAACAAACACGTACAACGTGTCTGCCGGCCGGTAATGCTCAATACCCATGGTCTGGGCGCTATTGTCTGGCAGAACAGTCGGGACTTGCCACGACAGCAGGAGAAACCGCCGGCTCCTTCACCTTTGCGGGTCCCATATCAATATGGCCAATTCGTGTCACGGACCTTTTCTCACGAAGCTGTGTATGCCTGCAAAACAGGGCGAAAACGCACCTAGTAGACCGGGCTTGACACGCACAGGTGAACGGCGCCTCCAACACGAATCCGCAAGCCGGAGGCAAACCGATGCCCCCGGCGCTAACAGTGAAACCGCCGCGGAATTAGAGACGATAAGCGATCGAGTCGTTCCAGAAGCGATCGAGGCGCTGCAGCAGCTTGTTCATTTCGGAGAACTCGCCGGTGCCGATGCCGCCGACCTTTTCGATCGAGCCGACGTGGCGCTCGTAGAGGTGAGCAACCGTTTCTGCGATTTCCTGGCCTTTTTCAGTCAGGCTGATGCGGACCGAGCGGCGGTCGACACGCGAGCGCTGGTGGTTGATGAGACCGAGGTCTACCAGCTTCTTGACGTTGTAGGAGACGTTCGATCCGAGGTAATAACCACGCGAACGAAGCTCGCCGGCCGTCAGTTCGGAATTGCCGATGTTGAACAGCAGGAGCGCCTGAACGGCGTTGACATCATCGCGACCCTGACGATCGAACTCGTCCTTGATGACATCGAGGAGGCGGCGGTGGAGACGTTCCACCAGGTGCAGCGACTCCATGTAGAGCGAACGGATGGTATCTTCATGTGCGTCGGCAACAACGGCCTGCGGCTTTGCTTTGCTATTGATCATGACTGCCTCACTGTTTTGTTTGGCGGTGTGTTTGTTTGTCTCCCGCCTTGAGTGAGAACCTAATCAATGCGCATAAAATTCTACTTAAAAGCTACGATTAACAAATGCTTACCTGCATTTTCCCAAGTGGGTCAAACTTGTGGCGAAGCGGGACTGGCTTATCACCATGCATTACAAATCAAAGACTTAGCAATAAAATTCGACCGAAAACCAGGCTAAACTGCTTTATTCTTATGGTAAATCAATTCTTGCGCGCTCTTCATTCTGGCGCTGATCGAGCCAAAAAGCGACCAGGAATAGTATATAAATGGTTGCCACGAGACCGTGCATGACGGGTACAAGCGTGTTGGCGCCGAAGATATATGGCCACACCTTATACATGGCGATCTGGGTGCCGGCACCCAAGACCCACATGACTGCCCCCCAGGAGGCGCCGAGCCAGAGACCGAGCGCTGCGACGGGGAAAATCACCGCAAGCGCACTACCCGCCACTCGCCATGGCAGGTTAAGCATATCGAACCGCCCATGCCCGCCGAGAGAATATCCCGTCAGCATCGCCCAATATTGCAGGCCGAACCAGAAACAGGAAACCGCGACCAGCCTCATGAAGACCAGAAAGAGGATTTCCGTCAGCGGACGTTTCGGCAGAGGTTGAGAATCAGGTTCCATGGCCGGAAGATACGGTTTCGACGGGCGGGCGACCAGCCCATATTGAATTCGGCGGCTTGCCTTGTCAAAGCACCCTCGCCCACCGGGGAAGTCCAGGGGGAAACATTGTCGCATTCGCACGGCGCTTGCTTCGTGTTATGCAGCTTTCCTGACTTGGGTGGGATACGAAGGACATTCTTACATGCAGGACAAAACGCATCTGGTCGACGCGATCACCGGCCATCGCCGCATGCGCCGCAATCGCAAGGCCGACTGGACTCGCCGTCTGGTTCAGGAAAGCCGCCTGACCGTCGATGATCTCATCTGGCCGGTCTTCATCGTACCGGGCAGCAATATCCTCGATCCCATACCGGCGATGCCCGGCGTAAACCGCATGAGTGTCGATAAGCTGGTCGAAGCGGCGAAGGAAGCCGCCGATCTCGGCATTCCGGCGATTGCGACCTTCCCGAATATCGAGATGGACTTGCGCGACGAGACCGGCTCGAATGCGCTCGAGGCCAACAACCTCATTAATCAGGCGACCATCGCGGTCAAAAAAGCGGTTCCGAATATCGGCATGATTACCGATGTTGCGCTCGATCCCTTCACCAGCCATGGGCATGACGGCATTCTGCGCGGCGACGAAATCGTCAATGACGAGACCGTGGACCAGGTCGTTCGTGCTGCAATCCTTCAGGCCGATGCCGGTTCGGACATTATTTCTCCGTCCGAGATGATGGATGGCCGCATCGGCGCCATCCGCCGCGGCCTGGATGCGGCCGGGCACCAGAACGTCGGCATCATGGCCTATGCCACGAAATTCTCCTCCGGCTATTACGGTCCGTATCGCGAGGCCATTTCGACGGCCGGACTGCTGAAGGGGGACAAGAACAGTTATTACATCAGCCCCGCCAACGGCATGGAGGCGATCCGCGACGCAGCGCTCGACGTGGAAGAAGGTGCTGACATGCTGATGGTCAAACCCGGCTTGCCCTATCTCGACATCTGTTGGCGGCTGAAAGAGAATTTCGGGCTGCCCACATTCGCCTATCAGGTGTCCGGTGAATATACCCAGATCAAGGCAGCGGCCATGCATGGCTGGATCGACGGCGAGCGCGTGATGATGGAAACGCTTCTCTGTTTCAAGCGTGCAGGCTGCGATGGCATTCTGAGCTATTTCGCAGTGGAAGCCGCGCGCAAACTCGCGAAGGGCTGACAGCCGACGCTTATTGTATTCGGTCGTTTTCTTCCCATATTGTTTGCTGACACGGAATGCTGCCTGACGAAAAGCGCGTTTCGAGCTGTCATGTCTTCTCAGGAGAAAACGACCGATGAACCTCGACCAGAACCCTACCTATGTCGCACCGGACGACTGGCGCGCCTATAGCGGCGTCCTGAGCCGACGGGTCTTCGCGTTCCTGATCGATTACGCGATCGTTCTCCTGCTGTGCATTCCAGCCGCCGTGATCGTCTTCTTTCTCGGCGTGATTACGCTGGGTCTCGGCTTCTTCCTCTATCCGGCCCTGTTCGTCATCGTCGCGGTACTTTATTTCGGCGTAACGCTCAGCGGCCCGTCGCAGGCCTCACCCGGCATGCGGGCGATGGGCATCGCGATGGCGCGCATGGACGGACGGCGAATCGATTTCCTTCTGGCCACCGTGCACATTGCGCTTTTCTGGATCATCAACTCGGTTTTGACGCCGCTTATCCTGCTTGCAGGCCTGTTTACGGAGCGCTCGCGCCTCGTTCACGACTTCCTGCTCGGCACCGTCATGGTCAGAACCTACTGATATAAGGGAAAGCCACGAAAACGTGGCTTGCATATCAGGCAAATAGCGCATGGTGCAGTTGACGTTTTCCGTCATTTTGCCATTCTGTGACATTATGCATGTCGCTTGAAGCGTCGCCGCACCCCGTGAAATCGCGGCGCGCTTTCACAACAGACGCAGGAGGCGATCACGGTTCGATGAACACGCAGGCGACGCCCTCTCCCCAATTCTATCTTACGGCACCGGCCACCTGCCCCTACTTGCCGAACCAGATGGAGCGGAAGGTTTTCACGCATCTGGTCGGCCCGCGTGCGTCGGAAATGAACGACCTTCTGACCCAGGGCGGCTTCAGGCGTTCACAGAACATCGCCTATCGCCCGGCGTGCGAAACCTGTCGAGCTTGCGTTTCCGTGCGCATCCTTGCCGAACAGTTCCAGCCGACGAAATCGATGCGGCGCGTTCTCTCCATCAACAAGGATGTCGTCGCCACCGTTCATGCCGCGGAGCCATCCACCGAACAGTTCTCACTGTTTCGCCGCTATCTCGACCATCGGCACCAGTCAGGCGGCATGTCCGACATGTCGGCGCTCGACTATGCGATCATGATCGAAGACACGCACGTCAACACCCGCATCATCGAATACCGTGTGCGAGAGCCCGGCTCCGGCATCGATTCCAGCAAACGAGGTGAACTTCTCGCCGTAGCGCTGAGCGATGTGATGAGCGACGGGCTGTCGATGGTCTATTCCTTCTTCAACCCCGATCTAGAAAAGCGCTCGCTCGGCACTTTCATGATCATGGATCACATCACCCGCACACGCGCGCTCGGCCTGCCGCACGTCTATCTCGGCTACTGGGTCGATGGTTCTGAAAAGATGGGCTACAAGACGCGCTACCACCCGCAGGAGCATCTGACACCGCGTGGGTGGGAGGTTTATTTGCCTGCGGTAGAGACAGCCGAATAGATCCAGTCCAACACCGGCATTGTCTCACCGTGACGACCATGTTATAACTTGGTTATAACAGGAGTTGGCGTCATGAACATCACAATCCGGAAAATCGGTAATTCCGAAGGCATTATCATCCCAAAAGAAGTCCTGGATCGCATGGGTCTCAAGACGGGTGATACCCTTGAACTAAGGGAAGTCTCCGGGAACATCGAACTCGTCCCTGAACAAGCGGATTTGAGCGAGCAGCTTGAAGCTGCCCGGCGCGGCATGAAGAAATACCATGTGGCGCTGAGAGAACTCGCAAAATGAAAAAAATTAAGTGGCTGTCCCGAACTTCCATTGAAATAATACATCGGGAACAACTTGTTGAACATGGTGGCCTGCAAGGTCTAAAAGACGAGAACGCACTTGAGGCAGCTTTGGCACGCCCCCTTCACAAAGCCGCCTACGGTGAGGAAGACGCTCTAAGGCTTGCATCCGCCTACCTTTACGGGATAGCCCGCAACCACCCATTTTCAGATGGAAACAAACGAACCGCGTTTCTAGCGGCCTACACCTTCTTGTTCATCAACGGCCATGAAATCCACGCCGAGCAAGCTGATGTCATCGCTTTTGTTCTCGACGTCGCTGCCGGCAACATTGATGAGGACGGCGTTTATCTTTTTCTACGGGACCACGTCGTCCCACTCGATTAAACGGAAGCGCCGCACATCTTTCAATATGCGGCGCTTATTCTGTTTCTATCGATAGAGGATGGATTTACCCGCCAAATTTCCCGCTACGCGGAAAGCCCTTCGGTACGGTGCGGCCTACTGTGGCGCGGTCTGCCAGCCATTCGCGCAATTCCTCACCGACCTTGGTGAAGAGGCGCCCGGCCGTGTCGGACCAGCTCAAGCCGTCTGCGAGCGCGAAACATTTCACATCAACGACGCCGCCGTCCTTGTAGCGTTGCAGGCGCACGCCCTTGCCGCGTGACATTTCCGGCACCTGCGACAGCGGGAAAGCCAGAAGCTTGCGGTTTTCGCCAACGACGGCGACATGGTCGCCCGTAACAGGTACGGCGAGCTTGGCTTCGTCAGGCATGGCGACATTCATGATCTGCTTGCCCTTGCGGGTATTTGCGACCATTTCGCTTTCGGCCACGATGAAGCCGTTGCCGCCAGTCGAGACGAGCAGAAGCTTGCGCGACGGATCGTGAACGAAGGCCGTCAGGATGTCCTGATCGTTCTCCATATCGACCATGATGCGGATCGGCTCGCCATGGCCGCGACCGCCCGGCAGCTTGTCTGCGCCGAGCGTGTAGGCCTTGCCGCCGGTGGTCAACAGCAGCAACTTGTCGGTCGTCTGCGCCGGGAAGGCGAGCTTCGGGCCATCGCCCTCCTTGAAGGTGAGAGCCGACGTATCGGACATATGCCCCTTGAGCGCCCTGATCCACCCCTTCTGCGAGATGACGATGGTGACTGGTTCCTTTTCGATCATCGCCTGCTGGATGGCCTCGATGTCGGCATCCGGCGCATCCGCAAACTGCGTGCGGCGACGGCCGATCTCCGTTGCCTTGGCATATTTCTTTTTGACCTCGCCGATTTCCCAGGCGACGGTCTGCCACTGCTTTTCATCGGAGGCGAGCAGCCCCTCGATTTCAGCCTTCTCGCTGCTGAGTTCGTCGAACTCCTTGCGGATTTCGAATTCCTCGAGCTTGCGCAGATTGCGCAGACGCATGTTGAGGATGGCTTCGGCCTGATTATCGGTGAGTGACCACTTGGCCATCATCACCTGTTTCGGCTCGTCCTCCTCGCGGATGATACGGATCACCTCATCGAGATTGAGATAGGCGACCAGCAGGCCGCCCAAAATCTCGAGCCTGCGATCGATGGCCGCGAGACGATGGCGGGAACGGCGGACCAGCACGTCCTTGCGATGTGCCAACCATTCGCTCAGCACCTCGTTCAGCGCCATGACCTTCGGCACCCTGCCAAGCGACAGTACGTTCATGTTGAGCGGCAGGCGGCTTTCAAGGTCGGACAGACGGAACAGCGATTCCATCAGCAACGTCGCGTCGACGGTACGGTTTTTCGGAACCAGCACGATACGCACGTCTTCGGCCGATTCGTCGCGGACATCCTCAAGCAGCGGCAGTTTGCGGGCGAGCAGCAGCTCGGCGATCTTTTCGATCAGCCGCGATTTCTGCACCTGGAACGGGATTTCGGTGATGACGATCTGATAGCCGCCACGTCCGAGGTCTTCCGTTTCCCATTTGGCGCGCACGCGGAAACCACCGCGCCCGGTCTTATAGGCTTCGAGAATGTTCTCGCGGCTTTCGATGATCACGCCGCCGGTCGGCAGGTCGGGGCCGGGAATGAATTCCACCAGCTTTTCAACCGTCGCATCCGGATGCTTGATGAGATGCAGAGCTGCGTCGCACAGTTCATGGGCGTTGTGCGGCGGGATGGACGTCGCCATGCCGACGGCAATGCCGGAGGCACCGTTGGCAAGCAGATTGGGGAACGCGCCCGGGAGGACGACCGGCTCCTCATCTTCCTCATTATAGGTAGCGCGGAAGTCAACCGCGTCCTCGCCGATGCCTTCGAGCAGCAGCGCTGCCACATCGGTCATGCGTGCTTCGGTATAACGATAGGCGGCGGCGCCGTCGCCATCGATATTGCCGAAATTGCCCTGCCCGTCCACGATCGGATAACGCTGCGAGAAATCCTGCGCGAGACGGACCAGCGCATCGTAGACCGACTGGTCGCCATGCGGATGGAACTTACCGATAACGTCACCGACGATACGGGCGCATTTCTTGAAAGCCGAGTTGGGGCGGATGCCCATTTCGCTCATGGCGTGGATGATGCGGCGGTGAACCGGCTTCAGTCCGTCGCGCACATCCGGCAGCGCACGATGCATGATCGTGGACAAGGCGTAAGCGAGGTAGCGCTCTTCAAGCGCCGCCTTCAAATCGACCGGATGAATGTTATCGTCTCCGCCTGACGGAGGTACAAGATTTTTTCCCATGGTGCTTGACTAGCGGAAATGCCGATTCCCGGCAAGGAATTCGGGGGTCTCGGCTGTGGACGAAACGATGCCTTTTGTGAGGATTTTTATTAACTGCGTTGCGAATGCCGCAATGCCACCGTCATACGAATCGATCTAAATCCTGTAGACCTTTGAATAATCGCGAATATAAATGTCACCATTCACATTTAGAACACGGTGCACATCCGCACATTGAGGGAAGAAACACTATGAGACTGAAATCCACCCGGCAGATTCTTTTCGCAAGTGCCGCGCTTCTCGCGCTTTCCGCACCGGCATTCGCACTGGATGGCAACGACGTTCTGAAAAAGATCAACGCCGCCTACGCCGCGCAGGGCGGTGAAATCGCCGCAGGATCCGTCGCAGTCAACGGCGACACGGTGACGCTGAACGGCGTAACCTTTAATGCGGCTGCCGATCCGGCCAAAAAAATTCCGGTCGGCAACGTCACCCTTGAAGGCGTCGAGGAAAACAACGGCGCCTACAAGATCAAGAACGCGCGTTTCGACAATGTCGATTACAAGCAGGAAAACGTGGAGATCAAGGCTAACGACATCTACATGTCAGGTCTCACCATCCCTGCAGATGCGACGACGGGCACGATTGATGCGCTGATGTTCTACGACGAGGCGCATA
Organism: Agrobacterium tumefaciens; assembly: GCF_013318015.2. Classification (NCBI taxonomy): domain Bacteria; kingdom Pseudomonadati; phylum Pseudomonadota; class Alphaproteobacteria; order Hyphomicrobiales; family Rhizobiaceae; genus Agrobacterium; species Agrobacterium tumefaciens. Next base: position 812,705 of record NZ_CP115841.1, on the reverse strand, counting down.
GCGGTCCGATTTCCGTTTCCATCGACGGCAAGCAGGCTTTCTCGCTCGAGGAAAGCAGCGCAACGATGTCCGTCAGCGACGACAAGGCCTCGATCGGCTTCGATCTCGACGCATCCGGCTTCAAAGCCGATCTCAGCGAAGTCAACGATCCGGCCACGAAGGACGCAATTGAAAAGCTCAATCTGCAGGCCCTTTCCGGCAACATGACCATGAGCGGAAGCTGGGAAGTTGCCTCCGGCACCGTAGACGTCGAGGAATATGCCATCGACCTCGACAAGGTCGGCCGTCTCAACATGTCGTTCGGTTTCTCCGGTTACACACTCGCCTTCATCAAATCGATGCAGGAGACGGTGAAGGCGCAGGCTGCAAATCCGAACAAGGAACAGGCGGAACAGGCAGCGGGCCTTGCCATGCTCGGCCTGATGCAGCAGCTTTCCTTCGTTAATGCCGAAATCAGCTTCGAAGATGCCAGCATCACCAAGCGCGCCATCGACTACGCTGCAAGCCAGCAGGGTATGACCAGCGATCAGCTTTCCCAGACCATCAAGGGCATGGCGCCCATCATGATGGCTTCGCTCAACGTTCCGGAATTGCAGAACATGGTGTCGGCTGCGATCAACGCCTATATCGACAATCCGAAGAGCTTCTCCATCTCGGCCGAACCGGAAAAGCCGGTTCCCTTCCCGATGATCATGGGCGCCGCCATGGGTGCACCGAACACCCTGCCGACAATGCTCGGCGTCACGGTGACGGCAAACGAATAGCACAACAAAAAGCCCCGGTTACGCCGGGGCTTTTTACTTCTGGTCAGTGGATTGAGGCTGTCGCTCCATCCTGCTTGTCGTGCAGGGCGAAACGGTCGATCATATGGGCGCTCGCTTCGTTGACGCCGATCACCTCGACCGTCTTGCCGGTCTTGCGGAATTTCAGCACGACCTTGTCCAGCGCACCGACAGCCGAGATATCCCACAGATGCGCCTGTGTGACGTCGATGGTGACCGTTTCCACGTCTTCGGCAAAATCGAAGGCGGCGATGAAGCTCTCCGTCGAGGCGAAGAAAATCTGCCCATCGACGCGGTAGATGCGGTGCCGACCATCCGCGACAAGCTCTGGACGAACGTGGAAGAGTTTTGAAACCTTCCCCGCGAAAAACACGCCGGAGAGAAGCACGCCTGCGAGCACGCCTTTTGCGAGATCATGGGTCGCCAGCACGGTCCCGACCGTTACCAGCATGACGATGCTGGAAGACGGTGGATTGCGGCTGAGATCGAGAATCGAACGCCACGAGAAGGTGCCGATTGAAACCATGATCATGACAGCCACAAGAGCGGCCATTGGAATGATGCGGACAAGATCATCCAGCACCAGAATGAGGAACAGCAGGAAGGCGCCCGCCACAAAGGTGGAGAGCCTGCCCCTGCCGCCGGATCTGACGTTGATGACCGACTGGCCGATCATGGCGCAGCCGCCCATCCCGCCGATCAGCGCGGAGGCGATGTTGCCTGTCCCCTGCCCGATGCATTCCCGGCTCTTGTTGCTGCCGGTATCCGTCATGTCGTCGACGATCTGTGCCGTCAGCAGGGATTCCAGGAGACCGACGGCAGCCAGCGCTGCGGAATAGGGAAAGATGATCTGCAGCGTTTCGAAAGTCAGCGGCACCTGTGGCAGGGCGAAGACCGGCAGTGTCGAGGGCAGCTCACCGAGATTGCCGACGGTGCGGATATCCATGCCGAAAAACACCGCCACGCAGGTCAAAACGACGATGGCGACCAGCGGCGACGGGATGATTTTAGTGACCAGCGGGAAGAGATAGATGATCGCAAGACCAGCCGCGATCATGACGTATGTTGCGATAGGCACGCCTATCAGCTCGGGCAATTGCGCCATGAAGATCAGGATCGCCAGTGCATTGACGAAGCCGGTCATGACCGAGCGAGAGACGAAGCGCATCACCCGCCCGAGCCTTGCAAAGCCCGCAGCGATCTGCAGCACACCCATGAGGATGGTCGCAGCAAAGAGATATTGCAGGCCGTGTTCCTTCACCAGCGTCACCATCAGGACGGCTGTGGCGGCGGTTGCCGCGGAAATCATGCCCGGACGGCCACCGGTGAAGGCGCAGACGCAGGCAATGGCGAAAGAAGCAAACAACCCCACCTTCGGATCGACGCCGGCGATGACGGAAAAGCCGATTGCTTCGGGAATGAGCGCGAGTGCGACGACGATGCCGGAAAGCACATCGCCGCGAATATTGGAAAACCACTCACGTCTGTAAGTCTGAAATCTGTTCATTTGATTTTTTCGCAAAGTATGACGCACCGGCCGGAAACATGTCCGGTAGATTGAAAAAGAATGTCGGTGCTTTGCGTTGTCTGGCGGATCGGCGGCCAGAAGAGCCACCCGGAATTTCACCGGGTCCGTGGTGAATGCTCCACCTATAGACGGCAAAAAAGCGGGCAGCAAGTTGTCTGCCCGCCTTTCGATGCTGGCGATGCGCCTTACGAGGCTTCGCTGCGACCAATATTGGTGTTGTGCTGGGTTGGGCCGGTTCCCGACCAGTCGACCCTGCGGGTTGCGAACATGGTGGCAGCAATGGCGATGAAAGATATCAACGCGCCGGCCAGCAGCGCATATTCATCCTCATTCAGAACCAGATACATGACCCCATAAGCCACCACCAGAACCGTGAACAGGGCTATCCCGTTTTGGCGGCTATCGGTTGCGCTTCCGAGATAGGAGGAGATCAGGAGCGCTGTCAGAAGCGACGCCGCAGCATAGGCGATGGTGAAGCCCGTATGTTCCGCAAGTGCGAGCAGCAGCACGTAGAAAACGATCAGCGCCAGCCCCGTCAGCACGTACTGGATCCAGTGCACGCTGCTGCCGCCCCTCAGTTCGACGATGAAGACGGCCAGGAACACCAGAGAGATGAAGCCTATCGAATATTTGAGTGTCCGGGCGATGATCTGGTAGAATTTCACGGGCTCGACGAGGTTGATCCTCATCAGGCTGTCGGTCAGCGGCAGGCGCGAACTCTCGACCACGCGGTCTATGCCCCTTGCGAGATAGGGGATTGTCCAGTTGGCCGTGAAATCCGAGGCTGTGACGGTCTTTTCCTCCGGCAGGAACAGGCCTTCAAAGCCGGGATGCGGCCAGTTGGCCTTGGCCGCCAAACTGGTGGTCTGGCCGGCGGGCGCGACGGCAAAGCTGCCGGAACCATTCAGGGAGAAGGCTATATCGAAATCGAAGCCTTTTTCGACAAGGCCTCTTTCGATCGATCTGTGCACGCCGGCATCGGACCTGATGGACATGTCCTGCGCACCCGTGCGGGGCGCTATGACAGAGATATCACGCATGCCGGGATCGAACGGCAATACGGAACCGCCATCGATCCTGACACCGGCGCTCGAGCGAATGCCGGTCATATCCTGTATGCTGAGAACGAGAATGGCGCTGTCGAGGCGGGGCGTGCCGGAGAAGCGGGCGAGATCCTGAAGGATGCCGGCACCGAACCGGCCTTTGAGGACAAGGTCGCCATTATAGACCGGCAGGCTGTAGATCGACAGCCGCTTCTCCTCGGTCTTCAGATCGGCCGTGACATCAAGCGTTTCCGGCATGACCAGCGCCCATTCGGTCGTGCGATCGACGATGCTCTGGCCGTTCACCTCGCGGCGTCTTTCCACGTCGAAGGGCACGGCGAGATAAGGGCCGTTCACCACCTGATCGCCACCCCAGCCGCTGGCGATACGGCCCGAAACATCCTCGGCCCGCGAGGCGCGCTCTTCCGTCAGCGCCCAGACGAGAAGCAGCGGTACGAGCAGAACCATCGATATGAAACCGATCATCAGAAACTTGGCGCCCGGTGAGCGCAGGCTGACGGCGAAGCCGTTGCGAGGCGGGGCTGGCGGCATCTGCCCACCGGCCGGGGCGAGGTCTTTTTCCGATTCATGTGCCATTCTGAAATCCTTATAAATATGATCGCGCCGCAACCCCAAGCGAAGTTCGGCCGGCGCTGTCCCAAGTTTAAAATCCCCGATAGTCTTTGCGTCCCCAAAATGAGCGCAAAACTATACTGGGATCGGATTCCGGCTGATTACGTTCGGAATTCCGTTAAACTCGCGGTAAAATTGTGACTTTCCCACGTTCGTTGCAGAAACAGAAAGGGCCGGCGTCGCCGCCAGCCCTTATGTTCAAAACCCGTGGCGGTTAAGATCAGTCCTTCTTGGACGGAACCACGCGCAGCGCCAACTCGCGAAGCTGGGTCGGCGTTGCCGCGGACGGCGCGTTCATCAACAGGTCCTGTGCCTGCTGGTTCATCGGGAACAGCGTGATTTCGCGCAGGTTCTTCGCACCAACCAGAAGCATGACCACGCGGTCGATACCGAAGGCGCAACCGCCATGCGGAGGCGCACCGTACTGGAAGGCGCGGTAGAGACCGCCGAAGCGCTCTTCCACGTCGCTCTGCGACAGGCCGACCTTTTCAAAAGCCTTGACCATCAGCTCGGGCGACTGGTTACGGATAGAGCCGGAGGCGATTTCGAAGCCGTTGCAGACCGCGTCATACTGGAAAGCCTTGATGGAGAGCGGATCCTGCCCTTCCAGCGCTTCCATTCCACCCTGCGGCATGGAGAAGGGGTTGTGGGCGAAATCGATCTTCTTTTCTTCGTCGTTGTATTCGAAGAAGGGGAAATCGACGATCCAGCACATTTCGAAACGGTCGCGGTCAATCAGGTTCAGCTCGTCGGCGGCACGGGTGCGCGCCTCGCCGGCAAACTTGTAGAACTTGGCGGGATCGCCCGCGACGAAGAAGCAGGCGTCGCCCGCCTCAAGGCCAAGCTGCTGGCGCAGCGCCTCAGTGCGTTCCTCGCCGATGTTCTTGGCAAGCGGACCGGAGCCGGCGACCTTGCCTTCTTCTTCCTTCCAGAAGATGTAGCCGAGGCCCGGCTGGCCCTGGCTCTGCGCCCAGGCGTTCATGCGATCGCAGAATGCACGCGACCCACCGGTCTTGGCCGGGATAGCCCAGACCTGCACCTTGGGGTTGGAGGCGATCATGTTGGCGAAAACCTTGAAGCCCGAGCCATCAAAATGTTCGGTCACGGCTTCCATGACAATCGGGTTGCGCAGGTCCGGCTTGTCGGAGCCGTATTTACGGATCGATTCGTCATAGGGAATGCGCGGCCATTCTTTCGTCACCGGCTTGCCTTCGGCAAACTGTTCGAAAACGGCCGTCATCATCGGCTCCATCGTGGTCCAGACGTCTTCCTGGGTCACGAAGCTCATTTCGACGTCGAGCTGGTAGAATTCGCCCGGCAGACGGTCTGCACGCGGGTCTTCATCGCGGAAGCATGGAGCGATCTGGAAGTAGCGGTCGAAACCGGCCACCATCAGAAGCTGCTTGTACTGCTGAGGGGCCTGCGGCAGCGCGAAGAACTGGCCTTCGTGGATGCGCGAGGGAACGAGGAAGTCGCGCGCGCCTTCCGGCGAGGATGCGGTGAGGATCGGCGTCGTATATTCGGCAAAGCCCAGATCGCCCATACCCTTGCGCATGGAGGAGATGATCTGCGTGCGCTTGACGATGTTCTTGTGCAGGGTTTCGCGGCGCAGGTCGAGGAAGCGATACTTCAGGCGAACATCTTCGGGATATTCAGGCTCACCGAAGACGGGCAGCGGCAGTTCCTTAGCAACGCCCAGAACCTCGATCTCCTGCGCATAAAGCTCGATCTCGCCAGTGGCCATGCCCTTGTTGATGGTGTCCTCGGACCGCGCCTTGACGAGACCGTCAATGCGGATCACCCATTCACCGCGCACCGTCTCGGCAACCTTGAAGGCCGGGCTATCGGGGTCGGCCACGACCTGGGTAATGCCGTAGTGGTCGCGAAGGTCGATGAAGAGAACGCCGCCATGATCTCGCACGCGATGAACCCAACCGGAAAGGCGAACGGTTTCGCCGACGTCGGACTTGCGGAGAGCGGCACAGGTGTGGCTGCGGTAACGATGCATTTTAATATCCTGGAGCGTGTCGTGGGCCAGATGGGCGGCACTGTCGAAATTTGCCGGAAAAGCGCATGACCAGCCCGATTTGTCAAGGCAAAGCACAACAATGTCGCGTTCAGCCTGTCCTTTCGCGCGCCTTCGCTTTAGATAGTGCTTATTCAGCCCGCCAAACCGAGTCGGCCCGCAATGAGCCAGATCAGACCTCTTATCCCGCTTCTCGTCACCGCCGGCATTCTGATTGGCGGCAACGGTCTGCAGGGAACCTATATCGCGCTGCGGGGCCTGTCCGAAGGGTTTTCGGCCAGCACCATCGGCCTCATCAGCGCCGCCTACAGCATCGGATTCGCGCTCGGCTGCATTTCGGTGACGCGCCTTCTGCGCAAGATTGGCCATATCCGCACCTTCGCCACCATGGCGGCGGTCGCATCGGCCGCCTCGATCGCCATGCCGCTTGTTCTTCATCCCTTGTTCTGGATGTTGATGCGCTTCGTCATCGGTATTGCGGTCGCCTGTCTTTTCGCCGCGATCGAAAGCTGGATCAATGCGCAGGTGACGAATTCCAACCGTGCGCGCACGCTGTCCATCTATCGTTTCGTCGATCTCGGTTCCGTAACGCTCGCCCAATATATCATTCCCGTCGCCGGCATTGACGGGCCCGTGGTATTTTCGCTGATCGCCATGGCGCTCACGCTGTCGCTGGTGCCGATCTCGATTGCCGACAAATCCAACCCCGCGCCGCCGAAACAGATCCCGTTCAATCTTTTCGCGGTGTGGCGCATCTCACCGCTTGCCGTCGTCGGCTGCGTGGCTGTCGGCCTCAGCATGGCGGCTTTTCGCAACATCGGGCCAATCTATGCCGAACAGATCGGCCTTTCCGTCACCGCCATCGCCACCTTCATGAGTGCGGGCATCATCGGCGGCGTGGTCTTGCAATATCCGCTCGGCGTCTATTCAGACCGTTACGACCGCCGCATCATCATTCTCGCCACCACGGCGTGCTCCGTGATTGTCGGTCTGTTTCTCGCCCTGTTCGCCGGCTCGGACGAATGGAGCAACATCATCGGCGTCTTCGTGTTCGGCGCCTTTGCCCTGCCGCTCTATTCACTGAGTTCCGCCCATGGCAACGACCATGCCAAAGAGGGCGAACATGCGATGGTGTCTGCCGGGCTGCTGTTCTTCTGGTCGGTGGGTGCAACCGTCGGGCCGCTGCTCGCCTCCGTCCTGATCGACCAGTTCGGTCCCAAAGCGCTGTTCAGCTACACGGCCGCGATCCAGATCGTTTTCATCGCCTACACCATATACCGGCTACGGGTGCGCGAGGGAGTACCCGTTGAGGAGCGGAACTGGCGGTTCCGCCCGCTTTTGCGCACCTCGGCCTATTTTCAGAAGCTGGCCGCCCCTGCACCACCCAAAAACGACGGGCCGACGCCAAAACCACCTGAGAAAAACGATCCTTGAGCCTTCAAAAGCGGGCTTTGTATTGACATGCGCCCGGCAAAGGGAAAGTAAGACGGATAATTTTCACGAGTGGCCATTTGCAATGATTGAAACGACTGCCGCCCTCGCCGAAGCCTGCACGGAACTGGCGAAATCGGAATTCATTACCATCGATACCGAGTTTCTGCGTGAAACGACCTTCTGGCCCGAGCTTTGTCTCGTGCAGATGGCGAGCCCTACCCTTGAGGTACTGGTCGACCCGCTCGCCAAGGGTCTCGACCTTACGCCGCTGTTCGAACTCATGGCCAATCCCGATGTCGTGAAGGTTTTCCATGCGGCGCGTCAGGATATCGAAATCATCTATCATCTTGGCGGGCTTATTCCGCACCCGATCTTCGATACGCAGGTCGCGGCCATGGTGTGCGGTTTCGGCGATTCGATCTCTTACGACCAGCTGGTCCAGAGGATCAAGAATGTGCAGATCGACAAATCCTCACGTTTCACGGACTGGAGCCGCCGCCCGCTGACGGAAAAGCAGCTGGATTATGCGCTGGCCGACGTCACCCATCTGCGCGATGTCTATCTGGCGCTCAAGGCGCAGCTGGAGCGTGAAGGCCGCTCGCTTTGGCTGACCGAAGAGATGGACATTCTGGAATCGCGCGAAACCTATGACATGCATCCCGACGATGCCTGGCTGCGGTTGAAATCGCGCCTGCGCAAGCCGACTGAACTCGCCATCCTCAAATTTGTAGCAGCATGGCGTGAACGTGAGGCGCGGTCGCGCAACGTGCCGCGCTCACGCGTGCTGAAAGACGATGCGATCTTCGAAATTGCCCAACAGCAGCCGAAGGACACCGAGGCGCTGTCGCGGCTTCGCACCATCCCGAAGGGCTGGGAGCGCTCCTCCTCCGGCACCGCCATCATCGAGACCGTGAATGCGGCGCTGGCACTTCCGAAAGAGGAAATGCCGAAGGCGCCACGTCACAGCCACGCACCGGAAGGCTCCGGCGCTGCCGTGGAGCTGTTGAAAGTTCTCCTGAAGCTGACGGCAGACAAGCACGGCGTCGCAGCAAAGGTCATCGCCAACAGCGAAGATCTGGACAAGATCGCTTCCGAGGGCGAGGCTGCCACCGTGGCAGCGCTGACCGGCTGGCGGCGCGAACTGTTTGGCGATGTGGCGCTGAAGCTCATCAATGGCGAAGTGGCATTGCGTTTCGCCGGCAAGAAGGTCGAGGCGGTTGATGTGGCGGTGAGCGAGGCCTGATCGCCCGCGCCTCTCGCAGTTTTGCGCATTGTCCGGACGCAAAAGCGTCTCTGCTTTTACTGGACCTGCGCCAACCCAAATTTTGCCCGCATCGCGGTCCATCTCTTTGCAGATGGTCTCGCTTTGAGGGTATTTCCATGAAACCTGCCCGTGCTCTGCTGTTGGCCGCATCGATCGCGGCCGCAGGCATTTTCCCTACTCTTTCATCCACGTCAGCGCGCGCCGATGACGGCAAGGTCGATCTTCAGGGCGAATGGACGACCGATTGCCTTAAGATCGGCAAGAACGACCGTCACGGCATCGTCACGCGCATCACCATACGCGGTGGCCGCATGCATGCTGTCTCACAAATTTACGCCCGCAGCAGCTGCCAGCAGCCCACGGTGCAGGTGCTTTACGAAGGCACGCTGGATGGTGGCCTGAAGGACAACGACAGCATGCTCTTTGCCCATACCGTCACCTCGATCGCCATGACACCCAGCGACCCCGCGGTTGTCGAGCATTATAATGATGACCCGAAGGGTACCGGCTGCGGGTTGACTGGCTGGAAAGAGAATATTCCCTTCGATGTCGATGGTCGGACCTGCGCGGCCATCACCTTTGCCGCCAAGGGAGAAACCCTGTTCGACCGGGCATGGATAGACGGCAACCGGCTGCGTTTTGCCGCCTTCCCCGTCACATGGTCGAACCGCTCGCCGGACGACCGTCCGCAATCCCCGCTTGAAACGGTCTATTACAGAACATCCTATTAAGTAGTAGAGCCGGGTGCACAGCCCTTTTGCGGCAACGGGGCAACAGCCTTTCCAATCCTTCATGTGACCTTACCGAATGGTCACTTTTTGCAGCGCATTTTCCACATTAATGTCGCATATGACCTGAACAGAAGCTTCGCCTGACGGGGGCACGACGCTTCCCTTCCCCGAGATCAAGAACCGACATGAGAAAATTGCTGCCCATTCTGGATTACGTGGTGCTCTTCGTTGCCGTGGCCGGCAGCGGCGTGGCCTACGCGTTTCTGGAATATGGCGGCGGCGCGCTCATTGGCGCCACCTATGCGCTGTTCGCCTGTGCGCCCATCCTCGCCTTCGAGCGTGGTTACGTGCTGCCCGGTCTGTCGCGGCAGGTTAGCGCATTGCCGACACCGGCCTATATTGCCGTGGGCCTCATCATCTATGCCGTCCTCGTCTTCTGTGGCTTCGGGCTTGGCGGTACCATTCTGTGGGTTAGCGGCATATTTCCCGGCACCTGGAAACGGGCGGTGCATGCCGAGGTGCAGACACTGATCTTCACCCTCATCGTCTGCGGCATCATCGTTTTCATCATGCGCGTGCGCGAACTGCTGGGCCGTGACATCTTCATCGATCTCATTCTCGGGCGCTATCGCCGTCCAGTCAGCGAAGACCGCGTCTTCATCTTCATCGACCTCGTCGGCTCCACTTCGTTTGCCGAAACCCATGGCGACCTGAAGGCGCAGGAGTTTCTGGGCGAAATCTTCGCGAGCTACGCAGCCCCCGTCAGAAGACATGGCGGCGTCATTGACGACTACATCGGCGACGCGGCCATCATCACCTGGCCCTATCACATGGCAATAAGGCGGGCAGCCTGCGTGCGCTGTGTTTTCGATATCCAGGCGACCATCGAGGACAAGCGCGACATGTGGCTCGCCCGCTTCGGTGAAGTGCCGCGCCTTCGCTTTGCGATTCATGGCGGGCCGGTCATAACAGCCGAAATCGGCGTCGATCACCACAAGATCACGTATTTTGGCGACACGGTGAACACCACTTCGCGGCTCGAATCACTGAGCAAGATGCTCGGCCATCCCGTGCTGATTTCTGCCGATCTCGCCCATCAGCTGGTGCTACCCAAAGGTGTTCGCAGCGAATATCTCGGCGAACATGCTGTCAAGGGACGCGGGCAGACGCTCGGCGTGTGTACGCTCAGCCAATATCAGGCCCCAGCCGCCTGAAAAAACCCCTGAAAACAAACGGGTAGCTTCGTTTTCCGAGGCCGCCCGTCATCAAAATTCATCAAAGCTTCAAACTGCAATCACCTGCCTGTCATGTGGCACCCCTATCGCCTCAGTCCTGTCTTCAACAGGCATTGAGGGGTCTCCACCATGAAGCATATTCTTTTCGCACCTTTCGCCGTTCTTGCGCTCGCAACCGCATCCCATGCAGAGCAGGAGTTTCCGGCAAAGCTGGTCTCGCACGCCATTCTGCCCGCCAACACCATCATCGCAGCACCTGCCGATGCGCCGGAATACCTCAAGACATCCGCCAAGTTCACGACGGCCGACCGCAAGCGCGCCGAGGGTCTCGGCACCGTGCCCGGCAAGGATGGCGTTCGCCCGACCGGCCTCTCCATGCCGTTCAACGGCCAGGCCATGCAGGGCTTTTCCGGCATCAAGGCCATGGAGGACGGCAGCTTCTGGAGCCTTTCCGATAATGGTTTCGGCTCGAAGCTCAACTCCAGCGACGCCATGCTGATGCTCCACCACATCAAATTCGACTGGGATGCCGGCAAGGTTAACGCGCTGGAGACGGTGTTCCTTTCCGACCCGGACAAGAAAGCTCCCTTCCCCATCGTCATGGAAGGTTCGACCAAACGTTACCTGACGGGCGCCGACTTCGACGTCGAATCCATTCAGCCCGTTGCCGACGGCTTCTGGGTGGGCGAAGAGTTCGGTCCCTACATCCTGAAATTCACCCGCGACGGCAAGCTGACCGACGTCATCGCCACCAAGGCCGGCGATATTGAGGTGAAGTCCCCGGATCATCCGACCCTGGCACTGCCCGGCAACCCCACGCAGAAAATGCCCGCTTTCAACCTGAAACGATCAGGTGGTTATGAAGGCATGGCGCTCTCCAAGGACGGCTCGAAGCTCTACGGCCTTCTCGAAGGCCCGCTCTACACCGCCGAAGGTCAGGTCGAAAAGACCGAAGACGGCTCAACCGCCCTTCGCATCATCGAGCTCGATACCGCCAAGAAGGAATGGACAGGCCGCACCTGGCTCTACCCACTGGCGCAAGGTGGCGAAGCCATCGGCGATTTCAACATGCTGGACGAGAGCACCGCGCTGGTCATCGAGCGTGACAATGGCGCCGGCACCGCCGACAAGGCCTGCGCCGACCCGAAGAAGCCGGACGTAAACTGCTTTGCCGTACCTTCCAAGGTCAAGCGCATCTACAAGATCGAATTCAACGACGCCAATGCCGGCAAGGCGGCGCGCAAGATCGGCTATATCGATCTGCTGAAGATCTCCGATCCTGATAACAGGAAGCATCAGGGCGGCGGCAACGGTTTCTACGACATGCCGTTCGTGACCATCGAGAATGTCGACCGTGTCGACGCCACCCATATCATCGTCGGCAACGACAACAACCTGCCCTTCTCGGCCGGTCGTGCGCTGGACAAGGCTGACGACAACGAGTTCGTCCTGCTGGAAGTCAAGGACCTTCTCGACGCGAAGTAAGGAAAACGGTGCCGGAATACGTTCCGGCACCGTCAGCGCATCGGCGCAATCTCCAACTGAACGGAGCGTTCCTGCGGCCTGAAAAAGGAAGCGCGGCGCTCCGTTACTGTACCGACCCAACCTGACCCGGAACCCGGTTCCGAAACAGGAAAGACCCGTCATGCAGGACAATGCCGAACGACTGTATTACGCCCTGAGGAAAAGCTGGTCACTCGAAACCAGCAGCCTGTGGTCGAGAGAAAACCCAGCCAGGGGGCAAGGCGGCGTTACAGCTCTTGTGGTGCAGGATATTTTCGGTGGCGACCTCGCCAAAACCGTCGTTAGCGGCGCCGACCATTTCTACAATATCGTCAACGGCACCCGCTGGGATTTCACCTTCACCCAGTTCGATATTCCGGTCGGTTACGAGGACAGGCCCGCCACCCGCACGGAGGCGATGGCAGGGGCCACGCCCCTGCAATATGCCTATCTCAGCGCCTGTATCAGGAAGGCGCTGGGGCACTGCTGACCCGTTTGCCCATGCGCGCCAGTCGATTGTGGTTTTGCCCCACCGAATCCGGCATAGCGATCAGCTATTGAGTGTAGTTTCAACACTGCGATCTAGTCTTTCCCGCAAAGCCGACACAATCCATGCGATAGTATCGGTGAGCGAAATGGCGCACCGATAGGAGAGACGTTCGATGAGTGAGAGTTGCCCGGTTCTGACACCGGCTGAGCAGCAAGTTCAGGATATATTGGAACGGACGGAAGCGGCGATGATGGCCACCATTCACGCAGCGCTTGAGCGCGCCAGCAAACAGGCCGCCGAGGAACTCCAGGCCGTTGGCTCGGAAATACAGCCCCCGCCACATGACTATTTCGCCGCCGTCGCTCACCAGCAGCTTTTCCTGCTGTTATGCGGGGCCAACCCGGACACATTCGAGGGCGGAGACCCCGAAATCGCAGGTCATATCATTCGGAACGCTCAAAACATATCCGACCACTACTGGCAGAAGAAAAATGCCGCAGCGGATGTTTCGGGCAACTGACAGACTCTGCGTGAAGGCAAGATTTCGCTCCACGCGATGCAACACGCACAATCTGCATTTTTAGAGGGAATGACCGGACCGACCGGCTCCCTCGGCCTTTCCCACGTCACATGTCCTTCATCATCCCCGGTTAAGCAGGCCAAAATCCGGAGACTGGAATGGACTCGACCGCACAACTCAATCGCCCCAAGCTCGCAGAGACCATTATCCATTCGACAGCAAGCATAAGAGATTCAAGCCTCGGCGAATGCTGCGAAATTCTGGCGGATACCTCCCTGCACAATGTCGAACTCGGGAACTACTCCTATCTTGGACACCGCTGCATGGTCGGTGATGCGACAATCGGAAAGTTCTGCGCCATCGCCGCAGAGGTCAGGATAGGCGCACCGAACCATCCGATGGACCGACCGTCCATGCATCGTTTCAGCTACTGCCCGGAATATTACGCTACAGAGGCGGTGCGCGACCACGCTTTTTTCGATCGCCGCAAGGAGGATCGCGCCGTCATCGGTCACGATGTCTGGATCGGTCACGGGGTCATTGTCTTGCCAGGTGTAAAGGTTGGAGACGGTGCAGTGCTCGCGGCCGGCGCGGTCGTCACCAAAGACGTGCCGCCCTATACAATCGTCGGAGGCGTCCCCGCGAAGATCATTCGCGAGCGATTTTCGCGAACCGTCGCGGAGAAGCTGGCCTCTATCGCCTGGTGGAACTGGCCATTCGAGACGATCATGGCACGGCTTGCCGACTTTCAGTCGAGCGATATCGAAGCCTTTTGCGAGCGTTGGTACTGACACAATTCGTGCCCCAACGGCGAAAACGTCTGTTTGTTATTCGAAGAAAAATGCCAGCCGGCCGTCAGCCTCGCCACGGTGAGACAGAGTTGCAAAATCATGCAACCGACTTTTTCATATCGATGAGGATTTCACCTTCTCTTGACGGATGCGGGCGACGCCCGCACTCCTCAAAGCCGCAATCGCTGTAAAGCGCTATGTTCTTCGTCATCCGCATATTCGTGTAAAGGCGCAATTCGCCAATCCCACATTCCAAAGCGTGTAGCTCCGCGAAACGGAGAAGTGATTTCCCGATGCCTCTTCCCTGAAAGATGGGACTAACGGCTATGCTGTAAATCATGAGATATCGGTGATGGCTTTCGAGAACCACCAATCCAGACGTTTCGCCATCGGTTACGCTAAACCACACTTGTTCCGCAGAAATGCGCGGCAGGTAATCTTCAAAAGCGGGTTCAGGCGCAGCGCCCACGATTTGTAGATATGCTGGAATATAGGCCGCAGCACTGATCTCTTTCACGATCAGCGCTTCGTGCGGCAACGCCAGTCTAAATCGTGTCTCGGTCAACTGATCCCCTTAAGCCAGCTCCCATGTTGACCAGCATTCTATGCTACGTCATGCGCGCGACCATTTATTCGAACACAAACGCCAACCGCTTGCCCGTCAGTTTCGCCAGTTGCTGCAGGCGTCCGTCCAGACGCTCGCCGGCAAAATCGCAATAGGCGTGTGGCACGACGAATTCCAGATCCAGATCCGGATTGGTGGATTTGCGGAATTTCAGGTGATCGACGACACCGGGCATGGAGGCTGAGAAGAGGTAAACGACGCGCAGCAGGCCGCCCAGCAACTTGCCGAGTTCCAGCAGGCGGTCACCCGCCATGGCGGCAAGCGGCTGTGTGGTACCGTTGTCGTTCAACCCTTCGAAGCGGTAATAATTGGCAAGTGCAATATAGGCGCGGCCCGGATGGGTGATCGCCACGAAGGAGGAGTGGGCGATGATGTTGAGCGCCTGCAGGCCGCGATAGTCCGGATGTGCACGCCAGCTGATATCGGCCAGAAGGCAGGCCGCCTGCCGGTAACGGCTTTCCTCTTCCGTCTCCTCGATGCCGAAGACCGGAAAGGTGCGGCCGCTCCAGTCGGCCAGTTCGCGCGCATGTTCGGGCGAACGGGCACGCAGAATGGCAAGCTCGTCGGCCGTGACCAGCAGCGGGTCGGTATCCCGCTCCGCTTCCGTCAGTAGCGAATAAAGATAACCTTCGCGCACGCCCTGCGCCGAGAAGGCGATCGTTGCCGGCTTCATCGCCTTTAGAACTTCACGCATGGCGATGGCGCCAAACGGCAGAAGCGAACGGCGGTTCTTGGAGACCGCCTGCCAGGCCGGGTCCTTGCTGTCCCTGGAGACGATGACTTCTTCCAGAAAATTCAGCATTTCCGCCAGCGGCAATTCATATCCCTGCATCATGTGCAGCGGATAACCCGTGATCTCCATGTGCAGCTTGGCGATGTTTCGCCACGTGCCGCCCACGGCATAAAAGGTACGCCCCTCGCCGGCCGCCAGCAGCTTTGCGAAGGATTTGACGTGCTTGCGGGCAATTGTCGTCGCCTTCTCCAGCGAGCCATCCGATTGCTCCGACAACCGAAGGCCGCCGAGCGGCAGGGTGATGCCCTCGCCGCAGTTCTTGCCCTTGATGTCGATGAGTTCGAGCGAACCGCCGCCCAGGTCGCCTGCAATGCCATCCGGGTCGTGGAAACCGCTGATCACGCCATAGGCGGAATAAAGCGCTTCCTTTTCGCCGGACAGGACCTCGATCTCGCAACCAAGTATGGCTTCGGCTTCACGGATGAAATCCGGGCCGTTTTCCGCTTCACGCGCTGCCGCTGTCGCCAGTACGTAGAGTTGCTGCGCCTGCGCCTGTTCGGAAAGCGCATGGAAGCGACGCAGTGCCATCAAAGCCCGGCTAACGCCTTCCTCATGCATCCGGCCCGTGAGGGCCAGTCCCTTGCCGAGACCGCAAAGGACCTTTTCATTGAACAGCACGGCGGGCGCGCGGGAAAGACCTTCATATACGACGAGACGAACGGAGTTCGAACCAATATCTATGACGGAAACGGGGGCAAGGCCGGTCAGCCGCCCCTGTGCTTCTGATCGAGTCATTCAGCCTGTTTCTTGCGGGAAGAAATCAACCCGGCAATCAATTTGGGCGCACTTGATTTCAGGGCTTCACCACGTCCGGAAAGGCTGGGATTGGTCATGAAATAGTGCTGCGCGTTGAACGGTTCTTCGCCTTTACGCACCTCGATGCGCCTCGACGTTCCGTCCGCAAGTATCTCGTAGCTCTGCTGGTTGTCAATGAGATTGCCCAGCATAATCTGTGAAAGAACCTGCTCGTGCACGGTAGGGTTGGTGAGCGGCACCAGCGTTTCAACGCGGCGATCAAGGTTGCGCGGCATCATGTCGGCGGAGCCGATATAGACCAGCGCCTTGTCGGACGGCAGGCCGAAACCATTGCCGAAGCAGAAGATTCGGCTGTGCTCGAGGAAGCGGCCGACAATCGACTTGACGCGGATATTGTCCGACAGACCCGCAACCTGTGGGCGCAGGCAGCAAATGCCGCGCACGACGAGATCAATCTCCACGCCAGCCGCACTGGCGCGGTAAAGCGTATCGATAATCTCGGGATCGACCAGCGAGTTCATCTTCATCCAGATCGCCGCCGGCGCACCGCGCTTGGCGTGCTCGATCTCTTCGTTGATGTGCTTCACGATGCGCGCACGCAGCGTATAGGGCGAAATGGCGAGCTTCATGCCCTCTTCCGGTTCGCCGTAACCCGTGATGAAGTTGAAGATATTCGCCATGTCGTGGGCGATCTTCGGGTTGCAGGTGAAGAAGGACAGGTCGGTATAGATCTTGGCCGTGATCGGGTGGTAGTTGCCGGTGCCGAGGTGGCAATAGGTTCTGAGCTTGCCGTCCTCGCGGCGCACCACCATCGACATCTTGGCATGCGTCTTGAGTTCGATGAAGCCGAACACCACCTGCACGCCGGCCCGCTCCAGATCGCGCGCCCAGCGGATGTTCGCCTCTTCGTCGAAACGCGCCTTCAATTCGACCAGCGCGGTAACGGATTTGCCGGCTTCCGCCGCGTCGATCAGCGCGCGAACGATTGGGCTGTCGTTGGAGGTGCGGTAAAGCGTCTGCTTGATGGCGAGCACTTCGGGGTCGCGCGCGGCCTGCAACAGGAACTGCACAACCACGTCGAAGCTTTCATAGGGGTGGTGAACCACCATGTCTTTTTCGCGGATGGCGGCAAGGCAATCGCCGGCATGTTCACGCACGCGCTCGGGGAAACGGGCGTTGTAAGGCTCGAACTTCAGATCGTCGCGCGGTGCGCGCACGATTTCCGAGATGGTGTTGAGCGCGAGCAAGCCGGGCAGAACGGCAACGCGATTATCAGGCACGCCAAGCTCGTGCACCACGAACTGGCGGAGCGACTGCGGCATTTCGCTATCGGTCTCGATGCGGATAACCGAACCGCGGCGGCGGCGCTTCAGCGCGCTTTCGAAGAAGCGGACCAGATCTTCCGCCTCTTCCTCCACCTCGATATCGCTGTCACGGATGATGCGGAACGTGCCGAATCCACGGACTGTATAGCCCGGATAAAGACGGTGAATGAACAGGCCGACCACATCTTCTAGCGTGATGTAGCGGATGGCGTTTTTCTCATCCGGCAAACGAACGAAGCGGTCGAGCGCCGTCGGGAGACGCAACAGCGCTGTCATCGGCTCGCGGCCGTTGACGCTGTCGAGCTGCAGGCCCATCGAGAAACCGAGGTTCGGAATGAAGGGAAACGGGTGCGCAGGGTCGATGGACAGCGGCGTCAGCACCGGGAAAATACGTTCCTCGAACTCGGTGCCCAGCCAGGTACGATCCGCTTCGGAAAGTGCGGCAGGCCGCACGATGAAGATTTCTTCCTTGGCGAGATATTGCTGCAGAACCGCAAGCGAAGCCTGCTGCTCCATCTGAAGGTTGTCGATTTCCTTCAGAATGTCTTCCAGCTGCTCGGCCGGTGTCTTGCCGTCAGGTGTCTTGACCGTAATCTTCTGGCGCACCTGGCCTTCGAGGCCGGCGACGCGGACCATGAAGAATTCATCGAGGTTGGCGGCGGAGATGGACAGGAAACGCAGCCGCTCCAATAGCGGATGATCCGTGTTCAGCGTTTCTTCCAGAACACGGCGATTGAACTGGAGCCAGGAGAATTCGCGGTTGATGAAGCGCGCGGGGCTGTCCCAGAGGTTCTCGCCCTCGGTCATCGGCTGAACCTTGTTGAAGTCGTCCTGCACAATAGCGTCCATGTCCTGTACCATCCCCTGACTTTCCGTCCCGTGATCCTGCTGCATCCCGCGATCGTCCCTCTTGCCCGTATAACAGTTTGACGACGGAACTGTGACAGTCAATCGACCTCCAGCCCGCTACCCCTTGTCCCTTCGCCCATCGCGTTAAGGACTTCCGCCGCCAAGGGACGGGTTATCCTTGTTCCACGCGAAAGCGCCAGCCTGTCGATACGGTCCACAATCGTCTGCGCCGTATCGAGTGAACGCTCCATTCTGTTGACGATGTAGCCTATGAGTTTGTCATCCATATAAAGCTGCCGGTCGGCGAAGAGTTTCACCAGAACCTGTGCCAGAAGACCCTCGTCGGGCTCGCCTGTCTCCACCACAGTCACGGCTTTCAGGCGTGAGCGCAGGTCCGGCAAGGTCACCGGCCATGCGGCCGGCCATTGCCGGCTGGTCATCAAAAGCGTGGTGCCGTGCTGGCGCACGCTGTTGATGACATGGAAAAGTTCGGTGTCGTCAAAACCGCGGCGATCGGCATCCTCAAACAGAACCGGTCCAGTTTCGGCAAGGCGCGCAGCGCCAACACCGGCTTGCGGGTGGATATCCTGCGCGCTGCTGATATTTTTCCAGATATTGGCGAGATGCGATTTTCCCGAACCCGGAGGCCCGGCCAGCACCACCACGGGCGAAGGCCAGTTCGGCCATTCATCCACAAGGCTGACGGCAGCCTTGAGCGAGTCAGACACGAGAAGATCGTCCCTTCCGGAAGCGGACTGGTGTGAGAATGCGAGCGGCAGCTGCTCGGCCTTCGACCGGGCGTTGTCGTTTTTGATTTGGTCAGTCATCGTTAGCCCTGAGAGTCAACCTTGCCGGAGGACGTTTCCTGTTCTTCCCAGGGAAGGTTGGCGGCGTGCCCATGGTAAAGATCGCTTTCAAGATATCGCGACAATGCAAAGCGGACAAGCACGCCAACGGCTGCCGCCGCCGGCACGGCGACCAGAAGGCCGACGAAACCGAAAAGCGCACCGAAGGCGAACAATGCGAACATCAGCCATACCGGATGCAGGCCGACGCTGCTGCCGACGAGCTTCGGCTGCAGGATGTTGCCTTCGATGAACTGGCCGGAAAAGAACACGGCAAGTGTCAGAAATACATAGATATAATCAGGCCAGAACTGCACAATGGCAACGCCGACGGCAAGGATGAGGCCGACCATCGAACCAATATATGGAATGAAGCTGATAAGGCCGGAGAAAAGGCCGATCAGCAGGCCGAAATTCAGGCCCACCAAGGACAGGCCGACAGCGTAATAAACACCAAGGATGAGGCAGAGCGACCCCTGCCCGCGCACGAAGCCGGCAATCGTCCTGTCCATGTCGCGGGCGATCTGGCGGACCGTATGCACGTAGTCGCGCGGTATCCAGCTATCGACCTTGTCTATCATCCGGTCCCAGTCGAGCAGCAGGTAGAAAGCGACGACGGGTGTAACGACCAGCAGCGACATGACATCGACCAGCGATTTGCCGGAATTCCAGATCTGCGTCAGCAGGGTGCCAATGAAGCCCGCGCCCTCAGTCAGCAGCTTGGAAAAATTCTCCTTCACTGCATTGATCTGGTTGCTCACCCAGTCAGGCAGCAGATTGGCGTCCGCACCGGCGATCAACTGCTGCAGGGACGAGACATATTGCGGGATGCGCGTGATGAATTCGGATGCCTGGGCGGCAATCAGCGGAATGATGATGATGAGCGACAGCGCGAAAATCAGCACGAAGGAGACGAGGATAACGACGGTGGCCATCAATCGGCTCAGGCCTCGGCGCTCCAGCCAGTCGGCAACCGGATCGAGAAAATAGGCAAGTGCCATGCCCGCCACGAAAGGCAGGAGGATGGAGCTGAAGACCATCAGGAAAAAGATAAAGACGGCAAGCACGCCAATCCAGAAAAAAACCTGCCGGCGCAGGCTCGTACCGCTCACATGGGGTTGCATCCGTTCATCCTCTTGTCGCCGTGCCGTCATTGCCCATGAGGGAGATAGGATGCGCATATGCACATGGTCAAGGCCGGTGGCCCGGTAGCGATAGACACGGCAGTTACCAGGTCCGTGCAACAACGACGGGTTTTCAAGTCTGCGCTGCGCATATCGCCGTCGAGAGGCCCGAGGCACACAAAACGTCAAACCGTCGCAAAGCCGTTAAAAACCGGAGCTTTTGCCACTCAAACCCTTGCATCGGGCCCCGTCCCGTGCGAATGGCGACGCCAAAGGAACCAGCGGAGACGAGAGCGATGAGCCAGTCGGGCAAGAACGGTCTTACCTATAGTGACGCAGGTGTGGATATCGACGCCGGCAACCTGATGGTCGAAAAGATCAAACCGGCGGTGCGCTCGACGCGGCGTCCCGGCGCGGATGGCGAAATCGGCGGCTTCGGCGGCCTTTTCGATCTGAAGGCCGCAGGCTTTAACGATCCGGTTCTGGTGGCCGCCAATGACGGCGTCGGCACCAAGTTGAAGATCGCCATCGACGCGAATTTCCATGACACCGTCGGCATCGATCTCGTTGCCATGTGCGTCAACGATCTCGTCGTGCAGGGCGCAGAACCACTGTTCTTTCTCGACTATTTCGCGACCGGCAAGCTCGACCCGGATCAGGGCGCTGCCATCGTTTCCGGCATTGCTGCCGGCTGCCGCGAATCCGGCTGTGCGCTGATCGGTGGTGAAACTGCTGAAATGCCCGGCATGTATTCCGATGGCGACTATGATCTCGCGGGCTTTGCCGTGGGTGCTGCCGAACGTGGCCAGCTTCTGCCCGCCGGCGATATTTCCGAAGGCGACGTCATTCTCGGGCTTTCGTCCTCCGGCGTTCATTCCAACGGTTTTTCGCTGGTGCGCAAGATCGTTTCGATCTCCGGCCTTGACTGGGACGCCCCGGCACCCTTCGCAGATGGCAAGAAGCTTGGCGAAGCGCTGCTGACGCCGACGCGCATCTATGTAAAGCCGCTTTTGAAGGCAATCCGCGAGACCGGCGCGCTGAAGGCGCTGGCGCATATTACCGGCGGCGGCTTCCCGGAAAATATTCCGCGCGTTCTGCCCAAGCATCTCGCCGCCGAGATCGATCTCGACGCGATCGAGGTTCCGGCTGTGTTCTCGTGGCTTGCAAAAACCGGTGGCGTTGAAGCCAAAGAAATGCTGCGCACGTTCAACTGTGGTGTCGGCATGATCGTGGTCGTTTCGGCTGAAAATGCCGCCAAGGTCACCGATGCTCTGACGGCGGAAGGCGAGACCGTGTTCCCGCTCGGCCGCATGGTCGCCCGCGAAGAGGGTGCGCACGGCACGATCTACAAGGGCGCCCTCAGCCTATGATGAGCGCCGCCTCTCGATCTGGCCGCGCACGTGTCGTCGTTTTCATTTCCGGCAGCGGCTCCAACATGGTGTCGCTTGCCAAGGCCTGTCAGGAGACGGATTTTCCGGCCGAGATCGCCTGTGTAATTTCAGACAAGGCTTCGGCAGGCGGGCTGGAAAAGGCACAGGCGTTCGGTATTCCCACGCTCGTTTTCGAGCGCAAGACCTATGCCAGCAAAGCCGAGCATGAGGGCGCCATTCTGGCCGCACTTGGCGAGATTGCGCCTGATATCATCTGTCTTGCCGGTTACATGCGGCTGATCTCCGGGGATTTCATCGCCCCCTATGAAGGCCGCATCATCAATATCCACCCTTCCCTGCTGCCGCTTTTCCCCGGCCTGCACACCCACCAGCGCGCCATCGACAGCGGCATGAAGATTTCCGGCTGCACCGTACATTTTGTAACCGAAGGCATGGACGAAGGCCCGACGATCGCGCAGGGCGCGGTGCCAGTTCTTTCCGACGACACGGCCGAGACGCTGGCGGCGCGGATACTCACTGTCGAGCATCAGCTCTATCCGCTGGCCCTCAAGCAGCTTGCGGAAGGCAAGGTGCGGATGGAAGGTGGAAAAGCCATTTCCAGCGGCGACGCAAGTAAATCCGAGTATCCCAGCCTGATTTCTGTTTACTGATAAAGATTTCACCAAATTACAAAGATACTTAAAGTGGTATTTCCTCTAAAATAAACCGAACGTTTACCATAATCACCTCTAATGCCCGCAACGGCCCCGCATTTTGGAGCCCTCCGGTCATTCAGGAGCGATTATGCTATTTTCGAGGTTTTCCCTGCCGCTTTCGGCCGTTTTACTGGTGGGCACGAGCCTGCCGCTCGCCGCCGAGCAAAGCGGCATCACCGCTTCGCTCGATGCCGGTGTTCTAAACATCAAGGCCACCGAGACCTTTTACAACGGAAGCCACAAAAACAGTCAACTCGACTGGAAAACAACAAATGCCATGGCGTTACGCGGATCGCTCGGACTTGAGCTGTCACCCGAGTGGCGCATAAAAACGGAAGGTCGAATCGGCTTTGCTGGCGATGGCTACATGACCGACTACGATTGGCTGCCTCCCTATTACAGGGATACATCGAAAACTGGATGGAGCGACCGCTCACAGCACGGCGACACTCGCCTCGACCACTACCTGACCGGAAGCATCGAAATCAACAGAACACTGCTGGAAGACCCGTTGCAGCACCTCAGTGCCGGTATCGGCTTTCGCTATACCGACGTGCAGTGGTCCGCCTATGGCGGTGACTACATCTACAGTTGGAGAGGATTTCGCAATAATGTCGGTGAGTTCAACAATAGCGAAAAAGCCATCACCTACCGGCAGCAAATCCCCGTATTTTACGGCAATGTGACCGGTGGGCGCAAATTCGGGAACTGGTCGCTGAATGCCGGCCTCGAAGGCGGCGCAATGATCTATGCGAAAGCCACGGACGATCACTGGATGCGTTCAATCCGCTTCACCGACAAATTCCATGTTGGCGGCATGTTCGGAGCGAAAGCGGGCATCGCCTATGCCCTGACTGAGAATGCCTCCCTCTACCTGGATGGCGCATACGAATATACGAGCTTCGGTCGCGGTGACAAAACCCTCACACCGACTGGCGGAACTACCGGCCTGTTTTATAAAGATACGGCGGGCGGCGATATGCAGTCGCTTTTCGTTGGGGCCGGCGTAAAGGGCAGATTCTGAGTTGAAGGCTTCCGGTTGAGGCGGGAGAAGATGTTATTATCGCACGCAGAACGAAGCTGTGGCATGCCTCGTAAAAGCGAGCGATCCTCAATCTCGTCGACACCTCATCTCTGCGATGCGGACAGAACGGTCGCAACGAAAAAAGACAACTCCGGATGAGGTCAAGGCGTGGAAAGAAGAAGGCCGCAAGTAATGGCCTTTGTCGTGGACGCCTCGGTAGTCGCGGCTTGGTTCCCGTCTGACGAGGACGGCACAATCGCCGATCACGTCTCTATCATCCGCCTGGCACAAAACATGCGCTTCCCGCCTATGATGCTGCCTACCTCTCGCTTGCGATTTCGCACAATGTGCCTTTAGCAACACATGACAGGAAGCTTGCGGCTGCGGCAAAGCTGGAAAACGTTGCGCTCGCTTAAGGTTTGCGTAGAGCCGCGCGGTTCAACATCGCCCACTGCAACAAAATAATCGTCTTGGAATCGGTGATTTCGCCGGACGCGATCATCGCGAAGGCTTCGTCGAGGCCGTAGGTCAGAACCTCCAGATCCTCGCCTTCGGTTTCCAGACCACCGCCGCTGCCAGCCTGCACGTCGAGATCGATGCGGGCGACGAAGAGGCTGACTTTTTCGGTGAGCGTTCCCGGGCTGGCATACATGTCGAACAGGTATTCGACCTTTTCCACCGCGTAGCCAGATTCTTCCATCGCCTCGCGGCGAATGGCGTCGGCCGCATTGTCGTCATCGAGGAGCCCCGCTGGCACTTCGATCATGAAGCTTGGATCGCCGTTCACGAAGACGGCAGGGCGGAACTGGCGCACCATCACCACGCTGTCGCGTTTGGCATCGTATAGAAGGATGGCGGCGGCGCTGCCGTGATCGTGGACTTCCCTGATGATGCGGATTGTCTTGCCATCCGGCATGCGCTGATCGAAAATGAGCTTCTGCATATGCACGAAGCCCTTCCACACCGTTTCCTTTTCCACCAGCCGGACCCTACCGGAATCAGTGTCGGCCGGAACGTTTTTCGCTTGCGTCTGTGTCACCGGATATCCCTTGCCTGTCGCGGAAGTGTTCAGCTTGGCCCTGTTGCGGTGCAATATCAAGCCTTTCAGGCTTCGTCGTCGCGGTGGAGCCACACCTTGTTGTCGTGGAAAGCCGCGCCGCCATAGGGGGCGACGGCATCGGCGCCCGTCAGAACATTGATACCCTCGCCGTCCAGATGCGCCTTGTTGGGCCACAACCCTTCGGCAACCAGAACGCCGGGCCTCGCACCCTCCACGATTTTCGCATGGAGGCGCACTTCGCCGCGGCCATTGCCGATACGCACGATGTCGCCATCGGCTATACCGTTGCGGGTGGCGTCCTCGGAACAGATCATCACTTCCGGACGGCCTTCCTTCTGCACGGAGGTTTTCGTTTCCGCGAAGGTGGAGTTGAGGAAGTTGCGCGCTGGCGATGTCGCCAGTCGGAAAGGATGCTCTCCGTCGGCGGTTTCGATGACATCTACCTGATCCGGGAATTTCGGAAATTGCGCAACGGGCCCCATCACGCCGATGTTTTTCGGCGGTTTGTTTGGAGACGGCCCTGTCGCCCATTCGGGGCTGAAACGGAATTTTCCGTCACCATAACCAAAACCCTCGAGATAATGCGCCACCTCGAAAGAGGGCTGCGCATCGATCCATTTTTCTTCCGCCAACGTATCGAAATCGCCCCAGCCGCTGACTTTCAGCATATGATCGACATGGTCGCGAGCTGAAAGACCGAAGCCCGGCATATGGTCGATACCAAGACGTTTCGCCAGTTCTTCGATGACGAAGAGATTGGTGCGCACGGTTTCCGGCGGCTCCACCAGCTTGGGGCCAAGCAGAATGTGGTTCTGGCCACCGGCGCGGTAGATATCGTCATGTTCAAGGAACATGGTGGCCGGCAGCACGATATCGGCCAACTCGGCCGTCTCCGTCATGAATTGCTCATGCACGGCAACAAAAAGATCGTCGCGCAGGAAACCCTGTTTCACCAGCCGCTGCTCGGGTGCGACATTGACGGGGTTGGTGTTCTGGATGAGCAGCGCCGTCACCGGGCCACCATGTCGCAGCGCTTCCGCATCCCCCGTCAGCACGCGGCCGATCTGCGACTGGTCGAGCTGGCGCACGTTGGGGTCGGCATAGGCTGTGCCCATCAGTTCCGCCTTGTTGAGCCGGAAGATATCGCCGTTATTGTGGAAGGCGCCGCCGCCTTCATATTGCCAGGAGCCAAGAACGGTGGCGATCGAAAGGGCGGCATGCATGGCGACCGCGCCGTTGCGCTGGCGGGCGAAACCATAACCGAGCCGGAAGAACGTCTTTTTCGTCGTGCCCACGAGCCTTGCGAAATCCTCGATTTCCTCCACGGAAAGACCGGTGATTTCGGACGCCCATTGCGGCGTCTTCGATTTCAGATGCTCTTCAAGTCCCGCCGGATCGTCAGCGAAGCGCGCCATGTAATCGCGGTCGGCATAACCATCGCGGAAGGCAATGTGCATGATGGCGCAGGCGAGCGCCGCATCGGTGCCGGGACGCAGGACGATGCGCATATCGGCCTGTTTCATGGTCGGATTGTCATAGATATCGACGACGACGATCTTCGCGCCACGTTCCTTGCGGGCTTTTACCGCATGGGTCATGACGTTGACCTGCGTGGCGACAGCATTCGTGCCCCAGATGACAACGACATCGGCCTTGCCGATTTCGCGCGGATCTGGCCCGCGAAGCGCGCCTGTACCCATCACATAACCCGTCCAGGCCATGTTGGTGCAGATCGATCCGAAAAAGCCGGAATATTTCTTGGCGTGACGCAGGCGCTCGATGGAATCGCGCTGAACCTGTCCCATGGTTCCGGCATAGAAATAAGGCCAGATGGCTTCGGCGCCGTGCTTTGCCTCGGCTTTGACGAAGGCGTCAGCAACCTCGTCCAGTGCCGCTTCCCAGGATATCTCCTGCCAGTCGCCGGCACCCTTCGCGCCCTTGCGGCGCTTCGGGGTCAAAAGACGGCCGGGATGATAGATACGCTCTGAGTAACGCGCCACCTTGGCGCAGATGACGCCGGCAGTGTATGTATTGGCATTGGCGCCGCGCACGCGGCCGATGCTGCCATCGGCATTGATGTCCACTTCCAGCGCGCAGGCGCTCGGACAGTCGTGCGGACAGACCGTGTGGCCGATGCGCGTGGCACTTTCGGCTTTCGGGGTGGCGTTTTTAGCGGAAATCGGGGTCGCAAGGTTCATGTCTTTTCTATATTGCATCAGCGACGCGGCAAAAAGGCCGAAGTGACGTCCATCAAGAATATTCATCATCCCCATCGGGAAGCGAGACACATCCCATGAACTATCGCCACATCTACCACGCCGGCAATTTCGCGGATGTCCTCAAACACGCCGTTCTCGCCCGTCTCGTCCGTTACCTGCAGAACAAGGACAAGGCGTTTCGGGTGCTGGATACTCATGCCGGCATCGGCCTCTACGACCTGTCGTCGGAAGAGGCGCAGAAGACAGGCGAATGGCAGACCGGCATCGGCAAGCTGATGGACGCCGATCTGCCGGCCCCTGTCGCCGAATTGCTGGAATCCTATCTTTCCACCGTGAGAGAGCTTAACCCCGAAGGCGGCATGCAGTTCTACCCCGGCTCGCCGAAGCTCGCGCGCATGCTGTTCCGCCCGCAGGACAGGCTTTCGGCCATGGAACTGCACCCGGACGACGCACGCGCGCTGGCGCGTCTGTTCGAGGGGGATTATCAAGTTCGGGTGACGGAGCTCGATGGCTGGCTGTCGCTTGGCGCGCATCTGCCGCCGAAGGAAAAACGCGGCCTCATCCTCGTCGATCCGCCTTTCGAGCTTGAAAATGAATATCAGCGGCTGGCGGATGGGTTGAACAAGGCATATCGGCGTTTCTCCACCGGCACCTATTGCCTGTGGTATCCGCTCAAAAAAGGAGCACCGATCAAGGATTTCCACGAGCGGCTGCAATCCTTCGACATTCCGAAGATGCTGTGCGCGGAACTTTCCGTGAAAAGCGACCGGCTGGAAGGCTTGAGCGGCTCAGGCCTCATCGTCGTCAACCCGCCCTACACGCTGAAGGACGAGCTGCACACGCTGCTGCCATTCCTGAAGACGGTGATGGCGCAGGACAGATACGCCTCGCACCGCGCCTTCTGGCTACGCGGCGAGGAAAAGCCGGAAGAGGATTGAGGGCTTACCTCACCCCTTCCGCGCCTGTGCAAGCTGCGATCGCTCAAAGAACAGGATCACGAACAGCGCCATGATGAACGGGATGATGAGGTAGAACAGCCGGAACACCAGCAGCGCCGCAATCACGTCAGCCGGGTTCATATCAGGCAGGCCGGTGACGAACACCAGCTCCAGCACGCCAAGCCCGCCCGGCGCGTGCGAGATGAGCGCCGCGGAAAAGGAAATCAGGAAAATCCCGAGAATGATCATGAAACCGGGATTTCCGGCTTCCGGCAGCGCGAAATAGATGATGCCTGCGGCTCCGATCAGTTCGATCGGACCGATGACAAGCTGTTGCGCCACCAGTTTCGGCACGGGATATGGCAGAAAAAACGAACCGATTTTCAGCGGCCGCAGCTTCAAAAGACTGCCGAGCACATAAAGTGCGACGATGGCGAGCAGCAGGACGCCGGTTGTCGTTGATGCTTCCACGGGCAGGATGCCGGTAAAGCGCTCGGTAATGTCCGGTTCGTAGACCAGCACCAGACCGATGAGCATGATCGTTCCGATGATGAAGGTGAAAGAACAAAGGCCGACGAGAATGCCGACTTCGGCAGCGCTCAACCCTTTGGACGTATAGGCCCGATATCGGACGACGGCACCGGAAAACACGGATGCCCCGACATTGTGGGAAAGCGCGTAGGTGGTGAAGGAGGTGAGCGTGATGAAGAACCAGTTTACCTTCCGGCCGAGATGCTGGAGAGCGATGCGGTCGTAACCTGCAAGGGCGGCATAGGCGACAAGCGTCGACAGGCCGGAGCACACCCAGTCCCGCGCGCGAATGGCCGTGAGGCTTTCCCATAGATCATCGAGTGAAAGACCGCGCAGCTCGTGATAGAGCAGCCAGGCCGAAAAACCGATCGTTGCCAGACCAATGACGGGCCAGATGTATTTCTTCAATGTCATGCGGTCATGCCCGCCTATTTCCCCCAGCTTCACCCCAACCCGATTTCCGCACTCCGCAGAAGATTCGTTCGACTCTATTCGTTATGCGGCGAAGCTTTCAACCTTTTTGCCCGTTTGCCTCGTTCACAAATTTATGTAAGACCGCTTTGTCGTCTGCGGGCGATACGAGGTCGTCCATTTTCCGGAGAACGTGCACGAAATGAAGCGTTATGCCGGTTTCATCGCCCTCGGTCTTCTGTCGCTTGCGGCCCTTTGGTTTTCGCGGGAAAATCCGGCCCCGACCGGTTCTGCAACCAACCGGCAGACCCAATCCCAAACGCAGCCCGCCGGCAATTCCAGGCCCGAAATATCCCAGCCGGAAATTGCCCGACGAGACACGGGCAAAAGCCCTGTGCCCGCCGGAACAGGCTTCGATTTTTATGTGCTTTCGCTCTCCTGGTCGCCGGCGTTCTGCGCCAGCTCCGAAGGTTCCGGCAATCGCCAGCAATGCGGCAGCGACAGGCGGTACGGTTTTGTCGTACACGGGCTCTGGCCGCAAAACGAAACCGGATACCCCGAATTCTGCACGAGCAGCGAGCCGGACCGTGTGCCCGACGCAATCGGCCGCATGATGTTCGACATCATGCCCTCCATGGGCCTGATCGGCCACCAGTGGCGCAAGCACGGCGCCTGCTCCGGCCTTTCGCAGAAGGATTATTTTTCGGCAACACGAACCGCCTTCGAGGCGGTCAAGCTGCCGGAGACGATTGCCTCGGGCGCTAAAGGCGCCACCCTTTCCGCCGACGCCATCGAAACCGCCTTCACCGACGCCAACCCCGGCATGTCGAAACGCGGCGTCTCGATCAGCTGTGACGGAAAACGCCTTGAGGAAGTCCGTATCTGCCTCAACAAGGACATGACATTCCGCGATTGCCCTGAGCTTGACCGCAAGGGCTGCCGCGTCAGCGCTACCGAAATCGTCCCCATTCGCTAATACCCACACATCAACATATGTCAGGACCCGACTATGGAACTGCTTTATTCCGTCACTTCCCCCTACTCCGCCAAGGTGCGCATGGCCGCCCGCCATCTCGGCATCGACATTACCAACGTCGCCGTCGACACCAATGCCGAGCCCGCGACGCTGGTTGACAACAATCCGCTCGGCAAAATTCCGGTCCTGCTTCTGGACGATGGCGGCTCGGTCTATGACAGCGTCGCGATCATGCACTATCTAGACCGCCTTTCGGGCGGCAAGCTCTACCCGAAAAAGAACGGCAAGCGCACCGAAGCGGAAATTCTGGAAGCGCTCTGCGACGGCATCATGGATTGCCTGCTGGCCATCGTTTACGAGCGCCGTTCCCGCCCGGAGGACAGAGTTCACCAGCCATGGATCGACAAGCAGTGGAAAAAGGCGGTGAAGGGTCTGGATCATCTCAACGCCAACCTGCCGAAAACCGGCAAGAAGCTGCATGGCGGACATTTCGCCCTTGCGGCGTTGATCGGTTATCTCGATCTGCGTTTTGCAGGTGAATGGGCCGAAGGGCACGAGGCGCTGGCGCAATGGCCGGAAACATTCGGCAAGCGTTTCCAAGCCTATAAGGACATGAGGGCTGCCGCCTGACGCCAATGTGAGCGCCATGCCTGGCCTGATCGCCGGGCATGGATGCTGTAACTGATGGCAAAAACAAAAAAGCCGGGGCGTAAACCCCGGCTTTTCTTTACCGATCCTTGAAGGATCAGAACTTGACGCCGATACCGGCCTTGACGGAGTGGTCGTCGAAGCCGCGCGAGAACGCGCCGGAGTCCAGGCTGTAGTCCTTCTTCTGGTAGTCGCTGTAGCGATATTCCAGACGGGCAGTGATGTTGTCCGTAACCATGGCTTCAACGCCGGCACCAACGGTGTAGCCGAGGGCGGTTGCGCTGTCCTTGGAGGTCGCGTCACGTACCTTGTTGTCGGAGGCTGCGAGACCAGCCGTACCGTACAGCAGGAACGGGTTCATGTCGTAACCGACGCGAGCACGCAGCGAGCCGTTGACGCCCTGCTTGCCTTCGACGGCGTTGCCACCAACCGTACCAGCGGAACCGCGCTCGCGGCCGAGGTTAACGTCTGCTTCGGCACCGTAAACGATCTGGCCGTTCTGCATGTTGTAACCGCCGTAGATGCCGCCGCCGGCGCCCTTGGCGTCACGGCCGTCGTTGCTGGAGCTGAAACGGCCCCAATCGTAGTTGGCGGTACCACCGAGGTAAGCGCCGGTCCAGTTCTTGACCGGAGCGGGCTGGTCGTAGGCTACCGGTGCCTGCGGCACGTCGTTTACGGCGTCAGCGGCATGAGCAGCCGAGAAACCGGCGGCTGCAATGGTCGAAGCCATAATGGTTGCTACGAAAATACGCATGTTATTCTCCTTTCAGGACCGCGCCGTACTCAAAACATTGTTTTTAGACGCGGTAAATTCGTCGGGTTAATCGCCCCTCTGAAAATTGAATTTGATGGGAGAATGCGGAGATCAAAGAGCCAAAATGTGAATTGTTTGGGGCAGACACGTGACTAGAATTAGACGTTGCCTAATTGCCACAAGGGTTTTATTAACCCTACCGGAAACTTAATTTCCAATATATCGAATTTAAACTTAGTTATATTCAAATTAAATTTAAATTACATTACCAATAAAAATCCACACAATTCTTTTACGGCCCACGGACAGCTTGCGATTTGCGATTATATCCAGCAAATAGGGCGTGTATGAGCAAATGCAGGTCCGCTGTGAAAGAAAATATACCGAAGACAGTCTTGATAACGGGTGCCGCCCGGCGGCTCGGGCGGGCGATCGCCACGGATTTGGCCTCGCATGGCTTTGCGATTGCCGTCCACGCCAATGCCTCTATGGGGCAAGCCGAGGAATTCGCTAACGAAATAAGGCAAAAAGGCGGCAAGGCCGTTGCCGTTCAGGCGGATCTGACACAATCATCGCCAACAATGGCGCTTGTCGAACAGGCATCTTCGGCGCTCGGCCCGATAGGCGTCGTCGTCAACAATGCATCCATTTTTCTGGACGATTCGGCAGAAACGCCCGATCCGGCAATCTTCGACGCGCATTTTTCCGTGCATGTGCGGGCGCCTTCCCTCATCGCGGCCGCATTCGTTCAGCAATTGCCTCAGGATAAATCCGGACTGATCGTCAACATCATCGATCAGCGCGTACTTGCGCTAACGCCGCGTTTTTACTCCTATACGCTTTCGAAATCGGCCCTTTGGACAGCCACACGGACGATGGCGCAGAGTTTTGCGCCGCGGGTGCGCGTCAACGCCATCGGGCCGGGTCCCTCCTTCAAAAGCGAAAGACAGGCGCCGGAGGACTTTCAGGCGCAGATCGACGGCCTTATATTAAAGCGCGGTCCGGAACCCGACGAGTTCGGGCGGACGATTCGCTTTCTTTTTGATACGCCGTCGATCACCGGACAAATGATCGCGCTCGATGGCGGCCAGCATCTTGGCTGGGAAACCCCTGATGTGGCGGAGATACCTGAATGAACGGAAAGAAGCTGCCTGACGGCGGTATTCTCTTCGATGAAACCGATGACGAAGACGACGATGCAAACCTTGCCGCGACAGACGCGGCCGAGGCACCGCGCGACGTTGCCGGCATGGACTGGAATGCCGGCTGGAAAAACGAATCCGGCCTGAAGGGCATGGATCTGATCGGCGAATTCGTCAAACACCTGCCGAACTCGCCGGGTGTCTACCGCATGTTCAACGAGGCGAACGACGTTCTTTACGTCGGCAAGGCGCGCTCGCTGAAGAAGCGCGTCGGCAACTATGCCCAGGGTCGCGTGCATTCCAACCGCATTGCGCAGATGGTGCGGCTGACCGCCCATATGGAATTCGTCACCACCCGCACGGAAACCGAGGCGCTTCTACTGGAAGCTAACCTCATCAAACGCTTGCGGCCGCGCTTTAACGTGCTTTTGCGCGACGACAAGTCATTTCCGTATATCCTGATCACAGCCGACAATCGTGCACCGGCGATTTTCAAGCACCGGGGTGCGCGGGCGCGCAAGGGCGACTACTTCGGACCCTTCGCCTCTGCCGGAGCCGTTGGACGCACGATCAATTCACTGCAACGCGCGTTCTTGATCCGCACCTGCACCGACAGCGTTTTCGAAACCCGCACGCGTCCCTGTCTTCTTTACCAGATCAAACGCTGTTCCGGCCCCTGCACACATGAGGTGAGCGATGAGGGGTATGCGGAACTCGTCAAGGAAGCCAAGGATTTCCTGTCCGGCAAGAGCCAGAGCGTCAAGACCGCGATTGCCCGGCAGATGAACGAGGCGGCCGAGGATCTCGACTTCGAGCGCGCCGCCGTCTATCGCGACCGGCTGGCGGCGCTCTCGCACGTCCAGAGCCATCAGGGCATCAATCCGGCCGGCATCGAGGAGGCGGATGTTTTCGCCATCCATCACGAGGGCGGCATATCCTGCATCCAGGTGTTCTTTTTCCGCACCGGCCAGAACTGGGGCAACCGCGCTTATTTCCCGAAGGCCGACCCGTCCCTGCCCGGCTCGGAAATCCTCAATGCGTTCCTGGCACAATTTTACGACGACAAACCGGTCCCGAAGCAGATCCTGCTTTCCGAAACCGTAGAGGAACAGGAATTGCTGGCCGCTGCTCTTGGCGAAAAAGCCGGACACAAGGTCACGATCAGCGTGCCGCAGCGCGGCGAGAAGAAGGACATCACCGACCATGTTCTTGCCAATGCCCGCGAGGCGCATGGCCGCAAGCTGGCGGAAACCTCGTCTCAGGCGCGGTTGTTGAAGGGGTTCGCGGAAACCTTCAACCTTCCTTACGTGCCGCGCCGGATCGAGATTTACGACAACTCGCACATCATGGGCACCAATGCCGTGGGCGGCATGGTGGTGGCGGGGCCGGAAGGCTTCGTGAAAAACCAGTATCGCAAGTTCAACATCAAATCGACTGACATCACTCCCGGTGACGACTTCGGCATGATGCGTGAGGTCATGACCCGCCGCTTCTCGCGCCTGTTGAAGGAAGAGGGCAAGCCCGACCGCGCGCAGACGCTGACGCCCACACCCGAGGAAGCCGCGGACATGCCCTTCCCCGCCTGGCCGGACGTTATCCTGATCGATGGTGGTCAGGGACAGATGACGGCGGTGCGTGCCATCCTCGATGAGCTCGACATTCGCGACAGCGTGATTGCCATCGGTGTCGCCAAGGGTGTGGACCGCGAGGCGGGCCGCGAGCGCTTCTTTGCGGATGGCCGCAGCGATTTTTCCCTGCCGCCGCGCGATCCCGTGCTTTACTTCATCCAGCGCATGCGCGACGAGGCCCACCGTTTTGCCATCGGCTCACACCGGGCGCGACGCAAGAAGGAAATGGTGCGCAATCCGCTGGATGAAATTTCGGGGATCGGCCCAGGACGCAAGCGCTCGCTGCTGCAGCATTTCGGTACGGCCAAGGCGGTTTCACGCGCAGGCCTCAACGATCTGATGAATGTCACCGGCATTTCAGAAGCCGTAGCGCGGCAAATCTACAATCACTTCCATGAGAGCAGTGGCGATTGAAGGCGCACTGTCGCAACGAACTGCTAAAAAAACATAATAACGTGTTGACCCTATGCGTCAGGGGCGGCATCAAGGCAGCTTATCCAGACTGACAGGTTTCCCATGGCTTCGCGCGCATACAGCATTCCCAACCTTCTCACCTATGCCCGCATTCTGGCGGTTCCCGTCATCGTTTTGTGTTTTTACATCGAAGGAAAGCTGGAAAGCTCGGATTTTGCGCGCTGGACGGCACTTTGGCTGTTCATCGTCGCCTCGCTGACCGATTTTCTGGATGGTTATTTGGCGCGTATCTGGAACCAGACCTCCAATATCGGCCGCATGCTGGACCCGATCGCCGACAAGCTGCTGGTCGCCTCAGTGCTGCTCTTGATGGCAGCGGACGGCACCATTGCCGGCTGGTCGCTCTGGGCCGCCATCACCATTCTCTGCCGCGAAATTCTGGTCTCGGGCTTGCGTGAATATCTGGCGGCGCTGAAGGTCAGCGTTCCCGTCACCCGCATCGCGAAGTGGAAGACCACCATCCAGATGGTGGCCATCGCCTTTCTTCTCGCAGGTCCCGCGGGCGACAAGGTTCTGCCCTACACGACCGAGATGGGAATTACGCTTCTCTGGCTAGCAGCAGCGCTGACCATGTACACCGGCTACGACTACTTCAAGGCGGGTCTCAAGCACATCGTGGACGAAGAATGATGGCGCGGATCGTTTATTTCGCCTGGGTTCGCGAAAAGATCGGCACGGCGGAGGAGGAGCTGGATATCCCCTCCTCCGTTACCACGGCCGGTGAGCTGATCGCCTATCTCTCAACCCTTGGTGAAAACTACGAAGCCGCTTTCGAATTTCCAGATGTGATCCGCGTTGCGGTCAATCAGGAACATGTTGAACATGACGAGAGCATTGCCGGTGCGCGCGAGATCGGCATCTTCCCGCCAATGACGGGGGGATAACCGGATGCAGCCGACGGTCCGCGTGCAGGCACAGGATTTCGACGCTGCGGAAGAAACCCGCAGGCTGACGGAAGGCGACAAGAGCATTGGCGCGGTGGTGGCCTTCACCGGGCTTTGTCGCGATGATGGCGGCACGCTCGCGGCGCTGGAACTCGAGCATTATCCCGGCATGGCCGAAGCGGAAATGACCCGTATCGCGCAACTCGCCATCGAACGCTTCGACCTCCTCGGCCTCACCGCCATTCATCGCCATGGCAAGATCGCCACCGGCGAGAATATCGTCCTCGTCATTGCCGCTTCCCGGCACCGGCAGGCCGCCTTCGACGGCGCAAATTTCGTGATGGACTACCTCAAGACGTCCGCCCCGTTCTGGAAAAAGGAACATGGCAAGGATGGCACGAAGGGCGACTGGGTTGCCGCAAAGACGACCGACGACACGGCCAAGGACAAATGGCGGTAACGCTTTGTGTTTTCCCGCACTTCCGGACGAAAACCGGACGCCACCCCTCCTGGAAATGCTCTAGGGCGCTTCCACCCTGCTACGCATGACGATCAGCCAGCCCACCAGAAGCGCCAGAACCGCCGCATCACGCCAGATAACCGGGCCGTAACCGACCCATAGCGTTTCCGCGAATCCGACGGCAGCAGCCCCGAGCGCGCAGACGAGCGGGCTTGCATAACCGCCCGCTGCCGAAATCAGCACGACCTTCAGGCCGAACACCAGACCGGCACCGAAATCCATGGTGCCGTAATAAAACGTGGCGAGGACGCCGGCGATGGCGGCAAGCAGACCCGCTGCACAGTAGGACAGCAGGAACACCCTGCCTGCATTTACCCCGCACAGTGACGCGGCGAAAGCATCGTCCGACACCGCCTTCCAGCGTCTGCCAAAGCCGGAACGCTGGAGGTAGAAAGTGCCTGTGAGAACGAGCAGGCAGAAGACAGCCGTGTTCAGCATCTGCATCGACGTCAGGGTGACGGCGAAGCTTCCATCGGCCCAGAATCGCACCGGTTCGGACAAAAGCGGCGGCAGCCATAATTGTCGCGTGCCGGCGGCAAGTCTGGCACTTTCGGTGAGCGCGATCAGCACGCCAATGGAGGCGACCGTCACCGCATTGGGGGAGGCTTTAGCCAGGGGCCGCATCACCGCCCTGCCGATGAAAGCCGCCGCCCACAGACCGCCGAAAAGACCGGCCCCTGCCCCAAGCGCGAGTGTCGCAGGCAAGATCAGCCACAGCCGGTTCCAGCCAAAATCGGCAAACAGCAGACAGGTCTGACCGGCAAAAGCGAAGATCGCGCCATAGGTGACATCGGCCCTTTTCGTGACCGAAAAGGCGATGGCATAGCCGAACGCCAGAACCGCATAAAGCGAGGCGACCGGTACGGCATTCAGCAATTGTTGCAGGAAATAAGCCAATCCGTCCTCCCCATCGCATTATAACTGTTAAAATCCATTTTGATAGTTATAATGTCGCCATGACATTTCGCTGGACAGAACATCGTTTCGCAGGCGGCGCATTGGCCCTCGATGTCGCCAATAGCGTCATCCTGCGCGCGGACGCGGCAAAATCGGTCGACCGTTTTGCTGTGCCTGAGCAAATCGCCACTTTTGCCGAGGCGTCGACCCGACTCGGAGCGGAGCGCGACAGGTTTCCCGTCCTCATCGCGCCCGGAGCGGACAGGAGGCAGGTATTTCTCGATCTTCGCGAGGCGATCGACGATTATTTCCGCTCTTCGATGACGAGTGGCGACGATGACGACGGTCGGCTGGCCGGGCTTCTCTTCGCATGCGGCACGGCACTACGGTTGTTTCCCCTGCGAGAGAGCCTTGCCAATGCGACCGCCCATTCAGCTCTGTCGCTGCTTGCGGCGGAAACGCGGAAACGGCTGCGGATTTGCGGCAATTGCGGTTGGCTTTTCATCGACCGCAGCAAGAACAGAAGCCGCATCTGGTGCGACATGACGGTGTGTGGCAACCGCCAGAAAGCCAGCCGGCATTACCACCGCAAGAAGGAGGCGCAGGCATGAGAGGAATAACCATTCCGTTGCTGGCGATCACTACTGTGCTCGGTCTTTCCGGTTGTCAGCGGGACGAGCCGCGCGATGTCGCGAAGGTTTCCGGCCGCATGTTCGTCTTTAACTACCGTGTGGCGATTGCCACCTATCTCGTGACCTTGCAGCGCATCGCCCCCATCCGCGACGGCAGCACGCTGGAAGCGACCTTCGAAAATCCCCGCGGTGGCACCGAGCTGACGACCAGGGAGAAGATTTTCCCGGCAGATGAAAAGATCGCCGTTCAAAGTCCGCCGGTCGAATGCGTGAAGCAGGACCGCCCCTACAAGGTCACGATCCGCATCAAAGGGCCGGAAGGCGATGTACTGCAGACGATAGAGACCACCATCCGCTCCGACACAGACCAATCGCTCCTTCCCGCCAAACCGCTGACGGTAGGGCCGCTCTACACGCCCAACCCGGACGTGTTCAAAGCGGACGGCACGACGGATATGCGGCCAGTCGAGGGGTGTCCGGCGTCGTGACGATCGTCGGAGTAGACGAAGCGAAAATTGAACCTCCCCTCATTCCTGTGCTTGTCACAGGAATCTAGCCAGCCCACGTCCTTGGGCTGGACAGACTCTTTCGCCGCGCGGACGCGCGTCGGCTGGATTCCTGTGACAAGCACAGGAATGAGGGGGGCGGATGCTCGGCACAGGAAACAATCTACCTGCAAATAATACAAAAAAACGGAGCCTTTCGGCTCCGTTTCATCGAGTCTTTTCAGCGGCTTCATGCCATCGCCTGAGATGGCGATTCAAGCCGTTGATATTTTGAATCAGCCGACGATTTCGGTTTCGGCGAACCAGTAGGCGATTTCCTGTGCGGCGGTTTCAGGAGCGTCCGAACCGTGAACGGAGTTTTCGCCGATGGAAAGCGCGAAGCTCTTGCGGATGGTGCCTTCAGCAGCCTGGGCCGGGTTGGTTGCGCCCATGATTTCGCGGTTCTTGAGGATAGCGTTTTCGCCTTCCAGAACCTGAACGATGGTCGGGCCGGAGGTCATGCCTTCAACGAGTTCGCCGAAGAAGGGACGCTCTTTGTGAACGGCGTAGAAGCCTTCAGCTTCGCGCTTGCTCATCCAGACGCGCTTGGAGGCGACGATGCGCAGACCGTTGTCTTCAAATACCTTGGTGATCGCGCCAGTCAGGTTACGCTTGGTTGCGTCCGGCTTGATCATCGAAAATGTGCGTTCAATCGCCATGTGTCCGTTTCCTTTTCCTATAGAGAAAGTGGGCGGTCTTTACCCGCCCAAAGGCCCGAAAACAAGGGGGATCAACCACATTGCGACGATGGCTGCAGACATTTCACGCCGCTGTCACACTGCGGCCTCTGGCGTCGTGGAGGTCTAGGCAGCCTTCGAACCAGTCACGGACGGGGTCGTTTTCGGAAAACAGATCCGCTCCGGTGGTAATCCTTGCCCATTGCAGCGCACCGAAAACGATGTAGTCCGCAAACAGCGGCGATGAGCCACCGATGAAAGGCTGGAAGCCCAGCATGCGGCGGATCGGCGCCAGGAGCGCTGGGAAGGCCGCGATTTCCGCCTCACGGTTCGCCACCACATCCTCTAGCGTCCGGCCTAGCGCCTTCGTTCTGCTGTCGCGGAAATAAAGGCGGTCAGGCTCATCAAGCATATTGTGGATATCGAGCACGGCAAT
This sequence comes from Agrobacterium tumefaciens, assembly GCF_013318015.2. Classification (NCBI taxonomy): domain Bacteria; kingdom Pseudomonadati; phylum Pseudomonadota; class Alphaproteobacteria; order Hyphomicrobiales; family Rhizobiaceae; genus Agrobacterium; species Agrobacterium tumefaciens. Next base: position 773,926 of record NZ_CP115841.1, on the reverse strand, counting down.
GCGGGTGATGGCCGGGTGCAGTACCGTCTGCGACCAGCTTTCAACGAAACGCGCCATCGCCTTGCCGCCTTCCCCGTTAAACAGCGACGGCCGCTCCGGATAGGCCTCATCCAGATAAAGGGCGATCTCGAAACTGTCGCTCACCAGCTGGTCGCCATCACGAAGGATCGGCACGGTCCTCGAAAAACCGTCCTCCACCGTCGGGATGACCGTGAAGGGCAAGGGACGCTCCTCGAAATCCAGCCCCTTATGCGCCAGCGAAAGCACGGTTTTCCAGCAATGGGGAGAAAACGGCCGTGCGCTATCGCTTCCGCAAAGTGAATATAAGGTTCTGGAGGTCGTCATAGGCTGCACCCTCTTCTGCTACATCGATGATGCGATATAAAAACGACCGCCGCGTGAAATCAAATCAGGATTTGTCATACTACTGATCAAAAACCGCATCCGGCGCGCAACAGTCCCCTCCACGAGAATGGGGGTCTCACGGCAATGAAAACCTCGTCAGGTTTAGCCTATTTTAAACCGTTGCTTGTAAGAATAATCGTGTTCAACAATCGGTTATCACCGGTGCATTCATAATTTATTGGTATTGGGGCTGTCAGTGACGTCAACGGCGGGCGATAAAAAACGCGAGAAGGCAAGGAACGGTCTCGTCTTTACAAAAATTGCTCAGTTCATCGACAAGATGAATATTGCACCGCTGCCGCGAAACTACGAACTGATCTACGAAATATTGTCGGGGCATAACCCGGCGATGGGACGCGATATTCTCGCCCTTGGCAACGCGCCGCAACAGCATGAAATCGATATTGTCGGCCAGAGACACAATCTGCCGGGTTTTTCGAAGATCGAGGCCGAGCAGATGGCAGCGACGGCCTTCGAGACGCTGAAGCAGATTTCCGCGCGGCTGGAAGCCGGCCTGCAACGCACCGAAACATTTATTGCCAGTCTTTCCGGGCAAGATCACTCCGAGCTGCCTGCAACGGAGCGGCTTGCGCAATTGATGGGCGATATTCACGAGGAACAAACGAGTCTCCGGCATTTCGTTTCCATGGGGCTGATGAAAATCCGCGAGGTTGAGAAAAGCCGGACCGATCTTCAGGCGAATTCCCTGCGTGATGCCTTGACGGCGCTTCCCAACCGGGCGGCTTTCCTCGAGAAGCTCGGCGACCTGTTTTCGGGCGCTCAGGGGGCATCAGCCACATCGCTTGTGCTGCTCAACATCGACCATTTCCGCGAAATCAACGGCAAATACGGCCCCACCGCCGGCAACAAGGCGCTGCGCCGGCTGGCAGCGCTTTTCCGCAAGACGATCAAGAAGGACGATTTCGTAGCCCGCATCGGCGGAAACGAGTTCGCTTTTCTGTTCGCCGACGTCTCGCAAAATACAGCTGAAGCAATTGCAGAGCGGTTGCGGCAGAACGTCGAGGCGCTGCGTTTCGTCACCAGTGAGGGCGACGGCGAGCATCTGACCGTCTCGATCGGCGTTGCGGCAGTGGACTGCACCGCGACATCAGCCGAATTTTTCAGCCATGCCGAGCTCGCCCTGCTGTCCGCACGCTGCGGCACGCGCAATTGCGTCATAGGCTACTCCCGGGACGTGGCTCAACGCAGCCGCAGCAGCTATCTGGCGCAGCTCGGCTGTTGAAGCTGCATATCTGATCTGGTGTGGCGCGCGCGCTCTTGCCTTGGCCACGCAGTTCGGCCAAAACGGCGCCATGATTACGATTACCGATCTCTCCGCCCGCATCGCCGGGCGCCTGCTTCTCGACCACGCCAGCGTGACGCTTCCGGCTGGCGTGAAGGTGGGCCTCGTTGGCCGCAACGGCGCCGGCAAATCCACTCTTTTCCGGGTCATCACCGGTGACTTTTCAGCGGAAAGCGGTTCGGTAACGATCCCGAAACTCGCGCGCATCGGCCAGGTTGCGCAGGAAGCGCCGGGAACGGAAGAATCGCTGATTTCCATCGTGCTTTCCGCCGACAAGGAGCGCAGCGCGCTGCTGGCCGAGGCGGAAACCGCAACAGACCCGCACCGGATCGCGGAAATTCAGGTGCGGTTGGTCGATATCGACGCGCATTCGGCCGAAGCCCGTGCCTCCAGCATTCTTGCCGGTCTTGGCTTCGATCACGAGGCGCAGCTTCGCCCCGCCTCTTCGTTCTCCGGCGGCTGGCGTATGCGCGTGGCGCTCGCGTCCGTGCTGTTTGCCGAACCCGACCTCCTGCTGCTCGACGAGCCGACCAACTATCTCGACCTTGAAGGCACGCTCTGGCTGGAAGACTATATCCGGCGTTATCCGCATACCGTCATCATCATCAGCCACGACCGCGATCTGCTGAACAATGCCGTCAATTCCATCGTGCATCTGGACCAGAAGAAACTGACCTTCTATCGCGGCGGATATGACCAGTTCGAGCGCCAGAAAGCCGAAGCAGACGAATTGCAGATGAAGGCGAAGGTGAAAAACGAGGCCGCGCGCAAACATCTGCAAAGCTTCATCGACCGTTTTCGCGCCAAGGCCACCAAGGCGCGCCAGGCGCAGAGCCGTATCAAGGCGCTGGAGCGCATGGGCACCGTCGCCGCCGTGATCGAGGATCACGTCCAGCCGATAACGTTCCCGGAGCCGGAAAAGCAGCCCGCCTCACCCATCGTCGCCATCAATGGCGGTGCCGTGGGTTACGAGCCGGGCAAATCCATTCTGAAGCAGCTCAATCTCCGCATCGATAATGACGACCGCATCGCGCTGCTCGGTTCCAACGGCAACGGCAAATCGACCTTTGCGAAATTCATCTCCGGTCGGCTTGCGCCGCAAGCGGGCGATCTTCGCATCGCCCCGGGCCTGAAGATCGGCTTCTTTGCGCAGCATCAGCTGGACGATCTCGTGCCGGACCAGACACCGGTCGAACACGTGCGCAAGCTGATGCCGCTGGCGTCTGAAGCGCAGGTGCGGGCGCGGGTTGCGCAGATGGGACTTGCGACGGAGAAGATGGCGACGGCGGCGAAAGACCTTTCCGGCGGTGAAAAGGCCCGGCTGCTGATGGGACTTGCGGCCTTCCATGCGCCAAATCTGCTCATCCTCGACGAACCGACCAACCATCTCGACATCGACAGTCGCCGGGCGCTTATCGAGGCGCTGAACGACTATAACGGCGCAGTCATCCTCATCTCGCACGATCGGCATCTCATCGAGGCAACTGTCGACCGCCTGTGGCTGGTGGCCGACGGCACGGTGAAGACCTTTGAAGGCGACATGGAGGAATATCGCGACCTCGTCGTATCTTCCGGAAAAAAGAAGGAAGAGAAGACAGAAGCCACCGCCGACCAGACATCGAAAGCCGACCAGCGCAAGGCCAACGCCGAAAAACGTGCCCAGCTTGCGCCGCTGAAGAAAAAGATCAATGAAATCGAATCTTTGACGGCGAAGCTTGAGAAAGTGATTCAGTCGCTCGACAAGGAACTGGCGGACCCTGCTTTGTACGAAAAGGCACCTGCCAAGGCCGCGCAGAAAGTCAAAGAGCGTGGCGAAGCCGCGAGCAAGCTTTCGGACGCCGAGGAGCAGTGGCTGATGCTTTCGAGCGAATATGAGGATGCGATGACGCAGTGATGCGTCATAAAGCTGGTGCGAAAATCTAAGCGCATTCCCTGCGAGGCTGCAGCCGCTCGAGCGGCACGGCGGGCGAATAAAGATACCCCTGACCGAAACGGATTCCCATCTGCATGAGCAGCCTGCTCTGCTCTTCCGTTCCGATACCTTCCGTCACCAGCGTGGCGCCGTAACGTTCGGCGCTTTCGAAGGCGAGCGCGATGGCCTCCCGGAACCGCGACTGTTCAAGCCGGGACGTCATCCAGTGATCGATCTTGACCTCCTCGAAGGGGAACCGCGCAAGCAGGGTGAGTGCCGCATAACCGGTGCCAAAATCATCGAGCGCCAGCCGCACGCCCGCTTCGCTCAATCTGTCGAAATTCTGCTGAACGATGTCGATGGCCGGTATCCTGCTCATCTCCGTCACTTCGATCGACAGACGGTGCGCCGGGACCCCCATCTCGTTCAAAAAGGCCACAACCCGCCCTCCGAAGCCCGCAGTGGCAAAAGACGATGCGGAAATGTTCACCGCCAAATGAAAGTCCGGGTCGAGGCCCCGCAGGTCGATGAGATCGCGGACGACGGCTTCGATCGTCGACCATTCAAACTCCACCAGCAGCCGGTGACGCTCGGCAATCTCCAGCACATAATAGGGCGAAAGCGGCTGTCCGCACGCATCCACCGCCCGTAAAAGAGCCTCCGCGCCAATCATGCGGCGATTGTGCATTTCGAATTTCGGCTGATAAAATATCGGCGGCTTGCCGGATCTGATCCAGTTGACCAGCATCTGGCGCACCCCCTCGTCCCGCGTGGCCTTATCGGCGAAGGAGAAGGGGAATATCTGCACCGGATTTTCGCTTCCTCGCAGCGCAAGACTAAGCTGCCGGAGGAAGGAAGCCACGTTCTGCCGGGAAAGCTTATCCAGATTAGCGGCACCGATTTTCAGATGCGGCACCGGTTCTGGATCCGCAGACCGTGAAAATGTACTTAACCCGTCGTGGAGACGCATTATCAGCCTTGTGCTTTCCGACTTCTCGAGCGAAATCCCCGACATGACGACTGCAAGCGTGGTATCGCCGAACATGAAGCTGCGCGGTGCATTGGAACTCGACAGCAGACCGTTGTCATCGTTGCAGATTTCCTGTGCCAGCCTCGGCCAGAAAAGATCGCCCCAATCCTCGCCCTGGCAGGCGGCGACATCGGCCATATTGACGATTTCTATGAGAAGGAGAGCGTGCGGAACGGCCGGCTCCTGCCGCATCACGACTTCGATATGGTCTTTGAGGGCGCGCCTGTTGGGCAGGCCCGTCAACGAATCCGTCCGCGCCGCAGCATCGCGTTTCCTTGCCTCTTCACGCGCCCGCGCCTCGCTGCGCAGCAACAGAAACAGACAGGCGATCATCGGCAACCCGACCAACGAGCCGAAGATGCGCCGTCCGACGTTACTGAGAAAAACGTCCTGATTTATCATGCTGAGACTGTAGGTCACGCAAACAGCGAACAACGCCGCGAAAATCCTGACCGCGAATACGCCGAAGACCTCGCGGACGCCGAGTTCAGTGAGACTGCGCCGGCGCATCCAGCCATACATTGCCATCCCGAAAGCCGAGATAATGCTCATATCCAGAAAAGCGGCCCCAAAGAGTGCCGGACCACCAAACAAAAATCGCCCTGCGGAGACGAGTGCCAGGCTTATCAAGCCGCCTTGCCAGGACCCCAACACGCCAGCCAGGAACAGCAGGTCAGAGCGGATATAGGGCTTGGAAGGCAGCTTGATGAACTCGGATACCAGTAGCGTCAGCAAGAAACCGGTAACCCCGAAGATGATGCCGTAGTAGATTTTATAACGAGCGTCATCGAGAGCGATGTTTCGCTGCAGAAGGATCAGCACCGACACCATGCCGACAAGGGCCGCAGCCTGGAGCAGCAGGAACGGCAACTCGGCGGCTGACGCGGCCGCCTGGGCGGCGATCAATTCCATCATCTCTGCATGTCCCCCGGTCATTACTATTCTTTTGCCGTGGTTCCGGCGTTTGACCTTCACAAATCCCGCGTTTACGCAGGAAAATCAGTACATATAGCCAATCGCTCCACACGACCTCTCGCTCCACCGCGGGCTGCCCTCGGCGAAATCGCCGGACAGGTGCCAACAGCAAGCGACTGACAAGACACGAGTTCGAGTACCTCCTCACCGCCGGCGTCGCACAATGCCGAGCAGGAAAATCAAGAAACGAAGCGAAGCGCCAACCAACAACCAAACGAAAAAACCATCGAGACAGTCTGCCGCACGAATTTTACGCCGACACTAAATAACTTAGTGTAGATAAGATGCGAGAATTACGCTGTATGTATTTATTTGACAATTGCCTTCGCTGAAATCCTGAAAAAATCCATATAACGATGTATTTTCAATTCTGATTATAATACATTTAATAATGAAATTTATATTGGTTTAAATATATAATATACGTTAATATTTAGGAACTTAACTTCGAGTTCGAATTTTAAAAGCATTAAGTTATGAAAATCAATACTTTTATATTTGAAACTATATTTTCACATTTCAAATATTAGGCAACATAAAATATGCATACCGATTTTTGCCATGCCGTTACGCACCGAAAAAAGACGAGACTTGCAAGGACGATCGCCTTGCTCCTTTGAGCGTTTCTGTTAAAAAACTCGTAAAGTCACACTTTATCCCACGCATCATACAAATGGGTCCCACTTCATGTCAGCCACCAAGCTTGCCATCGTCGGCGTCGGCAAAATCGTTCGCGACCAGCACCTTCCCGCCATCGCAGGCAATCCGGATTTTGAATTGATCTGCACGGCCAGCCGCCACGGTACCGTGGATGGCGTCGCTTCTTACGGCACCATCGAGACCATGCTGGAGGCCGTCGAGGATATCGAGGCCGTATCGCTCTGCATGCCGCCGCAGTACCGTTACGAGGCTGCATATGCGGCGCTGAATGCCGGCAAGCACGTTTTCCTCGAAAAGCCGCCGGGCGCAACGCTTTCGGAAGTTCAGGATCTCGTTCGCCTTGCGGATTCGAAGGGTCTTTCGCTATTTGCAAGCTGGCACTCGCGTTATGCGCCGGGCGTTGAAGCTGCAAAGGCGTTTCTCGCCTCGACAAAAATCGACAGCGTGCATGTCATCTGGAAAGAGGATGTGCGCCACTGGCACCCCAACCAGGAATGGATCTGGCAGGCGGGCGGTCTCGGTGTGTTCGATCCCGGCATCAATGCGCTGTCGATCATCACCCACATCCTGCCCCGCGCGCTGTTCCTGACCAAGGCAACGCTTGAGTTCCCGGAAAACCGCGACGCGCCCATCGCTGCCGAGCTGCATTTTTCCGACGTTACGAAAATGCCCGTGCGCGCCGAGTTCGACTGGCGCCAGACCGGCAAGCAGAGCTGGGATATCGTTGCCGAAACGGCGGCCGGGCAGATGGTGCTTTCGGAAGGCGGCGCGAAGCTCTCCATCAATGGCGAGCAGGCAGTGTCGGAACCTGAGCGGGAATATCCGGCGCTCTACGAGCGTTTTGCGGAAATCATCAAGGCCGGACGCTCTGATGTCGATCTTGCGCCATTGACTCATGTGGCCGATGCCTTCCTGCTCGGCCGCCACAAATTCGTGGATTCCTTCTACGACTGAGGAGCCGAAAGGCTTTTGGAAGCCTTCCGGAAGACAGGTGCATCAAAGGGCGCGGCTGACGAAACGGTCGCGCCCTGACTTTTTTGCCTGATACAGTGCCTCGTCAACGCTGCGCAAAAGCGTGGCGCGGTCAGCACCGGCCTGAGGGGCGATGGCGCCGCCAATGCTGAGACGCGCACCGACCGCCTGCCCGTCAACATCAAAGGGTTCACGGAAGGCTGCCAGAAGCCTGTCTGCCAGTCCGTTCATCACCTCAGACCTGCTGGGACGGGGTATGAAAATGGCAAATTCGTCGCCCCCCATGCGCACCACCGTATCTTCGCTGCGGATCGAATTGCGAATGCGGTCGGCGGCGGCGGTCAGTACCCGGTCACCCGCCGGGTGACCGAACGTGTCATTGATCGCCTTGAAACCGTCCAGATCGAGATAGAGCACGCCGAAGGCCTCGTTCTCACGCAGAGCCGCGCCAAGCTGGCCATCGACAATCGCCTCCAGCGCCTTGCGATTGTAAAAGCCGGTCAACGGATCAGTCATCACCGCATCCCGCAATTCACGCTCCGCCAGACTCATTGTGAAATTGGCCTTCTGTAGACGCAGCAGTGCGGCCGCCAGCAGCGCGAAGTGCTTCAGATTGTCAATTTCGCTTTGAGAGAATTTTCTCGGCACCGTATCGACAAGGCAAAAGGCGCCGACCACAAGACCCGGTTCCAGCTCGATCGGCGCGCCAGCATAGGAGCGCAATCCGGGACCGCCCTTCACATAGGACATGAAGCGGAAATCCGGATGCTGGGTCAGATCGGAAATGACCACGACATCCTGCCTGGCAATTACTCGGTTGCAGATCGACAGATCGCGCGGGCATTCCGAAAGTTGCATTCCCGCCTGTTCGGCAATATGGAGCCAGTCCTCGTCGACGATATGGACGGCCGCACGCGGGACGTCAAAGACGCCCTGCCCCAATCGAGACAGCACTTCCAGTTCCGGCATCTCGGCATTCTTGACGGACATGATTGACCGCACCGCGACCAGACGCTCTATTTCCCCGTCGGGCCGTGAAATCGCCTGTCCCATGATGATGTCCTTCTGCTGTTTCGTCTGTGGCAGCCGCCACCGTCCGTCACCTGTCGGCCGGATCAGACAGCTATGTCTGATTCGGCTCATAATGCGAAAACCGGCAGGCAGCGCCACATGCGAATTTTTGCCAGTCTTTTTGTGTGGGAAACTGTGATCAGGCCTTCTTCTGCCAGCGGCCTTCCGGCGACTGCTGCCAATAGGTCAGCGCATGACCTTCGGTCTTCAGCCTTTTCCAGTGGTTCCGCGCCATTTCCAGCTGGTAGGCATCATATCCGTCAAACATGAACACTATCCGCTCATAGCCCTCCACCGCCGGCGGTTCGGCACCGTCGACCAGAAAGCGGACACTCGCCTCGTTACCGTTCGCATTCGACGCCGTCAAAAGAATCGGCTGGTTTTGCGGCGCGGCAGAGGTATCCGTTGCGTGCGGCAGAAAACTGTCGTCACGAAAGGTCCACAGATGCGTGTCGAGGAAATCGCGGCGCTCCTCGTCCACCGTCTGGATCGCGACCTTCCAGCCGCGTTCCAGCGATTTTTCGAGCAAGGGCGGCAATGCATCCTCCAGCTTCGATTCCGTCAGATGGTAGAACAGGATTTCAGTCATCTGCGGACTTGCAGCTCCGGTCGCATCAATCTTCGTAATGGGCGCGAACGAGTTCGTTCAGCAGCCGCACACCGTAACCTGATCCCCAGGACTGGTTGATCTCGGTCATCGGCGAACCCATGGCGGTGCCAGCGATATCGAGATGCGCCCAAGGTGTTTCACCCACGAAACGCTTGAGGAACTGAGCGGCGGTGACAGAGCCCGCCAGACGGCCAGAGCTGTTCTTCATGTCGGCGAATTTGGAATCAATAATCTTGTCGTAATCCTTGCCCAGCGGCATGCGCCACAGCTTTTCCGCCGTAACATCGCCCGCCTGCGAAAGACGTGCAGCCAACTCGTCATCATTCGAGAAAAGGCCAGCCTGAAGATTGCCGAGTGCAACCGTGATCGCTCCCGTCAAGGTGGCGAGGTTGATCATGAATTTCGGGTTGAAACGTTCCTTGGTGTACCAGAGTGCATCGGCGAGAACCAGCCGGCCTTCGGCGTCGGTATTGATGATCTCGATGGTCTGGCCGGACATGGAGGCGACGATATCGCCGGGACGCTGGGCGTTACCATCAGGCATGTTCTCCACCAGACCGATGACGCCGATTACATTGGCTTTCGCCTTGCGGGCCGCGAGCGTGTGCATGAGGCCGGTCACGGCGGCAGCGCCACCCATGTCGCCCTTCATGTCTTCCATGTTAAGGCCGGGCTTCAGCGAGATACCGCCGGTATCGAACACGACGCCCTTGCCGACGAAGGCGATAGGCTCATCCTTCTTGGAGCCGCCGTTCCACTGCATGACCGCAAGCCGGGGCGGACGCGCCGAACCCTGCGCCACACCGAGAAGCGCGTTCATGCCAAGCTTCTTCAGCTCCTTCTCGCCGAGAATTTCGACCTCGACACCGAGCTTCTTTAACTCTTCCGCCTTTTCAGCGAACTCGACAGGACCAAGAACATTCGGCGGCAGGTTGACGAGATCACGCGCCAGGACAACGCCGCCCGCGACGGCCTCCGACACGGCAAAGGCCTTTTCCGCCTCCTGATGGACTGCCGTCACGATGACGATTTCTACTTTCTTCGGCGACTTCTCATCATCGGATTTCTTCTTGGTCTTATAGGCATCGAAGCTATAGGCACGCAGCAGCAGGCCAAGCGCAAAATCCGCAGCCGCCTGCGCACCGACATCGACGCCCGGGGCATCTAGATAGACGGCAACCTTGTCCGCCTTCCTGAAATTGGCGGCAGCGGTGCCGCCGGCACGCAACCAATCATGGGCGACAAGTTTCGCCGGCTTGCCGAGGCCAATGACGAGAAGCCGGTCGGCGCCCGAACCCTGCGGCGCAATCACGTCGAGTGTCGTCATGGACTTTGCGGAAAAGCCCGAAATCTTTGCCGCCCGTTCAAGCACGCCGCCCGGATCGGCTTCCGATGCGCCGGCAGCTGCCTGCGCCTCACCCGAGGCTTGCAGCACAACGGCAAGGGTATTTTCAAGCGAGGCGGAATTGGCGAAAGAAATATCGAATTTGGCGGACATGTTTTCCTGCTCTTCGTGGATAACTTGCGTATGCGCCCGATCATGGCCTTTTCGGCCCCCGGCGCAACCCTGCATTTTTAAAGGCTCACATTCTTTAAAGGCCGACATTCGCTAAAGGAAAGGCATTTTTGTGGAATGGCCGATCGCGTCATGAAACCGACAGCTTGTTCCACAAAAAGACACAGGCGGTGGAAAAATCATCGTGCAAAACATTTTTGTGAGCGTGCCGGAATAGCCAATTGCAAACGATGCGATTAGATAGGCGGAAATCCGGCGAGCGATCGCGCAGAAAAACAATGTCGACAAGGGCAGTATGAAGCTTCTCGAGAACTATATCCTGCGACGGACAACGCAGATGTTTCTGGTCGCGCTGCTGCCGGTGCTGGCCATCATCTGGACCATCCAGGTTCTCCAGAGAATCAACCTCGTCACCGATACCGGCCAGTCGATGGGCTCCTTCATGGCGCTGGCGACGATGATCCTGCCGACGCTGATCCCCGTCGTGTTGCCTTTCGCCCTCGTCATCGGCATCACCCAGACATTCACGGCGATGAACAACGATTCCGAGCTTGCCATCATCGATGCGGCCGGATCGTCGCGCTCTGTGATGTTTCGCCCGGTTATCATTCTGGCTGCCGTTCTAAGTGCGCTTTCCTTCACCATCACCAACTTCATCGAGCCGCCTGCCCGAAATTCGGCCAGGCAGATGGTGGCGGCTGCCTATGCCGACCTCCTCTCGTCGGTGATCGAGGAAAAGACCTTCCGCGCCGTTCAGGACGGCCTTTATGTGCAGATCGCCCAGCGTCAGGGCCGTATCCTCAAGGGCCTGTTCGTCGCCGACCGCCGCGATCCGAATTTCGATCTTATCTATTACGCCAAGGAAGGCATGATCGATGAAAGCGGCACGTCGCTGACGATGCGCGACGGCGAAGTCCAGCAGAAAACACCTGATGGCAAGGTCTCCATCGTCAAGTTCCTGTCCTATGCCTTCGACCTTTCGACCATGTCGGAAAAGCAGACTTCCGAACCGTCGCTTTCTCCGGGCGATGCGAGCCTCGGTTTCCTTCTCTCGCCAGACGAGAACAACGCGAGTTACAAGCGGTCTCCCGAAAGCTTCCGCAGTGAGTTGCACAAGCGCCTGTCGGACTGGATGTTCGCCTTCGCCTTCGCACTGATATCGCTGGTCATAGCCGCTGATGCACGCTCGCATCGTGAAGCGCGGATGCATCCGATGGTCGCTGCGCTGGTGACGGCCTTCATGCTGCGCTGGCTCGGTTTTTACGTCACCAACCAGGTCAAGCAGAGCGCGGCCTTCATTCCGCTGGTCTATGCCGTGCCGGGCCTCAGCGGCGCCGCCGCCGCCTTTATTCTCATCACGGGTCGCAAGCCGAGAATGCCGAAGATCATCGCGGATACGGCCAGCCGTCTGCGCCGTCTTTTCTCCAGCCGGCTGGCGCGAAGCTCGGGGAGCGGTAACGCATGATTTTCAGCACCCTCGCCCGGTATTTCCTCAAACGGTATCTGATCACGGCCATCTGGTTCCTGCTCGGCGTATCGGCAATTATCTATCTTGCCGATTTCAGCGAAACGGCGCGGCGCATGTCCAGCGTGCCAGGCTATTCTGTTCCAGGCGCACTTGGCCTCACCGCGCTTCGCCTGCCGCTGATCCTGCAGCAGACTATTCCCTTCATCGCGCTCTTCGTCGGCATGACGACGCTGATCTCGCTCAACCGGCGTTACGAGCTCGTCGTCACGCGTGCGGCGGGCGTCTCCGCCTGGCAATTCATCCTTCCTTTTGTCCTTGGTGCGGTCTTTCTTGGAATCCTGTCCGTCCTCGTCCTCAACCCTATCGCCGCCTGGGGGCAAAACCAGTCGCTGTCGATGGAAGCGGGCTGGCGTAACGAAGGCAGCGGCGGACGCCAGCAGGACATCATTCCCTGGATGCGCCAGTCGAGCGGCGGCCAGGATACGATCATCGGCGCCAAGAGCTTCGAAGACAACGGGACCATGCTTCTCGACGTGGTTCTGATACACCTCGACAAGGCCGGCAACATCGTCTCCCGGCAGGACGCGAAGTCGGCAAAGTTGGAAGATGGTTACTGGCTTCTTAACGGCGTCGCGGAAACCCGTGCGGGACATGTGCCAGTTCGGCAAGAGAGCACGCGGATCAGTACCAATCTGAGACGGGAATTCGTTCAGGAACGTATGACGCAGACGGAAACCGTTGCTTTCTTTGATCTTTCTCACAAGATCGAAGTTGCAAAGTCTTTTGGACTGTCGTCGAAAGCGCTTGAGACGCAGTATCATTTCCTGCTATCGACGCCCCTGCTTCTGGTTGCGATGACCTTGATCGCCGCGACAGTTTCATTAAAGTTCAGCCGCTTCGCCCAGTCGCGCTCCGTGATTCTGGGTGGAATCGTTTCCGGCTTCGTGCTTTATGTAGTAACCGTGCTCGTAAGGGCATTCGGGAGTGGTGGCGTTGTCCCTCCCACCGTCGCGGTCTGGGTTCCAGTCATCGTGGCGTTGGCTTTGGGGGCAACCATTCTGCTTCATCAGGAGGACGGCTAGTGGCGGTATATGACCGCGGGAATATCAGGCGGCTTTGGACGGCCCTTCTGACAGGTGCCGCTGTGTGCGCATATTTGGCATCCAGCCCGGTCGCTTTCGGCCAGGGTGGTTTGCTTGCGCCCGGAAGCCAAGACGATTCGAAACTCCTGCTTACGGCAAATGAACTAACTTATAATCGCGATTCCCAGCGTGTCATCGCAAAGGGTGTGGTTCGCATGCATTATTCGGGCTACCGTATGGTGGCCCAGCAAGTGGAATATAATCAGCAGACGGGCCGCGTGATTGCGCACGGCAACATCGAGCTGATCGAGCCCGGCGGCAACAAGATCTATGCCGACGAGATGGATGTCACTGACGATTTCGGTCAGGGCTTCGTCAATGCGCTGCGCGTCGAGACCCCGGACAATACCCGCATCGCGGGTGAAAGCGCCGAACGGCTCGAAGGCGACCGCATGGTCCTCAATAACGGCGTCTATACCGCCTGTTTGCCCTGCGCCGAACGGCCCGAAAAGGCGCCGCTGTGGCAGGTCAAGGCTGAACGTGTCATTCAGGACGGCAAGACCCATACGATCCGGCTGGAAAAAGCCCGCTTGCAGCTTTTCGGCCATTCGATCGCATACGTCCCGTTCCTGACGGTTCCGGACAATACGGTGAAGCGGAAGTCCGGATTCCTGTTTCCGCAGATGAGCATTACCGACAACCTCGGTTTCGGCATCGGCGTGCCCTATTTCCAGGTTCTGTCCGACACCTCGGATGTGACCGTTACCCCGACCTATTACACGACGCAGGGTCTGCTTCTGCAGGCGGAACTGCGCCAGCGTTTCGAAACCGGCATGCACACCGTGACTGTCGCCGGCATCAGCCAGCTGAAGTCCGATACATTTACTGCCGGAACCAGTGACGCCCTCAACGACAATCGCGGCATGATTGCCAGCAAGGGTAACTTCTCCATCAATCCGCGCTGGGCGTTCGGTTGGGATGCCATGGTGCAGACCGACAACAACTTTTCGCGCACCTATGGGCTGAAGGGTTACAAGAACGACGTCCAGACCAATCAGATCTATTTGGCCGGCACAGGCGAGCGGAACAGCTTCGATGCCCGCGGCTATTATTTCAACGTTCAGGATACGGACAACAACGAATCCAACGAACGCAAGCAGGCCATCGTTCATCCGGTTGTCGACTACCGTTATTTCGTACCGGATCCGATCTATGGCGGCGAACTTTCGCTGACCACCAACCTGACCAGCATCACCCGCCAGAAACAGGATGCCTACGCGCTTGGAGGCTATTCGCGGTTCAACGGGCTTGAAGGAAACTATACGCGTCTTTCCACCGAAGCCGAATGGAAGCGCACCTTCACGATGGATAGCGGCCTGCAGATCACGCCGATCCTGGCCGCCCGTGGCGATGCGCTGTGGACGGATATGTCGGCGGCAAGCTTTACATCGGGTGGCACGTCCTATGCCTATCAGGGCATGATGCAGGACGATGCGGCGTTGCGCGGCATGGTAACCGGCGGTCTGGAAGTGCGTTACCCCTGGCTGTTCACGGCGCTAAACAGCAACCATGTGATCGAGCCGATTGCGCAGATTTTCGTGCGTCCGAACGAACAATATGCCGGCCGCTTTCCCAATGAAGATGCGCAGGCTTTCGTGTTCGACGCGACCAACCTGTTCGAACGTGACAAGTTCTCCGGTTTCGACCGGATCGAAGGCGGCACGCGCGCAAACATCGGTCTGCGCTACAACGGCACGTTTGACAATGGCTACGGCATTCGCGCCATTGCCGGCCAGTCTTTCCATCTGGCGGGCGACAATTCCTTCGCCTCTTACGATCTGCTCAATGTTGGTGCCAATTCCGGTCTCGAATCCGACCGGTCGGACTACGTCGCCATGGCAGCCTTCGATGCGCCGATCGGTCTTTCGCTGTCGTCGAGCCTGCGCTTCGACAAGGACAATCTCGAGATCAACCGTTCCGAGACAGGCGTCAGCTATTCGGACCGCCGCCTCACCGGCAAGCTCAGCTATACGCAGGTCAAGGCGCAGCCGCAGTACGGCTACAATGAAGACCGCGATATCGTTCAGGCGTCCGGTACGCTGCGCATGGACGACAACTGGTCGCTGTTCGGCTCGATCAACTACGATCTGAACGGAAAATTTGCCGCCGAGCGCCGTATTGGCATTGCCTATCAGGATGAATGCACGATCTTGACGGTCAGCTACTCCGACGAGGGCAATATCAATTCCAGCCGGCAGGCCGCCAATGACTGGTCGATCAATGCCCGTCTGGCATTCCGCACGCTCGGCGATGTCAGCATCGGTTCCGCAAACGAGGACTGGGCCGATATGGATATCGGCTGGAAACCGAACAATTACTGAGTTTAAAGGCAGGCCATACAGCATCGTGGCCTGCCTTTTTGCCATCCAGCCAGTAAAAGTCACGGTTTTGCCGCAACAACGCGCCAGGGTCCGTCCGGTATAGAGCCATCGGGTTTCTTTCAACAAACCGACACATTGCCGTCTTGCAGATCGCGATGATATATACGTGGCAAATTCGCGGTGCGGATGCACAGGTGCAGATCTGAAAAGCCGGGGTAAGGAATATTCCCCATTGGCAGACAGAACAGATTGGCGGGACGGGGAAACAGACCCCCGCCCGACGAAAGGGAGAAGGATATGATGAATTTCGGAAAGACGGCTTTGCGTGGCGCTGCTTTCGCCTTTGCGATATTCGCCGTTCCCATGGCCGTTGCGCCCTTTGCCAGCCAGGCCTTCGCCGACAGCACGGTCAAGATCGTCGTCAACAAGACCCCCATCACCAATGATGATATTGCCAAGCGCGTCGCCTTTCTGAAGTTGCAGCGTCAATCCGGCAATCTCGCCGAAAAAGCGCGCGAGCAGCTGGTTGATGAGGCGCTGAAGCGCGAAGAAATCGGTCGCGTGAAAATGTCCGTCAGCACCCAAGAGGTCGATGCGGCTTTTGCGCGCTTTGCTGCCAACAACAAGATGAACCCGCAACAGCTGACGCAGATCCTCGCCAAGGCCGGCGTCGGTGCGGACCATTTCAAATCCTTCATCGCCGTGCAGATGAGCTGGCCGCGCCTTGTGAACGCCCGTTATGGTGCGCGTGGCAAGATGTCTAACCAGGACCTCGTCACCCGCCTGAGGGAACGCGGCGACAAGCCGGTAACGACGGAATATTTCCTGCAACAGGTGATCTTTGTCATTCCGGAATCGAAGCGTAATGCCATTACTGGCAAGCGCAAGGCCGAGGCTGAAGCCTCGCGCAAGCGTTATCCGGGCTGCGACCAGGCCATGACTTTCGCGGCCACCATGCGGGACGTGGCGATCAAGGATCTTGGACGGATTCTGGCGCCCGAACTGCCGGAAGAGTGGAAGCCTCTGGTGGAAAAGACCAAGGAAGGCGGCACCACAGGAACACGTGTGACCGAAAAGGGCGTCGAATATCTGGCAATCTGCAAGCAGCGTCAGGTTTCCGACGATTACGCAGCGGAAATGGTGTTCAAGTCCGAAGACCTGATGAAGGCCAAGGGTGGCGAAAACCCGAACGAGAAGAAATATATGGATGAGCTGCGCAAGAAGGCGCAGATCGTCAACACCTGATACGAGAGCCGGCCTTTCCGTGACACATGCATCCCTGCCGCTTGCCCTGACTCAGGGAGATCCAGCCGGTATCGGCCCTGATATCGCCGTTGCCGCCTGGGCCAAGCGCCGGGAGAACGGCGTGGCTCCCTTCATCTTCATCGGCGATCCCGATGTGGTGGCGAGTCGTGCGGCGCTGCTTGGCATACCGGTCAATATCGAGACCTGCGAAGCGGCGGATGCCGTCGGCGTGTTCGACCGTGCTTTTCCCGTTCTTCCTCTTCCCGTCGGTTTCGAGGTTCAGGCCGGCCAGCCGCATGTCGGAGCCGCTCATGCCACGATCAAGGCGATCGAGCTCGCCGTTGCCTTGACGGTCGAGGGCAAGGCCTCCGCCGTCGTCACCAATCCGATTGCGAAATCCGTGCTTTACGAAGCAGGCTTCGGTTTTCCCGGTCACACGGAATTTCTCGCCGATCTGGCTTTGCGCCTGACCGGCAAACAGGTGATGCCGGTGATGATGATTGCCGGACCCAAGGTCCGCGTCGTGCCGGTAACGATCCATATCCCAGTAAAAGACGTGCCTTCAGCGCTGACGGAAGAGCTGATCGTTACGACCTGCCGCATTATCGATGCTGATCTGCGGCAGAAATTCGGCATTGAAGCACCACGACTGGCGGTCGCCGGTCTCAATCCACATGCGGGCGAGGATGGGGCATTGGGCACGGAGGACCGCGATGTGGTTCACCCTGCGACCATACGGTTGAGGAAAGACGGGATCGACGCTTTCGGTCCCCTGCCCGCCGATACGATGTTCCACGATGCCGCCCGCAGGCGCTATGATGTCGCCGTCTGCATGTATCACGATCAGGCCCTTATCCCGGCCAAGGCGCTTGGCTTTGACGATTCCGTCAATGTCACGCTCGGCCTGCCCTTCATCCGGACCTCGCCCGACCACGGCACCGCCTTCGGCATCGCCGGCCAGGGCATTGCCAGCGAAACGAGCCTTGTCGCAGCGCTGAAGATGGCGGCGGAGATTTCTCTTCGCAGCCGGGTCGGCGCATAATGGCCGCGATTGACGGATTGCCGCCGCTACGCGATGTCATTCAGCGCCATGGGCTAGACGCTAAGAAGTCGCTCGGGCAGAACTTCCTGTTCGATCTCAACCTCACCCAGAAGATCGCCCGAACCGCTGGGCCGCTTGACGGCGTGACGGTCATCGAGGTTGGCCCAGGGCCTGGTGGCCTCACCCGCGCCATTCTATCGCTCGGTGCCAAAAAGGTTATCGCCATTGAGCGGGACAGCCGCTGCCTGCCGGCACTTGCGGAGATCGAAGCGCATTATCCCGGACGTCTTGATGTCATCGAGGGTGATGCGCTGAAGACCGATTTCGAGGCTTTGGTTCCCGCTGGCGAACCGGTGCGGATCATTGCCAACCTGCCTTACAATGTCGGCACGCAATTGCTGGTCAACTGGCTGCTGCCGAAAGAATGGCCGCCTTTCTGGCTCTCCATGACGCTGATGTTCCAGAAGGAAGTCGGCCAGCGCATCGTGGCAGAAGAAGGCGACAACCATTACGGCCGCCTTGGCGTTCTCGCCGGCTGGCGCACGGTTTCGGAAATGGCCTTCGACGTCCCGCCGCAGGCCTTCAGCCCACCGCCTAAGGTTACCTCGACGGTCGTGCATCTGCTGCCAAAGGAAAAGCCGCTGCCCTGCGATGTCGCGAAGCTCGAAAAGGTAACAGAAGCCGCCTTCGGCCAACGCCGCAAGATGCTGCGCCAGAGCGTGAAAAGCCTTGGCGGTGAAGTTCTGCTGGAAAAGGCAGGCATTGACGCGACACGACGGGCTGAAACGCTGTCGGTCGAGGAATTTGTGACGCTGGCGAACTGCCTCTAATTGAAGGCGACGTTTCGGCACTTCTAACGCGGGTGACAGAATTAGAGGACAAGCGCGTGGAGAGTGCCGGTTTTCACTACAAGCTCCACATGCCCGTCGGATCGCCTGATTGCGCGGTCGTGTTGCTACACGGTTCGGGAAGAACGGAGGAAGATCTCGCTTCGTTTGGCCGCGCCGTTTTTCCCAACGGCATTCTGTATGCTCCGAGAGGCATTGTGCGATGGGAAAATGGCTTTGCGTTTTTTCGCAGAAAGCCCGACAGACAACTCGATATCGACGACCTGAAACATCAAGCCGCCGGACTTTGCCGGTTTATCGAATTCGTATATCAGCAGACGGGGCAAAGACCCTTTCTCGCGGGATATTCAAACGGTGCGATCATCGCGGCTGAAACAATCTGCCAGAATCGTCATCTGTCGAGGGGTGCCATTCTGCTTCGGCCACTATCCCCCCGCAATAACGAGCATTTTCCGAAGCTCACCGGATATCCTGCGCTCCTGCTTGCAGGTGCACATGATGAGCGGCGGCATCGCGATGATGCGCCCCATTTGGCCGATCAATTTTCGATTGCGGGCGCGGATGTGGTACTGGAGACACTCGACACAGGCCACGGCTGGGCAACAGACGCGGCAGACGAGCGCCTGTCCCGGCAATGGCTACGTCAGCATTAGAGATAACACGCCGCTTTAACTGCCAAATCAGAGCTGCGGTTCTTCCGCAAGCAGTCCGCGCACGAAATCGAACATGCCGTGGCGGCGGTCGCGGCGCACACGTTCGGCCTTGACTATCGCTTCTACGGCCTCGAAGGCCGCCTGCAGGTCGTCGTTGAGGATGACGTAGTCGTAATCGCGCCAGTGCTCGATCTCGGCGCGGGAATTGAGAAGCCGGGTCTGGATCACCGCTTCGGTGTCTTCGGCGCGGCGGTGCAGGCGCGATTGCAGCTCGGTCATGGTTGGCGGCAGGATGAAGATCGACACGACGTCGGCCTTCATCTTGTCCTGAAGCTGTTCGGCGCCCTGCCAGTCGATGTCGAACAGCATGTCGCGTCCGGCCGCCATCGCGACTTCCACCGGCTCGCGCGGCGTGCCGTAGAAATTGCCATGAACCTCGGCCCATTCCAGAAGCTCATCGCTGTCACGCAGGCGCTCGAAGTCGCGCTTGGAGATGAAGTGGTAGTGGATGCCTTCAATCTCGCTCTGGCGGCGCGGGCGCGTCGTCACGCTGACGGACAGGCTAATGTTCTTGTCCTTGTCGAGCAGGTTGCGCGCTATCGTGGATTTACCAGCGCCCGATGGCGATGAAATCACCAGCATCAGCCCTCTGCGGGCAATCGTAACAGGGGAATTGTTCACCGGAACCATGGGTCTACTCCAGATTTTGGACCTGCTCGCGGAACTGGTCGATAACCACTTTCAGCTCTATGCCTGCTGCGGTTACCGCACTGGCGTTCGATTTGGAACAGATTGTATTCGACTCGCGGTTAAATTCCTGTGCAAGAAAATCGAGCTTGCGGCCAACTGGCCCGCCATGAGCCAAAAGTTCGCGCGATGCCTGGACATGTGCGTGTAGCCGGTCGACCTCTTCGCGCAGATCCGCCTTGGTAGCGATCAGTGCGGCCTCGGCGTGCAGACGGTCGCGATCGAGCCCGTGCATGCCATCGCCAATCAGGGCAATCTGCTGGGCAAGCCTTGCAGCGATCTGTTCCGGCTGGCGGGAAGGATCGTTTTCGATGAGGTTCACGAGTTGCTCGATCCTGTCAATCTGCCCGGACAGGATGGCAAACAGGGACGCCCCTTCCCGCTCGCGCATGTCCTTCAGCTTCTCGACGGCGGCGGCAAAGCCCGCAAGCACGTCGGCGTTGCGCGCGGCCTGCGCCTCGGCATCATCTTCCGCCTCGCGAAAATCGACGAGCCCGCGCAGCGACAGCAGCGTATCGAAGCTCAGCGGCTTGTCGTCGACGACGTCGCCCAATTCTTTCTTGAGAGCGAGAACTGCGGCAAGAGCATCGCGGTTGATCACCGCCTCCAGCCGATTTTCCGCAATCGCCAGCGTCAATCCCGCCTGAATATTGCCACGGGAAAGATGCTGTGCCGCGATTTCCCGCAGGCCCGTTTCCAGCGCTTCCAGACCGTTTGGCAGGCGCAGGCGCACATCGAGCCCCTTGCCGTTCACCGAGCGCAATTCCCACGCCCAGCGGTAACGGCCGGAGGTTCCTTCGCTGCGCGCGAACCCGGTCATCGATTGCAATGTCATATTCAGAAAGCCCCCATCATGCCGTGCAAAAAACCGGGCCTTGCGATGACAAGGCCCGGTCAGAACTATCAGTTATTGGCCGGTTTTTCCGCCTCGGTGCCGCCGGGCTGACCATCCACGACAACATCGGGATTGGCGCCGGAAGCCGCTTTTTCGGCCTCGATCTTGCGCCAGCGGCGCACATTGGCGTTATGTTCGTCCAGCGTCTTCGCAAACACATGGCCGCCGGTGCCATCGGCAACAAAGTAGATGTCATCGGTGCGCCACGGGTTGGCAACCGCCTCGAGTGCGGCCCGGCCCGGATTGGCGATGGGAGACGGTGGCAGGCCCTTGATGACATAGGTATTGAAGGGCGTCTGCTTTTGCAGGTCCGACTGGTAGATCGGACGGTCGGACGGTTTGCCATCGCCGCCGAAGAGACCGTAGATGATCGTCGGGTCGGATTGCAGGCGCATGCCCTTCTTCAGCCGGTTGTAGAACACCGAAGCGACATGGGCGCGCTCGTCGTCCTTGCCGGTTTCCTTTTCCACGATCGAGGCGAGCGTCACGAATTCCTCGACCGTCTTGATCGGCAGGTCTGGGTCACGACGTTCCCAGATCATGTCGATCAGCTTCTCCTGCGCCGCACTCATCTGGTTGATGATTTCCTCACGCTTCGTACCACGGGTAAAGCGATAGGTATCGGGGCGAAGGCTGCCTTCCGGCGGCAGGGTGGCGGGCAATTCGCCATCCAGCACCTCGTCGGCGGCAAGCCGCGCGAACATCTGCTTGACGGTCAGACCTTCCGGCAATGATACGGAATAAAGGATCGATTTGCCCGACTCCAAGAGCATCATGATATCCTTCATCGATGCGCCGGCCTTGATTTCGTATTCGCCCGCCTTCAGCGTCTGGTCCTTTTGCAGGTAGCTGCCCGTCATCAGGCGGAAGACACGGGCATTGGATACGACGTCATTGCGCTCGAGATTATTGGCGATCTCGATGAGGCCTGCGCCGTTGCGAACCGTGAAATGTGTGTTCGTCTGAAGCGGACCGGGCTCCTGGAACGCATTGATCATGTAATAGAAGGCTGCGACAGCAAGCACACAGACGGCAACCGCAAGCGTCATCAGAAAATTCAGGAAGATCACCAGCTGGCCATGGGCCTTGCGGGAGCGCTTCGGTGGAGCCGGCACTTTTTCCGGCCGAAGCGCTTCGGTTGGGGATTTCGGGATGATCGGGCCGCGATTGCCCTCACCCGCGCCGTCTCGTCCGTATGGTCCCTGGCTGTTCTGGTTCGTGTCGCTCACCGTCGGTCCTTTTCAGTTCGGCGTTGTCAGCGCTTTTTGCGCAGGTAATGCGGCAAAAACAGGTTCGGAATGCCTTCCTGCACCACATAGAGACATCGTGAAGACCTCATTGTCCTCCTTCACGAATCGTCGTTTCCGGCAAAGCCGGTCAAGGAAAGCCATCTGCGGCGGGAAATTCACCCGCAGCAGGAAATCATTCCGAAACCGGCAAACCGTCTTCCGTAAACGACTACAATATCGGCGCGAAAATCGAAATGGCTTTCGCAAGCCGCAATGCGTTCTTCAAACAAGAGCGCTCTCAGGCACCCGGCGGGAGGGAGCCGCACCGCTTTAGGCGGTTTGCGGCGCCGGGTTCTCGTCGTGATTTACGCTTCGTAGCGACGCAGTACGAGGGAGGCGTTGGTGCCGCCAAACCCGAAGGAGTTCGACAAGGCGACGTTGACCTGCCTCTTGCGCGCCTTGTGCGGCACCAGATCGATCTTCGTCTCCACGTCGGGATTGTCGAGGTTCAGCGTCGGCGGAACGATGTTGTCGCGGATCGCAAGCGTGGCGAAAATCGCCTCGATAGCGCCAGCTGCTCCGAGAAGATGGCCGGTGGCCGACTTTGTGGAAGACATGGAAATCTTCGACGCCGCGTCACCAACCAGCCGCTCGACCGCGCCAAGCTCGATCGTATCGGCCATGGTGGAGGTGCCGTGGGCGTTGATGTAGTCGATATCGTCAGGCGTGAGGCCGGCGCGCTTCAGCGCCATCGCCATGCAGCGGTAGGCGCCATCGCCATCTTCCGACGGTGCGGTGATGTGATAGGCATCACCGGAAAGGCCGTAGCCTACGACTTCGGCATAAATCTTTGCGCCGCGGGCCTTGGCATGTTCCAGCTCTTCCAGAACGACGATGCCGGCACCTTCGCCCATGACGAAACCGTCACGGTCGCGGTCATAGGGACGCGATGCCTTCTGCGGATCGTCGTTATGCTGGGTGGAAAGCGCCTTGCAGGCCGCAAAGCCGGCAAGCGCGATGCGGCAGACCGGCGATTCGGCGCCACCTGCGACCATGACCTCGGCATCGCCGAACGCAATCATCCGGGCAGCATCGCCGATGGCATGCGCACCGGTCGAGCAAGCCGTCACTACGGCGTGGTTCGGACCGCGCAGCTTGTGACGGATTGAGACGTGGCCGGAAACCAGGTTGATCAGACGGCCGGGAATGAAAAATGGAGAAATGCGGCGGGGGCCTTTGTCGCGCAGCGTATAACCCGCCTCGACAATACCTTCCAGACCGCCGATGCCGGAGCCGATCAGAACGCCCGTGGCGACCTGGTCCTCGTCCGTTTCGGGATGCCAGCCGGCGTCCGCAAGCGCCATGTCGGCAGCGGCCACACCGTAAAGGATGAACGGATCGATCTTGCGCTGCTCTTTGAGTTCCATCCAGTCATCGGCATTGAACGTGCCGTTGGTGCCATCGCCGACGGGAATGCGACAGGCAATCTTTGCGGGCAAGTCTTCGACTTCGAACTCAGTCACGAGACGGGCACCGTTCTGGCCGGCAAGCAGCCGTTCCCAGGTGATTTCCGTTCCGCATCCAAGAGGAGATACCATGCCGGTACCGGTGATAACGACACGCCTCATCGCCAACGCTCCGCCCTTATCCAAATCATCGGTCTTTTTGCAACGCCACACACCATGGAATGGCGGGAACATGCGCTGCACCATTTTGAATGTCCGCATAATCTTCCCCAGGCCGGAGCCGGTTCGGAAACTTATGCATTCGTCAGGACGCACGTCTTTCGGGCGCGTTCTGTTTCACGATAAAATATTGGCCCGGACAAGCCGGGCCAAGACGGGAGGTTGTTACACCTCCCCAATACAGGTCGATCAGGCCTGGGCCTTCTCAATGAACTTGACAGCGTCGCCAACAGTCAGGATCGAGTCAGCTGCGTCGTCTGGGATCTCGACGCCGAATTCTTCTTCGAAAGCCATGACCAGTTCAACGGTATCGAGCGAATCAGCGCCCAGATCGTCAATGAAGCTTGCGCCTTCAACAACTTTGTCGGCGTCGACGCCCAGATGATCAATTACAATTTTCTTTACGCGTTCTGCGATATCGCTCATGTCGGTTTCCTCGACCTTTATTTTGAAGGGAATGCCTTACGGCACCCTGCCCTGTTAGAAGCCCTCATGCGCCGTTCAAATCCGGCACTGCTGGCAAACCCGTTCAACCCGGTCCAAGCTAGACATCGTCGCGCAAAATCGCAACGGCTTCCTGTCTCTCCGGGACGACTGTTCACAGTCTTGGCCCGATTAACACGGTTTCAACCGGTCGAAAAGCCTGAAAACGCGCTAAGCACAACGTATGACAGGCAATTTCGCCGGAAACCGGCATGGAGGGTCTTGCGGCGCCCGACACCAAACAAGGTGCAGAAACAGCGCCGCAATCGTTTCAAGACGCCTTTCAGGTGGCGTCAGATCATCGCCATGCCGCCATTGACGTGCAAGGTCTGGCCGGTCATGTAAGCAGCTTCATTGGAAGCCAGATAAAGTACGGCCGAAGCGACTTCGGCGCCCGTTCCCATGCGCTTCATGGGAATGGCACCCATGATGGCGTCTTTCTGCTTGTCGTTCAGCTTGCCGGTCATCGCGCTTTCGATGAAGCCGGGCGCCACGCAGTTGACGGTGACGTTGCGGGTGGCGATTTCCTGTGCCAGCGACTTCGAAAAACCGATCATGCCAGCCTTGGAGGCGCAATAGTTCGCCTGGCCGGGATTGCCGGTGACGCCGACGATGGAGGTGATGTTGATGATGCGGCCGAAACGGCGGCGCATCATCGGATGCGTCAGTTCACGCGTCAGGCGGAACATCGCGGTCAGGTTCACCTCGATGACGTTGTCCCAGTCCTCGTCGCTCATACGCACGAACAGGCCGTCCTTGGTAATCCCGGCATTGTTGACAAGAATGTCGACGCCTTCCAGCTCGGCCTCGGCCTTTTCGCCCAGCGCCTTGACCTCGGCACGATCGGCAAGGTTGGCCGGGAAAATCTTGACGCGGTCGCCAAGTTCCGCCGCCAGGGCTTCGAGCTTTTCAACGCGCGTGCCGTGCAAGCCGACGGTTGCGCCCTGGCTGTGCAGAAGGCGGGCGATTTCCTCGCCAATGCCGCCGGTCGCGCCGGTTACGAGAGCCTTGCGGCCTGTCAGATCAAACATGTTCCGTTCCTTCTTTAGAGCAATTCCGCAAAAGCCTTTTAGCGAAATCGCATCGGGAATTACCGTAAAACAAAAAGCCGATGCGGGGCGAAGCCCGTCTCAACCGATAAGAGTGGCGAGAAGCTGGTCGATATCGGCAGCGCCGTTGACGGCAACGCCGTTCACCGTCTTGTCGATGCGACGGGCAAGACCCGTCAGCACCTTGCCCGAGCCGATCTCGTAAAGCTGCGTCACATTGTTGGCGGCGAACCATTCCACCGTCTCGCGCCAGCGCACCTGGCCCGTCACCTGCTCGACCAGCAAAGCGGCGATCTCATTGGCGTCGGAAACGGGGGCGGCACGCACATTGGCGATAACAGGCACGACCGGGTTATTCTTTTCGACAGCCGCCAGCGCCTCGCGCATGGCTTCCGCCGCCGGCGCCATCAGCGCGGAGTGGAAGGGCGCGGAAACCGGCAGCATGATGGCGCGCTTGGCGCCCTTTTCGGAAGCGATCGCAGCCGCCTTCTCGACAGCCGCCTTGCCGCCGGAGATGACCAGCTGGCCGCCGCCATTGTCGTTGGCGATCTGGCAGACGCCGAGAATGGAAGCCTCTTCACAGATTGCCGAAACAGCATCGTGCTCCAGCCCGATGATCGCTGCCATCGCGCCCTCGCCCACCGGCACGGCAGCCTGCATGGCATTGCCGCGGATGCGGAGAAGCCGTGCGGTATCGGCAATCGAGAAGGTGCCGGCAGCACAGAGCGCGGAATATTCACCGAGCGAATGGCCAGCGACATAAGAGACGGCGTCGGAGAGCTTCAGGCCCCGCGCTTCCAGAACTCGCATGACCGCCATGGACACCGCCATGAGAGCCGGCTGGGCGTTGGCTGTAAGCGTCAGCGTTTCTTCCGGGCCATTCCACATGATGTCGGAAAGCTTCTGGCCGAGCGCATCATCGACCTCCTGGAACACAGCCCGTGCTTCCGGATAGGTATCGGCTAGTTCCTTGCCCATGCCGATGGCCTGGCTTCCCTGACCGGGAAATGTGAATGCAATACCCATGGGATGTGGTCCTTCTTGTCTGGCCTTGCCTTTATTCTTTTCGACTTCCATTCACATTCCGGCCTGCGGAGTCAAGGCTTGAAGCCCGTCGGCACCCCATCGACGCGGTTTTGCCGATCTATTTTCCCCTTTCTTTTCATCATATTTTTTCTTGCACTGCGGCAATTCCCCATTACTTTCATGCCACCTTTCAAATATCTGGCCAAGCACCGGGACATTTCCATGAAACAGAGACTATTGGGCCGCACGGGCATTTCCGTGTCCGAAATTTGCCTTGGCACAATGACGTGGGGCACGCAGAACACTGAAGCCGAAGCGCATGCGCAGATGGATTACGCGCTGGAGAACGGCGTCAATTTCTTCGATACTGCCGAGCTTTACCCCACCACCCCCGTTTCCGCCGAAACGCAGGGACGGACGGAAGACTATATCGGCACATGGTTCGAAAAGACCGGCAAGCGTGACCAGGTCGTGCTCGCCACCAAGGTCGCCGGTTCCGGGCGTGACTATATTCGCGGCGGGCGCGATATCGATGCGAGCGCCATCCGCGAGGCAGTAGATACCAGCCTCACGCGCCTGAAAACGGATTACATCGACCTCTATCAGATCCACTGGCCGAACCGTGGCACCTATCACTTCCGCGGCGCCTGGAGCTTTGATGCTTCCGGTCAGGAAAAGGAGCGCACGCTTGCCGAGATAACCGAAAAGCTCGACACGCTCGGCGAGCTGGTAAAGGCCGGCAAGATCCGCGCTATCGGCCTTTCCAACGAAAGCGCATGGGGTACACAGAAATATATCGATATTGCCGAGGCCCGTGGCCTGCCGCGCGTCGCAACCATCCAGAACGAATATAACCTGCTCTATCGCAGCTTCGATCTCGACATGGCGGAAGTCGCGCATCACGAAGATGTCGGCCTGCTGGCCTACTCGCCGCTGGCGGCGGGGCTGCTCACCGGCAAGTATCAGAACGGCGCACGCCCTGCGGGCTCGCGCGGCACCATCAACAAGGACCTCGGCGGTCGCCTGCAGCCGCATCAGGAAGCGCCGGTCAAGGCCTATCTTGAGCTAGCCGCACAACACGGCATCGATCCGGCCCAGCTCGCCATCGCGTTCTGCCTGACACGCCCCTTCATGGCCTCCGCCATCATCGGCGCAACGACCATGGAGCAGCTGAAGGTGGATATCGCAGCAGCCGATGTGGCGCTATCGGAAGAGGTGCTGAAGGGTATTGCGGCGATCCATCGGCAATATCCGATGCCGATCTGACGACAGCGCAGCGCGCTTTTTCGCCTCCGGTCCTTGCATTCCGGGCAAAAATGGGTATAAGCGCGCTGTTCACAACACCCGGTCCAATTGGCTGGTGGCTGAACGGAGGGCTGGTTTCGGTAACGAAACAGCAGGAACCATAAGGTTTTTCCGGCCTCCCGTGTCTCCGCTCTCGACCGTCTCGAACAACGCTTTTCTTGCTTTAAGGCTTCGCAGCCTAACCAGGAGCAGTCGTTGAGGCTTAGCGCCGTTGCCGGGTGAAGGACGAAACGCAAGAAAGGCAAAGCTTAAATGGCTCTTTACGAACACATCTTCCTTGCCCGGCAGGATATTTCTGCCCAGCAGGTCGACGCACTTGTCGAGCAGTACAAGGGCGTTATCGAATCGTTCGGCGGTAAAGTCGGACGCGTCGAGAACTGGGGTCTGAAGTCCCTCACCTACCGCATCAAGAAGAACCGCAAGGCTCACTACGCTCTCATGGACATTGACGCTCCGGCGCCTGCGATCCACGAAATCGAGCGCCAGATGCGCATCAACGAAGACGTTCTTCGCTACATGACCATCGCCGTCGAAGCCCACGAAGAAGGCCCGTCCGCGATGATGCAGAAGCGCGACCGTGACGACCGTCCGCGCCGCGATGGCGACCGTCCGGATCGTGGCCCGCGTGAAGATCGTGGTCCCCGCGCACCGCGCGAAGGTGGCTTCGGCGACCGCGAAGACCGTCCGCGCCGTCCGCGCGAAGACCGTGCATAAGGAGAATTGACCAATGGCTGATACATCCTCTTCCCAGGCACGCCGCCCGTTCCACCGCCGTCGCAAGACGTGCCCCTTCTCCGGCGCAAACGCTCCGAAGATCGACTACAAGGACGTTCGTCTCCTGCAGCGCTACATTTCCGAGCGCGGCAAGATCGTTCCTTCCCGCATCACGGCCGTTTCCCAGAAGAAGCAGCGCGAACTCGCCCAGGCGATCAAGCGCGCCCGTTTCCTCGGCCTGCTGCCTTACGTCGTAGCGTAATGATTTGAAACGAGGCCGCGCTTTGGCGCGGCCTCGTCTTCCACGATGCAACTGACTTTTAATCAGTAGGTTGCGAGTTCAAATCCTTCCGCGTTGGGCGCGGATCGATACCATAAAACCCATGTTGGGGACGACGATCCTGATTGGACCGGTCCTCTAACTGCTCAAGTTTCCAGCAGGACAGCGAAGTGCAAAAGTTGAACCAGACAGTGCTGATCACCGGCGTTCTCGCCGGCATATGCGCCGCGTTTCTAACGCTTGGCGCAACGGCACAGTCGTCCTTTTCCTTCCTGCTTTACGCCGGTTCCGCCATGCCCATCTTCATCGCCGGCATGGGCTGGGGCAATCGCGCAGCCGTCGTTGCGATCATCACCACGGCTATCATCGGCGCGCTCGTCATATCGCCGCTTTTCTCGCTGACCATTGCGATCTTCACGCTGATCCCGGCGGGCTGGCTTTCGCATCTTGCCAATCTGGCGCGCCCGGCCTCGGAACTCGGCGGCCCGGATGACCTGCTTGCCTGGTATCCGCTGTCCGGCATCGTCCTGCATCTCTGCCTTCTGGTTTCGGTTGCCGTCGTCATTCTCGGCTGGATGATCGGTTACGGTCCCGATCTCGTCGCGAGCATGGTCGATCTGATGATGACCTCCGTGCAGAGCCGCGAACCGCTGTTCGAACCCAATGTCGAGGCACTGGCGCAGACGAAGTCGCTGCTGGTTCTGATGCTGCCGATCGTTCAGGGCGGCCTGTGGGTCATCCTTTTGTTTGCGGCCTATTATTTCGCGGCCCGGCTGGTCGGTTCCTTCGGCAAGGGTCTTCGCCCACGCGAGGACATTCCTTCCGCACTGCGTATGCACCGCAACGCCATCTTCGTTTTTCTCTGCGGCATCGTCGCCATGTTCTTCGGTGGCGTCGCCGCCATGGTCGGCGCAGTCGTCTGCGGCACCTTCGGCGCGGGCTTCCTGATGGCAGGTTACGCCTCGCTGCACAAACGCGCGCGTGGAAAGGACTGGCGTCTGCCGGTTCTCATCCTCGCCTATCTCTCGGCGGTCTTTGTCTTCCCGCTGCTTATCATTCTCGTTTTGGGATTGAGCGACGTGCGCAGCACGATCTCCCTCACCCCAACGCGGAAAACTGACAATACGAACGAAACCAACACATAGAAAGGATCAAGAAGATGGACGTTATTCTTCTCGAACGCATCAACAAGCTCGGCCAGATGGGCGAAACCGTAAAGGTTCGCGACGGTTACGCACGTAACTTCCTGCTGCCGCAGGGCAAGGCGCTGCGCGCCAACGCCGCCAACAAGACCCGTTTCGAAACCGAGCGCGCAACGCTTGAAGCCCGTAACCTCGAGCGCAAGTCGGAAGCCCAGAAGGTTGCCGAAGCACTCGAAGGCAAGTCCTTCATCGTCGTTCGCTCGGCTGGCGAAACCGGTCAGCTTTACGGTTCTGTTGCTGCTCGCGACGTCGTTGAAATCCTCGGCGCCGAAGGCTTCAACATCGGCCGCAACCAGGTTGAACTGAACACGCCGATCAAGACCATCGGCCTGCACAACGTTACCCTGCACCTGCACGCCGAAGTCGAGCTTCAGGTCGAGCTGAACGTTGCCCGTTCTGCCGAAGAAGCCGAGCGTCAGTCCAAGGGCGAAAGCCTCACCTCCGCCGACGCCATCTACGGCGTTGACGAAGACGCCCTGCGTCCGGAAGACTTCTTCGATCCGGAAGCTGACGGCAACGACGACGACGAATAAGATTTGGCCTTGTGGTCATAAGGAAAACCCCGGATGGCGACATCCGGGGTTTTTTTGGTTTTGTGACTGGAGTGTGTGGAGAGGTTACCCCCCTCTGCCCTGCCGGGCATCTCCCCCACAAGGAGGGAGATCAGCAGGGCGATCCCACATCGCTAATAGCCGCAACGTTGAGGTTGTCGAGCGCAAGCCACAATTTGATCTCCACCCTTGTGGGGGAGATGTCCGGCAGGACAGAGGGGGCGCCTCTCGGCATAACTCCAATAGCCAGACTACCTCGCCGCCGTCTCCGCCCCCTCAGGCGCCACGCTCTTGTCCACATGCACGACCACCGACATGCCCGGCGACAGATCCGCTGCCAGCGGCTGATCGGCGTCAATTGCGATGCGCACGCCGAGACGCTGGGCGATCTTCACGAAATTGCCGGTGGCATTGTCGGGCTTGATGACAGCGAATTCCGATCCCGTGGCGGGCGAGAACCGCTCGACGCGGCCGTTGAGCTTGCGGCGATGCAGGGCATCCACCGAGATCGTCACCGGCTGGCCGACCTGCATGCCCGCGAGCTGGGTTTCCTTGAAATTGGCGATGACCCAGACATCATGCGGCACAACCGCCATCAACTGCGTTCCGGCCGTCACATACTGACCGGTGCGCACGCCGATTTCGCCGAGCCTGCCGTCCACCGGCGCGTGAATTTCGGTATTGTCGAGATCGATCCTGGCGAGTTCGACCGCAGCCTCGGCATTGGCGACAGCGGCCTGCAGGGAACTGCGGTTAACGATGATCGTCTGCAAATCCTGGCGCGAGACCTCAAGTGCCGCTTTCGCCTGCGAGAGCGATGCCCTCGCCTTTTCAAGCGCGGCATGCGCCTCTTCCTGCAGGCTGGAGGTGCCGGCACCGCTTTTGATGAGGTTGTCCTGACGGTCTGATGCCAGTTGCGCCTGTTTCAGAGATGCCTGCGCGCTATCGACAGCCGCCTCGCTGGAACGGATATTGGCGTTGGCGGCGTTTTCCTGCTGGCGGGAATTGTCCAGTGCCGCTTTTTGCGTATCCAGCGCGGCTCCCGCCTGCGCCTGCTTCTGGCGGTAGATGCGGTCGTCGATCTTCGCCAGCAACGTACCCTGTTTGACCTCCTGATAGTCCTTCACCGGCACATCCACGACATAACCGCTCACCTGCGGGCTCATCGTCGTCACGTAACCACGCACGAAGGCGTTGTCGGTCATTTCGACGGTTGAGAGGAATGGCGGCAGGCGCCATGCATAGAGCACCAGCGCGACGCCGGCGAGGCCACCGAGCAGAACGAGAATGGAAACGGGGGTAAAAATCTTCTTCAGCATATTATCACTCTTGGAGGTTCAAGACTGTGGCGCCGGCGCGGCATCGACATTGTCCCGGAAAAAGCGGGGACGGATGCGCAGCCATGCAAGGTGGAGCAAAAGCGCCATGAGCGCCAGCGCCGCAACGGTGGAAATCAACAGGAACGTATCGTTATAGGCGAGCACATAGGCTTCCTTGGTAACCTGCTGGCCAAGGAGGGAAAGCCCCTCGGCCTTCAGCAGCGCCGGATCGGTGATGACGTGGCTGTAGGCGCCGGAAAGTTGCGACACGCGCTGGGCGACCAATGGGTTGGTGAGCAGGATATTTTCCACCAGAATATTGGAATGGAATTTTTCGCGCAGCGTCACGAAACTGCCGAGCAGCCCGGTCATCAACATCGATCCGGTGATCTGGGTGAACAGGAAGATGGTGATGAAATTCACCAGATAGGGCGCTCCGCGCGCAAGTGCGGCAGCGAACCCCTTTGCCATAACGGGCGGCAGGAACATGGCCGCACCGAAGGCGATCATCATCTGGCTCAGATACATCTGCGCTGGCCGCGTCAGATTGTTGGACTGGCTGTCCAGAAAAGCGCCGGCCGCAATCAGGGTAAGCGCAATCACATGAGCGGTATCGACATATTTCGTCAGCATCAGCCAAGCACAGGCCGCACCGCCGAGAACCGTCGCCAAAAGCACCAGAGCATAAAGCGTGATCGTCTGGTCGTTCAAAAGGCCAAGCTGCTGGTAGAAACTCACCGCCGTCGAGGATTGCTCGGAGGAAACTGCACGGTAGATGAGAAGGACCGCTATGACATGCAGGTTGGTTTTCGAAAAAATCCAGCGCAGGTCAAGCAGCGGGTTCTTGCGCGGCAACTCGATGACGACCATCAGCGTGAGAAGCGTGATCGACGTGGCCAGAAGCACGCCCAGCCACCATGTTTCGAACCACCA
Source organism: Agrobacterium tumefaciens (assembly GCF_013318015.2). Classification (NCBI taxonomy): domain Bacteria; kingdom Pseudomonadati; phylum Pseudomonadota; class Alphaproteobacteria; order Hyphomicrobiales; family Rhizobiaceae; genus Agrobacterium; species Agrobacterium tumefaciens. The sequence goes on along the minus strand of NZ_CP115841.1, from coordinate 741,335 downwards.
GTAAAACCGGCCAAGCGTGAGCATGACCGCAAGACAGCCAAGGCCACCCGCAAACAGAAGGTAGCTCAGAATATCCGTGCGCTCGATGACTTTCGCCCGCGGCGGCGGCGTGACTTTCAACAGGTAGATCAAGGCGAGCGAGATCAGCGCGAAGCCCATTTCCATCGTGTAGAGGGCATTCCAGCCGCCGATTTGCAGCAAGGAAGGCGAGACGATGCGCGCGAGCGGTGCAGACAGCAAGGTTCCGGTGAGCGCGATGCTGAAGCCCAGCGAGAATTTCCGTGCCGGCGGAAAGGCCTCCAGAATGTAGAGAAAGCCGAGCGAAGAAAGAGGTGCCGCCGCCATGCCGCTGAGGAAGCGGATGACGATCGCCGAATGCAAATCTGTCACGAACAGGTTGAGGCATGAGGCGACGACGAAGACGATGATCGAAAGTTCGGCAAAGGGCCGCAGGCCATATTGCGTTCGCACCTTGAACAGCGCGATGGAAAACGTGGCATAGGGGGCCATATAGGCGGCGGAAAGCCAGGCGACCTCGGCCACCGTGGCGGAAAATTCGCCCTGCAACTGGTATAGATTGGCCATGACGAGGTTCATGCCCAATCCTTGGGTGATGAAGAACGCCAGGCCCGCGAAGATGAAACACAGCCGCAGCCACACTGGCCGCTCCACCGGTTGCGGCGCGGCGGCCGCAGCAGCAGATTCCGGCGCGCCCGCCGGCTTTACCGTCACGTCGGCATTTTCAGAGGCGGTCTCATCTGCCGTTTGCGGCACCACGGTACTCACGATTGCGCCCTCCCGCTTGCCAGATTTTGCAGATTGGCCGAAAGCCTGCGCATGACATCCAGCGCCATCGCCAGATCCTGCGAGGAAACATCGGCGGCGATTTCAGAACGGAGCGATTTTGCCACCGCCTGCACCGTTTCGGAGGTTTTCTCGCCCTCCTCCGTCATGTGGATGCGTTTGGCACGGCGGTCGGTTTCGTCGGAGCGGCGCTCGATGAGGTTCTGTTTCTCCATGCCGTCAAGCACGCGCACCAGCGTCGGCGTTTCGATTTCCATTTCCTCGGCAAGCTCCGTCTGGGTCAGCGGCCCACGTCGCGACAGCGCGAAAAGCGCACGCGCACGCGCCAGAGTCAGGCCGCTTTCCCCTACCCGCGCGTCAAAAAATGCGCGCAGCTTGCGGGTGAAGGCGGACACCTCGTCCAGAAGCTGTTCCTTGTCGGTTTCGCGGGACATGTCAGCAAGCCTTATAATTAGCACACTACTTATTTTCTGCCTATTTATTTGGAAGCCTGCCGATTTTCAAGTTTCTTTCACGTCGGGTCTGCCATGCGATAAACTCATGGCAGCGAATCACGTTGCCGGGAATTTCCCGCACCTTGTCCCCACCCGCCTGTGGATTGCTGGGGACAACTGAAGATGTGATCCAGCTTCGCAGACAGGACGTCAGGCTGCCATAGAGTGTTGCAACAATATCATTGACTGCCATGGCCAAGGAAGCCAAACCCGAAGTGTAGTGGCAAGGCAAAGGGAGATCGTGCAAACCATGAACGACGCTGTGAGAAAGATCACCCCCGCGCAACCGGCGGAACCGCATTACCGCGAGGCGCCGAACAATATCGAGGCCGAACAGGCGCTGCTGGGCGCCATCCTCGTTAACAACGACGCCTATTACCGCGTGTCGGACTTCTTGAAGCCCGTGCATCTTTACGAACCGCTGCACCGCAAGATTTTCGAAGTGGCGGGCGACATCATCCGCATGGGCAAGACCGCCAATCCGGTGACCATCAAGACCTTCCTGCCCGCAGACGACAAGGTCGGCGACCTGACGGTGGCGCAATATCTGGCGCGTCTGGCGGCAGAAGCCGTTTCGATCATCAATGCGGAAGATTACGGTCGGGCGATCTATGATCTGGCGCTGCGCCGCGCGCTGATCCAGATCGGCGAGGATGTCGTCAACATCGCCTATGATGCGCCGCTGGACATGCCGCCGCAGGCGCAGATCGAAGACACCGAGCGCCGCCTGTTCGAACTGGCGGAAACCGGTCGCTACGATGGCGGCTTCCAGTCGTTCAACGATGCGGTGGCGCTGGCGATCGACATGGCGGGCGCCGCCTTCGAGCGTGACGGCAATCTTTCCGGCATTTCCACCGGCATCCACTCGCTCGACGCCCGCATGGGCGGCCTGCAGCGTTCCGACCTTATCGTACTTGCCGGTCGTCCGGGTATGGGCAAGACCTCGCTTGCCACCAACATCGCCTATAACATCGCCGCGACCTACGATCAGGAAGTACAGCCTGATGGTTCGTTCAAGGCGAAAAACGGCGGCGTCGTCGGCTTCTACTCGCTCGAAATGTCGTCCGAACAGCTGGCAACCCGTATCATTTCAGAGCAGACGGAAGTGTCTTCCTCGAAAATCCGCCGCGGTGACATTACCGAGGCCGATTTCGAGAAGCTCGTCGCCTGCTCCCAGATGATGCAGAAGGTGCCGCTTTACATCGACCAGACCGGTGGTATCTCCATCGCCCAGCTTTCCGCCCGTGCACGTCGACTGAAGCGCCAGCGTGGTCTTGACGTCCTGGTGGTCGACTATATTCAGCTGATGACCGGCGCCGGCAAAAGCGGTGAGAACCGCGTGCAGGAAATCACCCAGATCACCACGGGCCTTAAGGCGCTCGGCAAGGAACTCAATGTTCCCATCATCGCGCTTTCACAGCTCTCCCGTGCGGTGGAAAGCCGTGAAGACAAGCGCCCGCAGCTTTCCGACCTGCGTGAATCGGGCTCGATCGAGCAGGACGCCGACGTGGTGCTGTTCGTGTTCCGTGAAGAGTATTACGTCAAGAACATGGAGCCGCGCGATATTTCCGATCCGAAATATGCCGAGTGGGAGGCCCTGTTCGACAAGGTGAAAGGCACCGCGGACGTCATCATCGCCAAGCAGCGTCACGGCCCCACCGGCACGGTGAAACTCGCCTTCCAGTCCGAATTCACCCGCTTCGCGGATCTGGCCGACCCGAGCTTCAGCCAGTACGAAGAGCATTGATCTAAACCGAGGGCGGAACCGGGTCAGCGTTTCGCCCTGCCTGCTCTAAATCGAAACTGAGGAATCTTTTCAGAACTTTGGCGGGATTGCCTCACAATCCGATTCCGCGCAAAAGCGCCACGGTGACGACGCCGAGCGTTGCGGCTGGGAGCAGGCTGAGGCGGAGTGCCGCGACTGCCGTCACCGCGCAGGCGATTGTTTCCGCCATTCCGCTTGAGAATGCCGTTGGCGTCACCACAGCCATCAAGACCGCAGGCGGAACCACGCCGAGCGCTTTTTTCAGACGCGGCGTCAGGGTGAAATGGTTGACCAGCAGCAGACCCCCAAGACGCGTAGCGACGGTGGCCGCCATCATGGCGAGGATCGCCAGCAGGGTGTTCGTATCAAGCGTCATGCAGGCTGCTCCGCCTCGTCCTCGCAGCCGAAGGCTGCGACGGAAAGCCCCGCAAGCGCACCGGCGGCTATGTACCAGGCGCCTGGGACCAGCGCGTGCGTGACAAAGGCGGCGGCAGCGCTTGCCAGCAGCACCAGGCCCGTTTCCCTGCCCTTCCAGAACCCCATCAGCAGCACGATGAACACGGCCGGAAAAGCGAAGTCCAGACCGATGACCGTCATGTCGCCCATCACCGAGCCTAAAAGCGCGCCCGTGAGCGTGGCGATGTTCCAGACGAGGTAGATTGGCAGCGCAGCGCCGGTGAAAAATGCGGCCGTCAGCCTGCCGGCAACTGCCCTGAATTCCGATAGCGCCCAGGATTCGTCCGTCAGCACCAGCATGGCCGCATATTTTCGCCAGCCGGTAAAATCATCGAGCTTGCCAGCGATGGAAGCGCTCATCAGCACATGGCGAAGATTGACCAGCAGCGCGGCAAAACCGAGCGCGCTCCAGCTTGCCGGATGGGTCCACAGATCCAGGCCGACGAATTGCGAGCCACCTGCAAAGACGAGAATCGACATCAGCGAGGCTTCCAGCGGCGACAATCCCTTGCCGACCGCGACTGCACCGAACACGGCGCCGATCGGCACCATGGCGACCAGCAGGGGTGCCGCAGCTCTCAGGCCTGCGCCAAGCTCTGCACGTTTTTCCAGCACGGACATTGCATTCTCCTTTTCAGAGACATGCGATTACGCCTGCAAGTTTTTCCAGTCTTGAATGAAAGTGACGTTGCGCTTCGGAATGGCCACCAAAATCACGCCGTCCGAAATTGTCCCGGCGTGACGCCGGTGCGCGCCTTGAAATGCCGCGTAAAATGCGCCTGATCGGCAAAACCGCACAGCGCAGCCACCTCGGCCGGCATTTCGCCGGAACGCAGAAGACGGCGCGCGCGCCTTATGCGCACATCCGTCAGATAGGCATGCGGGGTGATGTGGAACTCCTTGCGGAAGGCCCGGATGAGATGCGCGCGGCTGAGACCAGCGATGGACGCCAATTCCTCAAGGCCGATATCGGTCTCGTAATTATCGGAGAGATAGTCGCGGGCGGTATGGACCGCCGTCTTCTCGCGGGTTTCAACGGCCAGGATAATGGCGCTGCCATGCCTGCCGAACAGTGCCGCCAGAACCGAGAACATGCCCTCGTCTGCCTCAAGAGCGCCGGACTTGGCCTCCAGCCTGCGATGCGCCATCTGAAAAGCGGCGGCCATCTGCGGATCACGCGGGAGAAACCTTGGAAAGGACGGCATTCCGTGGAAAGCCCTGCCCGTCACATCCTCGATAATATCACGCAGCAGCGATGCGTCGGGATAGATCATCCGATAACGATAACCGCCGCCACCCGGCGCACCATCGTGAATCTCGTCCGGATTGATGAGATAGAGATGCCCCGGCCCGGTCTGTTCCCTGGTGCCCTGAATGGTGGAAATCTGCGAGCCGCTTTCGATCGCGCCGATCGAGAAGGTATCATGCGCGTGCGGCGAATATTCATGTGTCAGGAACGTCGCGCTCAGACATTCCATGCCGCTAAAACGTGGGTCGCGCCAGAAACGCGTCGTTTCCGTCGCTGCAACCGGCATGACGTCTATGGCCTGTTCCTGCGAAACATTGTGCATAGAACGACTTTAAACCAATCGGTCATTACCGTCTTGAACAAAAGTGCTAGGGTCCGAACCGGTTCCAAATCAACCGGACGCATGGCATGACAGACGACTTCGAAGACACATTTCCCGAACACGAAACCGACGCTTTCGAACATGCGCCGCTGAGGCTGACCGTCGATCTCGGCGCGCTTGCCGACAATTGGCGCGACATGAAAAAGCGGTCCGGCAAGGCGCGGACGGCGGCTGTCGTGAAAGCAGATGCCTACGGGCTCGGTATCGAGGATTGCGGCGCGACGCTCTACCATGCCGGCGCACGCGACTTCTTCGTGGCAACGGTGTCCGAAGGTGCGACCTTGCGATCCTATGCACCGGAAGCGCGCATCTTCGTGCTGTCAGGCATCTGGCAGGGCCAGGAGCGTCAGGTCTTCGACAATGATCTCGTGCCGGTTCTGGCCTCGGAGGAACAGCTCTCCTTCTGGATGGCGACAGTTGCCGAACGCGGCGAACACCCCTGCGCGCTGCATGTGGATACCGGCTTCAACCGGCTTGGCCTGCCGCTGGACGACGCGCTGTTTCTGGCAGACGACGTGACCCGGCCTGCGAGTTTCGATCCGGTTCTGGTGCTCTCCCACCTCGCCTGCGCCGACACGCCGTCTTCGCCCATGAATAAGGTCCAGCTCGAATCATTCCGCAAGGTTAGCGCCGCTTTCGAAGGAATCGAATCAAGCCTTTCCGCTTCTGCCGGAATCTTTCTGGGGCCGGATTATCATTTCGATCTCACCCGCCCCGGCATTGCCCTTTACGGCGGCGAGGCAATCAACGATGTGGCAAACCCGATGCGGCCCGTCGCAAAGGCCGAAGCGCGGATCATCCAGATTCGCGAGGCCGGCGAAGGCCAGACAGTCAGCTATGGCGGCACCTATTTGCTGAAACGGGCGAGCCGCCTTGCCATCGCTTCCGTTGGTTATGCGGACGGATACCAGCGGTCGCTTTCCGGTTCCGGCATTCCATTGCGCGAAATGGGCCATGGCGGTGCTTACGGCATAGTCAACGGCCACAAGGCGCCGGTCGCCGGTCGTGTAACCATGGATCTCACCATTTTCGACATCACGGACATACCGGCAAACGCTGTCCGCACCGGCGATTATATCGAGCTTTTCGGCCCGAAAGTGCCGCTCGATGAGGTGGCGCGCGCCGCCGGCTCCATCGGTTACGAAATGCTGACGGGGCTTGGTTTGCGCTACGAGCGGCAATATCTGATGGCTGACGACTGAACCACGTCTTTAGCTCTTGGAAAGCGGAAGCGACCTGTGCTAAAAGAGAACAAAAGGAGATCGAAATGCCCGAAATCCATTTGAGCGAGCAGGACGAAAGGTTCATCGACGAGCAGGTGGCTGCGGGTGTCTATAGCGATGCGGACGCCGGCCGGGTTCACCGCTATGCCTCACAAGACGACTTCCTGAGCGATATCAAACGCGTTTCCGTGCAGCAAAAAACGGGGACCGGTCATTAAAATCCCCAATCTGGACCACGCGGGCAAGGCGCGATCTTGCCGAAGACCATGGGCCGGGCTTCGCAGTATTGCCTATCGTGAGCGCGTCATCTTTTTTCGCGTTGACGAGGCCGATCTAACCGTTCTGCGCTTGCTGCACCGCCACCAGGACAATTCCGCCAAAGATTTCAAACAAGAAGAAAACTGACATAGATGGCCAAAGCCAAGACCCAATTCGTGTGCCAGAACTGCGGCACGGTTCATACCCGCTGGGCGGGAAAATGCGAAGGCTGCGGCGAGTGGAATACCATCGTCGAAGAAGATCCGATGGGCGGCATCGGCTCCGGCCCCGGCAAGACGCCGAAAAAGGGCCGGGCGGTCGCGCTCACGGCGCTTTCGGGCGAGATCGAGGAGGCGCCGCGCATTCCGACCGGTATCAGCGAACTGGACCGGGCAACCGGTGGCGGTTTCGTGCGCGGTTCGGCGGTGTTGATCGGCGGCGATCCCGGCATCGGCAAATCGACCCTGCTGATGCAGGCGGCAGCTGCCCTTTCGCGGCGCGGACATCGCGTCATCTATGTTTCTGGCGAAGAAGCGGTGGCGCAGGTGCGTCTGCGCGCCCAGCGGCTGGGTGCGGCGGAAACCGACGTGCTGCTGGCGGCAGAAACCAATGTCGAGGATATTCTGGCGACGATTTCCGAGGGCAAACGCCCCGATCTCGTCATCATCGATTCCATCCAGACGCTATGGAGCGACACGGCCGATTCCGCTCCCGGCACGGTAACGCAGGTGCGCACCGGCGTGCAGGCGATGATCCGTTACGCCAAGCAGACGGGCGCGACCATGGTTCTGGTGGGCCATGTGACCAAGGAAGGCCAGATCGCCGGTCCGCGCGTGGTGGAGCACATGGTCGACGCCGTGCTTTATTTCGAAGGTGACCGCGGCCACCATTACCGCATTCTGCGCACCGTCAAGAACCGCTTCGGGCCGACGGACGAGATCGGCGTGTTTGAAATGTCCGATCGCGGATTGCGCGAGGTCTCCAACCCGTCCGAACTGTTCCTTGGCGAGCGCAATGAGAAATCTCCCGGTGCCGCAGTCTTTGCCGGCATGGAGGGCACCCGTCCCATTCTGGTCGAGGTGCAGGCGCTGGTCGCGGCCACCTCGCTCGGCACGCCGCGCCGCGCCGTGGTCGGCTGGGACAGTTCGCGGCTCGCCATGATCCTTGCCGTTCTGGAAGCCCATTGCGGCGTGAAGCTCGGTCAGCACGACGTTTATCTGAACGTAGCCGGCGGATACCGCATTTCCGAACCGGCTGCGGATATGGCGATAGCTTCTGCGCTGGTTTCCTCGCTTGCCGGTCTTGCCCTGCCTGCCGATTGCGTCTATTTCGGCGAGATCAGCCTGTCGGGCGCGGTACGGCCCGTCTCGCATACGGGCCAGCGTTTGAAAGAAGCTGAAAAACTCGGTTTCTCCGCCGCACTTCTGCCGTCTGCTTCGGCTGAATTGCCGAAAGCGGGCAAGGGGCGCTGGACGGAAATAGAAAGCCTGCCGGACCTCGTGGCGCGCATCGCCGGTTCCGGCAACCGGTTCAAACAGGTTGAGGACGACTAAGATTGATCCTTTCGCCAAGGGAAACAGTGGTGTAAGAGGATCGCACAATTGGCAAGGCAGCGCCTGACAGGGCGTCGCACCTCCGGAGTTGGTATATGCCCATTACAATTTTCGACGGCATCGTCATCGCCGTTGTTCTTTTCTCCGCCATTCTCGCGATGGTGCGCGGTTTTTCCCGCGAGATTCTGTCCATCGCGAGCTGGGCCGGTTCGGTCGCCGCCGCCTATTATCTTTTCCCGATCCTGCTGCCCTATGCACGCAACTATACCGATGACGACAAGATCGCCATCGCCGGTTCGGCAGGCGTCGTCTTCCTCATTTCCCTTGTCGTCATTTCCTTCATCACCTCGCGCATTGCCGATTTCATCATCGACAGCCGCATCGGTGCGCTGGATCGCACGCTGGGTTTCCTGTTCGGCGCAGCGCGCGGCATTCTCTTGCTGGTCGTCGCGGTTGCCTTCTGGAACTGGCTGGTGGATGTGAAGACGCAGCCGCAATGGGTAACCCAGGCCAAGTCCAAGCCTTTCCTCGACGGGCTGGTGGGCAAGCTGGAAGCGGTTCTGCCTGACGATATAGAGCCGCAGATCCGCGCCCGTATCCTCGGAAAACCGCAGGAACCGGCAGCCGCGCAGACGCCTGCGGAAGATGTACCGGCGACAAATCCGCCGGCAACGAATAATTGACACAGTGTCGCGCCTTGCAATGCATGCAAGGCGCGCTATTTGTGCTAAATATCAAGCACGACACAGACTGGCCGACCGGGAGACAAGCTCACCGGAGAGGTCTTTCGTTTTTCTCGGTAGAGAGCAAGGGCAAGCCGGATGATTGAGCCGCTTTCGCATTCCACTTTCAATGAAGAGATCGACGGCGACACGCTGCACGAAGAGTGCGGCGTGTTCGGCATTCTCGGCCACGCCGATGCCTCCGCCCTGACTGCACTCGGCCTGCATGCGCTTCAGCATCGCGGCCAGGAGGCAGCAGGCATCGTCTCGTTCGATGGCAAGCGCTTCCATCAGGAACGCCATATGGGCCTCGTCGGCGATCATTATACCGATCCGGCAACTCTTGCCCGCCTGCCCGGCTCCATCGCGATTGGCCATACCCGCTACTCCACGACAGGCGAAGTGGCGATGCGCAACGTGCAGCCACTGTTTGCCGAGCTGGAAGAAGGCGGCATTTCGATTGCCCATAACGGCAATTTCACCAATGGCCTGACGCTTCGCCGACAGATCATCGCCACCGGCGCCATCTGTCAGTCGACATCGGATACCGAAGTCGTGCTGCACCTCATCGCCCGTTCGCGTCACAGCTCCACTGCCGACCGTTTCATCGACGCCATCCGCCAGATGGAAGGCGGCTATTCGATGCTGGCGATGACCCGCACCAAGCTGATCGCAGCCCGCGACCCGATCGGCATCCGCCCACTCGTCATGGGTGAGCTGGACGGCAAGCCGATCTTCTGCTCGGAGACCTGCGCTCTCGATATCATCGGCGCGAAATTCGTGCGTGACGTCGAAAACGGCGAAGTCATCATCTGCGAAATTCAGCCTGATGGTTCGATCACCATCGATGCGCGCAAGCCTTCGAAGCCGCAGCCGGAGCGTCTCTGCCTGTTCGAATATGTCTATTTCGCCCGCCCCGATTCCGTCGTCGGCGGCCGCAACGTCTATACGACGCGCAAGAACATGGGCATGAACCTTGCCAAGGAAGCGCCGCTGGAAGCTGACGTTGTCGTTCCGGTTCCCGATGGCGGCACGCCGGCAGCGCTCGGTTTTGCGCAGGAAAGCGGTATTCCGTTCGAATATGGAATCATCCGCAACCACTATGTCGGCCGTACCTTCATCGAGCCGACGCAGCAGATTCGCGCTTTTGGCGTCAAGCTCAAGCATTCCGCCAACCGGGCGATGATTGAAGGCAAGCGCGTGGTGCTGGTGGATGATTCGATCGTGCGCGGCACGACTTCATTGAAGATCGTGCAGATGATCCGCGAAGCTGGCGCGAAAGAAGTGCATATCCGCGTTGCCAGCCCGATGATTTTCCATCCGGATTTCTACGGCATCGACACGCCTGATGCCGACAAGCTGCTCGCCAACCAATATGCCGATGTCGACGCCATGGCGAAATTCATTGGCGCCGATTCGCTTGCCTTCCTGTCGATCGACGGTCTTTACCGCGCCGTCGGTGGCGAAAACCGCAACAATGCGCGTCCGCAATTCACGGACCATTATTTTACCGGCGACTACCCTACGCGCCTTCTCGACCAGAACGGCGAGGCGATGGGCAGCAAGATTTCCGTGCTGGCCAGCAACGGCTGATAATCTCGAAATAACAAGCGGCCACCGGCTTCCGGTGGTCGCTTTTTTGTGGCGGGCGATTGAAACAGTGCCCGCTTCGGCGTTTTGATCGCTTGCGGTTGGCGTCAGGGGCTTCATAAAACAAGCGGAATGAATTTCGGAGGGGGCAAAATGACCATCAATCTCAAGGGCAGGATCGCGCTTGTCACCGGCGCGTCGCGCGGTATCGGCTATTTCACGGCGCTGGAACTTGCCAAGGCCGGTGCGCATGTCATTGCCTGCGCCCGCACGGTCGGCGGCCTCGAGGATCTGGACGACGCCATCAAGGCCGTCGGCGGCACCGCGACGCTGGTTCCCTTCGATCTCGCCGACATGAACGCCATCGATGCGCTGGGCGCCAATATCTTCGAGCGCTGGGGCAAGCTCGATATTCTGGTCGCGAATGCCGGCGTTCTCGGCGTCATCTCGCCGGTCGGCCATATCGAGGCGAAAGTCTTCGAAAGGGTCATGACCATCAATGTCACAGCTACATGGCGGCTGATCCGCTCGGTCGAACCGTTGCTCCTGCGATCGGATGCCGGGCGCGCGTTGATCCTGTCTTCGGGTGCTGCCCATAGCTGTCGTCCCTTCTGGGGCGTCTATTCCACCTCCAAGGCCGCCGTTGAGGCACTTGCCCGGACCTGGGCTGCGGAAACCGATAAAACCGCACTGCGCATCAACAGCATCAATCCCGGCGCGACACGCACCGCCATGCGCGCCCAGGCCATGCCCGGCGAAGACCCCGCAGACGTGCCGCACCCTTCTGAAGTTGCCGCCGCCATTGTTCAACTCGCCTCGCCTGAGCTTACCGAAACCGGCAAGCTCTTCGTGGTGCGTGAAGGCAAATTCCTGGATTACCGCCAGCCGGAATAGGCTTTTGGTCAAGGCGGTCTCTTAAGGTGCTTCTGGCGCCTGCGAGAAACGCTTGACCGCGAAACACCGGCACGCCATAAGGCAAGGCATGAAAACAACGATCTGCACCTGCTGCTGAATAATTTTTGCTGGTTCACCACCGGCCAGATCGTTTTCGTCTCCCCGCAAGGTCCAACAGACAAACGGTCCGGCCAGGACAATTGACTGCCTTTAGGGAACGCCCGCATGTCCTTGCGCCTGAAACTCCACAACACCCTGACACGCGAAAAGACGGAATTTGCGCCGATCGACGCCGACAACGTGCGCATGTATGTCTGCGGACCAACGGTTTACGATTTCGCCCATATCGGCAATGCGCGCCCGGTCATCGTTTTCGATGTTCTTTACCGGCTGCTGCGCCACGTCTATGGCGAAAGCCATGTGACCTACGCCCGCAACATCACCGATCTCGACGACAAGATCAACGCAAGGGCGCTGCGCGACTATCCGCATCTGCCGCTGAATGACGCCATCCACGCGGTGACGAAAAAGACCGCCGACCAGTTCCATGAGGATGTGGCAGCACTCGGCTGCCTGCAGCCGACCGTTGAACCGCGCGCCACCGACTACATCGCCGAGATGATCGACATCATCGAGAAGCTGATCGCACGCGGCCATGCCTATGCGGCGGGCGGCGAAGTGCTGTTCGACACCCGCTCGATGGCGGATTACGGCCAGTTGTCCAAACGCCCGCTGGACGAACAGCAGGCGGGCGCGCGCGTGGCGGTGGAAGCACACAAGAAGACCCCCGGCGATTTCGTGCTGTGGAAACTTTCCTCTGATAATGAGCCCGGCTGGGAAAGCCCCTGGGGCCGCGGCCGTCCGGGCTGGCACATCGAATGCTCGGCCATGGCCGGTCGCTACCTCGGCGAAGTGTTCGACATTCACGGCGGCGGGCTCGATCTCATCTTCCCGCATCACGAGAACGAAATCGCGCAATCCCGCTGCGCCCACGGCACGCAGGTGATGGCCAATGTGTGGATGCATAACGGCTTCGTGCAGGTAGAAGGCCGCAAGATGTCAAAGTCCGAGGGCAACTTCGTGACCATCTATGAATTGCTGCACACCGAAAAATTTGGCGGTCGCCAATGGCCGGGCGAGGTTCTTCGCCTTGCCATGCTGATGACGCATTACCGCGAGCCAATCGATTTTTCGGTGAAGCGTCTCGAAGAGGCCGAACGTCTTCTCGCCAAGTGGCCGGCGGCCGAAGCCTCCGACGCGGCACCGGATGAAACCGTGCTCGATGCGCTTGCCGACGACCTGAACACGGTTGCCGCCGTGCAGGCGCTTCACGCGCTGGCACATGCCGCCAATACCGATCCTGCCCGCCGCCTGCCCGCCTTTGCGGCCAGCGCCGCCCTGCTCGGCGTATTGCCGAAGAAAGCGGAAGTGGACGAGGCTATCGTTTCGGCAGTCGATGCCCTAGTGCAACTGCGTCTGGAAATGCTGAAGGCGAAAAACTTTGCAGAGGCGGATCGTTTGCGCGACGAGCTTTCCGAGAAGGGCATTCAGTTGAAGGATGGCAAGGATAAGGAAACCGGGGAACGGACAACGACCTGGGAGTTGAAGCGGTAATTTGCTGCTGCGGCTTGGGACTTACCCCCTCTGCCCTGCCGGGCATCTCCCCCTCAAGGGGGGAGATCAGATGCCGCGCGCTAGTGCGATAAGTCCCCGCGCATCCCATAGGCAGCGTGCTAGCCGCTTGTCGATCTCCCCCCTTGAGGGGGAGATGCCCGGCAGGGCAGAGGGGGTGATGCCCCACGACAGGCCCTTGATTTCGTCCACACCATGCTACAATCGCGCGGCAACCGTTCAAGTCGCGAGCATCCCAATGCCCCATGCCAAGGTCAGGCCCCGACATCGGGAACATGCTCGGCAGATGCGCAAGGCCATGACAGGCGCCGAACTCAAGTTCTGGAACGCCGTCCGTGCCCATCGTCTTGCAGGCCTGTCTTTCAGACGCCAGCTGCCTGTCGCAGGATACATCGTTGATTTCGCCTGCCCGTCGCATAAGATCATTGTCGAGTTAGACGGGTTTTAGCATGCGGAAGATGCTGCGGCAGACTATGATCGGCAACGAACGGAGACGCTCGAGCAGTGTGGCTGGCGGGTTCTGCGGCTCTGGAACGAAGATGTTGTGAAAGACATGGACAATGTCTGTCTCCACATTATCCGAACGGTAAAGGAGAGCCAACCATGACCACCTACACCGGCGGATGCCAGTGCGGCGCGATCCGGTTCCGCGCGACCGGCGATCTCAAGGACAGTTCCATCTGTCATTGCCGCATGTGCCAGAAGGCTTTCGGGGCCTATTATGCGCCGCTGGTTTCGGTGCGTGAGGTCGAATTCGAATGGACGCGTGGCGAACCCAAGCGCTTCCAGTCATCCAGCGTCGTCAAGCGCGGCTTCTGCCCCGAATGCGGCACGCCGCTGACCTATGAGGCGCCGGATGGCATGGCGGTTGCGGCCGGTGCTTTCGACGATCCCGCCGCCTTGCCGCCCACCATTCAGTGGGGCGTGGAACGCAAAATCGATTTCGTCGACAGCATCCACACGCTACCCGCCGTCCCAACGGAAGACGATCTGACCTCGGTCGACTATCTGACCAACCTCGTTTCCTACCAGCACCCCGACCATGACACCGAGAGCTGGCCCCCGGAGAGTAAACGATGAGCGAAACAGGCTTTTCCGGCGGCTGCCAGTGCGGCGCCGTGCGGTTTCATGCGGGCAAGATCGGTCGCCCCTCCATTTGCCATTGCCGCATGTGCCAGAAGCATTTCGGCAATTTCTTCGGTGCACTCGTCACCGCTGATCAGGCGCATCTGACATGGACGCGCGGCCAGCCTTCCCTCTTCCGTTCATCTGCGAAAATCCATCGCGGCTTCTGCAACAAATGCGGCACGCCGCTGACCTACCATTATCCTGGCGGCGTAGAGATCGCGATCGGCGCTTTCGATCATCCGGAGCGGATCGAACCGCAGGTGCAGGTCAATATCCACAAGCGCATGCCCTGGATCGAGCAGCTGTTTTCAAAACCTGCAATCGAGCAGAGCGTCGATGAGACTGATATCACCTCCTTCCAACACCCGGACCACGACACCAAGCTCTGGCCGCCGGAAGACGACCGCGCATGAACGGTTCAGAAAGCTTCAGCGGCGGATGCCAGTGTGGCGCCGTGCGTTACCGGATCGATGGCGGGTTACGCTATCCGCATCTGTGTCATTGCCGCATGTGCCAGAAGGCATCGGGCAACTATTTCATGCCGCTTGCAGCAAGTACCCGCGCGAAGTTTGAAATGACCCGTGGCGAGGCTTCGTGGTTCCAGTCGTCCGATCACGTGCGGCGCGGTTTTTGCGGACGGTGCGGCACGCCGCTTTTCTATGACATGCCGGATGCCGATTTCATCAACATCACGCTTGGTTCGCTGGACGAGCCGGAGCTGATAAAGCCCGAGGCGCAATCAAATCTCGACAGCAAAATGCATTGGTTCGGTGACCTTGACGGCTTGCCGGTCGAGCCGGAAGCTGCGCCGGATGAAAACCGGCTACCGGTCAACAACCGGCAACACCCGGATCGTGACACGGCCGAATGGCCACCCGAAGGAAAGTAAGACATGACCGAAGAATTGCGCAGCTTTTACCCCGAGATCGAACCCTTCGAGAGCGGCATGCTCGATGTCGGCGATGGGCACACGATCTATTGGGAGCGGGTTGGTACACGCGGTGCGAAACCGGCGGTTTTCCTGCATGGCGGTCCGGGCGGCGGGGTAAACCCCACGCATCGCCGCGTTTTCGACCCGGCACTTTACGACGTCATCCTGTTCGATCAGCGCGGCTGCGGTCGCTCCACGCCGCATGCGGAACTGGAAGCCAACACCACCTGGCATCTGGTTGCCGACATTGAAAGGCTCCGTGCGCTGTGCGGCTTTGAAAAATGGCTGGTTTTCGGCGGCTCCTGGGGCTCGACGCTGGCGCTCGCCTATGCCGAGACTCATCCCGAACGCGTGAGCGAACTGGTGCTGCGCGGCATCTACACGGTCACCAGGCCGGAACTGGACTGGTATTACCAGTTCGGCGTTTCTGAAATGTATCCCGATCGCTGGGAAAACTTCATAGCGCCAATTCCTGAAGCCGAGCGCGGCGAGATGATGCAGGCCTATAATCGCTATCTCACCGGTACGGACGAAGCCAAGAAGCTCGAATGCGCGCGAGCATGGAGCCAGTGGGAAGGCGCAACCATCGCCCTTGTTACCGATCCGGCGCGCGTCGAGGATTTCGGCGAGGATAAATACGCCATCGCCTTCGCACGCATCGAGAACCACTTCTTCGTCAATGGCGGCTGGCTGGAGGAAGGGCAATTGCTGCGCGATGCCGGCAAGCTTCGCAATATTCCGGGCGTCATCGTGCACGGGCGTTACGATATGCCCTGCCCGCTGAAATATGCCTGGCAGCTTGCCAAGGCCTGGCCGAAGGCGGATTTCCATATTGTCGAGGCAGCCGGGCATGCGCTGAGCGAACCCGGTATTCTTGACCAGCTGATCCGCGCAACCGATCGTTTCGGGGGGGAATAGGCAGGCCTTTCAGATGCTTGAAGCGGCCTGATGAGATAACGATTCACGCAGATTTTTGTGCGTGGATCATCCGTTTGGTCGCAAAGTCGCCTGTTTCAAGAGCAAATCGCCTTTTATTCATGCAGTTTTTCTCATGGACGCTTCACGGAAATGAATTGGCCCGCGCTACGCCGATCCGTTATGAAGGGCCATCCCTAATAATTGGCGGTACTCCCATGGCACTCGATAAAACGCTTCCGGCCCAAGAGGGCGGCGATAGCGCACGCGGTTTTGCTTTCGCGCTCTCCGCATATCTGCTGTGGGGATTCCTTCCCATCTACATGAAGGCGGTTGCGCATATTTCGCCGATAGAGGTCATTGTGCACCGCGTCATCTGGTCGGTGCCGATCGGCGCCGCCGTCCTTATCGCTCTCGGTCGCACGGCGGAAATCCGCACTGCGCTGAAAACCCCTAAAATGCTCGCCATGGCAAGCCTCACGGCTGCGCTCATCAGCATCAACTGGGGCATCTATATCTGGGCGATCGGCGCGGGCCGCGCACTCGATGCCGCGCTCGGCTATTTTATCAATCCGCTGTTCAGCATCTTCCTCGGCGCGGTACTGCTCAAGGAAAAGCTTTATCCGGCGCAGATCGCCGCCATCGGCCTCGTGGGGCTGGCCGTTGCGATCCTCACCTGGCATGCGGGCAGCCTGCCATGGGTGTCCATTGCGCTCACCGTGTCCTGGGGTTTTTACGCCTTCTTCCGCAAGACGCTGCCAATCGGCGCCACACAGGGCTTCCTGCTTGAAGTCATGCTTCTTTCCGTTCCGGCCGTGCTGGTGCTGGCCTGGCTTGCCATTAGCGGACAGGCGCATTTCATGGCCGGCAATGCGACCGACACCTGGCTGCTTGCGGCCAGCGGCATCGTCACCGCCGTTCCGCTTATTCTTTACGGCAATGGTGCAAAGCTTCTGCGGCTGTCGACCATCGGCATCATGCAATATATCGCTCCGACGATGATCTTCCTCATCGCCATCTTCATCTTCAAGGAACCGTTCGACATGGTGCGGATGGCGGCCTTTGCAATGATCTGGGTGGCGCTGGCGATCTATACCGCATCGAGCCTGATGCGGCTGAAGCGATAACCTTCCGCGTCATGCCAGCTCTCCACATTCCCGTATCTGTAACGGGAATGCGGGACTTCAATAATCGACCAGCAATTGCGGTGTCGCGTCATAACCGAAGCGCGGCTTTACGCCGAGAAGTCCAGCCGTCTGGGTGATGATTTCACGGGTCATGGGTGCGGCCGTCGAGGCAGCCGTGCGTCCTCCGTTCACGCCGGTCCTGGGGGCGTCGATCATCGTCAGCACGACATATTTCGGCTTGTGCATCGGAAAACCGGCAACGAAGGCGTTGAAATTGATATCCTTGGCATAACGGCCATTGATGACCTTGTCGGCGGTTCCTGTCTTGCCGCCAACGTGAAATCCTTCCACCTGCGCACCCCTGCCCGACCCTTTGATGCCGTTCCAGTTGAAAAGGTAACGCATATCGGCGCTCGTCTTTCCGTTGATGACGGTGCGGGAAAGCACTGCCGCATCCTCTCGGGAACGCGGCAGGAAGGTCGGCGAAATAAGGCTGCCGCCGTTGATAAGCGCAGCTGCTGCCACCGCCGTCTGCAAAGGCGTAGTGGCAACGCCATGGCCGAAGGAAATTGTGACGGAATTGATCTTCTTCCATGTTCTCGGCTGGGTTGGCGTGGCAACGCCAGGCATTTCCGTATCCATTCTGGAGAGAAGTCCCAGTTTCGTCAGGAACTGCTGGTGGCCTTCGACCCCGACCTTGTCGGCAACAGCCGCCGTGCCGATATTCGATGAATATTGAAACACTTCCGGGATCGACAGCGGGCGGTTCCGGCCCTTGAAATCCTTGATGGTGAAGCCACCCATGCGGATGGGCCGCGACGCGTCAACCACCGAGTTGAGCGTTATGGCACCTGCATCCAGTCCCATGGCAAGTGTGAAGCTCTTGAAGGTGGATCCCATCTCGAAGGTCGCATTGCTCATGCGGTTGAACCAGCCCTTTTCATACTCCCTGTCGATGCTGCCATCGGCAAGGGTGCGGGAAGGCTCGTTCGGGTCGTAATCCGGCACCGACGCCATGGCCAGCACCTCGCCCGTCTCCACATCCAGTATCACTGAACCGGCAGCCTCCGCCTGATAGGCGGTTTTCGCCTTCAGTACGACCTCACGCACGATGTTCTGCACCCGCAGATCGATCGACAACCTCACCGGCTCCAGCGGTGCACCGCTGGCAAGGCCGGTCGCGCGCAAGTCGGCCAGGCCCTGCTGGTCGAGATAACGTTCCATACCCGCAAGGCCCTGATTGTCGACATTGACGTGGCCGATGATATGCGAGGCTGCGGGGCCACCCGGATAAAAGCGCCGTTTCTCCGGCCGGAAACCGATGCCGGGGATGCCGAGGTTGAGAATATCGGCCTGCTGGCGCGGCGTCAGCTGGCGCCGCAGCCATTGAAAGCCGGTGTCCGAGCGCAATCTGCGGTGCGTCTCGCGCCAGTCGAGATTGGGGATGACGGTTGCGAGCTTCTCGACAACCTCATCCGCGTCCACGACCCGGCGCGGATCCGCATAAAGCGACACCATGTTGAGATCGGTCGCGAGCAGCGTGCCGTTGCGGTCGAGGATATCGGGACGGGAGGCGACTGCTGTAGCGCCGGTATTGATCCATGCGGTCGCGATGGGTTCGGCAAGGCCGTATTGGACAAGCCGTGCTGCAACGACGCCATAGATAACGGCAAAGACGGCGATCAATATTCCGAGTCGCTTTTTCGCGTCCACCCGGCGGCGGGCAGCGGAACCGAGGATCGCATCCCTGCCCTGAAACGGACTTCTCTGAATAATAAAATGCGTCCGGCTTTTCAGCCGCACCAAAAAAGCAATCATTCCCCAATGAGCCCCGCTATCATGGCGGCGAAAATCAAATTCCGCGCTCAGCCTACGCCTTGTAGACGCTGGCACAGGATCGGGCGCGGAGCCATGAAAACAGCGGGCAGGGCGATGCCGCAGTCAAATCTCTATTAATATACACTTAAAATTGTAACGAACCGCGTGGCGGCCCGTTAACATTTATTCGATGCCTAGAGACGGGAGATTACCGAGGGGTCGCCTTCCGGGTTCTGCTGCGCAAGCGCCCGGTCGATGATGGCGGGCACGATGTCCTTGACCTCATCGATGACCAGCGGGTTCAGAAGATGGGCGCGATGGATGAAACCCTGATCGCGCATATGCTGCACAAGTTCCAGCATCGGGTTCCAGAAGCCGTTGATATTGGCGAAGACAATCGGCTTGGCGTGACGACCGAGCTGCGCCCAGGTCATGATTTCGACGATCTCTTCCAGCGTGCCGACGCCCCCCGGCAGCGTTACGAAAGCATCCGAGCGCTCAAACATCATATGTTTGCGCTCATGCATGTCCTTGGTGACGATAAGCTCGTTCAATTGTCCGAGAGAATGGCGTGTAGCCTCCATATCGACCAGAAATTCCGGTATGATACCCGTTACTTCGCCGCCGTTGGAAAGAACGCCGCTGGCGACCGCGCCCATGATGCCCTTGGTGCCACCGCCATAGACCAGGCGAATGCCGTTTTCGGCAATGGATTTCCCAAGCGCGCG